>CAZTGC010000003.1:123146-211551 GCA_964612975.1 uncultured Dictyoglomota bacterium | reverse complement strand
CAGTAGGAGCCATCCTTATGTCCTTTAGTACGATTATCGTGGCAATCAATGCAAGATTGCTAAGAATCTAAAGATATCCTGATAATGGAAGAATATAAGAAAATTTTTTACTGCTTTGATTCTTTGACTAATCTGGGATCACCTTTTCATATCAATTTAAAAAAGTATTATTCTCTATAAGGATAAGCAATAATGCAATTTATTTTATCCCACTTACTCCCAATAAAAGGTCTTTTACTAAATAAAAACATTATTTTCAGGAGGTAGTTCGTTTTTAGTTGCACAATCTAATGAGAGTAAAGAAAGAGGAAAATAAGCTTTAGGAAAGCAGATTTTTTAAAAATCATATCTACCTATTTATTATTTAGGACTCTCTTTTTAACTACTCTTTGTAGGAGCTAACAAGTTTTATTAATTAAACCTCTTTTTTACTTCTTTCCCCCTATTAGTTTAAGAAGTGTTTGTTTTTTATTAAGCAACCTTATAAATTACAACCTTAGGAGATAAGAAGTTTCTTCTGCATTTTTAACCCATAAAGTTTCAAACCACAAGTTTAATATAGAAGCCATAAGTTTTTCTGTTAAAATTCTTAACATTGCATAAGCCTGCCCTTCTGCAGCTGAATAATTTGAGTTATTTTCTCTACTTTTTGCAATACTACATGCCTTAGCATAAATATGCCACAAAGATAAATCTATTCCCTTTGACATATCCTGATCACTGGTAAAGAGAGGATTAGTATCAGATGTCTCAAAATGGAGTAAGTTTATTTGAGAATTGAGAGCATTTCTCAAGGCCTCTTTGTTATTACTTATTCTTGCCTGCTTTTCATTCAAAATATATTGTTTTAAGCTATCCAATTTAGATGAAGATGCAGTTCTTATACTACTTACAAAGCTTTTAAATTGGACAGTTCTATTATAAGCTTCCTGCACTGATAATACAGATTGAGGAATTGCCTTATTTAAAATATTATGCATCCAGACCACATATTGTAAACCATCAAATACTCCACTATATACATCTGCTAAAGCCCCCAAAACAACATAATTAATAGATTTACTCATTTTAATCATGTATTCGGCATAAAAGGATATATATTCTACAGCAATATTTTTAAAACAATCATCAGCAAGGGCTAGATGG
Organism: uncultured Dictyoglomota bacterium; assembly: GCA_964612975.1. Classification (GTDB taxonomy): domain Bacteria; phylum Dictyoglomota; class Dictyoglomia; order Dictyoglomales; family Dictyoglomaceae; genus NZ13-RE01. The sequence goes on along the minus strand of CAZTGC010000003.1, from coordinate 210,405 downwards.
TCTGGTGGAAAATATGAAGAAGATATACCATTAAGAATACTACTCAATCCTGCTTTATAAGCTTCGTTATATTCATTAATATAAGATATGTCGCTAAAAGTTTTAAATATCTTTTCAATAGTAGAAATCCTTTTATCTGCTAAAGCATTTGCATACTCCCTCCATTTATCATCCTTTCTTGCCCTAGCGTCAAGGTCACAATTTTCATAAGAATCAACTCCCTTCCAACGAATAACATTTGTACCCTCTGTTAATACAATAATTAAATCCTTATCTCCGTAATATTTCCCGTCAACTGTTCTATTTTCCCTTAAATGTAAACCTATTTTTTTACCTAAACATCCTGATACACCACTTAAATCAAAAACTTTCCAGCCACTAAAATTGTTAAAGTTTGGCGAGGAAAGAGAAGAAGTAGGAGGTAGTTTTAATATTTTTATAGATTTCCATGTTCCATCTTGTTTTCTTTCCATCACTTCAAGAGGGCAATCCCCACTTTTCAATGTCCAATAATAAAATTTGCTATGAGAAGAATCACAGTCAAATTCTACATAATCTCCATCATGAAGAAAAAGTCCTCCTTTGTATGGAAAATCAGCACCACTCCACTCTAAATTTCTAAAATTGGAAGCAAAGGATAAAGCAGTTAAGAAAGAAAATACAAGTAAAATCATAACTACTTTTTTCATTGTAGAATCCTCTTTAAATTTTTTGGATTAGCAAATATACCCCCTAAGAAAGAAGATATATTTTCTAATCTAAGTTAAAGTATAACATAATAATTTTTTTAAAATGTGATATAAATCACATTTTGAAGGATAAGATTTGATTATGGATCTTAGAAAGTAATCTGTAATCATTTTTTGAAAAAAAAGCCTCCTTGGGATAGAATTTTATTATATTTGGTTTCTCAAATCTTGTTTAGAATTTAATAAAGATTAGGAGACCCTTTTTCTAAAGTATAAGCTTGTACTTCTAAACTCGCAGAGGGTAACACTATCATAAATCATAAGTAACTTAGGAATATTCTAAAAATTTAATAAAAATTTAACTTATTTTTTATTTTTGTTTAACAATTATATTTTAAAATAAAATCTGAAAATAGAGAAAAAAGGAGGTGAAAAATAAGAAAAATTTGCTTCCAGATTCCTTTTTCAAATTTTTTAAGGGAGGGTATAAAATGCTAAAGAAAATCATTTTAATTTTAAGTTTGATTTTAATTCCAATCTTTGCCCAAGAGCCTAAGGTTAAAAATGTAATCTTTTTTATAGGCGATGGGATGGGAATTGAGAGTATAGATCTTTCAAGAATAATAATCTTAGGAAAAGAAAAATACTTTACCTTTGAAACAGCTCCTTATGTGGGAATATCCAAGACTTATGCTGCAAATACTTTAGTAACAGACTCTGCCGCAGCAGGAACAGCTTTAGCTACAGGTTTTAAAACAAACAATGCTTGGCTAAGTATTACTCCTGACGGAAAAAAGGTAAAGACTCTTCTTGAAGCTGCAAAGGAATTGGGAAAATCTACAGGACTCATTACTACAGTTACCATTACCCATGCTACTCCAGCTGCTTTTGGCGCTCATACAACAGCAAGAGATGAATTGCCTATAGCTGATCAATATGCAGAATTTAAAACTGCAGATATTTACATGGGAGGAGGATTAGCCTATTTCTTACCCAAATCTGATCCAAGAAGCAGGAGAAAGGATGATATAAATTTAATAGAAGAGTTCAAAAGGGCAGGTTATGAGTTTGTCTCTACACCAGAAGAGTTAGAAAAAGCAAAAGCCCCTAATGGAAAAATTTTGGGCCTATTTTCAGAGCTACATCTTCCTTACTATATGGATAGGGAGTACTTAAAGGAGAAAGTTCCTTCTCTTGCAGAAATGACAAAAAAGGCATTAGAAATTTTAAGCAGAAATCCTAAAGGTTTCTTCGTAATGATAGAGGGAGGAAAGATAGATTGGGCAAATCATGTTCATGATGGAGCTTCTGCAGCATGGGAAACCTTTGAATTTGATGAGGCAGTAAAGGTTGCTTTAAATTTCCTAAGGAGGAATCCCCATACTTTAATAGTTATAACTTCAGATCATGAGACGGGCGGGATAGCACTATCTACTGGGAAATACGAGATTACTCCTGAAGTTTTAATGAAGCAAAAATTATCCTCTGATACTTTAGCTAGAATGGTAAAAGGAAAAACTGATGAAGAGATAAGGCAGATCTTTAGAGAGTTTGTAGGTATAACCGATCTTAAGGCTGAAGAGCTAGAAAGGATCAAAAAGGCTACATCCCTTGATATAGCAGATGTAATATCTGCAAGAGCTCAGATTGGATGGACTACCACCTCCCATTCAGGGGGTAGCGTTTCTGTTTATGCCTTTGGTAGGGAAGCAAGAGTTTTTTCAGGAGTATATGATAATATAGATATTGCAAAGAAAATTGCAAAAGTTGCAGGATATAAATTATCAGAGTAGTTATGATATACAAAGTAGAGGCAACCTTTGGGGTATTAGTGAAAGAAGGAGATAAAGTTAATAAGGGAGATAAGTTAGGACTCTCAAGAGACTTAAAAGATGTTATTTGTGAAGAAGAGGGTATTGTAAAAAGAATAATATTCGATGGAAATGAACATGTTTTTTTAATTGAAATTGAGTAAAGAGGGGAGAACTCTTCTCCCCTCTTTTAAATATAACTAGACCCCTTAGTCCCCCACTTTTTTCAAAAATCTTAGCAGGAAAATCTCAGAAAGGTAGCACTTGCATTCATAATTTTAAAAGTATATAGTTAATTTAAATGAAAATTAGGAGAAGGGAATGTGTCTTGGAGTACCATTAAAGATAATAGAAATTAAAGAGGAAAATATTGCCCTTGCAGATCTTGGAGGATCCACAATTGAGGTAAGTACAATTTTTACCCCTGAGGTAAAGGTAGGAGATTATGTTGTGGTTCATGCAGGCTTTGCAATAAGTATTCTTTCTCAAGAAGATGCAGAGGAAATTTTTAAGGTTTTAGAAGTAACAGAAGATAAATGAAGGTAATAGATTTTGTAGAAGGAATTAAAAAAATATCGAAGAAAAAGATAAATATAATGGAGTTTTGTGGAACCCACACCCATGAAATTTTTAGATATGGAATTAGGGAAATATTACCAGAAAATATTAATCTTTTTTCAGGTCCCGGATGTCCCGTTTGTGTAACCTCAGAGGAAGATATTGATTATATTATATTTCTCTCAGAGAGATATAACTTTGGGATAATTACATTTGGAGATTTGATAAATGTTCCTGGTTCCCTAGAAAGTTTAAATCACTTAAGGGCAAAGGGAAAAGAGGTTATTGTGGTATACTCCCCCCTTGAAGCTATAAATATCGCAAGGAGGAATAAAGATAAAAATTATATTTTAATTGGAATCGGATTTGAAACCACTGCTCCCAATTGTGCTTATACTCTAATAAAAATAAAGGAGGAAAATATTAAAAATTTATATTTTCTTTCCCTACATAAATTGACTCCTCCTGCTATGAAGGCAATACTTGATATAGGAGAAATAAGGCTTGATGGGATTATTGGGCCCGGACATGTATCCACTATTATTGGAAGAAAGGGATGGGAAGATGTTTTTAATGAATATAATGTTCCCTTTGTAATTATGGGATTTAAACCTGAAGAAATCTTATATGGTATATATCTTTTAGTTATGAATATTGAAAATGGAAAACCTTCTCTCATAAATGCCTATAAAAAAAGTGTAAGGGAGGAGGGAAATAAAAAAGCCTTAGAGATTATGTATGGGGTTTTTAAAAAGGGATCTGCCCATTGGAGGGGACTTGGTATTATTGAAGAAAGCGGACTTATACTAAGAGAGGAATTTGAAGATCTTGATATAAAAAGGATTTATCCCATTAAAATAGAGTCTAAGAAGAATCCATTATGTAAATGTGGGGAGATATTAAGGGGGGTATTAAAGCCTATGGATTGTCCCCTTTATGGGAAGGTATGTACCCCTGAAACTCCTAAAGGGCCCTGTATGGTATCTTCAGAGGGGACATGTTCTGCTTATTATATTTATGGGAGAAGATAGATGGAAGATATAATCCTTCTTTCTCATGGAAGTGGTGGAGAACAAACGAGAAAACTTATCGAAGAAGAGATTTTAAAATATCTTGGGAATGAAATATTAGAGGAATTATTGGATTCAGGAATTTTTAATATAGAAGGAAGGCTTGCCTTTACTACTGATTCCTTTGTAGTATCCCCTATTTTCTTTAATGGTGGAGATATAGGAAAACTTTCCATTTATGGAACCATAAATGATCTCTCGGTGATGGGTGCAAGACCTCTATATTTAAGTGTAGGTTTTATTATTGAAGAAGGATTAACCCTTGATGAGTTTAGAAGGATTCTTCAATCTATGAGTTTTGCCAGCAGGGAATGTGGAGTAAAAATTATAACAGGTGATACTAAAGTGGTGGAGAAGGGAAAGGGAGACAAGATTTTTATAAACACAGCTGGAATTGGAATAATAGAAAGGGATTTAGATTGGAGGGGAAGAAAGATAGAGGAAAAAGATTTAGTTATTATAAATGGTGGAATTGGAGAACATGGTCTTTCTTTGATGCTTCAGAGATTGGGAGTAAAGGTAGGGGAAGAGATAAAATCTGATCTTGCTCCTCTAAATTCCCTTACCCTTCCCCTACTTTCCCTTTCTCATGGAATTAAATTTATGAGGGATCCCACAAGGGGGGGAGTTGCTGGGGTGTTAAATGAAATTGCCCGTAAATATAATGTGGAAATAGAGATAGAGGAAGAAAAAATTCCAATAAAAGATTGGGCTAAATATGCCAGTGAGATCTTAGGAATAGATCCCCTTTATTCTGCTAATGAGGGAAAAGTAATTATTATAGTTGATAGGAGGGAAGTTGATAAAGTTATGGAATTTCTAAGTAAAAATGAACTTGGCAAGGAGGGAAGAATTATTGGGGAGGTTAAAGGTAAAGGAAACAGGGTTTATCTAAAGACAAGAATTGGGACAAAAAGAATTTTGGATCCATTTAAAAAGGACCCCCTTCCAAGAATATGTTAATTAGGAATAAGGAATTTTTGAAAAAAACTTTGCTTTTTGATGGGGCCATGGGAACAGAACTTCAAGGAAGGAGCCTTCCCATAGGAACTCCACCAGAGCTTTGGAATATAGAAAATCCCAAAATTGTGGGGGAGATTCATAGAGATTATATTGCCTCAGGAGCTATGGTAATAGAGACAAATACCTTTGGAGGGAATAGATTAAGATTGAGGAAGAGTAATTTAGATACAAGAATAAAGGAGATAAATCAAAGGGGAGTAGAGATTGCTTTAAAATTTAAGGATAGAGGAGTTTTAATTGCAGGTTCTGTGGGTCCTTTGGGAGAACTTGTTGAGCCCTATGGAGATGTTACTGAAAAGGAAGCAGAAGAAGTTTTTTCGGAACAGATGATGATATTAAAGGATTCAGGAGTGGATTTTATCCTTATAGAGACTATGATCTCCTTAAGGGAAGCTCTAATAGCATTAAGATCTGCAAAAAAATTGGATCTTATTGTTGGTGTTACTATGAGTTTTGAATTGGGGCCATTGGGAGGAAGGACTCCCTTTGGAGATGAGGTGGAGACATCTATAAGAAAGTTGGAGGAGAATGGTGCAGATTTTGTGGGATCAAATTGTGGGAAGGGAATTGAAGATATGAAGAAGATAGCTCCTATTGTTAGAAAATCAACAAATCTTCCTGTGTTAATACAGCCTAATGCAGGTATTCCTAAAATTTTAGATGGAAGATTAACTTATTCTGAATCTCCTTCTGATTTTGCAGTTTTTGTGGAAGAGATGTTGGATTTAGGTATAAATTTTATTGGAGGATGTTGCGGAACAAGTCCTGAATTCATAAAAGAAGCTTACGAAGTATTTAAAGAAAAAGGGATAATATAAGGAGTTGGGGAGGATATTCCTCCCCTATTCCTCTTTTAGCTCAAAATCATCAATCCAACCCCAATTTCCTGTATTTCCGTCAATAATTATACTGATTTTACATTGACCTGTGGAAACCTTTATTCCCTTTATAGTGGGATTACTCCATTTAAGCCAGCCTGTATTTACAATATCTAAAAATAGATCCTCTCCACCATATTCGCTCACTTTAAGTTTTAGAATATTTTCTCCTCCGCCACCTTGAATCCAAAAACTTACCTTATAGACTCCATCTTTAAGTCCCTTTACCACTTGATACATTTCAAATTTAAATGGTTTATCAAGCCAATAATTTACTGCATATTCTCCTGATTTAGCATTCTGAGGGGGACTTGCTTTAACAACCTTCACCGCAGTCTTATCTCCTACCACTATCCAAGGCTCAAAACCTCCTGATTCAAAACTTGGATTTTGGACAAAAATCCTTTCTCCTACAACAGTGATATTTGCAGATACTTCAATATTAACATCCTTCACAATACCTTTTACTTTGAAACTACCAGGGGTGGATATTAATGATTTATCAATTTCTTCCCAAATTACTGGGATTGATCTTATGGCATCATCGGAAAATAAAATTCTAACCTTTTCAGGAAATTTGGGTGTCTCTCCTGTGGAAATTTTTATATTTATAATGGAAAGCAATTCCTTTGGTTTGAGTTTTACATAGGTTTTACCATAAACAAGATTAAAAACATCTAAGGAAGGAAGAGTATTACCATTAAAATCAAATAGAGCTTGATTTTCCCAGGGATTTCCTTCCCCTTCTTTCCAGCCAGCTCCCTTTACAGGTATCCAACATCCCTCCCAATAAAATATTCCTAAACCTCTTCCATTTGGAACTTGAGCAACAACTTCCATAATATCTCTTATTGCAGTAGCTTGTCCCTGAATTGTTGCTTTATATCCCCCCATTATCTCCATATCTCCTCCAAAGATATTGGGATGTCCATCTATATCTTGTAATGTCCAAGCATAAGCAGTTTCAAGGATTGCTACGTCCTTATTATATCTTTGGGAGATATCATTTAGATTAGCTCTTAGTTCATCAAGGGTACCATGCCAATATGGATAATAGGATACTCCAATAACATCAAAATCTACTTTCCTTCTTGTTATTTCTTCAAAGAACCATCGGTACAAAGAATTGTTTCCACCATCGGACAAATGAATGGCAATTTTTATAGATCTGCTTACTCTTCTTACAGAACTTATACCTGCATTTAGTAATTTTACAAAACCATCAAATCCTCCCACATTAACCCCAATAAGTTGTCCATCAGGCCATAAGAAACCATTGTTAACCTCATTTCCAAGTTGAACCATATCGGGGAGGGCATTATTCTTTTTCATATAATCTAAAACTTTAAAGGTAAAATTAGAAACTTCTTTCACTAAGGAAGTTCCTTTAAGATTTTTCCATGCCTTGGGCTTATTCTGTTTTCCTGGATCTGCCCACCAATCACTATAATGAAAATCGAGGCATACTTTTAATCCTAAGGATTTTGCCCTTTGAGCAATTTTGGTTATTTTTACATAATCACAATTCCCTCCCCCAAAGGGCTGTCCTGTTTCATCAAAGGGATCATTCCAAACTCTTAATCTTATCCAATTTACTCCATGATTCTTTAATATTTCCAGGGGATCCTTCTCTATACCATTATCATAAAATTTGCCACCATTCTCTTCAATTTGATAAAGCATAGAAACATCAATCCCTTTAATAAAATCTTTCCTAAGATTTTCAATGGGATTTACAATAATCTCTGTGTTAGAAAATCCTAAATAAAGAAGAAAACTTAATCCCAACATAGTTATATTTATTATGGAGAAAAATTTTTGAAATCTCATCAATTCCGCCTCCTTTTAACCTTTTACTGCTCCCTTTGTAAGTCCAGAAACTATATATCTTTGAAGGGAAAGGAATAATATGGTCATAGGGAGCATTCCAAGAAGGGCAGCAGCCGTAAATAAACCCCATTCTGTAAGGTATGGTCCTGAGGAGAAAGTCCATAGACCAATGGCATAGGTATAATTTTTAGCATCCCGCAATATAATTCTTGCAAAGATAAATTCATTAAAAACACCCATGAAGGTTAAAATTATCACTACTGCAAGAATAGGGCGGGCAAGGGGAATAACTATCTTATAGAAGGTTTGAAATCTTGTTGCTCCATCGATCATTGCTGACTCCTCTAAGGAATCAGGAATTGTATCATAGAAGCCTTTAATTATATACATATTGTATGCAATATTACCTAAGTAGACAAAGGTAAGACCTGTTAGAGTGTCAAGTCCTAAAAAGGGAACAAATTTGCCAAGTAGGTTCAGAAGACTATAAATCGCAATCATATAAACTGCACTTGGAAACATCTGAATTAAAAGGAGAGTCATTATTCCATATTTTCTTCCCCAAAATCTCAACCTACTAAAGGGATAAGCAGCTATGGAGCATACAATAGTGGTTATAATTGCAGAGATACCAGCAACAAAAATTGAATTTCTTACCCATCTTAAAAAGTAGTGTCTTGTTTTTTGCTTCCAAACTTGGTCAATTCTAAATAATTCTCCATCAATTCCCTTTAAATCTCCTTTAACATCCTTGTAGGGAAGTAGATCTATTAAATCTCCTGCCTTTTTAGAAACTATATTCATATTAGGACTTACAAGATTTACATAATCAGTTTTAGCAATATCATATAGAGTATCTAAAAGATTTGGATTTAGAGATTTTCCTGTTAAGGATAAATCAGAAAGATATATCTTAGTTTTTTCTATTGTATTATTCAGATTTTTAGAAAAAAATTCAAACTTATTTAGGAAGGTATTATATTCTTGAAACCATCTCAATTTATCTACAGCTGATTCTATTTTGCCTACTAATTCATCTCTATCAAAGCTTAAAATATATTCACTTACAAAATTTCTAAATTCCTCTTCTAAGGGGACACATACAATAACTAAATCTTTGAAATTTTTTGCATCTTCAATTTCCTTTATTTTCCCATCTAAATTTTTTAAGAAGGTCTTAAGTTCTGAATATTTGGAAATAGGCTTTAATTCTTCTTCCTCTTCTTCCATCTCAGTTCCTAGAAGCTCCCTTTGTATCTCTAAGAATTCATTTTCTTGCTCCAATAGGGCTAATTTTCTTTCTTCCTCTTTAAGATTTCTTATGTTATTTTCCAACATAGATATTGCCATGGAGATTTTAGAATCTAATTCCTTTATGCTGAAATATATTTCCTTAGATTGAGGGGAGAATGGATTCCAATTATATTCTAAATTGTGATGGAGATTTTTTAAGTCATTAAGAGTTTGAGAAAGATCAGGATATCCTTCAACTTTTTCAGTTAAATTTTTTAAAATTTCTAAGGATTTAGATAAGAGGTTTTTATTTTTAGACTGGAAAAAGGAGGCAGGTATAACATTTGTTTCCTCCGTTAATTTCTTATTTATTAATTCGATTTTAGGATTTATCTCATAACTAAACTCCTTATTTATATTAAGGATGCTCTCTTGAAGGGATGAATATCTATTTTTAATTCTATTAATCTCCATCAAATTTTTATTTATCCTTTCTGAAATCTTAGAAAATCTTTCTTTAAGAACTTTTAAGTTATTATACTTCTCAATTTCTATTCTTCCTGCTTCTTCCTTTGGGATTTTTCTTTCTAAAAAGTCCTTTAACTCCAAAAGGATTGATAAGGTTTTACTTTTAATATCTTCATTTTTAGAAGTAAGAAAGTTATTTACTTTGTTAAATAATTTCTTCGAATTTTCATATCTTTCTTGGGTTTCCTTTACATAATCTTGAAGTCTCCTTAAGTCCTCATCAATAAGTTTCTTTATTCTTTTTTCATCCCATTTATTGTATGGAGGTGTCCTTAACACTAAATTTTGAATTTCTTGAACAAGAACAGGAATATTCTTCTCAGGGGCTACCAAATCTATGTAGTGTTGAAGGGTTAATCTTGAAGAAAAAAGCTTTGTTGAGAATGCAGCCTCATCTCTTCTTATAGAAGTTGATACTACCCAAATTATAGGAAAAAGAATTATAGGAATAATAATTAAGAGAATTAAATGGGTTAATAAATTTTTTCTTCCTTCTCCAACCATTATTGCTCACCTCTTATCTCTTCAAAAGCTCCTGATAATTTAAAGTTTATGAGGCTTATTCCTGCAACTAAAAAGAAGATGAGAATAGCTATAGAACTTGCAAAACCAAATTCTTGTCCTCTTCCCTCAAAGGCTAATTTATATACATAGGAAATTAAAATATCTGTATGTCCTGCAGGAGTTGTTGCTCCCACCATAGGAGGACCACCAGCAGTCAAAAGGTAAATAAGAGTGAAGTTATTAAAGGTATAGGCAAAACTACTAATAAGTAAAGGAGCAACCACTGTAAGAAGTAATGGGAAGGTAATATACCAAAATCTATTCCATTTTCCCGCGCCATCAATTGCTGCAACCTCATAAAGCTCATCAGGTATTCCCTGAAGGGCTCCTAAGGAAACAGTCATCATATATGGGAAGGTAAGCCAAGTATTTACAGTTAAACAAATAACCTTAGCCCAGAAGGGATCATTAAACCATTTTATAGGCTCAATTCCTAAGAAGGGAAGAATAATTTTATTAAGAATACCATAGGTTTCATTAAAAATTCCATTTCTCCAAGTTAAAACCGATATAAAATAAGGGATTGCCCAGGGGATAATGAGTAAAGTTCTATAAATATTTCTAAATTTTAATTTCCTATTATTAAGTATCAGAGCTAAAGAAAGTCCTAGAGAAAAGGAAAATAAAACAGTAAATAGGGACCAAAGAACTGTCCATAGAAACACTCTAAGAAATGGTCCTGAGATTTGTTCATCAGTTAAAATCCTTGAAAAGTTTTCAAATCCAATAAAGGCAGTGTATCCTACTAAAAAAATTCTATTTCCCTTTTCATCTTGATCAAAAAAGGAACCCTTTTCTTCAATAATAGGCTTTTTAGTTTTTGTATTAACAATTACAAGTTTTGTCTTAATCTTACCATTTTCTCTAATATCCTCATAGGAAAGTCTGTAAAGCCTGTCTATAAAAAAGAATTTCCATCTTCCATCGCTATCTACTTTTACTCCTAAAATTTTTCCAGTTTCTGGCTCAATATATTCTGTTTGAATCAAATATTTCTGAATAATCAATGTAAAAAAGGAAAAGTTTTTTTCCAGTTCAGGATCTTCTAACATATAGACAGATTTATACACCTTATCTGAGGTTGAAATCAAATCTATATTGGAAAGAATAAAGGGATAAGGAGAAACTTCAAAGGATCTCCCATTTAACTTAAAATTTTTATCTTCTATCCTTACTAGTTTTCCTTCTCTTAAAAGAACTTCTCTTCCCCTTTGTTTACTTGGGTGGGGAATACCAGCTACATAATATTTCTTGTCAATTTCAAAAATTATTAAAAAATCATCTTGGGGTTGGGAATCTTTAAAGACTGAGAATATCTTAAATTTTATAGGTTTTTCTTCTAAAATGTAGGTGTAGTTGGGATCATAAAGAAGCCTTTCAATAGTTTCCTCTTTTGTAAATATATGTCCCGTTCCAAAATTAGTAAAGGCAGTTTTAATTGTAAAATAAATAGGATAAAGGACAAGGAGAAATAGGAAAATAAGGGCGGGAATTGTATATCTGTAGGGATAAGCTTTGGGATTAAGAATGAAGAAATCTATAAGTATGAGAGCAGAAAGAAGAACAATTCCAATCTCATAATAGGCGTTTTGAATAAGATAAATTCCAAATAATAAAAGGATAGCGTTAAATAATGCTAATAAAAACAATAAAAAGATTTTTAATACTTTAATCACTAACTTCTCCCTCCTAAAAGTAAGGACCCAAGGGTTATTCTCTTGGGTCCTTATATCAAGATTTTACTTTTTAATTTGAGCTTTTATAGTTTTCACCGCATTATTAAGGGCATCCTCTAGAGTTGCCTTTTCATTTACCACTAAATTAAGGGCATCATTCATGGCACCCCAAACTGCAGCCATTTCTGGGACATTGGGCATTGGTATTCCGTTGGAAGCACTCTTTGTGAATCCAACGATATCAGGGTTATCTTTTACAAGGGCAAGAACATCCTTTCTTGAAGGAATTCTTGGATCTGCAAGATAAATCTTATACATGGTATCCTTTGTAGAAATAAAGCTTATGAGAAATTCTCTGACAAGAACTTTATTTGGTGATTTTGAATTTACCATAAACCCTTGAACACCAACAAATGGTTTTGCAGGAATCTTTGCCTCTAAATTAGGAATAACACTTACCCCATAATTTACCCCTGCATCTTTATAGGCTTTGACTGCCCAGGGCCCATTTATGATCATTGCTGCCTTCCCTTCTTTGAATAAAGAATCCATTATTTGATAGTTATCTCCAGGGCTTAAAAGTCCCTCATCTACTAATCTTTTCCATAATTTTACACCCTTTACAGCTCCAGGATTTGCAAGCCCAATATCAGATACATCAAGTCCTGAAGGAGTATCTTTAAATACATATCCTCCCTGTCCAAAAATGACAGGTGCTACATAATAGAATTCTGCTGCACTGGTAACAAATCCCTTTACTTTACCTTTATATGCAGTGTTTATTCTTTTTGCTGTGGTAATCAAGCTTTCCATGGTTAAGGGTGGGGTTTTGACATAGTCTTTATTATAAATTAAAGCTATAGCTTCCATAGCATAGGGTAAACCATAGAGCTTTCCACCATAAGAAAAGGCTTTAAGGGAAGTTTCATAAAATTGTTTTATATCTTTGAATTCAGGAATTGGTTCCAATAATCCATTTACCACTAATTCTCCTACCCAATCATGGGCTCCTACAATAATATCTGCACCTTTTCCTTGGGGAGCAGCAGTTAAGAAGTTGGGCTTAATGGATCCAAATTCCACATATTGAACTTCAACAGCAACCCCATATTTTGCCTTAAATTCTTCTCCTAATCTCTGGAGAATATCCACCTGTTTTTCAGAGCACCAAATAGTTATTTTTGTAGCTTGGGCAGAAGTTAGAGAAAAAACTATTAAAGAAAGGGTTAAAGCTAAAACTATTAAGATTCTTCTCATTTAAAAGAATCCTCCTTTCATAGAGATTAATGACTTTGATAGGGAAAGATTTATAATCTTCTTACCACCTCCTTGATAAATTTAAACCACTTTTAAACCAATTTAATGCCAATTTAATCTTATCATTCAAAACAAATTTTGTCAATGATAAATCCTGTCTTATACCTTAAAGGTGATATTAAGTATCTAAGGATGTCAACTACCTTAAGGTTTCTCTCAAAATTAATTTTGCTGGAAGTAAAATTCTTTTATTTTGTAAACTTCTTCCAGAATATATAGTATTAATCATATGAATAATCTCCAACATAATGCTTTTTACATTCCAATCGAAGGTGGTAAGAGGTGGAACTACTTCGCTTGCTAATGGTATGTTGTCGCAACCTATAATAGAAATCTCATCTCCAATTTTTATCTTATTTTCTCTTAGCCTTTGTATTAATCCTATAGCCATCCAATCATTAGCTGTAAATACACCCAAAGGAGCTCTAATATCATTAAATCTTTGGAGAATAATCTCACCGAGCTCATATCCAGAATTCCAATTCATTTTACCCTCAATAATTTCATAAGAGATTCTCTTTTCATTTTTTAATCTATCAATAAAGCCCAGCTTTCTTAAATAGGGAGCAGTATATTTATCTGGACCTGCCAAGTGAATCAAATTTTTATATCCATATTTTATTAAAGTATTTCCTGCAGTCCATCCAATTTTATAATCATCTATAGATACTTGGATTATCTCATCTTGACTCAAATATTGCTCAATAGTAATTATGATATTATAGGATTCCTTTATTTTCTTCATGATATCTTCTTCGATAAGCCCCACTACAATTAAAGGAACATTTATTTTATTAGGTAAATTATCAATATTAATAAATGTTATATTTATATCTTCCTTTGAGGAGATAACTGTTAATTCCAAGAAAAATTTTGTGTAAAAGGGATCATTTTTCTTTATATCAGGGGAATATATTATATAAAGGTTCTTTTCCCTCGGTTTAGGAAGTATATATGTTCCTTTTCCTTGAAACTGAATTATAAAGCCACTATTTATAAGCTCTTTTATAACAGAACGAATAGTGGTTCTACTAACGTTGTATTTTTTTGCTAAATCTCTTTCCGAGGGAATTCTAACATATTCTTCCCTTCTATTTCTCTCAATGAATTTCAAAATCTCATCTTTGACCTTTTCTTTTATTAGTGGAGATATTTTCACAAAATTCTCTCCCCTTTTACCAATTTATGCCATTTAAATACCAATTTGATTAAAAAGGTATCATACTTAGGAGGAATTGTCAATAAAATAAAAATTTTTACTTTTCAATTCTGGGTAAATAATATAAACTTTTTAAGTTGTATGACGAAGAGGCCATTATTAAGACATATAAAAGGATTTTTATGGGAATATAAGGGAAATTATATAAAGGGAGTTTTAGCTCTTCTTCTTACAGATATATTTCAGCTTATAATTCCTAAATTTCTGGGATGGGGAGTTGATAAATTAAGGCAGGGTCATTTTGGGATAAGAGAAAATTCTATTTATTCCCTTCTCCTTATTCTTTTTGCTATATTGACAGCTTTATTTAGATATTTTTGGAGAATGTCTATAATTCCCACCTCAAGAAAGCTTGAAGCAAAAATTAGAGATAAATACTTTTCCCATCTCCAAAAACTTTCAATAAATTATTTTAATTATCATAAAACTGGAGAATTAATGGCATTAGCCACCAACGATCTAAATGCAGTAAGAGAAGTTTTTGGATTTGGTGTTATTATGTTCTTCGATACCCTATTTTTAGGAATATTAAGTATTGCTTTCCTTTTGAGTATAAGTTTAAGACTTACGTTATATTTATTAATTCCTCTTCCCTTAATAACTTTATCAATATTCTTTTTTGGGAGAATAACCCACGATAGATTTAAATATGTTCAAGATGGATTTGCCCAATTAACCGATAAAGTGGAGGAAACTATTGCGGGAATTAGAGTTGTAAAGGCATATGTGCAGGAAGAAGGAGAATTAAAAAACTTTTTGGAAAAGGCTAAGGATCTTTTGAAGAGAAATATAAAATTGGTTAGAGTTTGGGGATTTATGTTTCCCTCCATAGAGTTTTTAGCAGGTTTTTGTGTGTTAATTATATTCTATTTTGGGGGTTTATCAGCTTTAAGAGGGGAGATTTCCCTTGGAGATTTTATAGCCTTTAATGGATATATAGGACTTTTAATATGGCCTATGGCTGCATTGGGTCAAGTGGTAAATGTTTTTCAGAGGGGAAGGGCTTCCTTAGAGAGAATAAATGAAGTTCTCGATGAGATTCCCGAGATTAGGGATTGTAAAGATGCTATTCATAAAGAAAAAATAGAGGGTAAGATTAAATATAAGAATGTTTATTTTTCCTATCCCTCTAATAATTCATGGGTTTTAGAAAATATATCCTTGGAGATTACTCCTGGAAAGTTTTTGGGAATAACAGGCCCTGTGGGATCTGGGAAAACAACTCTTGTAAGTCTTATTCCAAGATTGTTTAATGTAAAAGAAGGGGAGATTTTAATTGACGATATTCCTATAAAAAAGCTATCCCTTAATTCCTTAAGAAAAAATATTGGATTTGTTCCTCAAGATAATTTTCTCTTTTCTGATACTATTGCCAATAATATAAGATTTGGAAATTTAGAGATCTCCGATGAGAAAATAAAAGAGCTAATAGAGATTGTTGCTTTAGATGAAGATCTGAAGGAATTTCCAGAGGGATTAAACACCGTTATAGGAGAAAGGGGAATTACCCTATCAGGAGGACAAAAGCAAAGGGTTGCCTTGGCAAGGGCGTTGGCCATAGATCCTTCAATTATTATATTGGATGATGCTTTATCTGCAGTAGATGCCCACACCGAGAAGAAAATTCTTAATAACTTGATGAAAATAAAAAAGAATAAGACCCTTATTATAATTGCCCAGAGATTATCAGTGATTCAAGATGCAGATGAAATCATTGTTTTAAAAGATGGAAAGATAATTGAGAGGGGAAATCATGAGGAATTAATGAGATATGGTGGATTCTATGCAAGATTATATGAGGAACAGCAATTGGAGTCAGAATTGGAGGAGAAATTATGAGGGATTACTTTGAAGAACAAGAAATATTAGGAAAGGTTTATGATTCTCGTTTAATGAGAAGACTTTTAAAATATGCAAAGCCTTATATAAAGGGAATTATTTTTGCTATAATTCTTATATTTTTAATAACAATAGGAAAGCTTTTGAACCCATATATTATTAAAAATGCCATTGATACATGTATAAATCCCTTTAATATTTTGAAAGTTCAGGATAAAGAGGAAAGGGTTTATTTAATTGATGAAAATATAAGGGGAATGATTAAAGATGAGGATTGGGAAAGATTATTAAATAAATATCCCATTAAAAAATATAACGATGTTTTTTATATATTAGAAAAGGACTTGGAAAAAATCCACATAGAAGATAAGAAAATACTAAGGACATGGGATTTTAAAGTTCTTAGAGAGTCTGCTTTATTATATTTTATTGTTATCTTGGGGATTTTTCTTCTTACATATATTCAAGTTTATCTTCTTCATTTGACCTCTCAAAAAATCATTTACGATATAAGAAGGGACATTTTTAGCCATATTTTAAAGCTTCCCATAAGCTTTTTTGATAGAAATCCTGTGGGAAGATTAGTAACAAGAGTTACTAATGACACAGAGACCCTTCAGGAAATGTACAACTCTGTAATTACAAGTGTTGTTATAGATGTTTTTTTAATTATCGGATTAAGTATATTTATGTTTATCTTAAATTGGAAGTTAGCAGTAATTGTTATTTTATCAATCCCTATAGTGGGATATATGAGTTTTATATTTAGAAAATATGCAAGAAAAGCCTATAGAGACTTTAGAGTTAGATTGGCTCGTGTTAATGCCTATCTTGCGGAACATATAAATGGGATAAGAATAACAGAACTTTTTGCACGGGAAAAAGAAAATGAAAGGGAGTTTAGAGAGATAAATAATAGTTTATTAAATGCTCAATTAAGATTCATATTTGTTAATGCAATTTTTAGACCATTGGTTAACGCATTGGGAAGTTTTGTGGTATCTGCTCTAATATTTTTTGGTGGAATTCAGATTTTAAATAATCAAATAAGTTTTGGAATGCTTTTTCTTTTTATTTCATACTTAGACTTATTTTTCAGACCCATTCAAGATCTTGCAGAAAAATATGATATTCTTCAAAATGCTATGGCATCCTCCGAAAGAATTTTCCTACTTTTAGACGAGCCTATAACAATTAAATCTTATGAAAATCCCATAAAATTGGGGGAAATAAAAGGAAAAATAGAATTTAAAAATGTTTGGTTTGCCTATGATAGAGAATGGGTTTTAAAGGATGTTTCTTTTATTATAGAGCCTGGGGAGAAGGTTGCTTTTGTTGGTTTAACAGGTGCAGGAAAAACTTCTATTATAAATTTAATTACTCGTTTCTATGATATTCAAAGGGGAGAAATATTAATTGATGACATAAACATTAAAGAACTTAATTTGGAGGAATTAAGAAGTCAAATAAGTTTAGTCCTTCAGGATGTCCATCTTTTTGCAACAAATATTCTTCACAATATTAAATTAAAAAGAGATAATGTATCCTATGAGAAGGTAAAGGAAGTAGCCAAAATAGTTAATGCAGAAGAATTTATTTTAAGGCTTCCCCAGGGTTATGAAACCCCTGTTCAGGAAAGGGGAGCAACTCTATCTGCTGGACAAAGACAATTATTAGCTTTTGCAAGGGCTTTAGCTTCTGATCCCAAAATTCTTATATTAGATGAAGCAACTTCCAATATTGATACAGAAACAGAAAAGCTTATTCAAGATGCTCTTAATAAAATTATAGAAGGAAGAACAAGCATTATTATTGCTCATAGACTTTCTACAATTCAGGACGTGGATACTATTTACGTATTACACAAAGGGAAAATAATAGAGAAGGGAAATCATCAAGAACTTTTGAGAAAAAAGGGATTGTATTATCGTCTCTATCAAATTCAGAATGCAAATTTTATAAAAATGTGATCTTTAGCACATCTTTTTATGATATCTTTCGGTATAATATATTTATATTTTTAGGAAAAAAGGGAGAAGATTTGTGAGAAGAGTTTTATCAGTACTTTTCTTTCTTTTATTTTTGTCCTCTCCTCTTGCTCAAGAGAGTTTAGATATTTCTTTGGTAAAAGTAATAAGATTAGGGAATGAATCAGTAAACTTCTTTAAGATTTTTGAAAATATTTTATTCTTCTCCCAAAGGGATTTTTTAATTTTATACAATATAAAAGAGGAAAAAGAAATTTATAGGATTAGAGTAAGATCTTCTGTAGTTAAAGAGGGAGAGAATATATTAGTTACGAATTTCTATCCCCTTGATTCAGGGAGAGTAATTGGGGTCAATAATGAGCCCTATCTAAGTCTTTTTGATCTTACAAGAAGAATAGAAACCCCATTTCCATATAATAAGGAAAATACTTTAAAGGGAAGCTCAAAAATTCTAACAATTCAAGTTGAAAAAATAGAAGATTTAATTATATCTCCTTTAGGAAATTTCATTATGGAAAAGGTTCATTTTTCTACCTTTTTAGTGGGAGGCTTTATTCAATTATCTGATTGGTATGAATACAATGTTTTAACCTTTCCAAAAAGGGAAAAATTATATACTATAAGCCAAAAGGATTATTTAGAATTTGAAATCCTTTTTAGCAATAAAGATAAATATCTTTTTATCTTTAATCCAATATTAAGAGATAGAAAAGGATATGCTTTAATTTTAAAGGACTTAAAAACAGGAAGGGATTTGGAATACTTTTATGAGGGAGATAGAGTTATAGGATGGAGCCTTTCCCAAGATGACAGATATCTTTCCCTTTCCTTAGACAATGCAGAGAAAATAAAGGTAATAGATCTTTCTACCCTGAAAGAAATCTTGACTCTCCCTTATATAGGAAATCCCTTTTTAAGTCCCACAGGAGAGTTATTGGGAATAGAAGGGAATAGAACAATTACTGTATTTTCTTTAAAGGATAATAGAGCTTTATTTACCATTTTTGGTTCCCATCCAGTTTTTTCTTATGATAATAGACTTATAGCCTATTCCTCAGGAGTACACTATCTTGCTCCCACCAGGGAGATTATAGTTTATTCCTGGAGAAAAGAATTAAGGAAAAAAGTGGAATTGGATAATGAATATTTTTTGGAAAAAATGGATTTTACTTTAGATGGAAAATATCTTATACTTCTACTATTGGGAGGAGAAGGTTATAGGATTTTTATATTCCAAGTGAAAGGGGGATAAAAAATGAATAAATATTTAGTTTTAATTTTATTACTCTCTCTTATTTCCTTAACCTTTGCTATGGAGATAAAATATTTTGGACATGCCTGTTTTAGAATTCAATTTGAATCTGGATTTTCCATTATAATTGATCCCTTCTCTTCTAACTATCCTATTCCTCAAACCACTGCAGATTTAATAATTAGTAGTCATGAACATGGAGATCACTATAACCCTAATTTTTTAGGTAAAAGGGTAGAGGTAGTTGTGGGAACTAAAGGGGGAGGAGCTGATTGGAATTTATTTGAAAAGAAAATTGGAGATATAAAGATATGGAATGTCCCTACCTACCATGATGATGCAGAAGGAAAAAAGAGAGGGAAAAATAGTATAACTGTCATTGATGTAGAGGGAATGAGGCTTGCCCATTTGGGAGATTTAGGTATTGTATTAACGGAAAAGGAAATTAATCTTATTGGAAAGGTTGACATTTTACTTATCCCTGTAGGAGGGTATTATACCCTTCCTCAAGAAGAGGCTTTAAAGGTTATAAGACAACTAAATCCCAAGATTGCTATTCCTATGCATTATAAAACAGAATATACTCAAGGATGGCCCATAGGAACCTTAGATGAATTTTTAAAATTAGTAAAAGATATTAAAATAGTTAGAATTGAAAGCTCCCTTCTAAAAATTTCAAGGGACAAACTTCCAAAAGCAACAGAGATATGGATTTTAGAATATAAATAGTTTTTCCTTATAACTCCTGCTTTTTGAAATGTAAAATACTTGAGAATATAAATATAAAAGATAGTAAAATTGTAGAAATTATAGGTTTTAAAGCTTCTTTTAATTCTACGGAGGCTGTAATCCACATATTTTCTAAGGTGGAAAGATATATGGGATTATATGGATTAAGACGGGGAAAGATGGAAAGAATGTTAAGAAGGATAAAAATTCCCAAGAATATTCCTAATGCTTGAATGGTATTATTTCCCAAGGAGCTGGAAAAAAGAGTTAAAGAAAGAAAGAAGAAAAGATATATTAAATATAATAAAGTGGAGAAAAGGGAATTTTTAATAGGAAAGTTGGAAAAGAGAAGAAAGGTGTAGTATAAACAAAGAATATAGGATATTGATAAAAGGGCAAAACTTAATAAAAGTTGAAAAATAAACTTTGAAATAATCCACTTACCTCTATCTATCCCCTTTGTTAATACCATTATTGCAGTTCCTTTATTCTTTTCCTCTGCTATATTCCCAATAAATACTATTACCAAAACAATAAAGATTATCTGATTAAGATTCTTAAAAAATTGTAAAAAGGAATCCTTCCATGTGGGAGGTGGAATCTGAATAATCAATCCTTGAGTTTGCTGAGAGTTTACTAAACTTTTAATAATTTCTGGGGTAAATTTAGCAATAGCAGGGCTTGCTATTGCAAAGAATAGAAAAGAAAAAAGTAAAGCATAAAATTTTCCAGTTTTTATAATCTCCTTCCATTCCTTCTTCATAAGTTTTAAAATCATGATACCACCTCAAAGAAAATATCTTCTAAGGAAGGTTCTAAAAATTCAAATTTGAAAAGGAGAAGATCTTCTTGGGATATAATCCTTGGGATTTCCCTTTGGGGTAAGGACATATCCTTTATTTTCACAAGAATTCCATTTTTGTTATAAAAAGATAAAGATTCAATCCAGTTAAATTCCTTTAATTTGATAAAAAGCCTTTGAGGATTATCTACCTCTATATACAAGGTTCTACGACTATACCTTTTTTTCAGGTTATCTATGGTATCATTAAGAAGTAGTTTTCCTTCTTTTAAAATTCCCACCCTATCACAAATCTTTTCCACATCAGCCAATATATGGGTAGAAAAGAAAATAGTTTTTTCTCCCTTTAAAGATAATATAAGATCAAGAATTTCTTTTCTTCCTTGAGGATCTAAAGCAGAAGTAGGCTCATCTAATATTAAAAGGGAGGGATTATGGAGGAGAGTTTGAGCAATTCCTAATCTTTGCTTCATCCCACGGGAGAAGGTTCCAATTCTTCTTTTTTCGCTTTTTAAATCTACAATTTCTAAAACCTCATCAATTCTTTTTTTATCTACATTTAGGATGTCTGCAAAAAACCCTAAATATTCCCTTGGGGTAAAATAATTGTAAAAATTGGGAACATCAGGAAGAAAACCTATTTTTCTCAGATAATTTTTGCTTTTTGTAATATCTTCCCCTAAAACTATTGCAGATCCCTTTGTGGGTCTTGCGAGATTTAGAAGAAGTCTTATAGTAGTGGTTTTTCCTGCACCATTAGGGCCTAAATATCCAAAAACTATTCCTTCTTTAACTTGTAAATTTAAATTATCTACTGCTTTTTTCTCCTTAAAATATTTAGATAAATTGTACGTTTCTATAACATTCATCTTATTTTCTCCCAAAGAGGAAATAGATAGTTGGTCCTAATATGCCAAAAACTAAAATTATTATCCCCCAAACTATTTTATTTTCCCATCTTAATTCTTCTTTGGGTCTTCTTATAAGGTTTATAACGGCAAAAATTTGAAAAATTAATTGAAGAATTATTAAGGGCAAAATTAAAGGAAAAATTTGGGAGATATTTTCCATTTTAATCCTCCTCTTTGTTTTTTAGCCTTTTATAGACAATAAGGGAATAGATTATACTAAAAATACCTACAAATGAAATCCCAGAAAATCCAATTATAATATTTATATAAGGCGGTAAAAATGCTGCTAAAAGCATAAATATTCCACCAACTACAAAAAGATATCCTGAGACTCTATGGGTTTTTCTCCAGACCTCCTCATTGGATAGAGTCCACGGAGTTCTTACTCCTACAAACCAATTATATTTAATTCTTGGCATATAGTTTCCAAGGATTATAAATAAAATTCCAATGGTTATTGGGGTTATCTTAGGTATTAGATCCCTTGGTCCTCCAAGGGCAGAAACAATAACACTATAATGTAGTATGGAAAATACTATTACAAATAAATATTTTATAATTTGATAGACCTTTTCAAATTTGGGATAATTTTCCCTTTTAGGATCAATATAAGGAAGATATAAAAATCCCAGGTAAATCAGAAACACCATTAGGGGAATAGCAAAAGTTCCTTCAAGTTTTGAGCCGTATCTATCTATTTCTCCTTTGAAATTCCAATGCATAGGAATTTTTTCGGGAAGATAAGGATAAAATATTATTCCTGTTAAAAACATAATAAAAATAAGAAGGATTATCCCGAGATCCTTTTTAAAAGTATATCTGTCAACCTTATATTTATTCTTCATTTACCTTCTCCCTCTTTTTTAAAGTGTCTAATAAAAAAAGCAAAGCCTCATGGAAAACAGTAGTATTTAGAGAATATACAATATATTTTCCCCTTCTTTCATCAACTATAAGTCCTGCCTCTTTTAATATTTCCAAGTGGTGGGAAATAGTAGGCCACGTTTGAGGAAAGAAGCTGGCAATTTCTCCTGCAGTCCTATCTTTTTCTGCAAGCATCTTTAAAATCCTTCTTCTGGTCTCATCACTTAATGCTTTAAATAGAAGATCTAAAAACATCTCTTAGTTATACATCATTTTGATATTTATCTAAATGAAGTTTAAAATAAAAATTGACTCTTGTCAATTGTCTTAAGAGGAATTTCTATAAAGAAAGGGAAGATTAAGTATCAGTTTGAATTAAATTGGGTTTCTAAGGTGATAAATATATTTTTTCGGCTTTTTGCTCCTCTACCTCTATTATTTTTCCCTTTAGGGTTACTATTCTAAATCTTTTTCTTGGTGATTTATAACCATTATGGAGATATTCAATGCTTAATATATATCCCTCCCTTTCCTTAGAGAGGGAAAATTTTAAAAGATTGTATTCTCCCCTCTCATAATTCCAGGAAAATCCATCATCTTCATAAAAAATAAACTCTCCCTCTCCATCATAAACTCTTAATTCCAAATTTTCCTGTTCCTTTTCTCCTACATAATTTTGAAGTTCCCATAGGGGTATAATACTTCCTCCCTTTACAAATACAGGAATAATCTCTAAGGGGGCAGAAACTTCAAATATATTAGGTCCTGTAAGTTTTTCTCCTGTCCAAAAATCATACCAATCTCCCTTTGGAAGATATACCCGTCTCTTTCTTTCTCCTTCCCTATAGATAGGAGCTACCAATAAATTAGGGCCTAATAAAAACTCATCCTCATGAATTATACCTTCAGGATCTTCTGGAAATTCCATTATTAATGATCTTAGTGGGGGAATTCCCTTCTCTTTTGCTTCCCAGAATAGAGAATAAATATACGGCAAAAGTTTATACCTTAAATTTATATAATTTCTCACAATTTTTTCCACATTCTCTCCAAAACTCCAAGGTTCTTGATTTTTTGTATTCATAGCAGAGTGATTCCTAAAATAGGGATAAAAAGTACCAAGTTCCATCCAACGGATGAAAAGTTCAGAGTTACAATCCTTCCAGAAACCTCCCACATCAGCACCAACAAAGGGAATTCCAGATAAACTCAGATTTTGAAGCATAGGAAGAGACATATAAAGATGCTCCCAAGTGCTTTTATTATCTCCTGTCCATACTGCTGAAAATTTTTGAATTCCTGAAAATCCTGCTCTTGTAATGATTAAGGGACGAAGATTTGGTTTAGCTTTCTTCCATCCTTCAAAACACGCCTCTACCATTAGAAGGCCATAAACATTATGGATCTCATGATGGGTAAATTCCCTTTTATCTCCATGAAGGACATCAGAAGATAATGTTTTTTTATAAAATTCCTTTGGTTTTTTCTCTTTGTTCCAAGGAACTTGAGGAATAAAGGGAGGCTCTTTAAAATGAAGATGATAAAAGAGTAATCTCATTAAGAGATATTCTATATGGGACATGGAGGATGGTTCATTCATATCGTTCCAGAACCCTGAAATTCCTAATTTAATCATCTCCTTTTGTTTTTCCTCCCACCATTCCCTCACTTCTTTCCTTATAAAATCAGGAAAAACACATTTTCCTGGCCATACATATCCCGTATATATTTTCCCATTAGATTTCTTGCAAAAAAGATCCTTTTCTATTCCCTCTTTATATAAGTCATAATTTAAATCCACCTTTACTCCTGGATCTATAATGGGTATAATTTTGAATCCCTTTAGGGAAAGATCCTCAATCATCCTTTGAAAATTGGGAAATCTTTTATTATTAATAGTGAATACTTTAAAATCTTCCATATAATCTATATCTAAATATATTACATCACAAGGAATTGTTTTCTCTCTAAAGGTCTTTGCCAATATTCTTACTTCCTCTTCTGTTGCATAACTCCACCGAGATTGTTGATAGCCCAATGCCCATAGAGGTGGTAAATAATATCTTCCTGTTAACTCTGTATAAAGTTCCAATACTTCTTTTGGTGAAGGCCCATAGAAAAAGTAATAGTCCAATTCTCCATCCTCTGCATAGAAGTAATAGTATTTTTCACTCTCCCTCCCCATGTCAAAATAGGTTCTAAAGGTATTATCAAGGAAAATTCCATAGCTTTTTTTAGGATTCCAGGCTAAGAAAAAGGGATGAGATTGGTAAAGGGAATCGATATTAGTATAATGATGGGGATTGTCGGTATTCCAATTGGTTAATCTTTTCCCTTTTTTATTTAAATTTCCAGTTCTTTCTCCAAATCCTAAAAAGGCTTTCTCTTCCTTAATTTCTTTATAAGAATATACTCGATTTTTAAATATTCTATACCCACAATCTTGGTAATCGGAAAGTATTAAATCCCCGTCTTTATTATATATACTAATCTTTCCACTATTTTTATCTATGGTAACCCTTAGCATTTTTGTCCTAAGAATAATTTCTTCTTTTTCCTCCACAGAGAAATCTTTTGAAGGGGAAATTTCTTTTACCACAAAGGAGGCATGTTTCCATTCTCTATTTTTGGAAAAATAAAATCTCAAAACCTTGTCCCATAAAACATATATTCTTAAATTCTCATTCTCTCCATAAAGTATTAGGGATTCTTTCTTTTCCCAGCTTAAGATTTTCCCAAGGGATTTAGATTTTAAAAGAATTTCTGGCATGCTTCTCCTATTTAAAATTTTTATCATTATATCATATTTCATAATCTTTTAAAAGAATAAAGCAAATGGATACAATTTTGTAAATATTGACAAGAAAAATTTTGTTCTATTAGTATTTTTATAAAGGAAAACAAAAGGAGGTAAATCTATGGGAAAGATAAAAATAATTGGAGAACCCTTGGAAAATATCCCTTGGCAAGAAAAACCAGAGAATTATGAAGGAGTAATATGGAGATATGATAAAAATCCTTTAACAAAATGGAATCCTACAAAAAGGACTGCAAGAATCTTTAATAGTGCGGTAGTTCCCTTTAACGGCGAATTTGTTGGAGTATTTAGAGCAGACCATAAAGATGGAAAGGCAAGATTACATGTGGGATGGAGCAAAGATGGAATAAATTGGAAGATAGAAGATCCAGAAATAATTTGGAAGGATGAGAAGGGAAATATTTATCAACCTAATTATGCATATGATCCCAGGGTTGTTAAGATAGAAGATAAATTTTATATCACCTGGTGTACTGATTTTTATGGACCAACAATTGGAATTGGATATACTAAGGATTTTAAGGAATTTATAAGAATGGAAAATGCCTTTCTTCCATATAATAGAAATGGTGTTCTCTTCCCAAGAAAAATAAATGGCAATTACGTTATGCTTTCAAGGCCCAGTGATTCAGGACATACTCCCTTTGGGGATATATTTTTGAGTGAGAGTAAGGACTTAATTTATTGGGGAAGGCATAGAAGGGTGATGAGCAGAGGGGGATCGGGATGGTGGCAGAGTCTTAAGATAGGTGCAGGTCCTATACCTATTGAAACAGAAGAGGGATGGCTATTATTTTATCATGGAGTTGTTCTTACCTGTAATGGATATGTCTATAGTTTTGGTGCTGCAATTTTAGATTTAAATAATCCTTCTCGAGTCCTTTATAGATTAAGGGATTATCTTCTAACTCCTGAAATGGAGTATGAAACTGTTGGTTTTGTACCCAATGTGGCATTTCCCTGTGCCACATTGGTAGATGCAGAGACTGGAAGAATTGCAATATATTATGGATCTGCAGATACTTATGTTTCCCTTGCCTTTGCTTATGTTGATGAGGTGATAAATTTTGTTAAAGAAAATTCTGAGGTTGTTCCTGGAGATAAAGATGAGGGAAGATGATGCCTTTTAAACTGAGATTAAGGAGGGGATAAAATAGATTCCCCTCCTAAAAATTTAATTATATAGTCCCCTCTAATTCCTTTAAAGAAAAGGATAATTCTCCAACTTCTCTTACCCTTATTTTTATCTTTGGATTTTCTCCGTTAATAGTAATCTCAAATTTTAGTCTTTCTCCTAAATTCCAATCAACAGGAAAAGTTTTATTAATATTTATTTCTCCATCTTCCATGGATAGGGATTCTATCCTTAAGGGCATAACATAATTTACTGCTTCGAAACTTACATAATTTTCCCCTCTGACAATTGATTTCTTATCAATCATTTGTACAAAATATGATAAATAAGGATTTTGAAACATTTTCTCTCCTCCCTTCACTCTATTTATAACTCTATCGGGGAAGTTGGTAATTATTCCCCAAATATCCATACTTAAAAGATAATCTATTTTCTCTTCCTCATCAACAGTCCATGCTATGGTTTTTTCTTTAAAGGGGATATATTCCTCATTAATATAATGATAATGAGGCTTTAGAAAATCTATTTCTTTAATGTAGGTTAAAAGATCCTTTGGAAAATGGGAATAAAGATAAGCAAATTTTATATCGGGATAAGATTTTTTTGCTTCAAAGACCTCTTTATGCCAAAAGGATGAGATTATAAAATCTTTTAAACTAATTTTCTTTACAAGTTCTATAACATCTAAAAAATCCTTAGGATTTTTAACTTCTATATCTACAAATTTATTATGGGATTTTATAAATTCTAAGGCTGTCTTAAGATCAACTATAGGTTCTCCATCAATTTTGATATCCTTTAATTTTTCAAATTCCACTCTTCTTATGTTTAAATCTATACCTGTTAATCTTTTCAAATTTTCATCATGGGACACTACAAGAACATTATCTAAGGTTTTTTGAACATCCAATTCTATTCCATCTGCTCCCATCTCAATGGCAGATTTAAAGGCTTTAAGGGTATTTTCAGGATTATATAGATTTCCTCTATGACCTAATATAATCATTAACCAATTCCTCCTAGATAATTTTCCTTAATTTTCTATATTATTAAGGGAAATTTTTATATTTTAGCACAAAATTTTTAAGATAATCTGTATATCCCCTGTTATTAATTTGGAGGATATAGTATAATACCCTAATGCCTTGTTGAAAACCTTTAAAAGGGAGGTCTAAGGATGAAGAAAGGTTTTGGGTTTTTAGCATTCTTAATCCTCCTATTCTCTTTTACCCTTGCAGAAACTTTTCCCTTAACTAAAGTAAAAATTATGCCACCCCATGAAAGACTTTTAGAGAAAAAGATAAAGCTTCCAACTTTACCTGAAATTACTCCTGTAAGTATTCCAAAGGAAGCAAAAATATATGGAGTTATTGAAAAAACAACTGGTACAGGATCTGCAATAGTAATCCCTGTAGAATTTGCTGATAAGCCAAAACAAGCCAATATTCCTTCAGATTATTTTGAAATACTCTTTAATAGTGAAGGGGCAAATTGGAGTAATATTAATCCCTACAATGTAGGAAGTGTAAAGGAATTTTATAAAGAAAACTCCTATAATAAATTTGATGTAACTGCAACTATTCTTCCTTGGTATACTGCTCAAAATACTTATACCTACTATATAAATGATGGAAATCATGGATTTGATGGTGGAGTTTTTACATTAGTTAAAGAGGTTTTACAACATGCAGTAAATTCTGGATATGATTTAAGAAATTATGATGTAGTATTTGTAATTCATAGTGGAGAAGGAGCAGAATGGACAGGAGATGTAAATGATATTTGGTCCCATGCATCCACAGTTTATGTAAATATTGGTGGAAAATTATTTCTTATAAGATACTCTATTGAACCAGAATACATGGAGGATAAAGGTAAAATTATTCCCTCAACGGTAGGGGTATTTGTTCATGAAATGGGACATTCCTTTGGACAACTTCCCGATCTTTATGATAGAGATTATTCTTCTTTGGGACTTGGAAGATGGAGCTTAATGGCAGCCGGATCTTGGAATGGACCACAAGGACCCTCGGGATATTCCATGGGAGGTTCTCCTTCTCATTTTGACGCCTGGTGTAAGATTAAATTAGGATGGGTAACTCCAATAGTCCCAGAAAATAATTTGATTAATGTCTCTATACCTCCTGTGGAGATAGAGCCAGTAATTTATATGCTTTGGACCGATGGAGTTATTGGAGATGAATATTTCCTATTGGAGAATAGGAGAAAAATTGGCTTTGATAGTTATTTAATGGGAGAGGGTCTTCTCATCTATCATGTGGATGAGAAAATGAGGAAAACTCAAAATGATTATGAATGGTATCCAGGACTTGATCCATCAAGACACTATTTAGTTGCTTTGGAACAGGCAAATGGACTTTGGGAATTAGAAAAAAGACTTTCATCGGGCAACACGGGACATCCTTATCCAGGATCTACTAATAATCGAACTTTTGATAAAAATAGTACTCCCAATAGCAAAGCTTATTTTGAAATTCCCACAGCAGTCGCTGTAAGAAATATTGCTATTTCTGGAAATAATATTACTTGCGATATATATGTAAAATCAACGGAAGTGCCTGCACAACCTTCCTTTATTTATCATATGGGTTGGTACTCCCAAAATCCTTTAACTATAAGACCATTATTTAAATGGACACCAGTTCCTTATGCTACTTCCTACAATTTACAGGTTGCACAAGATCCAAACTTTAGTAATTTAGTAATAGATATTAAGACTCAAGATACAGAATATCGCCCTCTATTAAATGCTCCTCTTTTCCTTGGAACTACCTATTATACGAGGATAAGGGCAAGTAATGCCAATGGAGATTCTCCTTGGTATCAGAAATCCTTCACGACTCCAGCTACCATAGAAGCTTTAATTATCTCCGACGATGGAGGAGAATTTGGAATAGCACCTTTTATAGAGAATGCCTTTGTAGATGAAGGAATTGGCTATAACATTATTGATGTATTTAAAGATAATGCGATACCCTCAGTAGGTTACATGTTAAATTATGACTGGGTTCTTTGGGCCGGAGATTGGGGAGCAATCTATTATTCTTCTGTACAAAATCAAATAATGAGCTATTTAAATAATGGTGGTAAATTATTTATTACAAGCCAAGATTTAGGATGGGGATATTCGAAAGGATACATAAGTGAAACATTCTATAAAGGATACCTCAAGGCAAGTTTTGTTCAAGATAATACAGAAATTTATTCCATAAGGGGTGTTAGTGGAACAACTTTTGAGGGATTAACCTTTAATTTAAATACAGAGAATTCTGCCCAAAATCAATTTTATCCAGATGAGATTGATCCTTTAGAGGGAGCACAAGCCCTATTAGTTTACAATCCTTTAGGAGTATCCCTTCCTATTCCTGAGATAAAACTTCCTGAAAAGATAAAGGAACAAAAGGCACCATCTATTGTAAATAAAGTAATAGCATCCTCTGGAACTGCAGGATTAAGATATGTGGATCCAGTAAAAAAATATGCGGTAGTATACTTTTCCTTTGGGCTTGAGGGGGTAGATATTTCTATAAATGAAATACTTTTAAGAAAAGCAAGGGCTTTATTAGTTGATACACCAACTTTAACTCTAACAGTTTCATCCTCCTTCAATCCTAATACTGGAAGTTGTAATATAAGTGGATCAGTATTTGATGATTCAGGTTATGCATATCTAACAATTAAAGTTTATAACACCGTTAATGGACAAAAGAATAATCTTGTAAGGACTATAGTTGAAAATCAAAGGGTTAACAATGGAAGTTTTAATTATACATGGAATGGAAAGGATGAAAGTGGGGCTTTACTTCCCAATGGAAAATATATTATTGAGGCAACAGCAAAGGATGAATTAAATAATTCTAGATATATTTCTGCAACAACAATTATTAATTTGGGACAACCCCTTTCCCTTTTAAATGTTACAAAATTCACAAAATCCTTTAATCCTAAAGAAGGACCAGCGAAGATATACTTTAATATTTCTCAAGATGCAAAGGTAAGGTTTATAGTATATAACCTTGCAGGAGAAAAGGTATACGAAAGGGATCTTGGGAATCTTTCTGCTGGAAATTACGAAGTAATATGGGAAGGGGTAAATTGGAAAGGACTTTACTTACCCAATGGACTCTATCTATTCCAGCTTGTTTCAACTTCTCATCAGGGTGAGGTAAGAATAAATAGGTTCATTGGGATCTTGAAATAACTTTTAGGGGGGAAATCCCCCCTAAACTTAAATTTTTTAAAAGGAGGCATAATAGATGAGGAAAATAATTTTTATATGCTTAATTATATGTTTATTTATCATAACCCCATGCTTTGCATCTTTTACCCCAATGATTTTAAATGCAAGGGCAGGAGGATTAGGAGGAGCCTATGTTGCCCTCTCTGATGATTGGGGAAGTTTGATATATAATCCAGCGGGATTATCTTTTATAGATAAAAAAACCCTTAGTTTTAATCACTTGGAGATGCCAGAAAGTTTTACGAGGGTGGAATTCTTTGGAGGAGTTTTACCCTTGGAATCTTTTTCCTTAGGATTGGGATTATCCACTAAAAGTGTAAGTTCCGAAGAACTACTTTTTCCCTTTTCAGAGAATGCCTTTCAGGTAAGTATAGCTACTAATGTTATGCCCAATCTTAGTGTAGGAGCAACGGGATATTTTTACATGACCACATTAGATACAGGTTCTGCTCAAGGATTTGGGGTAGATATTGGGGCAATTTATTTAGTAAATTCTAACCTAAGCTTTGGTATTGCCTTGTATAATCCCATAAACTTTTTAAGATGGAATACAGGTACTGTGGAAAGTGTAGAAAGAAAAGATGTGGTGGTGGGAACTTTATTAAAACTAGATTTAGTAGTACCTTTAAAAATTGTTGTAGATATATCTTTATTGGAAAAGCCCACATTTTTAAATAGAGTTCATATTGGTTCTGAGATAAATCCCCTTCCTATTTTAGCAATAAGGGGGGGATATAATGGAGCAAAGGAAGGATTAACCTTTGGAGTAGGATTAAGCTTTGCAAACTTCAACTTAGATTATGCCCTTTTATATACAAAAAATTTAACCAATCAACATATAATAAGCTTATCAGCAAGCTTCTAAAAAATTGTCCCTCCTTTATGAAGGGGCTTTTTAAAAACTTAAATTCAATCCCCATTTTAATAGTAACTTTTTTGTAAGATCCTTACTTGTTATTATAAAATATTAAAAAGTTTATTTTGGAGGTTAAAATGAGAATAGGAGGTTCTACTTATTCTTTTAAAAGATTTGATTATGGGAATCCTGAGGAAAGACCCCTAACTTTAAAAAAAATGATTCCTTTAGCCTATAAATATGGCTTAGATGGTTTAGAGATTTTGGCTGTTCAATTAGAATCCTTGGAGGATAATTATTTATATAAAATAAAAAGGCTTTGTGTTGAGCATTCTTTGGATATTTATGCTCTTTCTATTCATAATAATTTTGTAAAGCCAGATAAGGAGGAAAGAAAAAAAGAGATAGATAAGGTAAAGGATTTAATTAAGGTAGGATATAAGTTAGGAGCTCCAATTATTATGGTTTTTGGGGGAAGATGGGGAACTATAAAAGATTTTACTGAACTTATGGCAAAAAGGGGAAAGGAGCCAGCATTAGAAGGATATACTTATGAGGAGGGAATAGAATGGAATATATCTGCATTTAGGGAATGTGTAGATTTTGCAAAGGAATATGGGATAATTCTTGCTATAGAAAATCATTGGGGGCTAAACTATTCTGCAGAGGGGGTTTTGGATATTTTAAAAGGGGTAAATAGGGATTGGTTTAAGGTGGCACTAGATTGTGGAAACTTCTTAGATGATACCTATGAACAATTAGAAAAACTTATCCCCTATACTATTCTTGTTCATGCTAAAACCTATTTTGGAGGTGGAATTTTCTATGATTTTGATTTAAACCTGACTATGTTAAAATCTTAAGGATGCTAAAGAATGTGGGATACAAAGGATATCTATCCATAGAGTTTGAGGGGAAGGTAAATTATGAGGAGGGAATATTAGCAAGTATTGAGCTTCTTTCCCAAGCAATAAAAATTTCATAGGAGGATTTTTGCAATGTTTCTTTATATTTTTCTTTTTGTCTTCTTAATTAAAGAAGTATGGGATTTAATTCTTACCCTATGGAATAATAAATACTCCACATCAGCAAGGGTAAAAATTCCAGAGGTATTTAGGGATAAAGTAAGTGAGGAGGATTTTGAGAAATCTAAAAATTATTTAAGAGACAGAACAAATTTAGGAGTGATATCCCATATTATTGATATTATCCTTTCAATTATATTAATCCTTTGGGGATTTCCGTACTTTGAAAAACTTGTATCTTCCCTTTCAAAATCTTATATTTTTCAAGGTCTTTTATTCTTTGGGATTTTTGGTTTAATAAATTTTTTGGTTTCTCTTCCCTTTAGCATATACTCTACCTTTGTGATAGAGGAAAAGTATGGATTTAATACCACAACTCCTAAGGTTTTTATTATCGATATAATTAAATCTATAATGATATCTATAATTTTAGGAGTTCCCCTTCTTTACCTTCTTTTATGGATAATAGAGGTTGATCCCAATTGGTGGTGGAAATTTATTCTTGTTGTTATCATTTTTGAAATTTTTATCTCCTGGTTATATCCCATGGTTATAGCCCCTCTATTTAATAAATTTTATCCCTTAGAGGATGAAGAATTAAAAAATAAGATTCTTTCTCTTCTAGAAAAAGCAAAATTCAAAATCTCTAATATATTTGTTATGGATGCATCAAGAAGAACAAAAAAGGTAAATGCATATCTTACAGGAATTGGAAATTCAAGAAGGGTTGTCCTTTTTGATACTATATTAAGTTATACCCATGATGAAATCTTAGCAGTTCTTGCCCATGAACTGGGGCATCATGTTAAAAAGCATATTCCCAAGATAATAGCTTTAAGCATATTATTCTACATAGCATATATTTATTTTGTTTTCCTTATTTACAAATCTCCATTGATATCTTATACCTTCTCTGTAGAAAAAAGTTTTTCTATTATTGTCTACTCTTTTATCTTTATTTCATCTATTGCATATTTTATTACCCCTATTATAAATGCCATATCTCGCAAATTTGAATATTCAGCAGATAAATTCTCAAAGGAGCTTTTGGAAACAGAAGAGCCTTTAATAAGTGCCCTTAAAAGATTGGTAAAGGAAAATTTAGCAAATCTAAATCCCTTACCATTATATAGGATTTGGCATTATTCCCATCCATCTCCAGAAGAAAGAATTTTAGCTCTAAAAAAGGGATAAAAGTATTTGCCTGTTTAGCCACCTTAGATGATGTTCTATGAATTAGTAAGATTTATTAATAGAGAAAGGGAAATTATACCTGAGTCAATTTTAACAAAGGTTCCATGGGGAGTTAAGGCCAAATCAAAGGGATGAGGATTCTCTCACCCCATATCCTATCTTAGATGAAATTCTCAGGGCATATACTGAGGATAATTTATCTTTTATGAGATTGAGGAAAGAGAACTTTAATTTTTGAAGGATATGTGATTTATATCACAGACAAGAAATCAAAAGTATTGTAGTATAATAATATAAAGAAAAAGGAGGTATCCAAAGATGAGTAAGATTTTAAAGATTCTAACGGTAAGCATCCTTTCCCTTGTTCTTCTTCTCACAATATCCTTTGCTCAAATAGAAGAACGTCCTGTACCTGGAGAGAAATATCCTATTAATCTTTTCTTTTTCCTTCCCTGGATGAGTGGAGGAAGTGCAAGATTCCTTGGCATGGGTGGAGCAGGAACTGCCCTTGCCTGCCAATGATGCATCCTCTGTGGAATATAACCCTGCAGGGCTTGCATATGTAAGAAATATAAACTTAACGGTATTAACTTTAGGTGAAGTAAGTAAAGAATTTGTTGGCTGGGAAGGCGGAACTCCTAAGTATGAGTATAAATTTAATTTCAAGCCCCTTTATGCAGCATTAGCTCTATCAAATCTTTCTGTTGCATATAAAAAACCCTTTATACCACCTATAGTTGTGGCAAGGGCTGATGGTGGGTATTGGACAAGCTATGCACCCGATATTTACCCTATGAAGTTTGATTGGTTCTCTGATGTAACAGATGTCTCAAAGCTTGATACCTTCTCCTTAGGAACAGGAACAAAATTTGGGCCAATAGCTCTTGGGGTCAACTTAACCTACATTAAAGGGGAAGTATCAAGAAAGGTTGATGGGATATGGTTTGGAAGTGGAAGATTTATTCCGGGAAGCGAGTATGAAAATGATCCTGAGAAAGATAACTATCATACTTGGGATTCTCAATTTCATTCCTACGATTGGGCCAGTATTGATGGATTTACTGTGGATTTAGGGGCAATTCTAAATCTTGCTCTTTTAAAGGTAGGATTAGTTTATAGAAATGCCTATAGTAATATAAATTATATAAGAGACTATATGTGGCATGATGACTTTGTATGGGGCCACTGGGATGCTTGGTGGACCTATAATCCACCTCAGGAAGTATATTCTGGCATTAAGCTTCCTTCCTTCTTTAATTTTGGTGCTGCGATAGATTTGGGTATGATTAAATTAGCATTAGATTTAGAAAACTTTGATCTAAGTTATAATTTTAGTCAGGAGAATTGGAACAAGCCAGAAACCTGGAGATATGGAACCCTACGTGCAGGAGTAGAATTTTGGGTTCTTCCCATTCTTGCATTAAGGGCAGGAGCCTACGGGAATATAAGATTAGAAGAGCTTGATCCAACGAAGTCAGCAGAACTTGCAGTAAGGGGATTAACTTTATCTGTTGGTGCTGGATTGAATCTTTTTGGATTCTCTCTTGATGTTGCAGTCCTTGGGGAGCAAATTCAAAATATTTCTCCTGATTTATCCTATCTTAGATTTATTGCTTCTGGATCTGCAAAATTCTAAAAAGACAAACCCATCCCTTCTCTTATTTAAGCCGGGGCACCTCTCCCCGGCTTTTTATTTTATAACCTGCAATATTTTTCCACCGCCCACATATAAAATTTGATATTTTCTAATGGAGTTCCTCCTGGAACACTTCCTGCAGTACACTCCACAAAATTTCCATCTTCCCCTAAAAACTTCATGTCCCTTTTCACAATTTCAATAATCTCATAGGGTTTTCCATTTCTTAATGTGAAAGGAGGCATCTGCCCATAAATTTTTGTCTTTGGCATTGCTCTTCTTATTTCCTCAGGATGAATTTCAGGCCCAAAATTTACCTCATTTACTCCTAAATCATGTAAAATACTCATTAAATGCTTCATATTACTATCAGAATGTTGATATCTTTTATGTTCCTCTAAAGGAGCGAATTCCTTAAATATCTTCTCCAAGAAGGGAGCACAGAATTTCAAATATTTTTTAGGAGGAAAAAGAAAACAATTATCATCAGCAATAGAATATCCAAATTCATTATTATCAGTAGCCTCTCTTAATACCTTATTGTACTCTATTAACTTTTGACATAAAATTTCAAAAAACTCTAATAGAATATCTTCCTCTTCCATCATGAAAATACAAGTATTTTCTGTTCCTAAAATACTTGTTGCCATAGTTGCAGGTCCTCTACTAAAATTTCCCAGTTTCAATTTCTTTCCTGATATTTTCTCATAATTTTCCTTTTTCTCCATAAAATCTTCGGGAAGAGCAGATTTTTTTATATCAACTTTCTCCATCTTCTTTATCAACTCCTTTAGATCCTTTACATCTTCCACTTCTGAAATAAGCCATGGGGTTCCCCCCTCGGTGAGCACATATTTAGCTCCCATCAAAACTTCAAATCTATTGGGAGATGGTGGTTCAATGGGATCCTCAGGGTAAAATTTTCTACCTAATACCTTTTCTAATCTTTTATTTGCTTCTTTATGAAGCTTTAATCTATACTCATAATCAGTATAGTATCTAATCGTAGATTCCACATTTAAGAATTCAAACAAAAAGTGATCATCAAGCCAGTAAAAGATAGGAATTCTTATCTTATTATTAAAATTTTCTAAGGAGTAATCGTTCTCTTCCCAGAATTTCTGAAGATCAAACTTATCCAATTCCCCAATCATAAATTTCTCCTTAAGTTTTTAGAATTTATCTATAACCACTTTAACTGCTTTTCTTTCCCTCACTAATTTTAGCCCTTCATTTATCTCTTCTAAGGATATTCTGTGGGTAATTATAGGTTTGAATATATCCTCATACTTCTCAATGAATACTACTGCCTTCTTAAGGTGTTCTGTATCACTTACCCATATACCTTTAATAATCAAACTCTTCGAAGAAATATCATAAAAATCTACTGAAATCTTCTCTTCAGGTGTAGCAACCCCTACTATAAGATAGGTACCCCCTTTTCTAAGCATCTTTATTCCTTCTAAAATTGCTTTATTTGATCCTGTAGCCTCTATTACTAAATCAGCTCCTTTTTTATAGGTTATTTCTAAAATTTTCTTTATTTTCTCTTCTTCTGATAAATTTCTGTCAAGAATTAAATCTATTCCTATTTTCTCTACTATCTTTTTTCTAAAATTACTACCCGTAATTAGTATAGTATACCTCGCTCCCAGAAGTTTAGAAAGCACTAAAACAAAAATCCCAAGAGGTCCCCCACCTTGTACTACTACTGTCTTATCAAGCAAGTTATCTTGCAAAGAATCTATAGCATGAATTCCAGTGGCTCCCGAACATCCTGCCATAACCATTACGGCAGGGTCGACTCTAGAAGATACTTTCATTATCTCTGTTTTTTCTTCTAAAATAATATACTCACTATATGAACCCAGAAGATAAGGATATTCGGTACAAGAACGATTTATTCCATATATTTTTCTATTTTCACATAAATAAGGCATTTTAGCTATTTGACAAAAGTAACACTCTCTACACACAATTCCTCTATTCCATATAACTAAATCTCCTTTTTTAACAATCTCTCCGTTTAAATCTCTCTTTTCTCCATTTATTTCTATAACTTCCCCTATTCCTTCATGGCCTAATATTATAGGCAAGGGAACACGAGAATCTTTTCCATCTATCATATGTAAATCAGACCCACAAACTCCAGAAGCTACCATCCTCACCAAAATTCCCTTGGGAGGAAGTTCTGGAATATCAAAATATCGTATAACAAGAGGATTACCAAATTCTTCTAAAACAGCAGCTTTTGCCTTCATATTTAATTCTTCGGCCTCACAGGTTCTCTTATCTCATATTTTAATTCGCCATACCTCATGTAAAAAACAATATATTTATTCCAATTGGGATTTTTAGGAAGGAACTCCAATATGGGGGGCTCAAACCTTTTAAATCTTAAATGGGGACCTCTACTTTCATCTCTAATATAAACAGCATTAAGAATTACTTCTGCAACATCTAACATGTTAATTGTTTCGTAATAATAGGATAATCCATTTTCATCCAAGGATACTCCCTCTTTTCTTATTTCTTTAAGCTCATTTAAACCCCTTTTAATATCCTCCTCAATTCTTACTAAAAATCCATATTGAGAAATTATATCCCTTATTTTTTCCCTCACAATTTTAGCAGGAGTACCCTTTAAAGAAACTTCTTCATTGGTATCAGAAATTTCTATAAAATCTATGTTTTCAGCATATTCTACCGCTTTTTTACCAGAAATTTCTCCAAATACTTGGGTATCCAAAAGGGAATTTCCTCCAGGACGGTTGGCTCCATGTTGTCCTCCTGCACATTCTCCTACTGCAAAAAGTCCCTTTATATTTGTTCCTGCATCCTCTTTTATTTTTACTCCCCCTTGAAAATGCTGAAGAGAATTTTGAATGGGAATAGGATCCTTTGAAGGATCAATATCATAATTTCTTAGCCATTCTACAATTTGAGAATTAATTTTCAGAAGTCTTTCGTAGGGTTTTGTATTCTTAAATATTTCCTTTCCAATCTTCTCACTCCATTTTAAAATTTCTTCTGGAATATTCTCGTAGGATAAATAGGAAGGATTTTCCATAAAGTTCATAAATATTTTATGCCCCTTTTTCATATGATAATAAATACTAAGGTCAATTAACTTAGTAGGAGACTCAAAGGAAATGGGCCAATGGGCTCCTTTTTTAAATTCCAAAACACACAAATCCCTTTTATCTTCCTCTGAGAGATAATCCAATAAAAATTCCCTTCCCTTTTCATCCACAATCTTAGGCAGAGCTCTAAACATACTTCCTGATTCTGCAAATAAAATATGAGGATGACATATACCAATTTGCATAAATTCCATGTTAACAAGTTCCGCTCCTGCTCTTAATGCCATTGCATACCCATCACCCGTCATCTCAGAAGTGAAAACATTTTGGTGATATAATTCTCCTGCTCCACCTGCGGCTAATATAAATGCCTTTCCCTGAATAATAAATTTTTCTTGAGTGTTAACA
Source organism: uncultured Dictyoglomota bacterium (assembly GCA_964612975.1). Taxonomy (GTDB): domain Bacteria; phylum Dictyoglomota; class Dictyoglomia; order Dictyoglomales; family Dictyoglomaceae; genus NZ13-RE01. The sequence continues at coordinate 171,208 of CAZTGC010000003.1, read as the reverse complement.
TCTATAGCTTTAGCCCCAATTACTCTATCTTGTTTTATTATAAGATCGTAAACCATTAAATTTTCATAGATTTCAACCCTTGTTTCCTTCACCTTTCTTGCTAAGGCTTTTGTCATCTCGATAGATGTATTAGGTCCCACATAACAGGCTCTTGGATAAAAGGATCCATCGGTAAGAAACTGATCAATTTTTCCATCAGGGGTTTTTACAAAGGGAACACCAATTGATATTAAATAGTTAATTGCAGATTCACTTTTCTTAGCCAAGATCTCTGCTAAATTATAATCAGACACTTCTCCTCCAATCCTATAAATATCCATAGCATGATGAAGATAATTTTCATCAGGAGGTAAAGTATAGGATAAAGTAGCATGAAAGGCCATTCTATCTGAAAAAGCATTGGCAGTGACCCCACCTAAACCAATGGGGTTTTTTGAGATGAGAAGAATTTTTAAATGGGGATTTTTTTCATAAGCGGAAAGGGAAGCTCTAAGCCCAGCACCTCCAGCTCCAATTACAATTACATCCCCCTTAATCCTTTTCATAGATAAACCCTTACTCCTTCCTCAGAAGATGTATATCCTGCATATATTACCTTTAAAGTATCCTTTGCCAATTCAAAATCCGAGATGGGTTCTCTTTTATATAAAACACATTCAATAAAATCTCTCATTTCGTGAGGATATCCCCTTATCCAATCCTCATCGGGAAAGGGGAAATTCCACATCTTGCCAATTTGAAAAGATATAATGCTTTTCTTCTCCTTGAACTTCAGGAATCTTTGTCAAATGTCCCACCTCTCCCACCACATATAATTGGTTTTATAGGTTTTCCATAAAATTTTTGAATCTTCATATTTTTTTCCTCCCATCTTCTAGGATAAGTCAAATTTTTATCTTATAGAATCTTCTAATTACTTAACCTAGAAATTAAAATCTTTGCCATCTTAATACTTCTGATAATTCCCTTTTCTTTGGTCTCTGAGGAATTTCCTTTGGATATCCCACTGCTAATATGACCATTAACTCTAAATTATCGGGACAATTAACAAGTCTTTTCACTTCTTCAGAATGTTCTTTTTTATATGAATTTATCCAACAAGTTCCAAGCCCATAAGCCTGAGCGGATATTATAATATTTTCTGTTGCTGCACAGGCGTCTTCTAATGCCGTTTCAGCATCTTTCTCACAAAATATAAGAATGCCTGCTCCTGCTTCCTTTAAAAATCTCCCGTAGGTGCAAATTTCTGAGAGCTTTTCCTTCAATTCTTTATCAGTAACTACTAAAAATGTCCAAGGTTGTCTATTATATCCCGAGGGAGCAAGGCGGGCACAATCAATTAGATCTTCTAAAATTTCCTTTGGAATCTCTTTGTCCAGATAATTCCTTACGCTTACCCGTGATTTTATAATATTAATCACTTCTTTCATATTAAGCCTCCTTATCACTTTTTCCAAGGGTTTTTTGGGTTATACCATACATTATTCCCATTTACCCATTATGCTTGAACCTTTTGAATTTTCTTTTTCACCTCCTCTTTATAGGAATAATTTATGCTAATTTTTAAAAGTTGTAAAGAAATAATTTAGCTAATCTGTAATCTTTCCTAATATTTTTATTGAGAGAATTAAAAATCAAGCAAAATAATAAGAAAGATTAAGCTTAATTCAAATTGATCTTTTAATTAGAAGGTTTCTTTAAATATTTTATATGTTTTATCAAAAATCGTAGGAATAATAGATTTTTATACCATTTTTAAGAGCATATTCTTCTACTTCTGGTTCTGTCATATGGGTAACAATGACAGGAAATATTTCTTCTCCTAATGTTTCTTTTATATCTTTTAATTTATCTATAAAATCACATATATGCCTTATAGATAAATTTGTCTTTGCTTCACCTACAATATATAATGCTTTTCCATCTTTTTCGGCCTTCCCAATAATATTGATCTCCATTGATTCTCCTTTTTTTGTTTTTATGAATTTTCTTATTAACCTTTCTTTAACTTCAATCTCAAAATCTCTTTTTAAAAGATCAGGAAGAGCTTTATAACTCTGATTTTCTAAATCAAATCCTACAGAATGTGAAATTCCTCCGACTTGTTTCTGCAAATCTTTTTGGATTAGTGCTAAGTTGTGAAGTTCTTCTTCAGTTCTTTTTTGAACTTCTGCAAGAGCGTTTAGTCTATCCTCGGTTCTTTTTTGGGCTTCTGCAAGTTCTTTGACTATAGCTTTTAGATCTATAAGTTCCGAATAAATTGGAAATTTTGTATCTATCTCCTGTTTTATTAATTCCTTTACTATGTGTATTATCTGTTCGAGATCTTCTTTGTTAAGAGTAGGCATTTATAAACCTCCATAAAAACCTTCATCTCTATATGCATTATAAAGTATATTTTAAGAAGTTTCAATTTTAATGTATATGATTTACTATTTTTTCAAAACCTGATATATTCCACATTTTAAATATAAAGATTCAGGATGGGAATAAAGGATGGGATGATCCTTTGATTGATATTTGAATTCTACAAGCCTTAATATTCTATTAGCATCATAGCTTGCTGCTTCTATAACTCTTTGAAATATTTCAGGAGAAACATGTTGAGAGCAAGAGCAAGTGATTAAAAATCCTTCATCTCTTACTATTTTCATAGCTCTTAGATTGATCTCTTTATAACCCCTTAAGGCATTCTCTAAATTTTTCTGAGATTTTGCAAAAGCAGGAGGATCGAGAATAATCACATCAAAATTTCTTCCCTCTTTATGAAATTTTCTAAGAAGGTCAAAGGCATTTTCTTCGATAAATTCAATTTTTTCAGAGAATCCGTTAAGAGCTACATTCTTTTTTGCAAGATCTAAAGCATAGCTTGAGGAATCCACTGCTACAACCTCTTCTGCCCCAAATTTTAAAGCATGAAGGGCGAAGGAGCCTGTATAAGAAAAGGCATCAAGAACCTCTGCCCCGTTTACCAGCCCTTTTAAAGCAGTTCTATTTTCCTTCTGATCCAAAAAGTATCCTGTTTTCTGCCCATTTTCAACATCTACCAATATCTTTAGTCCATTTTCCTCTATTTCTATAATAGGATCAAAATTTCCTTTCAAAAATCCCTTTATCTGAGGAAGATCTTCTATCTCTCTTATGGGAACATCATTTCTCTCATATATCCCTCGAGGCTGAAAAATTTCATCAAGAATCTCTAATATGGTCTCTTTGAATCTATCTATACCAAGGGAAAGGGTTTGAATCACTAAAATATCTTCAAATTTATCTACAATAAGTCCCGGAAGAAAATCTGCCTCTCCAAAAACTACTCTACAGGATCGAGCATCCACTAACCTTTTCCTATATTCCCATGCTCTAAGAATTCTTTCCCTGAAGAATTCTTTATCAATTTCTTCTTCCTTCCTTGTTAAAATTCTTATAGTTATCTTTGAATTGGGATTAATGTATCCCCTTCCTACAAAACTTTTGCTACTATCATAAATATCCACTATATCTCCTGGAGAAAAGTTTCCTTCAATTTTTAAGATTTCATTATGGTAAATCCAGGGATTACCTATAATAATCTTTCTAAGAGTATCTCTTTTTAAGAAGACTTTTATATTTTCCTTCATTTTCCGTTACAAATTATAGCATTTATATTATATTTCATGTTATTATTTTAAGTATGAAATTTTTAATAACTGGTGGAGCTGGATTTATTGGATCTCATATTGCAGAAAGATTGGTATGGGAGGAAGGAAAGGTAATTGTCCTTGATAATCTTTCCACAGGAAAGGAAGAAAATTTAAATTCTATTAAAGATAAGATTCTTTTTATAAATGGAGATATAAGAGATTTAGATCTACTTTTATCTTTAACTAAAAATGTGGATTATATATTTCACGAAGCTGCTATAACCTCTGTATTGGAATCCATAGAAAATCCAGAAAAATGCAATGAAATAAATATAAATGGAACTTTAAATGTCTTTATAGCAGGTCTTAGAAATCAAGTAAAAAGAATAATATATGCATCTTCTTCGGCTATATATGGAGATGATCCTATTATTCCCAAGAGGGAAGATCAAAAGATAAATCCAGTTTCTCCTTATGCTATAAGTAAATATGCAGGAGAACTTTACATGAAATTCTTTTTTGAGGTCTATAAATTAGAAGTTGTTTCCTTAAGGTATTTTAATGTGTATGGGCCAAGGCAAGATCCAAATTCCTTCTATTCTGCAGTAATTCCTAAATTTATATCTTCTCTTCTTAAGAATGAAACTCCCACCATATATGGAGATGGAGAACAAACAAGAGACTTTATATATGTGGAAGATGTGGTCGCAGCAAATATTCAGGCTATGAAAATAAAAAATATGGGAGGAAAGGTGTTTAATATTGCTACTGGAAAGAGGATAAGTATAAATAAACTTTATGAGAAGATTAAAAGGCTTATAAATGTAGATATAGACCCCATATATGCTCCAGAAAGAAAAGGAGAGATAAGGAATTCGGTGGGAGATATAACGTTGGCTAAAAAATATCTTTTATGGACTCCTAAATTTTCCTTAGAAGAAGGGCTTAAGAGAACGATAAATTGGTATAAGACGATTCTTTAAAGATTTTAACTGGGAGGTGTTATCTTATGGCATTTTTTGATTTACCCCTTTCTGAGTTATGGAAATATATGCCTGAAAGGGAAGAACCAAAGGATTTTGATGATTTTTGGAGAGAAACCTTAGAAGAATCCCATAACTATCCCCTTGATCCAGTCTTTGAGAAAATAGATTTTGGGCTTGAACTTGTAGATACTTATGATGTCACCTTTTCTGGATATAAAGGGCAAAGGATAAAGGGATGGCTTATACTTCCGAAAGAAAGAAGAAGTAAAATTCCTGGAATTGTGGGGTATATCGGATATGGAGGAGGAAGAAGTTTTCCTATAGATTTCTTGCTTTGGGCAAATTTAAATATCGCCCATCTTGTTATGGATACTCGAGGACAGGGAAGTTCTTGGAGTTGCGGAGATACTCCCGATTATGATGATTCTCCCTTTGATCCTCAATATTCTGGATTTATGACAAGGGGAATTCTTGATCCTAAAAAATATTATTATAGAAGAGTATTTACTGATGCTGTTAGGGCTGTGGAGACTTTGATGGCATTTCCTGATGTTGATAAAAATAGAATTGGAATTACAGGAGGAAGCCAAGGCGGAGGAATTACCTTAGCTGTAGCAGGACTTTCTTCTTATTTAAATATAGATATAAAGATTGCAATGCCTGATGTTCCTTTTTTATGTCATTTTAGAAGAGCATTAGAAATAACCAATGAATATCCCTATCAAGAGATAGACCAGTATTTAAAGATTCATAGAGATAAAGTAGATCAAGTATTTAAAACTCTTTCATACTTTGATGGTGTAAATTTTGCAGTAAGAGCAAAAGCAAAGGCCCTTTTTTCTGTAGGACTTATGGATATGATCTGTCCTCCTTCTACAGTATTTGCAGTATATAATTATTACAAAGGAGAGAAGGAGATCAAGATTTATCCCTTTAATGGGCATGAAGGTGGAGGCCCATTTCATACATTAGAGAAAATAAAATTTGTTAAAAAATTTTTAGTTTTTGAATAAAAAAGCCCTGGAAAATCCCAGGGCTTTCCGAGTTTATAGGAATATTTTCTTCTCTTAATTTATTCAAACTTACTGGGCCAAAGAGAATCTCTTGAGTAATAATCAATTTTATCTTTCAATTTCTTTTATAACCCTTTCCATATATCTAATCCATTTATGTTCAGGAGCATCGTAGAATATTTGTTCTCTTTTTTCTCCTGCTAATACCCAGAGATAATATACTTGATAACCAGGCGCTGCAACCACAGGATGATATCCTCTCTTTATCATAAGCAGAGAATTATCTTCTATTAGAAATAACTCATCTAAATCCCTTTCTTCAGTAAATATTCTTTGAATTCCAAATCCTTGAGAAGGATAAACTTTGTAAAAATAAACTTCTTCCATTTTTATCTCCTCTGGATAATTCTCCCTATCATGCTTATGGGGAGGAAAGCTGGACCAATTTCCAGGAGGATTTATGGTTTCTCCTACTAAAATTCTTTTTGCATTTATTCTTTTATCTATAATATCCTTAACATCTCTTCTCCAATTTAATATCCCCACATTTCTTATAATTACATCTTCGGGCTTTATTAATCTTACTTCTTCCTCAGTTTTCACCTTACTTTTACATAAAGCAACTTCTATTTCTTCTAAAGCTTCAATTTTAACTTCTTTATTGTTTGGAATATAAAGAGAAAAAGCATTTCCATCAACAACATTCCTCCTTGAACCTATCGAAGAATACTCAAGTTCATCTACTTTTACATTACATTTTCCAGATAGAATCACTAACCCAATTTCATAATCCTTGGAATTAAAAGAGTAATCATCCCCTTTTCCTCCTTTGAATACATCAAACTCGATATATTCCATTTCTCTTTCCTTTACCAAAGGATTTAGTCCCTTTTCTAAGGTTACTTTTTTAAACATTTTATACCTCCTTAATATCTATTTTTTAACATTAAGAAAATATTACTTCATTCCAGGGATTTTTTAAAATTATATCATATATTAAAAATCTTCTCTATATCTTTTATCTAAGGATTTTTATATTTTTTTCTTCTAAAAAAATGTTTTTAGGAAAAAAGCTTCCTTGAGATTCAGTTTTTTAGAAACTGAAATTTAATAAAATTCTATCCCAAGGAAGCTTTCCCTTTCAAAAAATTAATTACAGATCAGTGTAAAACTAGATTGCGAAAGTCTTGGGGGTCATCTTGCAACTATAACATCTTTAGAATAACAAAGGCACTAATAGGGTTAATTTGCAAATAGTAAAATTTAAGATAATTTAAAAAAGCCCTGGGATATTCCCCAGGACTTTTTTATACTCCAGATAGAGATCCCGCAAGAAGTCCCCTCATAAAAAATCTTCCAAGGAAGATATAAACTAAAAGGGGAGGTAAAGCTGTGAGTAATGCTCCTGCCATCTGAATATTCCATTCAACAAAATAACTTCCTGCAAGGTTGTTTAATGCTACAGTGATAGGCTGAACAGAGGGATTTGGTGCAACAACAAGTCCAAATAAGAAATCATTCCATATTGATGTAAATTGCCAAATCATAACTACTGCAAATCCCGGCATGGAAACAGGAAAAATTATTCTTCTATAAATTCCTGCAAATCCTGCACCATCAATTTTGGCAGCCTCTATTAATTCTGTGGGAATTGTAGCATAATAATTTCTAAAGATTAATGTAGTTATTGGAATTCCATAAACGGAATGGACAAAAATTAAACCAGGAATTGATCCATATAATTTGGTTTTTTGAAGAACCTGAACTAATGGAATAAGGATACTTTGATATGGAATAAACATACCAAATAAAAGTAAAGGAAAAATTATATCAGATCCTTTAAATTTCCATTTGGTAAGAACATATCCATTTAAAGATCCTAAAAAGGCAGAGATTATGGTAGCTGGTATTACAAGATAAATACTATTCATAAAGTTTTGGGAGAGGCCCCTTAGGCCTCGAGATGGATTACCCCTCCAAGCCTGAATAAAACTTTCAAAACTAAAATTTTTCGGAAAATTCCACATTTCTCTTAAATTTACCTCTGCAAAGCTCTTAAAACTTGTTGTCAAAAGTATGTAAACAGGCATTAAATAAAAAACAGCAAAAAAAATAAGGACAATATAAAGGAGAATTTTTGATATTTTCATTATCTTTTAACCTCCACCCTTAAACTGTATCTTAGATATGGTATTATTAGTACTGCAACAGAGATTAAAAGAATTATTGCGATACCTGCTCCTTGAGAGAAATAATTTCCTCTGAATGTGGTATCATACATAAATAATGCAGGAACATCACATGAAAATCCAACACCACTTCCTGTCATGGCAAAAACTAAATCAAAGATTTTAAGGGAGATATGTCCTAAAACAATTATAGCTCCAAGGGTTATAGGACGGAGAAGGGGAAGAATAATATATCTATAAACCTCAAAAGTGCTAGCACCATCCACTTGGGCTGCCTCAAAAAGCTCTGTAGGAATTCCCCTTATACCTGCAAGATACATTGCCATTACATATCCAGACATTTGCCAAACTGCTGCTATAACTACTGCTTTGATTCCTATTTCAGGATCTGTATACCATCCACTTTTCAAGAAGGAAAGCCCCAGTTTATCTAAAAGCATATTTATCCCTATGGATCCTTCTATTCCACCAGTCCCCGGATTTAATAGCCATCTCCAAACAACACCAGTAACTACAAAGGATATTGCCATGGGGAAAAGATAAATGTTTCTAAAGATATTTTCCCCTCTAATTTTTCTATCAATAAGAATTGCTAATAAAAGTCCAATAATAATTGAAGAAATTAAAAATAAAGATGTAAATACAAGGGTATTTTTTAATGAGATCTGAAATCTATAATTTTGGAAAAGATCAATATAATTTCTAAATCCTATAAAAGTAAAGTCTGGGAAAATATCTCTCCAATTTACAAGGGAAACCCAACCCGTCCACCCTATAAATCCATAAACAAAAATTGCTATTAAAATAATTGAAGGCAATATAAATAAAAAAGGAATAATCTTTTCTTTATTAATTTTCTTCATTCTTTTCCCTCCAAAATATAAAAGGGGGGAGATTCTTCTCCCCCTTTTCTTTTACTGTTTTACCCCTTGTTTTATAGCAATACTAACTAATGCCTTTTGGGTAGTACGTACATTGGGAAATGCTACAAAGAGTGAAATTACATCTTTAAAATCTGTTACCCATCCCTCAGATGCAGCTGCTCCATGCATTACACTGGGTACAATAGCATGTTTTAACCAGTCGTTCATAGCTGATTTTTGATATTCTGGGAATTTTGTCTTGTCTACATCGGTTCTTGCAGGAATTGATCCCTTCTTAATATTAAATACCTCTTGCCCTTCTTTTGAACCTAATACTTTTAAAAATGCTATCACATTACTCCTGTTCTTTACCCTCTTAGGAAGGCCAAAACTATCTGATAAAGCATCAAATATTCTAGCATTTCCTGGAGCTAATACCCAACCAAAGTCTTTGAATTCCTTTGCATAGAAGTATCCTACTGCCCAATCTCCCATAATATTCATTGCAGCCTTTTCTTCTACAATTAAAGCACATGCCTCATCCCACGTTCTTGCAGAATGATCTGGATTGACATATGTTAACATCTTTTTAAAGGTTTCTAAAGCATCGGTAACTTTTGGATCGGACCATTTTGTTTTTCCTGTCCAAAGGCCCTTATATCCTTCTGCACCTAATTTTCCAATTAAAACTGTTTCAAACACATGAGCAGCTTCCCATCCATCCTTTGTTCCAAATGCTAATGGAATAATTCCCTTCGCCTTTAATGTATCTGCTACTTTAAAGAATTCATCAAAGGTTCTTGGGGGTGTTAATTTATTTTCCTCAAAAATCTTTTTATTGTACCAGAGAACATTTGCCCTATGAATGTTTACTGGAACAGACCAGTATTCTCCTCTATAGGAAACTATGTCCAATATTCCCTTTGGCATTACCTTAAGCCATCCCTCTTCTTTATATAAGAAGGTGACTGGTTCCATAAATCCTGTTTTTACCCAGGTATCGATTAACTCATGCCCTGCATGGACTTGGAAAGTATCGGGAGGATCACCACCAAGCATTCTTGTTTTTAAAACTGCCTTTGCCTGGGCGCCAGCGCCACCAGCAACCGTTGCATTGATAATCTCTACTGCAGGATATTTTTTGTGGAAGATATCAAAGAGAGCTTGAAGACCTTCTGCTTCTCCACCTGCAGTCCACCAACTGAAAATCTCCAACTTGCCTTTTAATTGGGCTAAAGAGGAAAAAACTAAAAGAAGGAAAATTAAGGAGAAGATTACTAAAGTTTTACGCCACATGATTTATACCTCCTAAAAAAGTTTTTAAAAGAGGAAATTTTTCTTATTCACCACCTCCTAATTTTTGTTTTCAATAAGAAACTAACAAAGAAAATTATAAAATTTTACCTCTGCAATGTCAAGCCTTTGATTCCTTTGATCTGTAATCACTTTTTGGAAAAGAGATCCTCCTCAGGATAAAATTTTTTCTCTTGCATAATTTAGATTGTTTTGGTATAATTTCGAATCAAATTTTTCTATAATAGGAGGTGATGAGAGTGATATGGATCATGCCTTGCCCGAAAAGGGCGGTTTATAGCAATAAACATAATAACAATTTTGAAGATAAGGAGGTCAGAAGATGGCAAAGACTATTGAGGAAATTAATGAGAAAATCCGCCAGGGTAAGGCAGTTGTAGTGACTGCTGAAGAGATAATTGATATTGTTAGGGAGAAGGGGATAGAGAAAGCAGCAAAGGAAGTAGATGTAGTAACGACAGGTACCTTTGGAATAATGTGTTCTTCTGGTATTTATTTTAATATTGGACATACAAAACCAAGAATTAAACTTGGAGGAGGAAGGGTATATTTAAATAATGTTCCTGCATATGCTGGTTATGCTGCAGTTGATATATTCTTAGGTGCTTCAGCTCTTCCTGAAGATGATCCTCGAAATAGACATTATCCTGGAAGATTCTCCTATGGTGGAGGTCATATAATTGAGGAATTGGTGGCAGGAAAAGATATATTACTAACTGCTACAACATATGGAACAGATTGCTATCCAAGAAAGTCTTTATCTGCATATATAAATATAAAGGATCTAAATGAAGCAGTACTTTTTAATGTAAGAAATGCTTACCAAAATTATAATGTAGCAGTGAATTTGTCCAATAAAACCATATATACATATCTTGGAATGTTAAGACCAAACTTGGGAAATGCAAATTATTCCTCTGCAGGGCAATTATCTCCCCTTCTTAATGATCCCTTCTATAAAACCATCGGAATAGGCACAAAAATATTCGTTGGAGGAGGGATTGGATATATTATATGGCAGGGAACCCAACATGATCCCTCGGTAATGAGAGGAGAAAATGGAGTTCCCAAAAGAGGTGCAGGAACTATTGCAGTAATTGGAGATCTTAAACAAATGAGTCCAAGATGGCTAAAAGGGGCAAGTATTATTGGTTATGGAGTATCCTTAACAGTTGGCATTGGAGTACCAATTCCCGTATTGAATGAAGAGATTGCTTTTTATACCTCAGTTAAAGATGAAGATATATATGCTCCTATAGTGGATTATAGTTCCGCTTATCCCAATAGGGAACCAGAAATTATAGGAGAGGTTAATTATAAGGAATTGAGAAGTGGAGAGATAAAAATCTTAGGTAAAAAGGTTCCTACAAATCCCCTCTCCAGTTATGCAAAAGCAAGAGAAATTGCAAATATATTAAAGGAATGGATAAAGGAAGGAAAATTTTTATTAACAAAGCCATCTGCTCCTATTCCCGGACCAGAATCAGGAATTAAACTCAAGCCCTTTTCTGGAAAAGAAATAAAGGAGGAGGTTAGTTCTATATGAGAACTGAAAGGTTAGTTTTACATTTTCCAAAACATTTAGCGGATAAGCCAGTAATAGTTAATCTGGTCCGGAAATTTGATTTAGATTTCAATATATTAAAAGCAACTATAACCCCTGATGAAGAGGGAGTTATGGTCTTGGAAATTACTGGAGAGGAAGAGAATTTTCAAAAAGGGGTACAATATTTAAAGGAATTAGAAGTAAAGATTCAACCTCTATCACAGGATGTAATATGGGATGAGACAAGATGTACCCACTGTCTCTATTGTGTTAGTTATTGTCCTACAAAGGCATTACAAAGAGATGAAGAAACATATTTAGTAAAATTTGAGCCTCAAAAATGCACTGCTTGTGGTATTTGTGTAGATATATGTCCCTATAAGGCTATGGAGATAAAATTAATAGTTTAAATGTTTTCTACCATAAGAAGTTTATTCAAAGCATCTAAGGTCCCTACTATATAAAGAATATCATCTGCTTCTATTTTTTTATCGGGGTGGGGATTATAAATTATATTTCCACCCCGATTAATTGCTAAAATATTAAGATCGTATTTTCTCCTTAATTGTAAATCTTCCAAAGTCTTTCCTACAAGATGAGGACTTGTTTTTACTTCAAAGATTTTTACATCAGCAGAGAGCTCCATCAAATCAATCATATTAGGAACCACTAATCTTTGAGCAAGAAGTTCTCCACTTTCTTTTTCGGGAAGTACCACTAAATCTGCACCAATTTTTTCTAATATCTTTCCATGGGCATCATTTACAGCTTTTGCAGCTACATATTTTACTCCTAACTCTTTTACCAATAGGGTTGATAGAACCGAAGATTGAATATCATTGGCTATAGCAATAATTGCTACATCTGAGTTCTGAACACCTGCATCTCTAAGAGCATTAATATTTGTTGAATCAGCAACCTTTGCAAAGGATACATAATCCTTTAGTTCTTCTACCTTTTTCTCATCCTTATCAATAGCTAAGACAGGATATCCAAGTCTTTCCAATGTTATTGCAACAGAAGTACCAAACCTACCTAATCCAATTACAGTAAACTGATAAAATCTTTCCTTTGTAAGACCCATTTTATAAAATAGAGATCTCATTTATCCCACACTCACCTCCTCCGTAGGATAGTCTATTAATTTTTTATGGTTTATTGAAGAAAGAAGAGCGAAGCCTGCGGTTACAGTCCCTATTCTTCCCAAAAACATAGTTAAAATAATTACGATTCTACCAAAAGAAGAAAGTTGTGGAGTTATTCCCGTAGATAGCCCCACCGTTCCAAAGGCAGATACAACTTCAAATAGTATTTTTAAGGATTCAAAGGGTTCTATTAAAAGTAATGTAAACCAAGAGCTTAGGACTAAACCTAAGGAGAAGAAAAATACTGCCCATGCTCTTTTTACAGTTTCCCAATTGAGACTTCTATTTTTGAAATGTACATGTTTTCTTTCTAAGATAATTGCAAATACACTTAATAAAAGGATTAAAAAAGTGACAGTTTTTATCCCTCCCCCTGTTCCTCCCGGAGATGCACCAATAAACATCAGCATAATTAAAAGCAACGATGTAGCAGGTCTCATCTCTCCAATGTTTAAAGTGTTAAATCCAGCAGTCCTTGTTGTTACACTTTGGAAATAAGAGCCTAATAATTTCCCTTTCCAAGGGAGGGGTTTTAGAACATTATTATATTCTAAAACAAGGATTAAAATTGTTCCCAAAATAATTAAAAACAAAGTGATAAACAAAGCTGCTTTAGAATGAAGGGATAAATGGTTTTTTTTATTAGTAACTTTTTGATAAATATCATATATGACAAAAAAACCAAGCCCACCTATTATTATTAATGAAGTTATGGTAAGATTTAATTGAAGATGATTTACATATTGGGTGAAACTTTTGAATCCTCCAAGAAGATCAAATCCTGCATTACAAAAGGCAGATATAGAATGAAAAATTGCAAATTTTACTGCTTTTAAAAAGGGATACTCTCTAATAAATATGGTAAATAAAGAAAGTGCTCCAATTCCTTCAAATATAAAAACCGTTAATAAAACTCCCTTTAAAAAGCCAATTATTCCCCTTATAGATAAAGTATTTAAGGAGAATTGAAGCATTATTCGATCTCTTAAAGGAATTTTCTTATTTAAAAGAACCATTAAAGAAGTTACGAGAACTATGTAGCTTAGTCCTCCAATCTGGATTAATCCCATAATAACTAAATGTCCAAAATGAGACCAATAGATTCCTGTATCTACAACCACAAGACCTGTAACACAGGTGGCAGAAGTGGCAGTAAATAAGGCGGTTAGAGGATCAGTAAATCTTCCACTATTGGATGATATTGGTAACATTAAAAGGAAAGTACCAGTAAGAATTACAATTATAAAGCTACGAATAAAAAACCATGCAGGATTATTTCTCTGGATGGGAAATATTCCTTGATCTAAAATATTCATAAAATTAGTTTATTTTAAACTGCACCTCTTTTCTATATAATACATAAGAACGATAGTAATTTTATTACTGTAAATCCAAAATGTCAAATAAATACGTAAAAAGAGAATATAGAAGATATATGAAAGCTGATGATCTTATAGGATTTCCTGTAAAGATTAAGGAAAGCGACCTCTATATTTTTGCAGAAAGAGATTTGGAAAAAGAAGCAAGGAAGATTTTAGAATATTATAGAAATCAAATAGAGAAATATATAAAGGAAGATCCTTTATTTAATATAACCTTAGAACCTCATGATGTCCCACCATCTGCCCCTAAAATTGTAAAGGAGATGTCTCAATGGGCGAGGAAAGCAGGAGTTGGCCCCATGGCAGGAGTAGCAGGAGCTATTGCAGAATTTGTAGGAAGGGATTTGCTGAAATTTTCTCCTCAAATAATAATCGAAAATGGAGGAGATATATTTTTGAGTAGTAAAAAGGAAAGAATAGTATCTATTTTTGCAGGAGAATCTATATGGAGTAACAAATTGGGAATCTTAATTCCCCCCTCCAAATATTTAGGCATATGTACTTCTTCGGGCACTGTAGGCCCCTCTCTAAGTTTTGGGAGGGCAGATGCAGTAGTAGTTATCTCTAATTACACAATTTTTGCTGATGCTTTAGCAACAGCGGTGGGAAATATGATCCAAAAGCCCGAGGATATAGAGTTAGGGATTGAATACGCAAAGGGGTTTTCTGAAGTTCACGAGGTAATAGTAATTATAGGAGAAAATTTAGGAGTTTGGGGTAGGTATGAAATAATAAAAATTTAGGGGAGAACCTCTTCTCCCCCCATTAAACTATCTCAACTAAAACCTGAGTATTTTCTTCTTCCAAATTGATATCTACAATTTTCCCTTTAAAATCTGGATCATTTATAATTGCTTCAATTTCCTCTGGAGATAGATCTATTTTGTTTCCATATTTCTCTCCATATTCCCTTGCTAATTTTAATCCCCATCTCAACAATGATAAAGGAAACGTTATATTCACTTTTGTCTTACCATTTTCTACAACATTTACCCTTAAAAATCTCTTTTCCCTTTCTAAATTTTCATCTATCTTTTTTAATAATTCCTCTGCTTCTTCTGCTTTTACCTTTCCCTCCTCCACGAGTTTTAATATTCGAAACCTCTCCTCCCTCATCTTTTTTCTCCTCCTCAGAAGATTTTCTCTTTTGTAATAACCATAAAGAAGTCTAAAACCGATATATACAAAAATAAGGGGCCAAAATTTCCACAGCTCTCCCAATATTGGATATCCAAAATATTTGGCAATTAAGGATACACCTAAAATGATTAAAAATATTCCCAGAAGAGCTCGAAGGGACATTTTAAGTAACCTCCTCTTTTTTTCATTCCTCTAAGAGTTTTAAAGCATCTTGAACACTAATTTCTCCTCTTTCTAATTTGTCAATAATTTCTCGTGTTCTTGTTTTTTCTTCCTCCTCATCAACGGGTATTAATCCAATAGATCTTAAGATATTATCTAATTTAGCTCTAACGGTTGGATAAGAAATTTTCAGTATTCTCTCCATTTCTTTAACATTTCCTCGGGTTCTTAAAAACAATTCCAAGAATTCCTGTTCTTCAGAATTTAGAGATGCCAATTTGTTAGCTAAAAATTCTCCCTCTAATGTAATTCCACAGGAATTACATTTTAATCTTGTGATTACCATTTCCTTTCCACATATGGGACATCTTGGTAAATAATGTGCCATAAATTTTGAATCTCCTTTTTACAATTTTACAAAATTAATTTTATAAAATTAAAAGATTTATGTCAAGATTTTTAAAATTCTACCAGAAGATTTTTATTCAGATCTTAAAGCTTGGATAGGATCTAAACTTGCAGCCCTTACGGCAGGCCAAACTCCAAATATTAATCCTATGGAGAGGGAAAATAAAAATCCTAAGATTAATATATTGAAATTTATAGAAAAAGGTATGCCAAAATTAACAATAATTTTGCCAGAAATTAAGGCTAATATTATCCCAATTATTCCCCCAAAAATACTAAGAATAGAAGATTCCACAAGAAATTGGATTAATATATCTCGCCTTTTTGCTCCTACAGCCTTTCTTATACCTATCTCCTTTATTCTCTCCATAACAGAAACCAACATGATATTCATTATTCCAATTCCACCCACTACAAGGGATACACCTGCAATTCCAGCCAAAGTAAGGGTCAAAATATTTAATATCTCCTTCATAGCAGAAAGAAGATCCTCCTGTCTTGCAACAACAAAATTGGTTTTTCCTCTCCTTTGCTTCAATGCGAATATTAACTTATAGCGATAAATTTCTAAAGCCTCAGGGTTTTTCACTTGGACAGCAATTATATTTAAATTTTGATCTCCTTTAATAGAAAAAAGGGTTGTGATAGGAATTATTATTCTTCTATCTTGATCTTCATAACTTGAGGAAGTAAATCCCCTTTCTCTTAAAACTCCAATTATTCTATAATTTTGTCCTCCAATATCTAAGAATTTATTTACTGCTTGCTCATAATTTTCTGCAATCTCTCTTGCTATCTTTGGACCCACAATACATACCTTTTCCCTGTTTTTTATTTCAGTTTCTGTAAAAAATCTTCCAGATAGAAATCCTTCCTTTGATATTATAAGTCCTTCATTATCTGTTCCCATCACTTGGGCATTTATTTCTACAAATTTATATTTTACAGATGGCGAGAAATTAGCCATGGAAGATATTAAAATTTCATCCCTAAAGATTCTTCTTAAATAAAGAAGATCACTGTAATTAAATAATTGGGGAATACCTCTGTTTCTTCTCCTCTGGGCTTCCTCCCTTAAGGTATTAAAATCTCCATTAGTTTCTATATTAGAGGGAAATATTAAAAGGGTATTACCTCCTAATTCCTGCATTACCTGAGTTACTCTATTTTTTGCCCCTTGTCCAATAGAAATTAAAAGGATTACTGTAAAAACTCCAATTATTATTCCAAGAATAGTAAGGAAAGATCTAAGTTTGCTAACTTTTAAATAATAAAAAGAAGATTTAAAACTCTCTAAAATCCTCAATTATCTTTACCCTACTCCCATTCTTTATCTTATTTGATGGAGATAGAATAACTATATCATTTTCCTTTAATCCCTTTACAATTTCAATCATAGCTCCATAAATATCTCCTAAAAAGACTTCTTTTTCTAATGCATGTTTGTCATTTACAATAAAGACAAAGTTTTTTCCTTCTTTAAAGACAACAGAATTCATAGGAATAACAAAGGCATTTTTCTTAATACCCACATGAATATTTGTGGAAACGGACATTCCCTCTTTTACTTTATCCCCCAAGGATGGAACAGATACTTTAACATTATATCCATAGCTTCCATCTTTACTTAGGGAGGGAGAGAAGGCTATACTTTTAACCCTTCCCTCCCATATCTTCTCTCCCAAAGCATCTACTTTAACTTCTGCTTTCTGTCCCTCTTTTATTTTAAGCACATTGGATTCATCAACTCTAATGTCAGCCACCAAGGAATCTGTATCTACAATTGTCATTAATGAATTTGAAGGAGAAGATGAGAAAGGATTTAAAAGGGAAAAAATGTTTAAAGGACTTAAATTTTGGAGATTTAAATTAAATTGGGATTGCTCTTTAACAATTTGCCCTTCTTCTATATTAATATTTACTACTATTCCTGAGATTGGAGATTTAACAAATCTGTTTTCATACATATTTTTAAGATTTTCATAATAGGAAGACAGAAGATTTTTTAAACCTTCAAAGGAATTTGTATCACCTTGGGGATTATTTTGGGAAAATCCAAAAAAAGACCCTAAAATTTTCATTTGATTCTGAAGGGTTTCCTGTGTCTTTATGGTATCCATTATTAATTTTATGTTTTCCATCTGTTTTTTTATCTCCCTTGCGTCTATCTCTGCGAGTATATCTCCCCTTTTAACCTTATCTCCTACTTTTACTTTTAACTTTAAAAGAACTCCTGATATTTGGGGAGAAATATCTACTTTATTCATGAAATATAGATTTCCTGTTGCAGATATTATTATGGGAAGATCTCTTTTTTCTAATTTAATAGTTTTAGCCTCTATGGAGGGAGTAAAAATATCTGTTAAAAAATATAATATAATAAATGTAATAAAAATTAGTCCCAATATGAGAATTATTTTTTTCATTTAATTTCCCCCATTTTATCTAAAAAATCCTTAAGAAAAATTATATATCCCTTTGTCCATCCTACACAAAATTCTAATGCCTGAAGAATAATATTATCATATTTCTCCCTCAAGGGAGAATAATTTTCAAAGAAGAAAAGTTTTGGATCTGCCTTAAAATTCTTCTTATTATTTATCTCAGGACCATAATATTTTATTTGTAAATCCCATAATTTCCCCATGAAATCTCGAGAAATCCATGCTGCTCTTTTTGCCGACTCTTCTGGATTATTAACCTCTAATGGTTTTGCTTCCTTTAATACCTTTATATACTTAGGATTTCTATTTTTTATTTGGTATTCCTGGTAATCTTCTACGGTGTAGTGGTGGTTTTCTCCTTGAGATATTAATTTATCTAAATTAAATATTCCAAGGACTACATTTTTTAAAGGCATGGGATAGGCATGAAAGGGCATACTTACATCTTGGAGATAATGAAGGCTATATGCAAAGAATCTAAATCCCCAATAATAATCCCCTTTCATAAAAGCTTCCCTTGCTAAATTCCAAAAATGTAGAGCTCTCTTTGGAGCTTCCCCTAAGATCCATAAACCTTGAAAGGTAATAAAATACATATGCCTCCAACCAGAACTACCTCCTGTTAACTTCTGCATTGAACTTATATTTATATTTCCATCCATTCCCCTATCAGGTTCTTCCACATATCTTGTAATGATTGTAATGGCAGAAATCTTATCTCCAATTTTTTCTCCTCGATATGTAATCGCATAGGAAGGATTATATAAGGAGGTATCAGTATAATTATAGGGAGTAACCTTAATATTATTGTACTTTTTTAGCCATGGAAATTGTTCCAATATTATTTCTGTCATCTCTTTATGGGCAGACCAAGAGAACAGAGGAGTTACGAGAAGAAAAAGAACTAACATTGTCAAAATTATTCTTTTTTTCATAATCTAACCTCCATCACATAATTCTTTTTTCGGTGTCAGGATCAAAAAAGTAAATTTTTTCAGGAAGCTTCAAATAAACTTTGTCTCCCACTCGGAATAAAGGTTCCCTTGGAATTTGAATTTTTAGGTTTATATTTCCCATTTCCACATAAATAGTTTGAAGTTTATCTGAAGGAAGACTCTCTATAAAGAATATTTCTCCCGTTAAATTTGTTGGCTCTTTACTAATTTCTATCTTTGAAGGATGAAAACCTAAGATTATTTCCTTCTTATTATAATTAAAGGGGATAGGAACTTCTATATTTTTAAAAACAAATTTGTTATTTATTACTTCTCCCTTTAAAAGATTCATAGGAGGAATTCCAATAAAGGAAGCAGTAAAAGCATCCATAGGTTCTTCCATAAGTTCCTCATAGGTTCCCACTTGTAATATTCTCCCCTGTTTCATAACTGCGATTATATCTCCTAAGGCTTGTGCTTCTCTTTGATCATGGGTAACATAAATTGTTGTTACCTGAAATCTCACCAATAATTTTTTAATCTCTGTTCTTGTTATAACCCTTAATTTTGCATCTAAATTAGATAAGGGCTCATCCATTAACATTAATGTGGGATTTCTTACAATACATCTTCCAATAGCAACCCTTTGTTTTTCTCCCCCTGATAAGATTTTGGGTTTTTTGGAAAGAAGTTCCTCAAATCCAACCCCTAAAATTTTGGCAGTTTCCTTTATCCTCTCATCTATTTCCTCTTCAGGTTTTTTTCTTATCCAAAAATAGAAAGAAAGATTTCCTCGAGCTTCATAATGGGGATATAAAGCATAATTCTGAAAGACCATTCCAATTCCTCTATCCTTTGGAGGAAGATCATTTACCAATTGGTCATTAAAGTAGATATTCCCAGAATCGGATCTTTCTAATCCTGCAATAACCTTTAAAAGGGTAGTTTTGCCACATCCTGAAGGGCCAATAACACAAAGGGTTTTCCCTTCGGGGATAAATAAATCTACATCCCTTAATGCATAAACCTTATTTTCTTCTATCTCAGGTAGATCCTCTAAAATTCTTCCTTTTTTTCTTTTAAAAAGGGTAAATTCCCTTTCTAAGGAGAAAGATTTTGTTACCTTTTCCAACCTTATCCTTACCCCACGTTTATCTTTATTGCCTCCTTGCAGGTGGTATAGGTATCTTGTCCTAAATACATTGAAGGATTAAAATTCTGAAGGTTATATATTCTATCAAACTTATCCTCTTCAACTTGAGCAAAGACTACCTTTCCTATAACTAATACATGATCTCCCTTTACATCTACAATGTCCTCTAAGGCACATTCTATATGGGCTATACACTCCTTTATTAAAGGTGCATTAATTTTATTTCCAGGTATAGGAGTAAGCTTTGCCAATTGAAATTTATCCTTATCCCTTCCCGAGATCTTACCACATAGAAGGGTCGCCGAAGAAAGCTCATAGGGAGGGATATTTATAGCAAATTCCTTAGTCTCCCTAATAAGTTGAAGGGTAAATCTTTCGGGTCTAAGACTAAGAACTACTAAAGGTGGGTTAATACTTAATGGAATAATCCAGGAGGCAGCCATAACATTTTGCTTACCTGTATTGCTTCTACTGGTCACTAAGAAAGCAGGAAGGGGGTGAAGTAAATAAATAAAGTTATGTTTTAGTTCTTTGTACATTCTATCCTCCTTTCTAAAACTCAAATATATTATTAGCTAAAACAGGATTAATTTTATAATTTTTATACGTTCTTTTGTGAGTTAAAGTTTTTACCCCATTATAATCTTCGTATTGTTCCATGTTTATAGGAATAAAGTTTTTATCTATATAGAATTTTTGAGAAAGAAAGTTGTGAGTTCGATCTTTGCTGAGTCCCGTTTCTAAAACAAAACAAGGAATTCCTGATATTTTTTCTTCTCCTATAAATTTTATGGGTTTTTGAGTTATCATTTGAATAACATAGCCCAAGCCCATTTCATCAAATCTCTTCTTCTTAATATTTAAAACTGAAGGATCATCAGGATTTAAAGTTAATGGAATTACTTTTAACACCCCTGTTCGTTGCATTCTTATTCTTCCCTCTTTCATTATAATAATTGTACCTTTATCTTTTCCTTCGATTATATTAAATCTATAATTATCAGGCTTTTTAAAATAAAATTCAAAAATGAAATATTCTTCTTTCTCCCTTTCTCTATTATATACTTCCAATATACTACTAAAGGTATCTAATTTATTATAGGTATTTAATACATTTTGTAGTATTCCCTCTTCCGTTATCCCAAAGGAAATAGAAAAAAGAAGTAATATGGTTAAAAATTTAAATATCATCATTTTCCCCTCTTTTCTCCTCTATAATCTTAGGATCCATTCCCAATCATATTTTGAGGATACAAAGGCTCCTTTTTGATAATTTAACTTATCTGTTTCGATAAGAACGATCATTTGCTTTGCAAGGGCTTCCTGATCCCTTTTAACTATAAAATCTTTTATGGCTTGATATGGAATACTAATAAACAATGTTTTTCCTAAGAAGGGATCATTTTTCTCTTGTACCATTATTATTATGTTAACAAGAGTTTTAGGAGGTAGAATTATATCATTTATAAGGGGTAAAAGTTCCCTTAAAACTCTATTTGCTAATGTGGGATATGGAAACCCCTTTTGACTTGTTTTAGTATAACAGGAGATGTTAAGACCTATAATGGGATGATAAAGAGAAGAGCCAAACTTAAAGGTATCGTCAAAGGCTTTTATATTTTTTTCAAAATTTGATTTGTAAATCTTACTAAAGGATTCAAGCTGAAGAACAAATACTGTTCCAGGTTTCGTAGTTACTGTTGAGGTTTGAGTTTGGGAAAGGGAAAGACTAAATATTAATATCATAAAAACAAGAGATACCAATATAAATTTTCTCATAAAGTACCTCCACTTCTTTTTTAATATTATATAACAATTTTAGACAAGATTCTCGTTAAAATATTTACTTTTGTGTTATTCCTCAAGGCAAGTCCCACATAATTCCCTTGGAAAACCTTTCCCTTTAGTAACAGTATGTGACCTTTTTATTTGTATACCACAGATAAAGAGCTGTATTCTATTAAAAACCCTATATATGTGATATAATTTAAAACCATGATTAGTGATTTAGATATTATCTTAAGACTTTTATTGGCAGTATTATTAGGAGGATTAATAGGTTGGGAGAGGGAGAAAGAGGAGAAACCAGCAGGCCTTCGTACCCATATATTAGTCTGTCTTGGCTCCACCTTAATGATGATAGTATCTGCATATGGATTCCCTGGAAGATATCCCTCAGATCCAGGAAGAATTGCAGCTCAAGTGATAACTGGTATCGGTTTTATAGGTGCAGGAACCATATTAAGAACAGGAATAACAATTAAAGGGTTAACTACTGCTGCAAGTATATGGACTGTAGCAGGTATTGGATTAGCAATTGGAGTAGGTCTTTATTTGCCTGCAATTATTACTACTTTATTAGTGGTAGCAACATTGATGCTTGCTGTGAAATTTGAGGTGTCAGTAATTGGAAGTCATAAGCCCATCTCCTTAAGATGTGTAATAGAAGATAGACCGGGTTCCATTGGAGCTATAGGTTCTTTATTGGGAGAATTAAATGTGGATATAAAACAAATTGAGCTTTCTTCAGCTTGGGAGGGAAAGGCGATTTTAACTATCTCTTTAAAACTTCCTGCAAAACTTTCTGAGGAAGAAGTAATAGCAAAAGTTGCAGAACTTGATAATGTGATAAGTGCTGAATGGATTTAAAAGGCGGGGATTTTCCCCACCTTTATACTCCTGAGTAGGCATTGAATCCTCCATCAACAGGAATTACTGCTCCTGTTACGAAGGAACTTGCAGGTGAAGAGAGCCAAATTATAGTACCAATAAGTTCATGGGGCTCTCCAAATCTTCCCATGGGAGTATGATTAATAATTGCTTGTCCCCTTGGTGTTAGATCCTCCTTTTCATCTAAAAGGAGAAATCTATTTTGTTTTGTTAATAAAAATCCAGGTGCAATAGCATTTACTCTGATTTTAGGGGAGTATTCCTGAGCTATATATACTGCTAGCCATTGGGTAAAATTACTTACTGCTGCCTTTGCTGCAGAATAACCTATAGTTCTTGTTAAAGGTCTAAAGGATGCCATAGATGAAAAATTTATTATTACTCCGCCATCTTTATTTTTCAGCATCATCTTTCCAAAGACTTGACTGGGAATAATGGCTCCTCCAAAAAGATTTAAATTCACTACTTTTTGCAAGGACTCAATGGGAAGATCAAAAAAGGTTACATCCTTTGATGTGGTTGCCTCAGGAATATTTCCTCCTGCAGCATTAAGGAGAATATCAACTCTTCCAAATCTATCTTTTACCTTTTCTGCTACCTCCTCCACTATCTTTTTATTAAGGACATCCATGTAATAGCCTTCTACTTCTATCCCTTCTTTTTTTAATTCTTCGATCCTTTCCTCTAAGGAAGTAATATCTGTTACAACAATTTTTGCCCCTGCTTTACCTAAACCCTTTGCAATGGTTCCTGCTAAAATTCCTGATCCCCCAGTAAAAACAGCAACTTTATCTTTTACTGAAAAAAGTTCTCCTATATAACTCATCTTTCCTCCTCCTTTTTAAAATTTTTCCCATTGGACATGAAATATTCCTTCTTTATCTTTTCTTTCAAAGGTATGGGCTCCAAAGAAATCTCTTTGAGCCTGAATAAGATTTGCTGGAAGATCCCCTTCGGTGATGCTTAAAAAATAATCTAAAGAGGAATTCAAAACTAATGTTGGCAAATTAAAGTCTCTTGCAATCTTTGTTATATTTTTTATTGAATCTAATTTACCCTTAATAAAAGAAAGGGACTTTTCATTGTTTAAAAGATTTACATTTTCAGGATTTTCATTAATAATTTCCCTTAAAAAGTTTAAAATCTTCGCCCTTATTATACAACCTCCCTTCCATATTCTTAGTACCTCTGAAAGATTTATCCCATAATCAAAAGCTCTACTGGCAGAACTTATTAACCAAAGTCCTTGAGAAAAGGCCATAAATATTGAAAAGAGTAAAGAGTTCTCTAAATCCTTAAGGATCCTTTCCCTTTCTAAAGAAATATTGGAGATTCTTTTCTCATACTTCTTAGAAAGTTCCCTTCTCAAATCTTTAAAATAGGAAAGGGTTCTTGCTTCTACAGCAAGATTTAAAGAAGGGGTAGGAATTCCAAGGTCTAATGCAGATTGGGTAGTCCATTTCCCTGTTCCCTTTTGTTCTGCCTTATCTAATATTAACTCCACAAGAGGTACTCCCTTTTCTTTGTCCATGTATCTCATGATTTTGTAGGATATTTCCATCAAAAAGGAATTTAATTCTCCATTATTCCAATTCTCAAAAATATCCCCAATTTCCTTTGAGTTCATATTCAAAATTTTCCTCATAATATCATACACTTCTGCAATAGCTTGCATGTATGCATACTCAATACCATTGTGGACCATCTTTACAAAATGTCCAGCAGAGTCTTTTCCCACAAAGGCGCAACAGGGCCCATCTTCAGTTTTTGCAGAGATTTTCAAAAGAATTTCTTCAACCATTTTATATGCATCCTCGGAACCTCCGGGCATTAAAGATGGTCCATATAATGCTCCAAATTCTCCTCCTGATACACCCATTCCTAAATATAGAATTTTCTTTTCCCTTAGTTCTTTTATTCTCCGAGAAGTATCTTGATAATGGGAATTTCCACCATCAATTATTAGATCACCAGGATCTAAATATGGCAAAAAGTTATTAATTACCTCATCAACGGGATTTCCAGCCTTTACCATAAGAATTATTTTTCTTGGCTTTTCCAAGGAATCAATAAAACTTTTTAAATCATAGCAAGGAATTATTTTTTCATCCTTTACCTTTTCTCTTAAAAAATCTTCTGTTCTTTTTGAGGTTTTATTATATACCGATACAGAATAACCCTTTCTTGCTATATTTAGGGCAAGATTTTGTCCCATTACTGCTAATCCTACCAAACCAATATTCCCCTTCATTATCTTTGTCCTCCTTTATAAGTTATTGTGTCTCTTAAAGGCATCCTTTAAATCTCTTACTAAAAATTTAAAGAAGTCAAACTTCTTGTTATAATCTTCAACCAAATCAGAATTTGGATGGTATATATTTTTTATTTTAACTAATTTCTCCGTTGCCTCTTCTAAGGTTTTAAACTTTTTTAATGCGGTAAATCCTAAAAGGGCAGAACCTAAAAGACCTGCTTCTTCAGAATCTGTTATCTTTATGGGCATGTTAAAAACTGAGGCAAATATATTCATCCAAAGAGAAGATTTTGTTCCTCCACCTCCTGCTCTAAGTTCTTTTATCTCTATATTATTTTCCTTTAAAGCTTCAAAGGCCATTTTTAATGTAAAAGCTACACCTTCTAATCCAGCTCTTATCATATGATTTTTATTATGAAAACTTTTTAATCCAAAAAATACTCCTGAGGCAATATTTCCTATTTCAGGATATCTTTCTCCTGTAATGAAGGGAAGAAAGAGTAAGTTTTTACTATCATCCCTTTGAGCTTCTAATGTTAGATCTTCATAAGAAAGATTAAATATATTGTCCCTGAACCATTTAAGAATTATTCCAGCATTGTTTACTGCTCCTCCAATATACCATTTATTGGAACATAAAAAATATGCTTGAAATCTCATATTTTTATCTTTATCAATTACAGGTTTTGGATATGTAACTCTAAGCATTCCAGTGGTACCAATATTTATAACCCCAATAGAGTCTCCCATTGCTCCTATTCCAAGTCCCACTGCTCCCCCATCGTATACCCCAGTAAGTACATAAACATCTCCCTTTAGTCCCAAAAGGTTCTTACTTTCCAAAGGAAGCTTTCCTAAAATTTCCTCAGGAGGAATAATTTTAGGAAGATTTTCCTCCTTTATTCCTAGGAATTCCAGGGGATAAGGATCCCATGTAAGAGTATGGACATTCATTAATTGGGTTGAAATGGATTGACTTGGTTCAGTATATAGTCCTCCTAAGAGTCTCATTAAAAAGTAATCTTTAGACCCTATATAATATCTTGCATTTTCATATATCTCCCTTCTCTTTCTTTTTAACCAATAAATTTTCGAAAAGGGATATATAAAAAGGGGAGGACATCCTGTTCTCCTATATAATTCCTCAAAATTTACTAATTTATAGAGTTCCTCAAAGGTTTCCCGAGATCTTAAATCTAAAAGGGTTATAATCCCTGTTAAAGGTTTTAAGTTTTTATCCAAGGGAAGAATTCCAAACATATAGGAGGAAAGAACAAGAAGGGAAATTCTACCCTCATATTCTGAAACTATTTCTCGAACTAAGGATACGAAAATCTTAAATACTTCTTCAGGATTATGTTCTACTTTTCCTGTATCATCCTTTTCGATGGGAAGTTCCCTACTTTTAACCTTTAAAATTCTTCCATTTTCATCAACTATTCCTGCCTTAATATTTGTAGTTCCAATATCTACAGCAAGGATTAACTCTTCCATCTCTTTCCCTCTAAAACTTCTTTATTAATAACCTCATCGGGAATTTCACCCTTTAAAACCTTCTCCACATCAGAGACAACTTTATCTCCCATAGCCTTTAAAGCTTCGTAGGTATATGCGGAGATATGAGGAGTTATAACAACATTATCAAATTTTAATAAAGGATGATTTTCATCAATAGGCTCTCCTTCAACTACATCCACACCCACTCCTCCTACTTTTCCAGATTCCAGATTAGAGATTAATACTTTTTCATCTATTAATTCTCCCCTTGCAGTATTTATAATGAATACTCCATTCTTCATAATGGAGAATTCTCTAAAGGAAAGCATATGATAATTCTCCTGAGTTAAGGAACAGTTCAAGGAAATAATATCTGAATTTTTGAGAAGATCCTCTAAGGTTACCTTTTCCCCTCCTCTTTTATTTATTTCTTCTTCAGAAAGATAGGGATCATATACTATAATTTTAGCACCGAATCCATTTTTTAATATTTCTCCCACTCTACTTCCAATATTTCCAAAACCAATAATTCCTACGGTTTTCTCCTTTATTTCCCAGCCAATAAATTTTGCTCTTTCCCTCCATTTTCCCTCTTTTACTTTTAAAGATGCTTCCCTTATCTTTCTTATAACACTCATTAATAGAGCAACAGCAGTCTCTGCTACTGCTTCTCTTTCTGTCTCTCCACCTACTTTTGTCACTATTACTCCTTTTTCTGTGGCACTTTTAATGTCTATGTTATCATACCCTATTCCATGACGAGTTATTAGGAGAGTTTTATCCTTATGGTCAAAAAATTCTTTATTGTAATATGGCTTCACACTGGCAATAATTATGGAGAACCCATTAAGCTTTTCTGCTAAGGTTTTTCCATCTATATCCTCTGGAAATTCAAATCTTTCAACATCCCCTAATTTTTTTAATCTTTCAATATGCTCTGGATAATATTTTCCAAAACTATTGGAATTAACAATCGCTATTTTTGTCATTATTAACCCTCCTAAAATAGAATTTTAAGGTGATTTTCAATATTTTCCCCTACAAACTTATAATGCTCTTTTTCATACTTATCTAAAATATCATATATTTCCTTTCCCTTCTCATCCAAAAGAATACCATAGGATATATGAAATAATTGCTTTATTTCTGGTTTTTCAAAAAAGTCTATGGGATTACCTACAATTTCCTTTGGAAAATCCTCTTTCTTTATAGATACTTTATAGGCTTTTTTACTTTCCTCTAAATTTTCTAAGGAGATAGCATAAAGTTCAGAAAATAAAGATGGATCAAATTTTGCAATAACTTTTACTCCTTGAAGCCAGCTAGTTCCTGATGTTTTTATATGAAAATTTTTATTGGTAATATCAGAAAACATCTTATATATACTGAACTTATCACTTCCAGAATGTAGACTTAATCTATAACCTTCAATTTTTTGAGAAAGGAGATAATGTTTTTTTAATTCTGCAGAAAAAATATTTACATCTCCTTTATAGTCCAAAGCCTTTTGAAATTCTCCAGGAAATTTAGGTGCTAAACTCCAAAAATCTATTCCCTTTTCATGGAGATATTCTGCGACAAATAGATGATCCTCTAAGGTTGTATCCCTTTCTCCTTCATCTATGGATACCTCTAAATCAAAATCTCTTACCTTTTCCTTTAAAACTTTATATACATTCTCTATAAAGTCCAATCCTCTTTCATATATAATTGCAGATTCACAAAGTTTTTCCTCATTAAATTCGTAATAGTCTTGGGAAGATATATTTATTTTTTTACCTTTATACTTATCAATAATTTTTTTGCTCAAAGAAGAAATTTTTCTAAATCTTTCTTGTAGCTCTGCTTTTTCAAGATTTTCAGTTTTTTCTAAAAAGTCACTAATATCTAAGGTATACATAGAAAATCCTACCTTTATAGCCTCGTCCAAATAATACTCGTCCTTTATATGATCTGCGTCCGCTCCAAATTTTCCATTATATCCTGATTCCAACATTCCTAAAATTCCTTTCAAGAGAACATCTTTAAAATCTCTTTTGGTTTTTACAAGCTCCCGAGGAGATTGTTGTGATATAACAGGAAATAAAGGGTAGTTTCTTAAAATCCTTAAATGAGAGGAAGATACAAGTCCTAATCTATCTCCAGTTCCAAAGGATGTTTTCTTATCACAGTAAGATGGGGAAATATTAATTATTTCTTTAAGTTTTAAGTAATTTTCAAAGGATATTGGATAAAAGTTAATATATGATTTTAAAGATTCCATAAATAAATCATAGGAGTAATGAGGTTCTGATAAATAAAAGATATTTTCCTTCTTTAGAATTCCTACTTTTTTCTCTCCCTTATTTTTAGCTACAAATAAAAATGTATTTTCCTTGATTTCTCTTAGAGAGTCCTTATAAAATTCCCAGCTATATCCCTTTAAAAATTTTTCCAATTCTTCCAGCATATTTATCCTCCAGAAATTTTATTTTTTGCATATAAATAAAAAAGTATTTTAAGTAAAGTGTATCATAATTTATTTATTCTTACAAGAAATATTATCTACTTTGGGATATTAGGTTTATCCTTGGGAGGAATAGGGATATTTTTTCTTTAAAAGATAAAATTATATTAATTTAGAGTATAGGAAACATTTCACATAAGATGCTGAAATCTTTATTTTTTAGATAATTTTAACTTTCCTTTCCCTAATAAGTGGAGTAGTAAATATATTTTCACTATATGTCTAAAATTATCTAACCAGGTTAAAATTTAATTAATTATTTTATTTGCATTTATTTAGAAGAATTATTAATATATAAACAAAAAGTAAATAAAAAGGAGGAACATTTTTATGATGGACACATATATAGAAAGATCTTTTTATGGGATTACCCAGGAAGGCATTCCTGTGGATCAATATACATTGATAAACAAAAATGGATTACTTATTAAAATAATAACATATGGAGGAACTATTACTGAACTTTGGGTTCCTGATGGAAATGGAGTTTTAGAGGACATAGTTTTAGGATTTGATACCCTTTATGAATATGAAAATCCCAATAATCCTTATTTAGGATGTATAGTGGGAAGATATGCCAATAGGATTGCTAAGGGCAAATTTACTATTGATGGAATTTTTTATCAGCTTGCTCTAAATGATGGTGAAAATTCTCTTCATGGAGGAATTAAGGGTTTTCATAGGAAGGTTTTTAAAGCTATACCCATGAAGCTTCCTTCAGGACCAGCATTAAGATTGAAATATTTAAGTCATGATGGAGAAGAAGGTTATCCTGGAAATCTTGATATTTCAGTAACATATATTTTTACTAATAATAATGAACTCATTATTGAATATATTGCTAGCACCGATAAACCAACAGTAATTAATTTGACTAATCATTCTTATTTTAATCTTTCTGGAGAGGGATCTCAAGATATATTGGACCATGAGCTTACAATTTTAGCTGATAGCTATACACCAGTAGATAATACCTTAATTCCTAAAGGAGAAATTGCACCAGTTGAAAATACTCCCTTAGATTTTAGAACTCCAAGAAAAATAGGTGAAAGAATAAAAGAACTAAAGTATTCTCCCTTTAACGGATATGACCATAATTTTGTACTTAGAAACCAAAAGAGAGAACTTTCTTTATGTGCCACTGTTTACGAATCTAAAAGTGGAAGATTGATGGAAGTTTATACAACACAACCTGGAATTCAGCTTTATACGGGGAATTGGTTAAATATAAAAGGGAAGGGCGGAAAATATTATAGGGAACATTATGGCTTTTGTCTTGAGACTCAACATTATCCTGACTCTCCTAATCATCCTAATTTTCCTAATGTTATTCTCCGCCCTCAAGAAATTTATAAAGAAATTACAATTTATAAGTTTTTAATAAAAGTTTAAGTTTAATAAGATTTTATACCTTTCTTATCCATACCTGCATAGGTCCAGGTTCTCTATTGGCCCATGCAAAGTATGGTATGACGTTAAATCCTATTTCTTCTCTCTTTGAATTTATTTCTTTTAAAGAATTATATAAATTTCTATTCCCAAAATTTGTCTCTATAATACTACCTTTGCCCTTAACAACTACAACCCCTCCTAAGATTGATTCAAAAGAGGAAGTTAGTGGAGAATTAGTAAATACTTCAAGATCACATATATTGAAGGAATT
The DNA here is from genome assembly GCA_964612975.1 of uncultured Dictyoglomota bacterium. Taxonomy (GTDB): domain Bacteria; phylum Dictyoglomota; class Dictyoglomia; order Dictyoglomales; family Dictyoglomaceae; genus NZ13-RE01. The sequence continues at coordinate 140,318 of CAZTGC010000003.1, read as the reverse complement.
ATCAACTTGTTCTAAGCAGTAAACTATTGGACCTCTTTTGATGGCTACTCTTCCTATATTATTAATAACCTTTGGATTAGAAAGTACAAATTCAGGTTCCATAAAAAGATTTAGTTTTAGAATGTCCCCCTTCTTCCATGATCTTTCTACTTTGATATATCCGTTAACTATATTGAGGGAAATTTCTTGATCCTTTACGAATAAAGAATATTTCTTACACCAATTAGGAATTCTAAGGAAAATACTATATTCTCCATCAGTATTGATATGAAATTCCACTAATCCATCCCAAGGATATTGAGTTTTAACTTCAAATTCTATTTCCCTTCCATCCCAATCTATACGGGCAATATTAGAGGTATAAAGATGGACCCAAATTCCATCGAAGGAGGTGGAATATATATATCCAGGAAGACTTGCAATTAGCCTTGCAATATTTGGAGGACAACAGGCACAAGCAAACCATTTTTGTCTTCTATTTCTTCCATTATCTGCTAATGGATTTACATAGAAATATGTTTTTCCATCTAAGGAAATTCCAGAGAGAAGGCCATTATATAAGACAAGTTCCATTATATCTCCAAATCTTCCCTCACAGGAAGCAAGAAGCATTCTGTAATTCCACATAAAGTTTGCTATAGCAGCACAAGTTTCCGCATAAGCAGTTTCATTAGGTAATTCATAATCCTCTCCAAAGGCTTCTCCCTCATATCTTGATCCGGCCCCACCTGTTATATACATCTTTCTTTCTACAAAATTGTGCCATAGTCTTTCTAAAGCATTTAAAAGGGAAAGATCTCCTGTTTCTATAAAGAGATCTGTTGCTCCACAGTTTAAATAAAGAGATCTTACCGCATGTCCCACAATTTCATCTAATTCCCTAAAGGGTTTATGGTCAATATGATAAAGATCTCCCCCTAATAACCCTTTTCCTCTTTCATCAATAAAGAATTTAGCTAACTTAAGATATTTAAAGTCTTTTGTTTCTCTGTATAATTCTACTAATGCCATTTCAATCTCGGGATGCCCACAAGTACCTTCTCTTTTTCCTGGTCCAAAAACTGAGTCTATATGATCTGAAAATTTTATAGCAATATCCAAAAGATTTCTTTTCCCTGTAGCTCTATAATGAGCTACGGCAGCTTGAATTAAATGTCCTGCACAGTAAAGTTCATGCATATCTTTAAGATTACTCCATCTATCCTTCTTCTTTTCAAAGGTAAAATAGGTATCAAGATACCCATCTTCATCTTGAGCAAGTCTTACTTCTTCAATTATCTCATCTAAAAGTTTTTCTAATTTCTCATCTTTTTCCCACATAAGGGAAAAAGATACTGCTTCTATCCATTTGTATACATCGGTATCATTAAAGAAAAAACCAAAATAATCCCCTTTAATTTTCCCACTTGCTCTCCTAAAATTATTTATTCTTTGAGTTTGCTCTAAAAGTTCATATTGTGTCGGTATTGTTACTTCTCTAATAGTTTTAACCCTTTCTGCTAAAAGTCCATAAGTAAATTTTACAGAGGAAATAGAGACAGGATGAAGTTTAGAATATGGACTATTAAAGGTGTCAATAACATAAGCACGGTTCATAAATTTCCTCCTTCTATATGCGAATTTCAAATTATCCTCTTAAACCTGTTAATGTTATTCCTTGCACAAAAAATCTCTGTCCTATGAAAAAAGGTTTAGGTATCCCTTCTGGAGGTAACATAGATATTTGTCCTGTCTCCATGAAAGAGCTTCTTAAAAGCCATATAAAAGGAAGAGTAAAAATTAAAGAACTCAAGATAATAAAAACATACAATGATACTTTTCTAATTATTTTACTCATAACAATCTTCCTTCCTCAGCCTCATAATAAACCCAAAAAGGGGCAGTTTTAAAAATCAATATAGTAAGTTTAAGAATCATAAGGAAAAATATGGACTTTAAACAGGAGAAAATTTTTTATCACCTCCAATTGATAATATAATCTCATAAGCTTCTGATAAAATGGTCTAACCAATTATATTGGTTTTTAATAAACTTGTCAATATTCTGATTTAAAATTAAGACCTTCTATTTTTTATTACAGGATATAAATACCTCAAACCTAAAGTGACAAGGATTACACTTCCACCTAAAAGAGAATATTCTCCTGGTTTTTCTCCCACAGCAAGAAATACCCATAGGGGATTGAGAACAGGCTCTATCATAGGAATAAGTGCCCCCTCAAGGGCTGAGACTTCTTTTATAGCAATAGAATAAAGAATATAGGAAACTCCTAACTGAATTGTTCCTAAAAGAATTAATCCTAAAAAACTTTTTAAAGTTAATTCATTAAAATATCTTAATATAAAGGGAAGTCCTATAAAAGCAGTGAGAATATTTCCCCATAGTACTGAATATATGGGAAGACCATCTTTTTGTTTCCTCATAAGTATGATGAAAAAGGCAAAACTGATTCCACTTAATATGGCTACTATATTTCCAATAAAATTTACAAACTGAAGTTTATCAAGGAAAAAAATATAAATCCCTATTAACATCAAAAACATAGCTATCCAGTCTATCTTTTCTATTTTTTCCTTTAAAATTGACTTACTTAAAAGGGCAACATAAAGGGGAGCACCATATTGTAAAAGTATTGCGTTAGCTGCGGTAGTAAGCTTATTTGCCAATACAAAAAGAATAACAGTTCCAGCATAAAATATTGCTCCTAAGATTTGAGTAGAATTAAAAGATTTTTGAACTTGCTTTAGATAAATTAATATTATTAAGCTTGCTATTGTACTTCTTGTTCCTGCAATTGCTATTGGATGCCAATTTACGACTTTAATTAAAACACCCCCCAAACTCCATAAGACTGCAGATAAGATTAAAAAGAATATTGCCTTTTTCTTTTTCATCAAAATTTTATTTATCTATATTTCTTCTCAATTTCCTCTTCCCACATTGTGTAGAATTTATCTATAGCAGCATTGATTTTCTTTATATCCTTTGATTTTATCCCCTCAAATAATTCTCTATGATACCAATATGTTTTCTCAGCAAAAACTGGATTTTCAGAGGGATCTTGCCAGGAAAGATAAAAATCCCTTAAGCCCTCTAAAAAATCACATAAGAATTTATTTTTAGACTCATGATAAATGGCGTTATAAAATACCCAATTTTCCTCTAAACTCTCATCTCCTCTTCTTTGGGTTTCTTCAAGAATATTCAATAACTTTTCAATCTTACCTAATTGTTCTTTATCTAGATTTTTTACTGCCTCTTCTATGGCAAGTTTTTCTAAGATCTTTCTTACCTTTAAAACCTCCAATAGTTTTTCCTTTTCCTGTTTATCTATATGAAGAACTAAGTAAGACATCTCTGGATTAAAAGGACTCTTTATAAATATTCCACTTCCAGGTTTTACCTCTATAAGATTTAAACTTTCCATTACCCTTATAGCTTCTCTTAAAAGAGGTCTACTTACCTTTAATGCCTTAGATAAGTCCCTCTCTGAAGGAAGTTTATCTCCCACTCTCATATTTTGAGAGTCCACATATTCCATAATGGCCTTTATAATACTTTCTGTTAACTTTGTTCTTGTAATAGGCTTCAATTTTAAAACCTCGCCATAAAATGGTCTAACCAATTTTAGACTTTAGGTTTTCTCTTGTCAAGAATTTGTTATCTTAGATATAAAAGCTAAGTTTGAAGAAGGCATTGCTTAATATACTCATTAAATTTTATAATATGTGCTATGAGAAGAGATAAATTTTGGCTAATTTTATTGTCAATCTCCGCATATGTTTTTTTCCATGTTCTTTCCCACGTTGGTTTTAAAATGTCAGTACAAAATAAAAACCTTAAAAATTTTATTTACTGGCAGGTAATAGGTAATCTTAGTGGGTTTTTATCCGTTCTTTCCTATACTTATCTATTAACTCTTCTTCCTCTTCATCTTGGATATGCCATTACTATAGTTTTGGGACAAATATTTGTGCAAGTTTTTGCAGCAAAGATTCTCTTTAAAGAAGAAATTATGCCCCTTCAATGGCTCGGTATTTCTTTAATTATCTTGGGAACATTATTCTTAGTAAAAGGCAAAGCTCATTGAAGACCTTTGGTGGTTTTTTAATTATAATCTTAGATAAAATTGTAAGCCTATGCTTAGGGATAAGAAAATTTACAAATAATCCTAAATGCATATTAAGATACAGACCAGTAAGATTAAAAGAAGATGTTATTTTACCTAATGGAAAGATTATAAAAAGATATTCCTTTGTTATTGAAATTCATCTTTGGAATGAACACCTCCCCCCTATACCTAAAGGTGGGGTGGATCTTAATTGGGGAAGAAAATTTTATTACCTTCTTATAAATTCCTTCATAGAGCTTTTGAATTTCTTGGATAACTCAAGATGGAAAAATGTGGAATATGTGTTTGGAGAGACAGCCTTTTTCTTTGTAGAACAGGAGAAGGTTGTAAGATTTTTAAATAAATTGGGATTTATAGTCTTACCTGTAAATGAAGGAAAGACCCATGGAGAGGAGTTTTATAGATTTTTACAGAATGGATATAATTGGTGTCTAATATATGCCTACAATAAAGAGAGTTTAAAAAGAAAAAAGGATTTCTTTTATGTAAGAAGATATAATCTATGGGGGGAAAAGGAGATTTTAAGAGAAAAATTAATAAAAAGGGTTTATAAAAAAATAATGATATAAAAAATTGTGATGAATGTTTAAGAACTAATGCTCCTAATATCTATGCTATTGGAGATGTGATAGGAGCTTCTTATTTTATCCTTTATAAATCTTTTTTAAAGAAAAAGGTATTTTATCTTTATTTTTCAATAAAAACTCCCTATTCTTCTTATCCTTATATTGTACTAAAGCGCGTTGTAATCTTCTTTCTTCGTATCTTTTTGCTACATATATTTTTTCCTTTCTAAAGGGATGATATTCTGTATAGAAGGCACAAGAAGCTGGAGTTAAAGGGAGAGGTGTATAATCTTGAATCTGTTCCAAATAATGTCCAAGACCCTTTACATATAGGGCAAGTTCTAAAGAATCTTTTAAGGTTGCACCGGGATGAGCAGAGATAAAATAAGGAATAATATATAATTCTTTTCCTGCCTTTCTTATCGCCTTTTCAAATGTACTAATAAATTTTTCATATATCTCAAACCTTGGTTTTTTCATGATCTCAAGGACATGATCCTTTACATGCTCTGGAGCAGAAGATAAGTGTCCCCCTATGTATCCTTCTTTAATAATTTCCCTAATATAATTTTCGTCTTTTAAGGCAAGATCGTGTCTTATACCCGATGCAAGAAAAACATGCTTTATTTTAGGAATCTTTTTAATCTCTTTCAAAAGTTTTAATTGATGTGAAAAATCAATATCTAAATATTCACATATATCAGGGAAAAGACAATCTCTATTGGAACATGATCCAGGAATTTTATGAATTTTACATTTAATTTTATACATATTACCTGTTGGCCCACCTACATCAGAAATGGTCCCTCTAAACTTCTTATGAAAAGTCAAATTATATGCTTCCTTTAAAATGGAATCATAGCTCCTTGATATTACTTGCCATCCTTGATGGAGATTAATTGAACAAAAGGAGCAACTTCCAAAACATCCCCTATGGGAAGTAATTGAAGTAATTACAGTTTCTAAGGCTGGAATCTTTTCTTTATAAGAAGGATGGGGGCTTCTTTTAAAGGGAAGAGCGTAAATTAAATCAAGATCTTGGGAGGTGTAAAAGGGGGGAGGATTTTGAATTATATACCTTTTGTTGTCTCTCTGTACTAATATTCTCCCTTTTTTCATCCCTTCTAAAATAAGTATTTGAAATTCCCAATATTTATCCCTGTCCTGAGAAACCTCTTCAAAGGAAGGAAGCATAATATAATCTTTATCTTTAAAGAACTTATTAAATTCCTTTTCATTTAATGAATAAACAATTCCTGGAATCTTGAATATTTCCTCCCAACCTTTTCCCTGGGAAAGGGCTTTTGCTACCTCAAGAACTGGTTTTTCTCCCATTCCATATATAATTAATCTTGCCCGAGCATCAAGAAGGACAGAATGTCTTACTCTATCCTCCCAAAAATCATAGTGGGAAAATCTTCTTAAACTTGCCTCTATCCCCCCTAAAATTATAGGGACATCAGGAAATATTTCATGAACTAAATTTGAGTAAACTATGGTGGCTCTATCAGGCCTTTTACCTGGAATACCCCCAGGAGTATAAGCATCTTTTTCTCTTCTTCTCTTATAGGGAGTATAATTTGCCACAAGAGAATCAACACTTCCTGCAGTGATTCCAAAAAATAATCTTGGCTTTCCTAAAGTTTTAAAACTTTCCTTATTCTTCCAGTCAGGTTGAGGTATAATTCCTATTCTAAATCTATAATATTCTAAAAACCTCCCGATAACTGATGCTCCAAAGGAGGGATGATCTACATAGGCATCTCCTGTAATAATTATTGCATCTAATTCTTCCCAACCCCTTTTTCTTACTTCTTCCTTTGTAATAGGTAAAAAATCATACATTAGTACTCACACTGACATTTCTTTTCTCTATTCATGTCTTCTGATTCCAATTCGATAGTAGAATGTTTGATACCAAAATTTTCTTCTAATTCATCTCTTACCTTCTCTAAAATTCCTTCTGCCAATGAAAGCATTTGATTTTCTACTACTAAATGGGCAGAAAGCAACAAATCCTTTGTAGATATCTGCCATACATGGATATGATGTATATCCTTTACTCCACGTATTTTGCAAATGCTCTCTTTTATTTTTTTAATATCTATCCCCTTAGGTGTTCCTTCCATTAATATATGTAAAGTATCCTTTAATAAGTTAAAGGCACTATATAAAATAAAACCTGCTATTAAAAGGGAGATAATTGTATCTGCTATATATAATCTATAAAGGATTATAAATAAAGCACCTGTAATTACCCCAATTGAAGATAAAGCATCAGATATTAAATGTAAAAAGGCACTCTTAATATTTAAATTATGTTTAGAATCTTCATGAAGGAGATAAGCCCCTAAAATATTTCCAAAAAGTCCAATTATTCCAACTATTATAGTTTGAATACCTTCTACCTCCTTAGGATTTCTTACCCGCTCCAGAGCTTCTGAAGTTAAAAAAACAAAAATACCTAAAAGAAGAAGACCGTTAAGAAGAGCTACCAATATTTCTAATCTCCTATATCCATAAGTATGATTTAAACCTCCCTTTTTATTTTTTGAAATGCTTTCAGCAAGATAACTTATAACAAGAACAAAAAAGTCATTTATATTATGAAGGGCATCACTTATAAGAGCTAAGCTTCCCGAGAAAACTCCACCAATAACTTCTATAATTGCCATGGAGAGGTTTAAGAACATAGCTCCCAAGATCCTTTTTACTGTCATTTAATAACCTCCAAATCTATAACTTCTTTATTGTTAATTATACATTAATTAAGTGTTATAATTTTATCAGAAGTATTTTAAAAATGATGAAATTGTCTTTAGAAATTCAATTTTATTGGAGAAGATGGTCATTATGAAAAATAAAATCTTTTATGGCATCCTCATATCAATCTTAGTTTTTATTCTTGCTATTGGAGGAATAATTTTTTATAGTAAAAAGTTCTCTTCTCCCAATTTTATATCAGAAATTAATCTTCTAAAAATAAAGGATGGAGAATATGAGGGAGAATATAAGACTCTATTGGTTTCAGCCCGTGTGAAGGTGGAAGTTAAAAAGGGAAGAATAAAAAATATTAATATTATCGAACATAAGCATGGAAGAGGAAAAAGAGGAGAAGAAATAACAAATAGTGTATTATCTTCCCAATCTTTAAAAGTTAACCCAATATCAGGAGCAACTGTAAGTAGTAAAGTTATTTTAAAAGCTATAGAATCTGCTTTGAAAAAGGGACTATAGGATCTTTGGAACATTGAGATATTATCTTATTAATAAATGGACATTTCATATAAATCGTGGGAATCTCTCTAATCCCTCACTTTAACAATTGAATTTTAATACCCATATCTCTTTCAAAATTAGGAATATTTACTTTAAGCTCACTAATAAAACTTTCAATTATTTCATATTTTACTGTCTCTCCTTTATAAGCATCAAAAAATATTACTTTATATTTTCCCTTTTCCATAGGAAGAGAAAGAGTTCCTAAGATATTTTCAGGAAAAATCTTCGGAAGTTCTTTTTTATAAGAATAAACCATGTTGGGATCATAAAGCCAAAGAAGAGTATAATTTTTACCACTTAATCCAAAAATCTTTAAATTTCTATTTATTCCAGATATTTTATAATTCTTAACTCTTTTGAAATTTTCCTCAGTAAATTTAACATCCTTTATAAATTCCCCAAGAGCTTTGTAATGGAAATAGAGATTATTAGGATGAATATGGTTATCCCACCACCAAGACATGGCAGAACCACAAGATCCAGATAGTAAAGTAGTCCATATGGCATTATGAATTGCATATCCTTCAGGATCTAATAAAGGATCATTACCGCCTACGTCAAGTCCAAATTCTCCCACAAGATGAGGTTTTTTATATTTTTCTTTGTGCTCAATAAGGCTCCTTAGAGAATCTATATAATTTTTACTTTGATAAATATGGGTTTGAACGAAATCAATACCAGAAAGACTATCAATATCAGATTTTCCTGGTGATGATGAAAAGCTTGTAGTAACTAAATGATTCCATGGATCTAAGGATTTTATATATTTACACATTTCATCATGCCAATTTCTCACCCTTTCAGGGATATAAGCGGTGGGAGATATAATATCTACTTCATTCCAAAATTCCCAAGCGAACACGTTAGTTTTATAGCCATATCTTGCAACAATATATCTTATTTTATTTCTATAGTACTTAATCATTTCTTTATTTGTCCAAAACTCTCTTGGTTCCTTAATTGGCCCTCCATTTTTTATATTATGAGGGGTATGTTCCCAAAAGGGATAAGCTCCCTCCCTTTGATATCTTAGTTCATTATAACTATCAAAACAAAGCATTACATAAAGACCAAGTTTTGAAGAAAGATCAAGAATATAATCAAGTCTCCATGCATTCTTTAAGTCGTATTCTCTTACGGAGCTTTTTTCTAAGGCAAAGGTGGTCCAAGATGGTCCAAGCCAAACTCTAAAATAATTTCCTCCTACTTCTGCATATTTAGGAAGCCAGATGTCAAAATCAAAGGTTCCCTTTCCTCCTGCCCAACAAACATTAGCACCTATAGGAATAAATGGTTCTCCGTTATCAAATTCAAAGTAATGGAAATCTTTTTTACTTACCCTTACAAATCCAGGATTTTTAGAATCAATAACTTCAAAACTATAAATTTTAGAAGTTTCATGTCTTTTTGTTTTATCTTTTACAGAGATATAAAATTTGTAGATTCCAGTTTTAATGGGAGAAAATCTTATTCTAAATTCTGGATCAGAGATAGGAGTTAAATCTTCATAATCTACTTTTAATTCCCTTTTATATTCTTGATAAAAAAATCCTGGGACAGTAATTTCTTTTCCGTCAGGATCAGTAAAATGACCTAATATATCTATCTCTTCTGGATCAAAGGGGTTATTATATGTACCCTGAATATCAAGAATTATTTCAAAAAGACTATATTTTTCTATTTTTTCCTTTGGAATTTTTATATTACTAATTTTTAAACTTCTATTATCAGCATATTTTGTTATATAAGTTTGACTTTCAGTTGCCTCTTTTTTAGGAATACAGCTAATTATCATAATAATGGAAAAAAGAAATCCCAAAAGAAGAAAGGTATATAATTTTTCCATTTCTCCTCCTATACTATTATAATCCCAGAATTTATATAAAATTATATCATGAATAGATGGTCTCTCCTATTCGAGCTCTCTTTAAAAATTTTCTCTTAATCTTTATGATATCATGATATAAACTTATCATATCAACATGTTAAATAGAGGTGGTATACATGATTAATAATACATTTCCATGGAGGACTGAATTCTGTACCTATAGAGGCAGCTTTAGAATCAAAGAATAAGGGTGCAAAAGTTATTGCAATTACTTCTATGGAAAATCAGAGAAAAGCAAAAGCCTCTCATTCATCAGGCAAAAAACTTTCAGATGTTGCTGATATTACCATAGATAATGGGGTTCCTTAAGAAGATTCATTAAGAGATTTGATATGCAAATAAAAATGTCACATATTGTTAATAATAAGGAAAGGCCTTCCAAGGGAATTATTTGTGACTTGCTTTTTATGATATAATATGAAAATTACTTTATCATAATTGTTAGAAGGGAAAATTAATTTGAGAAAAAGAATTGGGGTTCTTGTAAACTACCTATATGAAGGATATCAATTAAAGATATTATCTTCCCTTTTTTCTACTGCTGAAAAATTTGATGTAGATATATTCACCTTTGTGGGGGGAAATTTAGATTCTGATGATCCTGAAAATCTCCAGAGAAATAGGATATACAAATTAATTTCCAAAGAAAATATAGATGGCTTAATCATAATGGGATTAGTTTTAGGACGTAAAATTCCTAAATATAAAATTGTTAGATTCTGTAAATATTTTTCTAGACATATTCCAACTATAAGTTTAGGATTAGAAATAAAAGATATACCAAGTATAGTTGTAGAAAGCAAAACAGGATTAAAAAACTTACTTATCCATCTCATTGAAGATCTTAAATATGAGAAAATAGCTTTCGTAACTGGACCTCCTAATAATGAAGAAGCAAAAAAAAGATATGAAACATTTATAGAAGTTATGAAGTACTATAAAAGAAAAGTAGATCCAGAATTTATCTATGAAGGGGACTTTACTAAACCTGCTGGAATAAATGCTATAAAAACTTTTTTGGATGAAAGAAAGATTAGACCTCAAGTTATAGTATTTTCTAACGATGCAATGGCTATTTCTGCTATAGAAGAGTTAAATAGAAGAAATATAAAAGTGCCCGATGATATAGCTATAACTGGATTTGATGATATAGAAGAAGCAAGATCAATTAATCCTCCTTTAACAACAGTTCGTCAACCCTTATTTGATCTTGGTAAAAAGGGAATTGAGTTATGCTATCATCTAATTTCAGAAGGAAAAGGGCCAAAAAAGATTGTATTGTCAACTCAATTTGTAATACGAGAATCTTGCGGATGGAAAATCTTAGATAAGGAACCAAATTTAATAAACACTGCTTCTAAAATGGGTTTCCAAAAATTTGAAGACTTAATAGAAACTAGAGAGGAGTTTACTAAATTTGCAAGTTCTAATTTAAGTATAGATCAAGAAAATCAATTATCCTTTATAAATGAACTTTTCGCTTCTTTTTTAGAAAGTCTTTTTTATGAAAACAATAATTTTTTACAGAAATTAGAAAAGGAACTGCATGAAGAAAAGGATAATATAGAAATTTACAATGAATGTTTATACATGATTTATAAGTTTATATATCTTTATCTCAAGGGAGAATTTGCACAAAGAGCAGAGAATCTCATACAAAAAGCATTATTGTTAGTAAGCAAGAATCTTGAAAAAAATCTTAGATATGAAAAATTAAAAACAGATGAAGAAACAGAACAGTTAGGGTATATAGGATCTGATCTAATATCCAGTTTTAATATGCAGGATATAATAGATAGAGTGCCCTCGAGACTACTTGAATTAGGAATAAGAAGCTTTTATATATGTTTATATGATAAAAAATCTCCTTCTAAGAATGCCAATTTAATACTTGCTTGTAAAGATGGAGAGTTAAATTATGAAAAAATAACTTTTCCCTTGAAAGATCTTATACCTAAGGAACTACTCCCTAATAGAAGACTAACTTTTATATTAGAAACACTCCATTTTCAAAATAATTCCTTTGGTTACATCATTCTTGAGTATGGCCCTAAAAGGGGAATAGTATATGAAACCTTTAGATCTCAAATCAGTGCTGCTATTCAAGGTGCTTTACTCTTTGAGGAAATTAATAAATTAGCGATTATAGATTCATTGACAGGAGTATTAAATAGAAGAGTCTTAGACGATGCCCTCCAGAAGGAAATAGCAAGAACTAAAAGATATAATCGTCCTTTATCTGTTATTCTTCTTGATATTGATAATTTTAAAATAATAAATGATACCTTTGGACATAAATTTGGAGACGAAGTCTTAAAACAAATTGCAAACACTTTGAAAAAATCATGTAGAAAAGTAGATATTGTAGGTAGATATGGAGGAGATGAATTTTTAATTATTCTTCCTGAAACAAGTCTTGCTAATAGTGTAAAAATAGCTGAAAAGATTATAAAAAATATCAATTCTTTAAAAATACTTTCTCCATATAAAGATATTATTTACTTAAGGTTAAGCCTTGGTATTGCTTCTTGCCCTAATAATATTCCAGATCCAGAAGAATTACTAATTTGGGCAGATTCAGCTATGTACAAGGCAAAAAACTTAGGAGGAAATCAATACTCAATAGCAGATTTGGGATTTTCTATTATTACTAAAAAATCTTAACTTTTTAAGATGAAGTAGCTGAAAGACATAAAAGAGATAATAAAAAGAAGGGAGAGAATTCATCCCCCTTAAAAAGGTAAACTAAAGGCTCGGAAATAGGATACTGAGATTGTGCCTTAAGTAATGTTTCCCCTTCTTCTCCCTTCATTCCAACCACAAACCAGTAGTAATCTCCATAGGGTAGCAAAGAATCATATGTAAATTGCGAGTCGGTAGTATCAAAATATCCACGCTCTATAAAATTCATATCAAGTATCGTGCCATGATACCAAAATCCCACCCCTAAGGAATTCCAGCTGAAATCAATAGGTAAAGTAACTTCAGCATTATTATTCGGGCTAACAAGGGTTAAAGCCTTAGGAGTTCCTACTGATAATGAAGTAGTAGTAAGCTCTGATTCACCCCATTTTCCATACATAGATAATCGGTAATAATATGTTGTCTCAGGATTTAAAGAGTAGACCTGAACTCCCTCTTCAACACTTCCTAAACCAAGAAGAGTAAAAGGATCATTTATAGATTTAGAGACATAAAATCTAATTCCTTTAAGCCCCCAGGGAATAGGTCCTTGCAAAGAAGGGGGTAGAGCTACTATATAACTTGCGTAATCTTTTCCAACATCTACTTTATTAATACCTTTGGGAACCTTATTTACACTTTTTTTAACATCGATACTTTTTACATCTAAGGATGTGGGAAGGGTTACTCCTAAGACCACCCATCCTTCTATAGAATAACTTGGAGGTGTTTCTTGTCCTGTTCCAGTGGTAAGAATAAAATCTTGAGTCTTGGTCTGATTTTCAGAAATTGATACAGAGGCAGTAGCACTGTTAAAAGTCTCCATACTTACGGATACACTATATGTTCCAGCGGAAAGATTTAGATTGTATTTTCCTTATTTGTCTGTAGATGTCTTGTACGTTTTTCCTCCCCCTTGTGCCATAACTTCTGCTTTATAAAGTACAGTATTTTCTAATTGTCCTTTTTCACCTAGTACAGGTATATAAAAAATTTTTTTCTAAAAAAAGTGCTCTACATTACAGATTTTCTGTGATTTTTTTCACATTAGAAGGTCCGTAGGGATCTTGGGGAATACTTTATAGATTTGAAAGGATTGGATAGAAGAATATTAAAAAGAAGACTTTTTTTCAAAAAGTGACTACAGATCAGATAGATTATTCTTGTAAAGATTCTAATTTTCTAATAGTTCTCCTAATATGTTCTATCATCAATTCTTCAGCCTTTTTACTATCCTTTTCTTTCAAGGCCTTTATAATTCCCAAATGTTCTGGCAGGGTTTCTTTAGGTTCCCTTATTAGACCTTGAAAAAGACATACAGAAAGGAGCCAGAAATTATTTGTAGCTTGACTTAAAATATGATTTTTAACCTGTTTTGCTAATCCTGTATGAAAATCTATATCAGTATTCCTAGTATTCTTTATAATCACCTTTTTCTACTGGGGATTTATATCGGGATTCTATCTCATTAAGCCATTTAATATCTGGATCCTTTGCTACAAGTCTTGCAGTAAGACCTTCCAATAATGCCCTTATCTCAAATATAATGATTAACTCTTCTGGGGTTAGTTGTCTGACAAATATTTTCCCATTTTCCTCTCCCACTAAATATTCCTTCTCTAATTGACTAAGAGCCTTTCTCAAAGGAGTCCTACTTACTCCTAATTCCTTGGCAATTTGTTCTTGAATAATCTGATCTCCAGGCTTTAAAATTCCTGTTAATATCATCTCTTTCAATTTTTCATAAACTAAGATGTCTAATGTTTTTTTCTATCTTTGTTACCCTCATTTTTATTATTCCCCTTCTTATTTTTTTAGGATACAGTATACTATAGTTTCTATTTTTCAACCAAATAAAGGCACATCATATATTTTTCATTTTTTGCAAAAAAGGGATAAATGAAGCTATAGAAGATGTATTAAAGGAGATCTCTTAAACCATCACCAAAAAGATTAAACCCTAAAACCAGTAAGACTATGGCTAATCTCGGAAATATTGCACTCCAAGGGGCAATAAGCATAAATCTTCTAGCACTACTTAACATATTTTCCCAAGATGGATATGGAGTCTGAACTCCTAATCCTAAGAAACTTAAAGCAGATTCTAATAAAATACTTAAGGATAAACACAAAGAAGTTTGAACAATTATTGGAACGAGGATTTTGGGTAAAATATGCCTCAATAGTATGTGAATTCTACTTCCACGTGTGAATAAAAAATTCATTATATCATGTATTAAAAATCTTTCCAGGATTCATTATTCCTTTGGGATCAAATACCTTTTTAAGTTCTTCCATTAGTGAAATTTGTTTACTTTTTGAAAGGTGAAGAACTCTTTTCTTCAAAAAACCAATTCCGTGTTCTCCACTAACTGCTCCTCCCAATTCTACTGCAACTATAGATATTTCATCTAAGATTTTTTCCTGAATGGGATACCATTCTTCAGGAGATAAATCCTTAGGTTTTAAAGGAGCAGAATGGATATTTCCATCCCCTGCATGGGCTACATTATGTATTTCCACTTTATATTCCTCTCCTATTTCCCTTATTCTCTTTAGCATTTCAGGAATTAGGGATATAGGGACTACAGCATCTCCTAAAACTATATAAGGATCTACAGCTTTTATTGCTTCTAAGTAATTTCTTCTAATTCTCCAAAGTTTTTCACTGGCAAAGGGATTTTCTGCCACAAAAACTTCTAATGCTTTCTCTTTTAAACATGCTTCTCCTGCTCTAATATATGCTTCTTCCAATTGATTCTTGTTATTTCCATCAAACTGAAGGATAAGAAAAGCTTCTGCTCTATCCTGATATTCCCATTTTTCCTTTGTATATATACTTGAAAGATAATAAGATCCATGATCTATAAATTCTATGGCACAGGGTAAAATTTTGCTCTCTGATATAATCTTGGGGACCGTATAAATAGCAGATTCTATGGTGGGGAATGGAACAAGAAGATCTACAGTATATGGGGGAAGGGGAATAAGATTCACAATAACTTTAGTAAATACCCCAAGGGTTCCCTCGGATCCAATAAATAAATTTAAAAGATTGTATCCAGAAGAGTCTTTTCTCCTTTTTCCACCAATATTTATTATTTCTCCTGATGGTAGCACTACTTCTAATCCGAGAATATGATGTCCCGTATTTCCATATTTTATAACCTTGCTTCCACCAGCATTTGTAGCCACATTCCCTCCTATAAAGCTTGTCTCGACACTCATGGGATATCCAGGATAAAATAAATCTTCTTCTGCTACTTTTTTACAAAGATCATTAGTTACTACTCCTGGTTCAGAGGTGGCAGTAAGATTTACCTTATCTATTTCTAATATTTGATTCATCTTTTCAAAGGATAAGACTATTCCACCATAAAGAGGAATTGCTCCACCTGCTAATCCACTTCCTGCTCCCCTTGGAGTTACAGGGATAAAATTTTCATTAGCAAGTTTTAATATTCTCAAGACCTCTTCTGTAGATTCAGGTCTTACTACTACTTCAGGTAGATGGGCATAGACTTTGCTTGATTCATCCTGAGCATATCTTTCCAAATCTTCATCATTTGTTAAAATATCCCTTTCTCCACAAATATTTATTAATTTATCAATAATTTTCTCATTTACCTTTTTAAACATCCTTTTTCTTCCTTCCTTCCAATTTTTTCTTTAAGAGGGAGAGAATTTCTATTGCATCTCCTACAATTCCCAAATCTGATACTTGAAATATGGAAGCATCAGGATCTTTATTGATAGCAATAATATTTTCAGAATTTATCATCCCCGCAAGATGTTGGACTGCTCCTGATATTCCTACTGCAATATATACTTTGGGATTTACTGTTTTTCCGCTTAATCCCACCTGATGAGAATATTCTATCCACCCCATATCCACCACCGAACGGGAAGCTCCCACCGCTCCTCCTAAAAGGCTTGCAATATCAAAGAGAAGATTAAAATTTTGGGGATTTTTTAATCCCTTTCCCCCAGAAATAATAATTTCTGCATCACTTAGTAAAATTTCTTTTTCTCTTTTTCTAAAACTTAATCTTCTAGTTCTTGGAGAAAAATTCTCTTTGATATTATGAATAACTATCTCTCCTTTTCTATTTATGTCCTTTAAAAGAGGCTTTTTACCCTTAGGTCTTACCGTTGCCATTTGAGGTTTATGTTCTGGAGTTTTTATAGTGGCAAGAACATTTCCTCCAATAGCTGGCCTTGTCTGAAGAAGAAGACCTGTATCTTCCTCTATATCTAAATGGGTACAATCCGCAGTAAGTCCTGTTTTTAATTTTCCTGCAAGATAAGGCATGATAGTTCTTCCCTGGGTAGTGGCACTGGATAATATAATTTCAGGATTTTTTTCCTTTATAAAGGGAATCAAAATTTTAGAGTAATTTTCTACATTAAAGATCTCAAGCTCACTATTTTTAAAAAACTCAACTTTATCTGCACCATAAAAGATAATTTCTTCTAATTGATCTTCTAAGTTATTTCCTAACACTAATACAGAAAGAATTCCCTTTAATTTATCTGCAAGAAATCTTCCCCACGCTAATAATTCATAGGTTACAGAATGAATTTTTCCCCCTCTTACCTCAGAAAGAATAAATACATCTTTC
>CAZTGC010000003.1:0-123046 GCA_964612975.1 uncultured Dictyoglomota bacterium | reverse complement strand
GGTTACAGAATGAATTTTTCCCCCTCTTACCTCAGAAAGAATAAATACATCTTTCATAAAATCCCTCTTTCTTCTAAAAAGTTTAGAAGGATATCCACAGCTTTTTCAGGATTTTTTTCTTTAATTCTTGTTCCTTCCCTTGAAAGTTTTGGGTAAAAAATCTTAACTACCCTTGTAGGAGATCCCAAAAGTCCCACATCCTTCTCAGAAGTCCCTAAATCTTTAAGGGTTATTATAGGAATTTCTGTTTCTCTTGCCTTTAATTTTCCAGCTAAGGTGGGAAGCCTTGGATCTGAAATTGCTTTTATCACTGAGATCACACAGGGTAAAGAAGAAAATACTACTTCCTTTCCTTCTTCAGTTTCCCTTTCTACAATAATATAATCTTTTCCTATCTCGTTAATTTTACTTACATAGGTTAATATGGGAAGATCTAATTGAGCAGCAACGCTTGGGCCTACCTGTCCTGTCTCTCCATCGGTGGCTCTTTCTCCTGTAAAAATAATAGAAAAATCTCCTAATTTTTCTATAAATGTGGAGATAGTAAAGGAGGTTGCCCAAGTATCTGCACCTGCGAAGGCCTTATCAGAAAGAAGGAATCCTTTATCACATCCCATAGAAATTGCTTCTTTTATTGCCTCTTTTGCCTTTGGAGGTCCCATGGAAACAACTAATATTTCTGTGCCTTCCTTTACCCTTTCTTTAACTTGTAATCCTGCTTCTATAGCATATAAATCTAAAGGATTTATAACTGCCTCTACTTCTTCTCTTTTCATAGTCCCTGTTTCCTCATCCATTTTTACTTTATCAGTAGCAGGAACTTGTTTAATAAGAATTACTATTCTCATAGTTTTCCCTCTAACTCTTAATTTATATAGACATTATGACATATATACATCATGATAAAATGTAAGAAAAATTCCAAGGGAGAAAAGAAATTTGGAGGAAATTATGAAAAAGATTGATGAGCTTATAGAAAAGTATATAGAAAATAAGACCTTTCCAGGGGGAGTTTTATTGGTGGGAAATGGTAAAGAAATCTTATTTGAAAAAGCTTACGGATACAGGACATTATTTCCCAAAAGAGAAGAAAATTCTTTAGATACTATATATGATCTTGCAAGTCTTACAAAAGTTATTGCCACAACTCCTGCAATAATGAAACTTTTAGAAGATGGAGAAATAAGGCTTTGGGATTCTGTAGGAAAATTTTTAAAGGAATTTTCTGATGAGGAAAAATCAAAGATAAAAATATTTCATTTTCTTACCCATACCTCAGGTCTTCCTCCCTATCCTAATGCTTGGAAGTACACTAAAAACCCTGAAGAATTGGAAGAAGAACTTTTGAAAACAAAACTTTCTTATAAAACAGGTGAAAATTGTGTTTATTCTTGCTTGAATTTTATTTTTTTGAAATATATCGTGGAAAGAATAACGAACACTTCCTTTGAAAAATATGTAAAGGAAAATCTATTTGACCCCTTAAATATGAAGAATACAATGTTTCTTCCTAAGGATGATAAAAGAGTTGCTCCTACCTCTGAAAGGGATGGGAAGATTTTGAGAGGAGAGCCCGATGATGAATTAGCATATTATCAAGGGGGAGTAAGTGGAAATGCAGGGCTTTTTTCTACCGTGGAAGATCTGTATAAATATGCAAGATCTTTAATAAATCAAGACTCTATGATCTTCTCCCCTTATACTATTGAATTATTTACTAAGGAACATATATCTCTTGAAGAAGAAAAAGGAGGCTTGGGATGGATGATTAAAAGTATATCTTCTTCTTGTGGAGATCTTTTTAGCGAGAAAAGCTTTGGACATACGGGATATACGGGAACAAGTCTCTGGATTGATCCTTTTAAAAAACTAATTGTTATCTTCCTTTCTAATAGAACCCATATATCCCGCGAAAAAAATTTAGAGCAGATGATAGAATTTAGACCAAGACTTCATAATTTAATTGTAAAATGCTTTCTTTAAAATTTTTCTACAAGAATAGGATATTCAGCTACAACTTTTTTTTCTAAATAAACCCTTACTGTGTACATTCCTGCCTTTGGAAATATAAAATCTATCAATTCATCATATATTGCAGTTATACTCCTTGGGCCTGTTTCAAAGGTTTGAGGCTCCGATACATAAATTACATTACCATCAGGATCTAATATTTCTATGTTTTGTGAGAATTCTCCCTCTCCTGAGTGCCATCCATTAACTATAATAAAATCATCAGCAGCAGGAAAGCTATTGAACATAAAGAATTCAAATACTCCAGAGATAGTTTGAAGTCCATTCTCTTTTTCATATACCTCTATTGCAGGTAATGAAAAGAGCAATGAAGGAAGTTTTGATTCCAATTCTAAGAGAATTTCCTGACCAAATAATCGAATAAATAATGGCACGCTAGCTACTACCTCTCCGTTTAATACCATTTCTACCCAATAAACTCCAGATCTAGTAAAAATTGTATTATTAAAGTCATGGGAAAGATAATAGGTTTCATAGTCCTTTTCAAAGATAATTTCCCCTTCGCCGCTTTCATTTACAATATTACCTTTAGAATCAACAATTTGAGCTTTTATTCTATGTTCTCCAACCCCAAACCAACGGGAATATACCATGAAATTGTCTACTGCTGGGAAATTTCTAAAATTTATAATACTGAATAAACCATCAAGTAAAGTTAAGCCGTACTCATCCTCAGATATATCCTCCACAATAGCAAATCCTATAAGATAAGCCTCGTTTTTTTCTTTTGCAAAGGCAGTATTAATAAGAAAAAATAGGGAAAGGGGTAAAATCACAAGAGTTAGAAGTTTTTTAAGCATTTTGTTATACCTCTTTCTTTCAAAACTTTTATGCTATATTATAAACCTAAAAAATAATTTTTTATATGTGATTGATATCACATATAATGGAGGGAAAAAATGCCAAATGTTGAAATTAGAGGAGCCATAAGGGTTTGGGAGGAAAATCCTTTAACCGCTAAGGAGCTAATTAGTAAAAATCAAGAATTAATGAAGAATCTCTTTGGAGATAATGATATTCCTGTTGCAGTTAGAATTGAAAATCAAATAGAGAATCTTAACTATTTGATCGATGATGATGTTAGATTAGATTTTATTAGTATAAAAAGTAATTTTGGAAGAAGGGTATGGGAAAGAAGCTATATTTTCCTTTTGAATTTAGCTTGTGAGAGAGTGTTTCCAGATTTGAAAGTAGTTGTGGAACATTCTTATCACAAAAGTTTATATGGGAGGTTTAGAAATTACATTCCAAAGCAAAAGGATTTAGAGCTTATTGAGGAAAAAATGAAGGAACTGGCAGAGAAGGACATTTCTATAGAAAAAGTGATTGTTTCTAAGGAAGAAGCTTTGAAGATTTTTGAGGAAAGAAAAGAAGAAGATAAGATAAGACTTTTAAAGTATATATCCTATTCTAAAATTCCATTATATAAAGTGGGAGATCATTATGAATATTCCTATCTTCCTTTAGTTCCCTCTACAGGATATCTTAAAACTTTTTCTCTAAAACTCTATCAACCTGGATTTATTCTTGTTTTACCCGATGATAAAGATTTATCAAAGGTAAGTGAATTTAAGGAGATTGTTAGATTGTTTCAGGCTTTTTATGAGTATAAAAATTGGTTGGAAATATTGGGTTTGGTAGATGTGGCCTCTTTAAATTCTGCTATAGAGAGGGGAGAAATTTCTGATGTTATAAAGGTTGCAGAGGCTCTCCATGAGAAAAAGATTGCCCAAATTGCTGATGAGATTTGCTCAAGGCTTCCCGATTTAAAATTGGTTCTTATTGCTGGTCCATCCTCTGCAGGAAAAACTACCTTTAGTAAACGATTACAGATCCAGCTAAAGGTAAATGGAATTAAGCCCCAGGTAATTGAAATGGATGATTACTTCTTACCTCCCGAATCTATTGGAAGGGATGAATTTGGAAATTATGATTTTGATAACCCAAGGGCATTAGATATAAAACTTCTTAATGAGCATTTAATAATTCTTATGAATGGAGGAGAAGTGGAACTTCCCCAATATAACTTTCAAAGAAAGAGAAGGGAAAAATCGGGGAAGATAATAAAATTAGAGGAGAGAAGCCTTATTGTTATGGAGGGAATTCATGGTCTAAATCCTGAAATTACCTCATGTATTCCAGGATATATGAAATATCACATTTTTGTTAGTGCCTTGACCCATCTAAATATTGATAATCAGAATAGAGTTCCCACTACCGATGCAAGATTGATGAGAAGAATAGTAAGGGATAGTATATTTAGAGGATATGGAGTCCTAGATTCCATAAGGCAATGGCCATCAGTGAGGAGGGCAGAAGATCTTTATATATTCCCAACCCAAGAGAGAGCAGATGTTATGTTTAATTCTGCATTGGTATATGAATTTTCTGTTTTGAGAAATTTTGCAGAACCCATGTTAAGGGCAGTTCCTCCTTATTATCCAGAATATCCAGAGGCAAAAAGGATATTAGATATATTATCCCATTTTCTTCCCTTATCTCCCACAGGGGTTCCCATGACATCAATTCTAAGGGAATTTATAGGGGGAAGCTCCTTTACTTATTAAGTTTTTTCATTTCTCTAGTAGTTATAATATCTATTCCCAAATTAAATATATTTTCCAAGACTTTATATCCTGAAGGGATGGGGGCAGTTAATTCTACTTCTGAAAGCTTCTTGAGAAGGGGAAATATATAATCCTTGGGGATAGGTTTCGATGTTTTTACTGGAATAACAGGATATATACCATTCTTTATCTTAACTGTTGTTGTTAATATTCTTTTTGGATTTCTTATCTCTTCTTTTGCATACTTAATTCCCCTCTCACATTTATTCCCTGTAATTTTTAATTCTTCTTTTTCTTCTATAAATAAACTACAGCCTAGGGGACAAACAATACATGTTAATTTCTTCATTTTAACCCCTCCAAAACAAAATTGATCTCTTCAACATTCTCTAATATACTTGAGTTTACTTTTATAACAAGCATTTCAGCGGGTTTTACTATAGGATATTTCCAGGTTTTTAATATTTTTTCCTTCTCTTTAAGGTAGAGAGTAGAGTCTTCCTTAGGATTTGATACTCTAAAATAAAAGGTTATTTCAGGTAAAATTATAGGATAAGAAATATATTGAGGGACCACTAACCTTAGGTTTCCACTAATTTTTACAGGTAATTTCTTTTCCCTTTTGATTTCTCCTTTTAAATATTTTTCTGCTGATTCTCCTGCTAATAATCCTTGTAGACTTACATAATCTACTAAGTCATTTACTAATAAAACATTACCACAAGCAAAAAATCCTTCCTTTTCTGTCATTAAAAATTGATCTACAAAGGGGCCTCCTGTTTTTCCATCCAATGAAATCTTAGCCATCTCCGATAATTCATTTTCTGGAATTAATCCCACAGATAAAAGCAAGGTATCACAAGAAATATACCTTTTATTTTCTAATATAGGATTTCCCTTATCATCTATGGGAGCAATATATACACCTTCTAATCTTTCCTTTCCTCTAATTTCCACAACAGTATGACTTAAGTATAAAGGAATATCGTAGTCTTCCAAGCATTGAACTAAGTTTCTTGTTAAACCTCCTGGATAAGAAAATTTTTCTACCACCCCAATAACTTCTGCTCCCTCCCATTTTAATCTTCTTGCCATTATTAATCCTATATCTCCGGAGCCTAAAATAAGAATTTTTTCACCAGGAAGATAACCTTCTATATTTACAAATCTTTGGGCAGTTCCTGCAGTAAAAATTCCAGAAGGTCTTGTTCCTGGAATTGCTAAATTTCCTTGAGTTCTCTCTCTACATCCCATAGAAAATATTATGGCTTTTGCTTTTATCTCCCATAGATCCTTTTCATTCACTGCTAAGATTCTTTTATCAGGAGATACCTCTAAAACCATAGTTTTTGTCCATGCCTCTATATTGTCTAATTCATTAATCATTTTTACCCATCTTTCTGCATATTCGGGTCCTGTTAGCTCTTCTTTAAAATATAAAAGACCAAATCCAGGATGAATACATTGATTTAATATTCCTCCCAATTCCTCCCCTCTCTCTAAAATAAGAACCCTTAACCCCCCTTTACCTGCAGAGAAAGCTCCTGCTAATCCTCCTGGACCTCCTCCTATCACTGCTATATCAACTTCCCTTTTCATTTTTCCACCTCACCTTATTTTCTCCAAAAAGAATCTTGGAATTTCCTCCCTTTAGTGTGAAAAAATTCATAGATTTTCCCAGTTCTTCAGAAAGAATTTTTAGAACATGGGGAGTACAAAAGGCACCATGACATCTTCCTGTTCCTACCCTTAATCTCTTTCTTAATGCTTCTAAGGTTTTTGGAGTTAATGGATGTCTTATAAATTCTATTATCTCCATCTCACTCACATATTCACATCTGCAGACTATATGTCCCCATTTTGAATTCCTTTTTATAATTTCTTCCCTCTCCTCATTAGTTAAATCTCTAAAATATAAGGGTTTTTTACTCTCCTTTTTAGCTTCTTTTTTAGGAATTAATTTTTCTTTTTCCCTTAGCCACTCTTCTGCGATCTCTGCTATAGCTGGTGCAGAGGTAAGCCCTGGTGAATCTATTCCTACAATATTTAAAATTCCTTTATGGGAATCAAATTCCTCTATTAAAAAATCTTTATAATTGCTACTTGCTCTTATCCCTGCAAAGGTATTTATTACTGATGAGAAGGGAATATTGGGAACTAATTTTTTAGCTTTTTCCCATACTTCCTTAAGTCCTTCATAGGTTGTAGTTTTATCGTCCTTATCATTTATGTTTTGAGCGTTAGGCCCCAAGAGGATATTTCCTTCTACTGTGGGAATCACAAGAATTCCTTTTCCTAAGGGGGTAGGAGTAGGAAATATAGTAGAAGAAACTAAATTCTCCATTTTTTTATCTAAAACAAAGTATTCTCCCTTTCTTGGAATTATTTCAAAAGAAAACTCTATTCCCGCCATTTTCATAACCTCATCCCCATTAACCCCAGCAGAGTTTATAATATATTTTGTAAAATAAGAATTTTTATTGGTTTTTACTATATATCCTCCTTTTTCCTTTGTTATTCCTTGGACCTCCTCTTCTAAATGAACTTCTACTCCATTCTCCCATGCATTTTCTAAGGCAGAAATTGCTAAAAGATATGGTGAGGTTATTCCTGAGGTAGGAACGTAAAGTGCCATCTTTACCTCTGGATTTATATTAGGCTCTCTTTTTAAAAGATTCTCCCTTGATATTATCTCTAATCCTAAAACTCCATTTATCCTTCCCCTCTTTTTCAATTCTTCTAATATTTTTATTTCCTCATCATTAAAAGCTAAAACAAAGGAACCATTTCTCTTAAAGGGAACTTTTAATTGGGAACAAAGCTCAGGGTATAATTTATTTCCCCTAACATTCGTTTTAGCTTTATTGGTATTTGGCAAAGGATCATAACCAGCATGAACTATTCCACTATTCGCCTTGGTAGCTCCCGTGGCAATGTCACTTTCCCTTTCTAAAAGGAGAATCCTTAGAGAATAGAAGGATAATTGTCTTGCAACTAAAGTCCCTACAATTCCCCCTCCAATAATAATTAGATCCATAATTAGCTTCCCCTCCTAATAAAAATAAAAAACCGCACCTACCTTGATAGGTAGGGCGGTTTCTCCAGCTTCTCCTTCGCCCTAAATTCCTAAGTTTATTATACCATATAAAGATCAGAAAAGTAAAATTGTGTAATTACTTTCTTAGGAAAATTCTTAATATTAATTATGCTTTAGTTCCATCTTGACAAAAATAAAAAAATAAATGATAATATAAATTATAAAAAAATAAACATAAAAAAAAAGGAGGAGAGAGCTTAAAATAATTAGAGAAATCTCCTTAAAATTTTCTCCTAAACTTTAAAAGTGAAGAGAGGAGGGTTAAAGATGAGAAAAGTTTCTATCTTAAGCTTTCTTTTGACTTTTATACTTTTGTTAAGTGGCCAAACTTTCTCTCAAGGATTACCTGTGGGAGTTCCCAGACATGAAACTTTTATCGTAGATCAAATCTTCAGATACAGTGTTACCCAGAATTTTAATATATGGACTCCTGGAGCTGGACCAACCCCTGTAAGACACGGGCTTATTTCTGACACCTTCTGGTATGTAGATCAACAAACAGGTAAATGGATTAATGCCTTAGCAAAGGAAACTCCAAAATATAATACGGATTTTACAGAAATGACTGTGAAGTTAAGAGACAATATTTACTGGAGTGATGGGGTAAGATTTACTGCAGATGATGTAGTATTTACCATTCAAACCATAATGCAAACTCCAGGTTTATCTTGGAATGCAGTACTTAATAAAGATGTAAAATCTGTAGAAAAGGTAGATGACTTTACAATAAGATTTAGACTTAAGGAATCTAATCCAAGATTCCACTATCATTTCACTGTAAGATGGAATGGTGTTTACATGATGCCAAAACATGTATGAGAAAAAGTTAAAGAGCCAATGAAGTTTGCCTTCTGGCCTCCAGTTTCCTTAGGTGCATATGTGGTTAAAGATGCAGATCCCCTAGGATATTGGGAGCTTTTTGAATTAAGAGAAGACTGGAGGCGAACTAGTGCTGGTATAATAACAAGAAGACCAGGACCAAAATATATAATGCAGATATATTATGGACCTCAAGAAAAAACTGTTGCTGCAATGGTAGGACATAATTTAGATATATTGATGGATCTTGACCCAGAGGCTTTCCACGCATTATTAAAGAGAAATCCCTATGCTCGTTCTTGGTATAAAGATTTTCCATGGACATGGCCTGACGAATTAGATTCAAGAATCTTTGGATTTAACAATGAAAAATTCCCATTTACTATAAAAGATGTGAGATGGGCATTAACATTAGCATTGGATATTGTAAAATTAAATACTGAATATGTGGGAGGAGTTTCTAAGGTAAATCCTATACCACAACCCCCAGTACCATTTTTAATGAAGTACTATCATAAACCATTAAAATCTTGGCTAAAGAGCTTTAAGATAGAAGTAAGTAAAGGAGAATACTTCAGACCCTTTGATGATACTATTCCTCAAAAAATTGCCGAATGGGCAAAGAAACAGGGATATACTATTACTGGAAAACCTGAAGATGTATTTGGCATTGGATGGTGGAAATATGCACCAGATGTTGCAGAAAAATTACTATTAAAGCATGGGTTCAAGAGGGATAAGGATGGAAAATGGCTACTTCCTGATGGTAAACCATGGAAAATCTCATTAGTTGTGGCAATAGATGAATTAGATGCCTTTAGATTAGCCTTAGGAGCTCAAGATCAATGGAAGAAATTTGGAATAGATGTAACCCTTGAAACCTTAGAAAGGACTCCCTATACTACAAGGATACAAATAGGAGACTTTGATGTATCTTCCAGCTGGTCTGATGCCTGTAGTGCTTGTGCAACAAATGTATTGCTTGATAAGTGGCAATTTATTCAAGGCTTACATTCAAGATATTATGCACCTATTGGACACCGTTCTTTAACAGGAAATAGTATAAGGATTAAAGATAAGAAGGTGGATGAGATTATTGATAAGATGAATAATATTAGTCCAGCAGATCCAAAAACCTTAGAGTTAGGAAAAGAATTCATGAAAATCTGGGTAGAAAATATGTATGGAATAATCACCCATGGATTTAAGAAATTCATAACAGTAAATACTTACTATTGGACCAATTATCCATCAGCTGAAAATCCCCATTGTCAGCCAAATTACTGGTTCATGGGAGGAAGATTCACATATCATTATCTTGAGCCAACAGGAAGAAAGTAAAGTCTAAAAAATCCCCCCTGAGATTTCTCTCAGGGGGGAGAGAAAGGAGAAGAAAATAATGGAAAAATTTTGGAAATATGCTCTTGCTCGAATTTTTCAAACTTTAATTGTAATTTTTATAGGAACAACTATTGTTTTTTTGCTCCACGACTTACACCCATGGACCCAGTACACAGTACTATTATGAGCGCATATGCCCTTAGTGGTGTAGACCCAGATGTTGTAAATAAACTTGTGGAAACCTTAAAGGATCTTTATGGATTAAAGGGTACCCTTTGGGAACAATATTTAAGATTTTGGAAATATCTTTTGAAGGGAGATTTAGGGCCCTCTTTAACAATGTTTCCTACTCCTGTTGTCAATTTGATTGGAAAAGCTCTTCCTTGGACTATTGGGCTTCTTCTTGTTTCGACCTTGATTGCTTGGCTCTTAGGTATAGTCTTAGGAACCTTCGTAGGCTATTTCCCCAACAAAAAGATCTCTAAATTTTTGAGTATAATTATTACATGTATTTATCCTGTTCCTTATTATATAATAGCTTTAATCTTAATATTTGTTTTTGCTTATATTTTTCCTATATTTCCCCTTATGGGAGGAGTTTCCATAGGACTTAAAGCTACTTTTAGTCTAAACTTTATATTTAGTGTGATAAAACATGGTTTTCTTCCTGCAATTTCCTTAATGATAGGAACTACTTGTTTTATATTTATGACCCAAAGAGCCTTAACATCTACATTAATTGCCAGTGATTTTATAGTCTTTGCAGAGATAGCAGCTTTACCTCGTAGAAAAATCCTCTCCTATCTTATAAGGAATAGTATGTTACCTCAAATTACTGATTTAGCATTGTTCTTAGGAAGTATCTTTGGTGGTGCTTTGATAACGGAAGTTGTCTTTGCTTATCCTGGTATAGGACAAATTCTATATTCTGCTATTCTACACTCGGATTTTAACCTTATGATGGGAATTTCAATTTTTTCCATTATAGGAGTAGCAGTCGCAGCATTGATATTGGATCTTGTTTATCCCTTATTAGATCCAAGGATAAGAATTCGATAGGAGGCTAAAATATGCAAGCATTAAAAGATTTATTAAAATATGATAGAAATTTTTTAATAGGTTTTATAATGTTAATATTTATTATTTTCCTTTCTATACTTTCCTTTTTCTCTCCCTATAATCCCCAAGATAGATATGTTGTGCCTCGAGATATTCCTCCCTCCTCAAAACATATCTTAGGTACAAATTCCTTAGGTCAAGATGTATTTTGGTATCTAACCTTTGCAATAAAAAACTCCCTTATAATTGGAGTCCTTGCAGTAGCTTTAGGAAGAAGCGTTGCAATTATTATTGGACTTTTATCAGGATATATTGGAGGTAGATTTGATAGATTTATAAGTACTATAACCGATAGTTTTATTGTTCTTCCCCGTTTGCCTATTCTGATTCTTCTCTCCTTTATTATAAGGGCTAAGCTCAATTTTATTAATATAGCTCTTCTTCTTGCCTTTTTTGACTGGGCATGGCCTTCTAAAAGATATAGATCTCAAATCCTTAGCTTAAAAGAAATGGAATTTACAAATACAGCAAAATTTTCTGGAAGAAAAACCTCTCAAATAATTTTTAAAGAACATGTGCCCTTTCTTATCCCTTATATCTTAGCTGATGCCATAAGTGGTTTTTTATTTGCTATAGCTATGGAAATTACCCTTTCTGTATTGGGGCTTACAAACGTAGATACTCCTACTATTGGAATTATGCTCTTTTGGTCCAACTATTATCGAGCTATGCTTCATGGGACATGGTGGTGGGTTGCATTTCCTATTGTGGTGTTAATTATAACAGTATTAGGATTTTTCCTTTTATCTATTAGTATTAGTGCCTTTCTCGATCCAAGGGTTAGATTACAAAGAATAAAAACGGGGGAAACAAAATAATGATAAGTAGTAATTACCTAATTAAAGTGGATAATCTGAAGGCATGTTATTTTACTAATATTTATGGGATAAAAAGATTAATAAAGGCAGTGGATGAGGTATCTTTAGAGATATACGACAATGAAATTCTTGGAATAGCAGGGGAATCAGGTTGTGGAAAAACAACCCTGTTAAAGGTTCTTTTGGGAATAATCAAACCACCTTTATCGATTTTAGGTGGAAAAGTATCTTATCTTATAAATCATGATGAAAAAGACATTCTTTCCCTTAGTGAGAATGAATTTAGAAAATTAAGATGGAAGATAGTATCCTATATACCCCAAGGTTCCATGAGTGTTCTTAATCCCATAAGAAAAATAAAGGATACTTTTAAGGATTTTATGCGGGTTCATATACAGGAGAGAATTAGTGAGAATGATTTTGAAATTTTACTTAAGAATCATTTAGAATCCTTAGGATTACCTTTAGAAGTTTTAAATTCTTATCCCCATCAACTCTCAGGAGGGATGCGCCAAAGGGTGACTATAGCTTTATCTACTTTATTTAGACCAAGAATTATTTTTGCTGATGAGCCTACAACTGCTCTTGATGTTGTGGTGCAAAGGGGAGTTCTCCAACTTTTAAAAAGAATACAAAAGGAGCATAGGAACACTATCGTTATCGTCTCCCATGATATGGGTATTCATGCTCATACCAGTAATAGAATTGCTATAATGTATGCAGGAAAAATCATTGAAGTAGGATCAAAGAAAGATATATTTTTAAATCCTCTTCATCCTTATACTAAATATCTTATAAATTCCCTTCCAAAATTGGGTGATAAATCATATAGAACAAGTATTCCCGGAACTCCTCCTTCATTAGCAAATCCTCCTTCAGGGTGCAGATTCCATCCTCGATGTCCTAATGCTATGAAAAAATGTGAACAAGAAGTTCCTAAATTAATAGATGTGGAAACTGGACATAAGGTAGCATGTTTTTTAATAGGGGAGGAAAATTATGAAGACTCAAGATAAATTGCTATTTGTAAAAGATTTAACAAAAATTTTTACAATTGGAGATCTCCTTTTTAAAACTAAAATATATGCAGTAAATAATGTGTCCTTTGAAATTGAAGCGGAAAAACCGGAGATATTTACATTAGCAGGAGAAAGTGGAAGTGGAAAATCTACTCTTGCCCGGATGCTCCTGGGACTAATTAAACCTACTTCTGGAGCTATATATTATAAGGGGAAGGAAATCTCAAAAATAAATTCGGAAAAAGAATGGTTTTGGTTTACAAAAGAGGTTCAACCAATTTTTCAGAATCCCTATGAAACCTTTAACCCATTAATTAAGGTGGAAACTTATCTTTATGATACTGCATTAAATTATAAGATTATTTTAAGTAAAGAGGAAGTTGATAGTCTACTGAAGGAAAGATTAAAGGCAGTAGGACTTTCCTTAGAGGAAATTAAGAACAGATATCCCCATGAATTGTCAGGAGGACAACTTCAGAGACTCTCCATCGCGCGAGCTCTGATGACAAATCCTTCCCTTTTAATAGCAGATGAACCTGTATCTATGATTGATGCCTCCCTAAGAATGTCCATTGTGAATCTTTTTAAGGAACTAAAAGATAAGTTTGGAGTAAATGTAATATATATAACCCATGATCTTGCAACTGCCTATTATATAAGTGATAGAATAGCTATAATGCTAAGGGGAAATATAGTAGAGTTAGGACCTGTAGAAAAAGTCTTGGGAAATCCTTTACATCCATATACAAAACTTTTACAAAAATCAATTCCAGAGCCAACATTGAAATCTCATTGGGAAGAAGAAATTAAATTATCTACAATGGAAGAAAAGGAATTCACTATGAGAGGATGTAAATTTGCTGGAAGATGCCCTGAAGTTAAGGATATCTGTATTAATAAGGAACCTCAAGAATTTCTCGTGGATGAAAGAATTGTCAAATGCCATTTGTATTCTACTACCTTTGTAAAAGTATAAAAATATTTTTGCAGGAGGTTATGTTTTATGGAAAAAGCAGTATCCTTTGCCCCATTTCATCTTAAGTGTGAGTATGGAGTTAATCCTTTAGGACTTGATAAAAGAAACCCAATTCTTTCATGGAAACTTAAACATACAAGAAGAAATGAAAAACAGTCTGCCTATCAAATCCTTGTAGCAAGTTCCTTAGAAAATTTGAATAAAGATATAGGAGATATGTGGGATACTGGAAAGGTTTTGTCTTCAGAACAAATAATAAAATATGAAGGGAAAACCTTGGAAAGTTGTAGGACTTATTACTGGAAGGTTAGATGGTGGGATAGTAAAGATGAGGTAAGTCCATATAGTGAAATAAATAAATTTGAAATGGGACTTCTTGATGAATCCGAGTGGAGGGCTAAATGGATAAGTAAAAAAGAACATAAATATGAAGTATATGCACCTGAAGAATCTCCCTTTGGAAGAACCTATACTATAGCTTACTCTCCCCTTTTTCGAAGAGAATTTGAAATAGAAAAAAATGTTAAAAGAGCAAGGGTGTATATTTCAGGTTTAGGATTATATGAGCTGTATATAAATGGGGGGAAAATAGGGGATAGGGTATTGGATCCTGGACAAACAGATTATAAAAAGAGGGTTTTATATACAGTATATGATGTTACCGAGGAGGTTAAAGAGGGGAAAAATGCCATAGGAGTAACCCTAGGAAACGGCAGATATGTTAAAGACTATGGATATGATTTTCCTAAATTAATATTTCAACTCCTTATAGAATATGTGGATGGTTCTTCCCAATGGATAGTAAGCGATAGAAATTGGAAAACCTCTTATGGACCTATTTCATTGAATAGTCTATATCATGGTGAGATATATGATGGAAGGAAAGAAATTCCAAATTGGAATTTGCCAAATTTTGATGATGGTAACTGGGAGGATGCAGTAGAAGTAGAAGGTCCTGGCGGGAAACTTATATCTGAAATATATCCCCCAATAAAAATAGTTAAAACCATAAAGCCTATAAAAATGTGGAGTCCAAAACCTGGAGTTTATATTTATGATTTTGGACAAAACTTTACAGGATGGGTTAAGTTAACTTTAAAGACTTATGAGCCTGGTATAGATGTAAAGATAAAACACTCAGAGTTGATTAATGAAGATGGGACACTAAACCTTTCTACAAATAGGACTGCATTGGCTACAGATGTTTATATTACAAAGGGAATAGGATTTGAAGAATACGAGCCAAGATTTACATATCATGGATTTAGATATATTGAAATAACAGGTTATCCAGGAGTTCCATCTTTGGAAGATGTAGAGGGAAGAGTTGTTCATTCAGCAGTAGAACCTACTGGAAAATTTATATGCTCCAATGAGCTTATAAATAAAACACACGAGAATATAATATGGGGACAATTAAGTAATCTTATGAGTGTACCTACAGATTGTCCTCAAAGGGATGAGAGAATGGGATGGATGGGAGATGCTCAACTTTCTGCAGAAGAAGCTATATTTAACTTTGATATGATAGGTTTTTATAGAAAATATTTAGGGGACATCAAAGATGCTCAAAGGGAAGATGGAAGTCTTTCCGATGTTATTCCACCCTATTGGAGCTTATATCCAGGAGATCCTGCTTGGAGTACTGCATATATAACTATTGCTTGGCATTTATATCAATATTATGGAGATAAATATATATTAGAAGAGCATTATGAAGGATTTAAAAAATATGTAGAATTTCTTAGGAAACTTGCTCCAAATTATATATTGAACTTCTATAAATATGGAGATTGGTGCCAACCAGGAACAGTAAGGCCTAAGGACTATTCAGGAGAATTTGTCTCTACCTTTTATTTTTATCACGATACTTTAATTCTTTCCCAAATAGCAAAGATATTAAATAAAAATGAAGATTATGAATATTATTCCAACTTAGCGGAAAAAATAAAAGATGCCTTTAACAAAAAATTCTTAAAGGAAAAATTTTACTCCTGTCTACCTTATGGATTTGATGAGGAATCTATAGAGAAGACCATTGAGAAATATCCTGAAGGAATAAAGGAGCTTATGAGACAACATTTTACCATCATGTCATCCCTTGGTATGTTCACAAGTCAAACCATAAATACTCTCCCTTTATATTTAAATATAGTGCCTGAAGATAAAAAAAAGGAAGTTTTAAATACTCTTATTCATGATGTAAAGGTTCTTCATGATTGCCATCTTGATACAGGTATTGTGGGAACAAGATATATTTTTGATGTATTAGGTGATAATGGATATGACGAATTGGCATATAAGGTTGTCACTCAAAGAACATATCCCAGTTTTGGGTATATGATTGAAGAAGGAGCGACTACTCTTTGGGAAAGGTGGGAAAAATTAAACTCTACAGGAATGAATTCCCACAATCATATTATGTTTGGAAGTGTTGATGCCTGGTTTTATAGAGTATTAGCGGGGATAAAACCAAAGGAGCCAGGATGGGAAAAAATAATATTTGAACCTCACCCAGTAGGAGATTTAAAGTTTGCCAAGGCTTTCTTAAATACCATAAAAGGAGAAGTAGAAATTAATTGGGAAAAGAAAGAAGACTGTTTTACTCTTAATGTATTTATTCCTGTAAATTGTGAGGGAGAGGTAAGAATTCCAAAAATTTTTGATAAATTTATAATTAAAGAAAAAGACAAGATTATACATGAAAAATTTAAGGATTTAGAAGAAACAGAAAAACATGTAATAATTAATGTTGGATCTGGAGATTATTCCTTTAGCGTAATAAAAATTTAGAAAAATTTTTAAAGGGAGGAATTATAAGACGTTTCTCCTCCCTTTTCCTTTTTGATAAAAACTTTTTAAAATTATCGGATAATTTTCTTCTCTCTTAACTATAATTTCTTGATAATTTTGAAAATATATAATAATATAGACTAATAATTGAAAATAAAAAATAAAAAAAAATGAATATATATGGAATGGAGGGAGAAAATGTTAGCAGAGGAAAGAAGAACAAGAATATTAGAGTTGGTAGAGAAGGAGAGAGGAGTAAAGGTCTCTGATTTAGTAAGAATATTTAATGTTACTGGTGCAACCATAAGAAGAGATTTAGAAACCTTAGAAAAAGAAGGTTTATTAAAGAGAACCCATGGAGGTGCTGTTCTTCCACAAAGTTTCTCCTTTGAACCATTATATGCTACAAAAAAGAGACAAAATTTAAAGGAAAAAATGGCTATAGGGATGAAGGCAGCTGAATTAGTAGATGATGGGGAAACGATTTTCATAGAAACTGGGAGTACTACCCTTCAAATTGCCAAAAATATTAAAAATAGACATGACTTGACAGTTGTAACAAACTCTATAGAAGTTGCACGGGAACTTTTAAATGCAAGGGGAGTTGAAGTTATTCTTACAGGAGGAACCCTTAGAAAGGAAACTGTAGCATTCGTAGGACCATTAGCAGAAAGAGTTTTAAGAGAACTTAGAGTGGATAAAGCATTTCTTGGAATATCTGGAATTATTCCCGGAAAGGGAATGAGTACTGCAAGTATTGTTGAAGCTCAGGTTAAAAAATTAATAATTGAGATGGGAAGAGAAATTATAGGGGTCGCAGATTATAGTAAATTTGGGAAAGAGTGTTTTGCCTTTGTAGCCCCTACAAAGGTTCTAAGCAAGATTGTTGTAGATAATAAAGTTCCTTTAAAACATATAGAGGAATTGAAGAATGAAGGAGTTGAGGTAATCATCTCTTCAACCGTTGATATCTAAAAAGAAGGAGGAAAGATCATGCCAAAGGAAATAAATATTTTTCCAGAGTTTGAAGGGGGGTACATTGAAGTTGGAGGGAAGATACCTAAGTTTCAATATAATAAAAATCTAAAAGGAGAATTGGAAGAAGGAAATATTACAAAAGAAGAAAGTGTTGATCTTTTTAAATGTATGCTTCTTATCAGAAATTTTGAAGAAATGATTTATGAATTAAAGATAAATAAAGGAAAATATGGTCCCATACGATATCTTTACATAGGCGCTTCCCATCTTTCCATTGGACAGGAAGCTGTTCCCACAGGTGGAATATCGATAATAACTAAAGATGATTATATAACAAGTACCCATCGAGGGCATGGAGATGCTTTAGCTAAAAGTTACTTTGGTTTAAAGGGAATGAATGGAGGGGAATTGAGGAATTTTATCTTAAAAAATAAAGAAGTTGCAGATTTCTTGGGTTTTAGTTTTGAAGATAAAAGTAAGGAAGAACTTTTTGAATTTGCCCTACAAATTGTCCTATTTAGATTCATAGCAGAACTTTTTGGAAAGGAATGGGGAATTTGTAGGGGAAGAGGGGGATCTATGCATATTGCAGGCTTTAGTTTGGGACATTTAGGAGCCAATGCCATAGTGGGAGGAAGCATGGGGATTGCTGTTGGTTCTGCAATGGCTTCAAGATTTCTTGGAGATGGAAAAGTGACCTTGTGTTTTATTGGTGATGGAGCTATGAATACAGGAATAGCTCATGAAGCAATAAATATGGCTTGTATGTCTCAATTTACCAATGGATTAATGGGAAGAAAGTTTGGAATTCCTGTTATATTTATGATTATGAATAACCAGTATGGAGAATCAGGGCAACAAAGGGGGGAGGTTACAGGTATAGATTATCTTGCAGAGAGAGGATTTGCGTATAACAAAAAGGGAATGTATGCAGAAGTTATTGATGGAATGAAGGTGCTTGCAGTAAGAGATGCAGTAAAAAGGGCGGTGGATAAAGCAAGAAATGGAGAGGGACCAATTCTTCTTGAGTTTTGGGGATATAGATTTATGGGACATTCTCTAAGTGATGTTTTAGAAAAAGTAGAGAATGCCACCTATAGAAGTTATGAGGAACTACAAGCATGGAAGAGGTATGATCCCGTTGAGTTATATTCAAAAGAGCTTGTGGATGCAGGTGTTTTATCCCCTGAGGAAATTGAGGATTTAAAGAAAGAGTTTAGGTTAAGAAATGAGAATATTGCTGCAAAGGTTATCGAATCTCCAAATCCAGACCCTAAGTATATGACCCTTTATTTATTTAAAGAGAATGGAATTAACAATGATATTCCAGAAAAATCTAAAAATGTTCAAGTATTAAAAGAACCTGCTTTTAAAGACAGAGATCCTGATATGGAGATAACTTATAGAGAAGCTATTATTGAGGCTCTTTATCAGGAGATGAAAAGGGATAAAAGGGTTATTTTATGGGGTGAAGATATTGCAGATTATGGGGGTTCCTTTGGAGCAACTAAGGGGCTTTTAGAAATTTTTGGTAGAGAAAGGATATTTAATACACCTATTTCGGAGGCTGCAATTGTAGGGACAGGTATCGGAGCTGCGATGAGGGGATTAAGACCTATAGTAGAAATAATGTATATTGATTTTATACTCATTGCTATGGATCAGGTGGGAAATCAGGCAGCAAAGATGAGATATATGTCTGGAGGACAGGTGGAAATCCCATTAACTATTATCACAACTATTGGAGGGGGAAAGGGTTATGCTGGGCAACATTCCCAAAGTATTGAATCTATTCTTGCTCATATTCCTGGATTGAAAATTGTTGCTCCCTCAGATGCTTACGATGCGAAGGGGTTATTGATAGCTTCAATAAGAGAAGATAATCCTGTAATTTACATAGAGCATCAGAATTTATTACAGGATCCTCTTCTTGCTTCTTTATCCAAGAGAAAGGTTCCGAAGGAAGAATATATTACTCCCATTGGAAAGGCAGAGATTAAGAGAAAAGCTAAGAAGTATGATAGAAGTATTACTATAGTTTCTTGGTCCGCAATGATCTATGCAGTTCTAAAGGCTGCAGAGGACTTGGAAAAAGAGGGAATAGAAGTTGAGGTAATTGATCTTAAAACTTTATATCCCTTAGATATAGAGACCATAATTGAATCAGTAAAGAGGACAGGAGGACTTTCAATAGTAACCCAAGGGGTATCTTTTATGTCCTTATCTTCTGAGATTATTGCACAAGTTGTAGAAAGATCAGGAACTTTCCTAAAGAGAGCACCCTTAAGAATTGGCGCACCCTATTGTCCTCCACCTGCATCACCTGTTCTTGAAAAAGCTTTCTTACCTAACGACAAAAAAATCATAGAAGAAGTCAAAAAATTATTTTAAGGGGAGGAAAAAAAATGATTAAAAATATAATTATGCCAAAGGTTAGCGAAGTTATGGAAGTGGGGACAGTAATTACTTGGTTGAAAAAAGAGGGAGATTGGATTAATAAAGGGGAACCTGTTTTGGAGATAGAGGTAGAAAAGGCAGTAATGGAACTGGAAAGTGAGAAGGAAGGTTACTTAAGAAAAATATTGGTAAAGGAAGGGGAAACTGTTCCTGTGGGAACCATCTTAGCATATCTTTCAGATACCTTGGAAGAGGAAATAGAGGAGAAAAAAATAGTAGAAGAAATTAAAGAAAAAGAAGAGACAGGAGCTAGAAAAATTCCCCTTTCTTCCATGAGAAGAACTATAGGAGAAAGACTATCAAAGAGTAAACAGATTATACCCCATTTTTATGTATTTGTTGATGTAGATATGACGGAGATTGTTGATGTTAAATCAGAACAGGACTTTGAGATAAAAATATCCTTTGATGATTTTATTATAAGGGCAACTGCTCTGGCCTTAAAGGATTTTCCATTTATAAATTCCCGATTTAGAGAAAATGAAATAGAACTTTTATCTGAGATAAATGTAGGATTTGCAACATCCTTAGGGGATGAGGGCCTTGTGGTTCCTGTTATAAAATCTGCGGATAAAAAGAGTTTAAAAGAAATAGCAAGGGAAAGACAAAGCCTTATTGAAAGGGCAAGGGAAGGAAAGCTTAAT
Organism: uncultured Dictyoglomota bacterium; assembly: GCA_964612975.1. Lineage (GTDB taxonomy): Bacteria > Dictyoglomota > Dictyoglomia > Dictyoglomales > Dictyoglomaceae > NZ13-RE01. The sequence goes on along the minus strand of CAZTGC010000003.1, from coordinate 102,387 downwards.
TTAGAAGATATTTCCAATGGTAGCATTACTGTAAATAATGTAGGAGTATTTGGGGTTTCTTCAATTTTAGCAATTATTAATCCTCCTGAGGTAGCAATTCTTACAACGGGAACTATCCAAGAAAAACCAGTGGTTTTAAATGGAGAAATAAAAATAAGAAAAATGATGGAGATGACCTTATCATCAGATCATAGGGTGATAGATGGAGCATATGGAGCTAAATTTGTAATGAAGGTCAAAGAATTATTAGAAAGCCCAAAATTATTAATTGACTAATAACGGGGGTTTCAACATGCCTACGGATACTATAGCTTTAAGAATGTATGGAAAAATAGATTTAAGATTAGAGAAGTTTCAGCTTCCAGATATAAAGGAGGATGAAATATTAGGGGAAATAATCTCAGATACCAGTTGCCCTTCTACATATAAGGAGATTATTCAAGGGTCAGAGCATCCAAGGGTCCCAAAGGATATAGATAAAAATCCTGTAATAGTTGGACATGAAATGGCAGGAAGAATTCTTAAGGTAGGAAAAAGATGGAAGGGAAAATATGAAGAGGAACAAAAGTTTACAATTCAACCTGCCTTATTATATGAGGGGGGCCCTGTAGGGGTTTTAAGTGCTCCCGGATATTCTTATAAATATCTTGGGGGACTTGCCACAAAGGTAATAATTGCAAGGGAGGTTATGGAGCAAAATTGTCTTTTAGTTTATGAAGGGGACTCCTTCTTCAAAGGTTCTCTTGTAGAACCCATATCTTGTATTGTAGGTGCTGTAAGTGCCCAGTATCATACTAAAGAAAATATTTATGATCACATTATGGGGATAAAAAGAGGGGGGAAACTGGCAATATTAGGTGGGGCAGGACCTATGGGCTTAGGTTTTTTAGACTATTTTATAAATGGCCCCCAAAAACCAAGTTTATTGATAATAACTGATATTGATGATGTAAAGTTGGAGAGAGCTAAAAAAGCATATCCCCCAGAAAAGGCAAAGGAGAAAGGAGTAGATTTAAGATTTGTAAATCCTTTGAAGGATCAATCTTATAAAAATATAAAATATGATGATATCTTTGTATTATATCCCAGTAGTAATTTAGTGGAAGAGGCAGATTCTCTCCTTGGTAGAGATGGATGTATGAATTTCTTTGCAGGTCCTACGGAGCATAATTTTTCTGCAAGGATTAATTTCTTTAAGATCCATTATGATAAACATCACATAGTAGCAACATCTGGAGGAAATGCAAAGGATATGTGGGATGCATTGGAATTAGTTTCCAAGGGAATATTAAATCCCTCTCCCATGATAACCCATATTGGAGGAATAAACACAGCAAGGGAAGTTCTTTTAAATTTTCCTAAAATTCCAGGAGGGAAAAAACTTATATATACCCACTTGAATTTTCCATTAACCAATATTGATGATCTCGAAAGATTAAGTTATGAAAGAGAAGAGAATTTTCGTCCTATATATAAAGATCTTTGGGAGATTGTTAAGAAAAATGGGGGATGGTGGTGTGCAGAGGCTGAAGAGTATCTTCTTAATCAAGAAAAATTAAAGATAGAGTTATGAAGATAGCCATTCAGTTTGGGGCAGGTAATATAGGAAGAGGTTTTATTGCTGATCTTTTAAAAAGATCAGGATATAAAATTATTTTTGTGGAAGCAAACAAAGAATTAGTAGATGCTTTAAATAAAAAAGGAGAGTATCCTTTAAAGTTATTTCAAAGGGATGGAACTATAAAGGATTTAGTTATTGATAATTTTTTAGCCTTCTCTCCCTCCAAAGAGGAGGAAATAGCCCAATATATAATCCAGGGGGAAATAATCTTTACAGCTGTTGGAGTGAAAAATCTTCCTGATATTGCTATTCCCTTTTCCTATGGATTAAAAAAAAGATTTTATGAAAATCCCTCTCCCATAAATATTTTTATTTGTGAAAATCTAAGATCCGCTCCTGAACTTTTAAGAAATGAAATATTTAAACATTTAAGTCAAGAGGAAAAAAATTTTGTGAAAAACAATGTAGGCTTTGTTTTGACTACTGTTGCAAGAATGGTAGCAGGATCAGGAAAAAGATATGGATTTGAAGATCCCTTATTAATAGTAGCTGAGGAATATAATTTATTACCCTTTAATCTTCAAGCTATTAAAGGGAATATACCACAAGTTTTCGGACTTAAACCTTCTGAGAATTTTGACTTGGAAATGGACAAGAAATTATTTATCCATAATTTGGGACATTCAGTACTTGCATATTTTGGATATATAAAGGGATATAGATTCATTCATGAATCTATAAGGGATACAGAGATAAGAAAAATATTTAATAGAGTGATAGAGGAAATTTCTCAGTCCCTTTATTTAAAATATAAAACTATAGATAAAAGGGAATATCAAGAATATATTTCTGATCTTATAGAAAGATTTGAGAATCAACTTCTTATGGATCCTATAACAAGGGTGGGAAGGGATCCCATAAGAAAATTAGGACCTGATGATAGAATTATTGGGGGTGCAAAACTCTGTCTTTCTCAAGGTATATTTCCTGAAAATATAGCCTTTACATGTGCTTGTGCCCTTTTTTATGACCATTCTGAAGATGAAGAGGCAAGGGATCTCCAAGAAAAAATTAAAGGATTTGGAATTGAATATATTCTCACAGAAATTTGTGGACTTTCTTTAGAAGAGAATTTTACTAAAAAAATTATTTATTATTATCAGGAATTAAGGAAAAAATTAGGGAGGGAATATTATGAGACTTAAGGATAGAATAGCAATAGTTACTGGTGGCGCTCAAGGATTGGGTGAAGCTCTATGTTACCGATTGGTAGAAGAAGGTTGTTTTGTTACTATCGCTGATATTAAATATGAGAAGGCAGAGGAAATTGCCGAAAAAATTACAAAGGAATATGGAAGAACTGCTATGGCAATTAAATGTGATGTTACCAATGAAGAGAATGTAAAAAATATAGTTGAAAAAACCGTAGAAAGATATGGTAAGTTGGATATAATGATTGCTAATGCTGGAATATTGCTTGCCTATGATATTATAGAATTTCCTTTGGAAGATTGGAAAAGAGTAATTGATGTTAATCTAACTGGTTATTTTTTGTGTGCAAGGGAAGCTGCAAGGATTATGGTAAAACAAAGATCAGGAGTTATAATTCAAATAAATTCAAAATCTGGAAAAAAGGGAAGTTTTAGAAATTGTGCCTATTCTGCATCAAAATTTGGTGGAATTGGTTTAACTCAAAGTATTGCATTGGATCTTGCCCCTTATAATGTGAGGGTAGTAGCTGTTTGTCCTGGAGATCTTTTAGATTCTCCTTTGTGGAGGGATAGCCTATATGATCAATATGCAAAAAAATGGGGCATAAGTAAAGAAGAGGTAAGGGAAAGATATCTAAAACAAATTCCCTTGGGAAGGGCATGCACCTATGATGATGTGGCAAATGTTGTAGTTTTCTTAGCCAGCGATGAGGCATCCTATATTACTGGGGATGCAGTTAATGTTACTGGTGGGGTAGAAATGAGGTGAGGAAATGGTAAAAAAGAAAGTATTTTTGGATATTGGAATAAATGGAGCTTTCCTAACACGAAGATGGGAGAATCCTGAAAATTTTATTAAATTAACAAGGGAATTAGGGTATAATTACCACTCCTTTTGTAGTGATGTATTGGATCCCTTTTTTAGTGGAGATGAGGAATATCAAAGGGAAACAGCAGAAAAGATAAGAAAATATTCTGAAAAATACAATGTAATTATATGGGATTATTATACTGGGATGGCAACCCATAGATTTCACGGACTTTCCCATAGTGACGAGAGGGTAAGACAACGAATGAGAGAGTGGATAATAAAGGCAATAGATATAGCAAAAATTATGGGAGCAAGGTATATTGGAGGACATTGGGATGCAATTCCTGTAGAGGTTTTGGAGGATAAAGAGGAAACAAAAAGAAGAATGGAAAATATTTATAGGGAATTTAGAGAACTTTCTGTAATTATTAAAGAAAAGGGACTTTTGGGAATATCTAATGAACAGATGTATATTCCCAGCGAAAAACCCTGGACCTTAGAAGAGGCAGAGGAATTCTTAATTCAAGTAAATAAAGACAATAATGGCGCACCTTTCTATATAACTATAGATGTGGGACATCAGGCAGGAATGCATTATGGGCTTAATGGAGCCTCTCTTTCCTATGTGGAATGGCTAAAAAGATATGCAGTTTTTTCTCCTATAATTCATCTTCAACAGACCCCAAAGGAAAGTAGTAGTCATTTGCCTTTTACTAAGGAATATAATAGAATAGGACATGTAAAAATTGAAGAGATTTTATTGGCAATAAAATATGCCTATGAAAATTATAGAGAAAATCCTGTTTCCAATTATTTAAAGCCCGTTGAAAGGATTATTTTAGTAGTAGAAGTAATCCCTTCATCTACAAAAACAGAGAGAGAATTGTTAAAGGAATTGAAAGAGACTTCGGAATATCTCAGGAATTATATCCCAGAGGGAGGAATAATTTATGAGTTCGAGGGATAAAAACACTGTAAGAAAGGAATTAGTTGAAATTGGTAAAAAAATTGCAGAAAAGGGATTAGTAGTGGGACCGGGAGGAAATACCAGTGTAAGATTGGGAGATATAGTATATATGAAAGCAAGCGGAATTTCCTTTGAATGTGCAGAAGAAGAAGATTATATAGGAGTGGATTTCAACACTGGAGAGGTTAGAGAGGGAAATAAGAAACCCACATCAGAATTGTGGCTTCATTTGGAATGTTATAAAAGAAGAGATGATGTTTTAGCTGTAGTTCATACCCATCCTCCCTTTTCTATAGCCTATGCCTTTCAAAAGGAAACCTTAAAGCCCTTTACTCCTGATATGGTTGCTCTTATTGGCTCTGAAATCCCTGTTATTGATTATGTGGTTCCAGGGGGAAGGGAATTTGCCTTAGCAGTGGGAGAAGTAATAGGAAATCATAATGGTGTTCTTATAAAAAATCATGGATTAGTTACCGTAGGTGCAAATTTGAGAGAGGCTTATTATAGAACTCTCCTTATAGAAGATGGAATAAAAACAGTAATTTTTGCAAAACTTTTGGGAAATATGGTATTCTTTACAAAGGAACAAATCAATGAAATTAATAACTTGGAAGCGGAAAAATATAGAAAGAAGTTGTTAAAAGGGGGGATTTAGGATGAAGAGAAGCGAGTATGAAATGGCAAGAAAAAAAGCTCTTCTCTTCTTTGAGAAGGCCCATATAGTCCTAACTGAGGAGGAAAAAAATAAAATTGAGGTAGCAGATTTTGGATTGGGAAGACTTAATGAAATTGGATTGGAGGTATTAGTATATGTAAATACTGAAAGGGTATGTGCTAAGGAATTGATACTTTTTCCAAGACAGATATGTCCTGAGCATAGACATCCTCCAGTGGGAAATGAAGAAGGAAAAGAGGAAACTTTTAGATGTAGATGGGGGAAAGTTTATCTTTATGTTCCAGGAGAAGTAACCAAAAATCCCAAGGCAATAGTCCCAGAGGATAAAAGGGAGTATTTTACAGTTTGGCATGAGATAGAACTTGGTCCTGGAGAACAGTATATTCTTTCCCCTAATACTCTTCATTGGTTTCAGGCAGGAGAAGAGGGAGCAGTTATATCAGAATTCTCCACAAAAAATACCGATGAATATGATATATTTACAGATCCTGAAATAAAAAGGATTCCAATAATAGAGGACTAATTTTAGGGGCAATTTATGCCCAAGGAATTTTTATTAAAAGAGTTGCCCTTTGAAAGAATTTTAGATCCTAAGATTAGGAATATAAATCTCTCCTTTTTTGATTTATCTAAATATTCGACCACTCCTCAAGCTTTTGATAAATTTGAGCTTTTAGAGATGGAAGGAGAAAATTTCCATTTTACCCTTTTTTATTCCCAGAAATCTTATATTGCAAGTTCCTATATAGATATGGAGAATTTAATCCTAAATCAAAGTGCATTATCTTATTTTCAGACGTTAAATAGGAATCTTTTCATTAACATATTTAGTATATATGATGAAGAAATAGCAAATAGTATTTTGTCCTTATATTATGGAGAGATTAGCTATAGTAGTCTTGATTATGAAGTCTTAGATATATCAAAGCTGTTTAATCTCTTATTTGAGGAAAAATTCACAGGAATACTATCCTTCTCAGGGGAAGGAAAGGAGTATGTATTTTGTAATGAAGGTAAAGGACTTATATTGGAAAGGGGAAGAATAAAGGAATTATTCCCTATGAGGGAGTTTATTAATCATATTCCTGATTCCTTAATCCCATTACTTTCCAATCCTAAAACAAAACTGACTATGTTTTCCTTCAAAAGGGATAAAATGATAAAACCTTTAGAGATAAAATTTGTGAGATCGGTTTCCATGGAAAAATACCTAAACATGGTAGAGTTTATAAAAAGGATGGCGGGAGGAAAAGGATTAGCAATTTTTGAAAAATATTTTAAGCCCAATTTACCCAAATCTGATTATTTATATAATCTGGATGATTTCCAAAGGGAGATTGCTAAATTAATAGGAAAGAATTTATCCTTTGTTATAACTAAATTTATAGAGGAAGAACTGAGTAAAGTATAAATGGAAAAGGATTTATATTATTTCTTTTTTTCCATATCTTCATTTTTAAACTTTATAGAGGTTTTTTCATTTTTATTAGTTGTAATACTTTCCCTTTTTGCTGTAAGAATAGATCTCAATGAAAGAAACTTTTTTAGAATATTAGGCATTTATTTTCTTTTCTCGTCAATTAATAAACTTTTTGATTTTCCCTTTAAGTCTCTGATAACTATTGTTTTAGAGGTCTTACTTCTTATATCCTTTTTCCTATTAATAAAACCCTATTTAAAAATACCAATAAATTCTTATTTTTTAATACCAGTTTTTATTTTTCTATTTATTATGTACCTTTCATACCATTTTGTTATTCTTCCCTCCTCATTCTCCTTTTTCCCTGAAAGGGTAGGTGTGATTATCATTTTTATCGATTCCCTTGCGATTTTATTAATATCTTTGAAAGTGTTTATTCATTTTCGTGGAAATTATATGTTTCCATGGATATATATTTTTTTAGGTTATTTCCTAAAATGTTTAGGAAGTATATTAATTATTGATAATCTTTTAGTCCCTTCATCTCTTTTTATCTTCCTAGGAATTTTAAAATATTTAAAAGTTTATTCTGTTTAAAGACCTTATATTTATTTAGAAAGGAGGAGAGTAGGTGAATTTAGTTGAGGTTTTGAAGAATTTATCTTCTATAGATGGAGTATCAGGATATGAGCAGGAAGTAATAAATTATATAAAAGAGGAGATAAAAAAGATTGAAAAGACTGAAACAGAAATAGACAAACAGGGAAATCTTATTGCAAGAAGGGAAGGAACGGGAAGAAAAATTGCCCTTTTTGCCCATGTGGATGAAGTAGGATTTGTATTGACAAAGAGGGAATATGGAAACTTCTTTAGATTTTCCACCTTTGGTGGAATTGATCCTAAAGCTATTATCTCTCAAAGATTGAGATTTCATACCAGAGATGGAAGCATAGCCTATGGAGTTGTGGGGATGTTGGAGCCTCATCTTCAAACAGAAGAAAGTAGAAAAAAAGTGCCCTCCCTTGATGATCTCTTTATCGATATGGTGGAGAATGGAGAAAAGGTTAGCATAGGTGATGTGGGAAATTTTAACTCAGAACCCTTTTTGCTTTCAGAAAAATATTTAACAGGAAAGGCCTTGGATAATAGAGTAAGTTGTGCAACTCTTATTTATGTTATGGAAATCTTAGGAGAGTTTGTCCCAAAATCTGAGAGTTATTTTGTTTTTAATATAAGGGAAGAGGATGGAACTTCTGGCGCCCGAGGGCCTTGTTATAAGATAAAACCTGATCTTGCCATCATTTTGGATGTAACCCATGGAGATATTTCTCGTCCATCATATCCTAAGATTGAAACGGGAAAAGGTCCTGTTTTTGGTATAGGACCTATGATAAATAGGGAATATTTTGAAGGGATCAAAGGATTAGCAGAAAAAATCTCTATTAATTATCAGATAGAACCCACAGGAGGAGCAAGCCATACAGATACTGATATTATCCAAATTTCTGCTGGAGGAATTCCCACATTACTTGTCTCTATTCCTTTAAGATACATGCATACCCCTTATGAAGTGGTAAATTTAAGGGATTTAGAAGAAACTGCAAGACTCCTTTCCTACTTTATAGCAAGGGGAGGTGAATAATTTGTATATAAAGGAGTTAACAGAAATTAGTGGTGTTTCAGGTTATGAAAAGAAAGTTAGAGAATTTATAAAGGAGAAGATAAAGGATAAAGTTGAAGGCATAGAAGAAGATAGCTTAGGAAACCTTATAGCATGGAAGAAGGGTAGAAATAATAAAAAATTGATGATATCTGCCCATATGGATGAAGTGGGATTTATGGTTAGTAATATTGATGAGGATGGGAAATTAAGTGTCATCCCTTTAGGAGGGGTAGATGTTAGAGCAATTATAGGAAAGAAGGTTTTGGTTGGAGAAAATGAGATTCCCGGAATTATTGGATATAAACCTGTTCATCTTCAGTGGAATGACTTGTTAACCCCGCCAAGTTTCAATGATATAAAAATAGATATTGGTGCAACAAAAAGAGGAGAAGTTGAGGGAAAGGTAAAAATTGGAGATTTTGTTGCTTTTGCAGGAAATTCTATGATTCATAAGGAATGGTTTTCAGGAAAGGGATTGGATAATAGAGGGGGATGCTCCCTTTTAATAGATCTTATAGAGGAAAATCTTAATTTGGCTTATATGACCTATTTTGCCTTCTCCGTTCAAGAGGAATTAGGATTAAGGGGAGCAAGGGTTGCCAGTGAGAGGATAAATCCTGATTTTGCCTTTGTTCTTGAAACAACAACATCGGGAGATAATCCAGAATTTCCTGAAGATAGAAGATCTTCAGAATTGGGTAAGGGTCCTGTTATTACTCCTATTCACTCAGGATATGTAAATGATGAGAAGTTATTTAATTGGGCATTAAAGGTAGCAAGGGAAAATAGTATTCTCCATCAGATAAAAAGAAGAAGTGTAGGAGGGACCGATGCAATAGCGATAGCAAGAACTTCTGGTGCTCCTTCCCTTGTAATTTCTATTCCATCAAGATATATTCATTCTTCATTATGTGTTATGAATTTATCAGATTATGAAAATACTTTAAGGTTGATCTCTATTATTTTGGAGAAGGAGGTAGAAGAATGAAGGATTTGATAAAAAAACTTACTCAAACTTATTCTCCCAGTGGAAGGGAAAATGATATTAGAAGACTCATATTGGAAGAAGTTAAGGATTTAATAGATGGCTATGAGATAGATAAATTAGGAAATCTTATAGTTTGGAAAAAGGGGAAGGGAGATGAAAAACTTCTTTTAGATGCCCATATGGATGAAATTGGCGTAGTCGCCACATATATAGATGATAGAGGATTTATTAGGATCGAACCTGTAGGAGGAATATCAAGCTATAACCTTTTAGGTTCTACCATTCTCTTTCCTAATGCAAAGGGTATTGTGGGGATAGAGGGAGAAACCCAAGAGGAACTTGTTAAAAACATAAGGGAACTTAATTTTGATAAGATTTTTGTGGATATTGGAGTAAAAGATAAGGAAAAAGCTGAAGAATTAGTTCCTGCGGGGACCTTTGGAGTTTATTATGCGCCCTTTATGGATTTAGGGGAAAGGGTAGTGTCCAAGGCAATGGATGATAGAATTGGCTGTGCCATAATAATTGAAGTATTAAAGAGAGCAAAACCTCATCATAATCTATATGCTACCTTTTCTGTTCAGGAGGAAGTTGGACTTGTGGGAGCAAGCACCGTAGCCTTCAACATAAAACCTGATATGGCAATTGCCGTGGATGTAACATCCTATTCCGATACTCCCAAGGGAAATAAAAGAATGTCCCTTGCTTTAGGGAAGGGCCCTGCTATAAAGATTAAAGATAGTGCATCTATAAGTGATCGAAGGGTTGTAGATAAGTTGAGAGATTTGGCAGAAAAAAGGAATATTCCATATCAAATAGAGATTTTATTAAGGGGAGGAACCAATGCAGCGGTTCTTCAGACTACTGGAGAGGGAATTATCAGTGGAACTTTATCGATACCTACAAGATATGTTCATTCTCCCCATGAGATGGTGGATTTAAATGATGTAGAAAATGCAGTAAAATTACTGGTCTTTTTGGCAGAGGAGGAAGAAAAATTACTTTAATCCCAGAAATTGGGAGAGAAACTCGAGGTTTCTCTTAATGATATTAAATATTCTTCCTGCCTCCTCCAGATTCCATTTTGAACATAGATAAATATAAATTAAAACCGAAAATCCTATGGAGGAAAGAAGAGAAGTACCTAATCCCCACTGATTCTTGGGTAAGACCAAGGATAGTAAATTATAGGATGCAAAGGCAATAATTCCAATTATTAATCCTCCAAGGATAAAAAATTTAGTTTTTTCTGATAAATCCTTGGTAAAGGGATCAGGAATTTTTCTCTTTAGCTCTCTATAAAAAAGGACTGAGGCTATAATAGAGGCAAAAGATGTTGCCAAGGCAAGGCCCATGTGGGCTAAGGGTTTAATGAATATAAAATTAAGAATTATATTGGAAACTAAGGCGATAATAGAGATTTTTGTGGGAATCTTTGTATCATGAAGGGAAAAGAAAACTCTAACTAAGATTGTATTTATAGATATGGATATCAAACCAAGGGAATAAAAAATCAGTGCTTCTGAGGTTCTTCTTGTAGCAAGGGAATCAAATAAACCCCTCTCAAAGGCAAGCTGAACAATAGGTTTTGATAAAAATATAAATCCAAAAGTGGAAGGTATAATTAAGAACAAGACTGCTCTTAAGGATTTCTCCATAGATGCTTTCAAACTGGAAAAATCTTCACTTTGGGCATTAAAGGCAAATTCTGTATAGGTTGCAGTGGCAAGGGCATTAACAAAGAGGTTAATGGGGAGATGATATATTCTACTGGCATAATTTAATGCAGAAATACTCCCCTCAGGAAGATAGGAACCAAAGATTCTGTCTACCGTCATATTTATAAGCCCAATACTTTGAGCAATAAAAATGGGACCGATAAGATACAATGCTTTTTTTAATCCTTCATACTTAAAATTTAATTCCCATTTTAGATGAAATCCAATCTTTGAAAGATAGGGGAGGAGAATAACATATTGAAATACTACATTGACTAAGGAGCCCCATGCAAGGACATAAACCCCAAAGGATTTGTGAAGAAAGAATATTAAAGTAATAAAGATCAAATTTCCCATTACCCCAGAAAAATTGGGTAAAAAGAAACTTCTTTGAGAATTGAAGATTCCTGAGATTAATCCATAGATTCCCCAGAAAATTACAGAAGGAAGCATAATATATAAAAGATAAATGGAAAGATTTCTTGTTTCCTCGCTAAATCCTGGTGCAAGAATATTGATAATTATAGGAGATAGTAGATAAGATAAGATTGTTACGAAGAGAAGGATAATAAAGATATTAGAAAGGAGAATATTGGCAAATCTTTTTGATTCCTCTTCTCCATATTTTTCCCTCCACTCTGCATATAAGGGAATAAATACTGATGAAATGGCACCTGCTACTAATCCTGCTAAGATACTTGGAACTCCTTGGGCAACTACAAAACTATCAATAAATTTTCCTGCTCCAAAAAAGGCAGCGATCATCATCTCTCTTAAAAAGCCTAAAATCCTGCTAAAGGTAGCAAGAAGAGTAATGAGGATGGTTGCCTCAGTTATGCTCTGTTTTAAAAATAATCTTTTCAATTTTTTTAAAATACTTTTATCCATAGGTTAAAACAGAGATATTATACCAAAAAATTATACCTTAACAAAAAATAGATTAGAGATTAAAATAAAACTATGAATGTTGGAAGTAAAATAAGAAAATTAAGAAAAGAGCAAAATTTAACCTTAGAAGAGCTATCTAAGAAAACGGGTCTTTCTCTCTCATATATCTCCTTAATTGAGAGGGGTCTGAAAAATCCATCCTTAAAGGCATTGGAAAAAATTGCAGAATTTTTTGGTATAAATCCTGCAATATTTTTTGTAGATGAAGGGAATGTTGAAGAAAAGGAGAATATAGAAGTATTTTTAAGGACGAATACAAAATTAGATGAGGAAGAAAGAAAGATGATCATTCAGCTTATTGAGTCCTTAGAAAGGAAGAAAAATGTACGAGGAACTGGTTAGAGAAATTCTCATATATTTTTCCATTGGAAAGCCCCCTGTAAAGCCTGATTTAATAGCTTATGGTTTGGGATTAAAGATAATTTTATGCTCCCTCTTTTATAATACCTCAGGAGTTATATGTAGCTTAAATAACTTTGGAATTATCTTAGTAAACAAAAATCATTCATTAACAAGACAAAGATTCACTATTGCCCATGAATTGGGCCATTATTTTTTGCACTATAAATCTTCTCTTTCCCTTGAGGAGGATAGAATTATGTATATTCAAGCAAATAATTTTGCAGGAACCCTTCTTTTGCCTTATTTCATGTTGGAAAGATATCTTTCTCTTAGCTCGTCTAAAATATCACAGATATTTATGGTATCTCAAAGGGCAGTTGAGAAAAGATTAGAAATTTTAAGAAGGGAGAATAAGATATGAAAAGAAGATCTTTGATTATCCTAATCTTTATACTCCTAATTCTCTTTCCCATATTCTCTCAGGAATTAGAAGATCCATGGAAGTTATTGATTAATAATAATTGGGAATTATCTAAGAATATATGGCTTTCTAAACAGGATAGTTACTTATCAAATATTGGTTTATCGTTAATATCTATATTTCAAGATGATCCCATATTGGCATGGAATTATTGGGAAAAAGCAATAAAATTAAATCCCCAATCCTATTGGCATAATGTTATTGGCTTATTAGGAATTAGAATGTGGGAGAACCTTGGTAAAATTCCATATTTTAAAACCCTTTTACAAAATTATAAAGAAAGATCTGATTATTTAGATTATCTATATTGGAGAAGTCTAAATAGTGTAAAAGATTGGAGAGGATTAGAGGATTTTAAGAAGAATAAAGGATTTGTTGATGAATGGTTAATTATTGGCCCCTTTGATAACATTGGAAACTCTGGATTCTATAAAGAATATCCCCCTGAGAGGGAAATTGAATTAGAAAAAACCTATTTAGGAAAAGGTGGAATAGATTTAAAGTGGTTTAGTCCCAAGAAATTTTCCAATACTGGATATATAAGTTTATATAATTTATTGTATCCCAATAAATGGAGCGTTGCTTATGCACTAACTTATATTTACTTACCAAAAAATCAGGAAGTTCTCATTAATTTAGGAAGTGCGGAAAGTATTGCCCTCTGGATTAATGACTTTCCCTATATAAAGGAGGAAGCAGAGAGATCAGCATATTTTGGACAAAACATTTTAAGAATAAATCTTTCTTTAGGATGGCATAAAATATTATTAAAAATTGCTAATACCGATGGAGATTGGGGGTTCTTCTTTTCCATTACCGATTCCCAGAAAAATCCCATCCCGGGTATAAAATTTTCAAAGGAGCCTCAAAAATATTTAAGAAGAATTTTTGATTTTAAAGAAGAAAATACAGAGTTTCTTCTGGCAGGCGAGGTAAGTTATTTACCCATATATTATGTCTTTTCAAGCTATCTTTTAATGGAAAAGGGAATTTATGATAAAGCAGAAGTTTTACTTAAGATGGCCCAAAGAATTAATCCTGATTCAGCCCTAATTCAATATTTTTTAGGTAGATTATACTTATATACAGGAAAAGAGGAAGAGGGAAAGGAATTGATTCTTCAAGCTTCTAAGAAAATCCCAGTATTTACTCAGGCCTTCTCCTATCTTGCAGGATATAGCTATTCCTATGGTAGATATGAGGAGGCTATTGATTATTTAAAAACTTGTTTAAAGGAAAATCCTTCAGCTTTTCAAGTAAGAACAATTCTTTCAAGAATTTTCTTAAGAAGAGGATGGTTAAAGGAAGCAGATGATAACATTAAATTCTTAGAAGAATATTATAAAGATAGTATTGTAAAGGATTATTTGAGGGGATGGTGGTATGAGGCAAAGAATCAGCATGAAAGGGCTCTTGAAAAATATAGGGAAGTTTTTGAAAGGGATTTGGAATATTGGGAGGGAGTTTATTCTTTATATTATCTTTCTAAAAATCTTAGGAGATGGGATATTTTAAGGGAAATTCTTGATATTTTTGAAAAGAAAGATCCATCGGATTTATGGATATATTTAGAGAGGGCAGAAATACATATGGCAAAGGAAGAAGAGGAAAAGGCCTTCGAAATTCTAAATCTTTCCCTTAATATCTCCCCCTATCATCCAGATATCTATTTTAACCTGGGGAATCTCCTCCATCTTAAAGGAGAAAAAGAAAAAGCAATAAATCTCTTTGAGAAGGCACTGGATCTGCAACCTGGCTATCAAAAATTAAGGGAATATCTTTCTTATTTAAGAGAAGAGACTATATCCTTACCTGATATTAGGGAATATCTTAAGATTCCTATACCAAAGGAATATTTAGATTATCCCGGAGTAATAATTTTGGATGAAAAAAGAAGGATTGTTCATAAAGATGGTTCTTCCACAAATATTTATCACAGTATTATAAGAATAAATAATGACAAAGGAAGAGAAAGATATGGAGAATTTACAATAGATTATGATTCTACCTTTGAATCGGTAAGAATTTTAAGGGCAAGAACAATAAAACCTACAGGTGAGGAGTTGGAGGCAATATCTATAAAGGATTTTGCAATAGCAGAAGATTATCCACTGTATACCGATCAAAGACAGATTGTAATATCAATGCCGGGAGTTGAAGCTGGTGCAATTTTAGAGTGTTTTTACATAGTAGAAGAATTTACAAGAAGTGTATTTGGAAAACAATTTCAAGATCTTTTCTTTTTCCGATGGCAAGATCCCACCATGATAAGTAAATATCAATTAAAAGTTCCAAAGGGAACTCAATTTAAATATAAAACCTATAATATAGAACTTAATCCCAAAATAACTGAGGAAAAAGACTCTCTTATATATACCTGGGAATATAGAGATATTCCTCCTCTTATTCCAGAGCCTTATATGCCTTATTATGCTAATGTTCTTCCCCAACTTTGGATTAGTACATATCCTGATTGGGAAACCCTTTCCGATTGGTTTGCATCTATCACCTATCCTCAAATTAGGGGAGATAAAGCTATAGAAGATAAGTTAAAGGAGCTAACTCAAGATAAGAAAACTCGAGAAGAAAAGATTAAGGCTATATACAATTATGTAATAT
Organism: uncultured Dictyoglomota bacterium; assembly: GCA_964612975.1. Lineage (GTDB taxonomy): Bacteria > Dictyoglomota > Dictyoglomia > Dictyoglomales > Dictyoglomaceae > NZ13-RE01. The sequence goes on along the minus strand of CAZTGC010000003.1, from coordinate 86,982 downwards.
CAAATATAAGATATGTAGGGTTGGAATATGGAATAAGAGGGGTTATGCCCCATCAAGCTCCTGAAGTATTTAAGGTAAAATATGGGGATTGTAAGGATAAGGCAGTTTTATTGATAACTATGCTAAGACTTGCGGGGATTGAATCCTATTATGCCTTAGTGAATACTCGTTTCTCAACAAGTCTTAAAATGGAGCTTCCAGGGTTTCAGTTTGATCATGCCATATGTGCAGTTCCTTTAAAAGGTAAATGGTTATTTTTAGATGGAACTGCAGAGGATACTCCCATGGGAGAGGTTCCTATCATGGATCAGGGAACAGACGTGATGATATTGAAGGATGATGGGAGTTATTTATTCACAAAAATTCCATTAAGTAAGCCTGAAGAAAATAGAAGATATTATAGAGTAGGTATAAATATAGATGAAAAAGGGAAATTGATAGGAAAATTGAATTTAGAGTCAAAGGGTTATTATGCAGTTTATTCCCGTTGGAATCTTAAATCTGCATCATCCTTAGAGAAAGAAGAGGCTTTATCCCAGAGTATCAATCTTAAATTGCCAGGTTCAACTTTAAAGGAGTGGGCTATAGAAAATTTGGAAAAATTGGATTTCCCCGTAGTAATTAGGGTAAGCTTTGAGAATGATAAATATATAAAGAGAGATAAAGTTATTTACTTTAATCCTGTATTATTTACTAAAATTACCTCTGCAATTGAAGTTGGAAAACCCGAAAGAAGATTTCCTATAAACTACTATTATCCCTATGAGGAGATAGAAGAAATTGAAGTTAATCTTCCCTTATCATGGGAGATAAGAGAGCTTCCTTCTGATGTAGATTTGAAATATCCATGGGTAACCTATGAAAGAAAAGTAATAAGAGATAGAAATAATCTAAGGATAAAAAGAATATTTAGATTGGAAAAAATAGAGATAGGTTTAGAAGATTATAAAACATATAAGGAGGTTATAGAAAGGATAATAAAATTGGATCAGGAGATGATTGTTTGTCTTCCTTCTCCATAGAAATTATATAAGAATTTCCCTTTTAAATATATTTGTCTCTTCAAAATTCTGGACAATATTAAGGGAATGATTTTCCATTTAGAGTATTTTTGAGGAAGATGAGAAAATAGAAATTATTAGATAAATATGTTAAAATGGAATCATGGATATATATAGACCAATATTGGTTATATTAATTTGGGGATTAATATTAGAAATTCTTGTCCTAATATATTATCTTTTAAAGGGAAGCTTTCCCTTTGAATTCTATCTTAATCTAATTGTTATGGGAATAACTATAATTGGGCTTGTTTATATATTTAGAAGAATAAAAAGAGAATTTCTGTGAGGAGGAAAATTATTAAAATGCAAAAACTTTTAGGTATAATTTTGCTTTCCCTTGGAATATTTTTAACCTTAATTACCTTTAATATTATTCCCAGTTCCTCTGTTCTTTTTGTCTTTGCCATTGGATTTTTATATTCATATTATAAATTTGGAAGAAATATTGGATTTTTAATTCCCGGATTAATATTTGTCGCTATTGGGACCTTTACCATTTTAGAGGAAACTTGGGATATAGGAGGAATATACTTTTTACTCTTCTTAGGTTTGGCTTTTATCTTCCTGTTTATAATTCATACCTCAAAAATTCCCTCTAAAGATTATGGAGAAAAATATTGGCCTCTTTATCCTGGTCTTATTCTAACAGGGTTAGGTTTAATATTGATTTTTCAAGAGAAAACTGCTCAATACTTAAATATTTTAATCCCTATATTACTAATACTCATTGGATTTGTAATGTTAATAAGAGAAGCCAAAAAATCTAAATAATGGAGATAAAAGGGAAACCAGCAACAATATGGATAGGTCTTCCGTCATCTTTATTCTTAGGTGAAACCTCTTTTAATCTTTTAGAGGACAGAATTATTGAGAAAAGAAAAGTATTTTTTGAAGAAAGAGAGGCGGTTCTATTACTATCTCATGTTGAGGGAATCGAAATCCTACAAAAGGGGGATAAATTATATGCATATTTAGCTTTTGCTTTTTTAATAATAAAAATTTTCCCATTAGTTTTTCTTTTTCTTCTTTTATACCATCTCTATAGACCCTATTTTTTAATCATTCATGGAAAAAATCTTCAATTAGTAATGACTATCTCTAAGAAAAATATAGAAGATTATAGAAACTTTGTCTCTGAAGTATTAAAAAGATTATAGTTCTTTAATTTTTATGCTCACTGTATTATAATTATTATTAAAGAAAATTTCTAGTGTAACCGATACCAGGTAAAAAAAAATGAAGAGAATAACTATAGAAGACATTGCAAGAGAGTGTAATGTATCAAAGAGTACTGTCTCAAGGGTTTTAAATAATTCTCCCCATGTTAAAAACAGTACAAGAAAGAAAATTTTAGAAGTAATGAAAAAATACAATTATACCCCAAATATCCTTGCTCGAGGACTTATAGCAAAGAAAATTGGAGCCTTAGGAGTTATTGTTTCTGACATTACAAATCCCTTTCATTCTCTATTGGTTAGAGGAATTGGAGATATGTGTAGAACATATGGATATAGCCTTTTCTTATGTAATACCGATGGAAGAGTAGATGAAGAAATAAAATATGTAAGATCTCTTATTCAGAGAAGTGTTGATGGAATAATTTTTGCATCTATTAAATTAAAAGACGAGGGATTAGAGGAGGCAAAGAAAAGTGGAATTCCAATTCTGTTAGTGGGAAGGCTTCCCGAAAAGGAAAAAGGATTTAATTATGTAATTGTGGATAATGAATTAGGAGGATATATGGCAGTAAACTATTTAATTTCCTTAGGGCATAGAAAAATAGCTTATCTTTCAGGACCTTGGGATACTTGGCCTAATATAAGAAGATTTGAAGGTTATAAAAGAGCCTTAGAGGAGATAGGAATCTCTATAGATAAAAGATATATTTTTAATGGAGATTTTACATTGGATACTGCATATTCTATAGGAACAAAAATACTAATGATGAAGGAGAGACCTACTACTGTTTTCTGTGCTAATGATCTGAGTGCTATTGGTCTTTTGGAGGCGTGTATGGAATTAGAAGTGAAAGTTCCTGAAGAAATGTCGATTATAGGATTCGATGATATTCCATTAAGTTCCTTCAGGACCATTCAATTAACCACAGTATCCCAATCCATATATGACCAAGGGGCTTTAGCAGGAAAAATTTTATTGGAAAAGCTTCAAAATGAAGATAATACTCCTACTCAATTGACCCTTCCCCCTAAATTAGTAATAAGAAAAACTTGTACCCATCCTAAAGAAATTTAGTAGGAAATTATTTGAAAGAATTTATTTTCTATAACACAAGTTGCAGCTCCCACTACACAGGTATATTCTCCCAATTTTGAAGTGATAACTTCAGGAATTGGTGGAAAAGCATGAAGTTTTAAAGCATGTCTTACAGGATTTAATAAAAGATCTCTCGCCTTTGAAAGACCTCCCGCTATTATAACTAACTCTGGATTGAAAATATTGACGAGATTTGCTATTCCAATTCCTAAATATTCTCCCATTTCCTCGAATATATTTAAAATAAATCTATCCCCACTTCTTCCTATTCTTATAATCTCTTCTAACAATTCTTCTCTATTTTTATCTTCGGTAGATACTTGAGTATATGCTCTATTTTTAAGTCCATCTAATACCTTATCTATTAAAACTTGAGTAGATACATAGGTTTCTAAGCATCCATAATTTCCACATCGGCACTTTTTTCCGTCCCTTTCAATAACAGTATGTCCAAATTCACCTGCTCTATCAGAAAAACCTCTATATAAACTACCATTTATTACAAATCCAGCACTTATTCCACTACCAACTCTAACACAGATAATATTTTCCTTTCCTATTCCAGCGCCAAACCAAAGCTCTCCAAGGGTTGCTGCCTTAGTTATATGTTCTAAAAAGATTTGAGTATCATAAATATATTGAGAAAGATAGGATTTAACAGGAATATTCCTCCAAAAAAGATTTGGAGCAAAAATACATACCCCATTTATTCTATCTAAGGATCCGGGGACCGCTATTCCCAAACCCATAATCTCATCGGAATTAAGATCTTTTTTCAATCTTTTATATACTTCAACTACTTTATTTAATATATTTGTATATTCCAAATTGGAATTTAAAAAGATAACCTCTTTCTTTAAAATTTCTCCTCTTAGATTCATAACTATTCCTGTCACTCTATCATTTTCAATCTCGATGCCAAGGGGGTAGATATTGGAATCATTCATAGAAAGTTCTATAGGTCTTCTGCCTACTTTTGTCTCCTTAGCAGGGTTTTCTTTAATAAATCCAGAATCCAATAAAACTTCAACTATACTTGATACTGCAGAGGGACTAAGATTTGTAATCTTTGATATATCATATCGAGAAATATGTCCCTTTGTTCTAATGGTATTTAGAACCAAAGATATATTTGATTCTCTCATCTTTTTTATATTTATTGATCTCATGGTATCACCCCTTATTAATTTTTTTATAAGAAAATATTACATCTCTTCAACAATTACAGTCAATTATAAAATTATTTTTTAAAACAAGTTTCATTAATTACTAATTATTTTTTTAATAAATCTGAATATTTCTTTATTTATTTTAAAAAATTTTGGGTAAGGTTTACAAATTTCTGGAGGAGAATGTTATCCCTACATTAATGGCTTTTATATTTACTATTACAATTTTAGTGGAAAAATGCAGGATCCTAAAACTGGAAAATTAATTTGGGTTATGCTTTAGTTCCCCCTTCAGATAAAGGGAACCCAGAAGTTAAATTACCCCACCCATTAGCCTATGTGTTAACAAAAAACTCAAAAATATCCAGAGATTGCCTTTAGATTAATTGAACTAGCAATAAACCCTGTATTTGATGCAAGACATTGTATTACAAGCATGCACTCACCTGTATTTTCTTTTACATGGAAACAGTTCACTTAATTATACTTTTAACAATTAATGGATAATGAAGGGATTCTTTGATGGCATCTCATGGGATGTGGAAATGGCATCCTTAGTAGATGGATACTCAAGATTAAAAACTTGGTATAAGATAATGCTTCCTCTTGATTGTCCAGGAATTTTAATTTTCTCAGTATTTACCTTTTTATCGGATTGGGGAATTTTCTCTTTTCCTCTGGAGATAAAATATGGGTAAATTTTGATGTAAACTATTGCCGTTTCCTTGATAAAATGGAAGGAGAATAAAGATCTAATAAGGAGGTAGATTATGAAATTGTTTTTTATTTCTTTACTTCTTATTTTTTTAATGAATACTGCCATTAGCGAGGAAGAATTGGATTTATTTTTGAAATATGCTCCTATTATAAGATTTGATGAGAAAGAGCCCTTTTTTCCAGTGAGAATTGGATATACAATTTTCCAAAATTCTGGGAAAAGTCCTTCTTTCCCAAGGGAAATAAAACTTTCTCAGGATGAAATTGCAATAGAGTATGCCATATATTGGGATTGGGATATTCAACATCTCTATGAATTGGAGCATGTATGGGTATATGTAAAGAATGGGAAGATAACAAAGGTTGAGGCAAGCTGGCATGGGAGTTACAAAGATATGAAAGGAGCCAAAATATTGGGAACTCACCCTATTTTATACTCTCAACCAGGTAAACATGCCTTTGCACCATCACCTTCATGGTTTCAACCCCTCTTTTTTAAATATTTAATATTCATTGCTCCATGTAAAGATAATGCAGGAAGTGGAGGAATTCTTATTAAGAATATGTTTTATGAATTAATTTCTAAAACTTCTGAGGATGATAAATTAGTAGAAAATTATTTAAGGAAATTTGCCTTTACCCCCACCTTTAATTTTACAAAGGAATTTATTGCTGATAAAGAAATGTACGTTCCTTGGAAGGATCTGTTTGAAGAAATTCCCAAAAGAGTAAAATCTTGGATTGAGAAATTAAGAAGGGGAGCTAATTCTCCATAATGGGAGAAGGATAGATGAGGAAAGTGCAAAGGAATGGCATAGAGAAATTGGTGGATCCAGTTGATTGGAATTAGAAGTTAGACATAGAGATGAATATAAAGAAAGTCTTTTATTTGCCAAAAAACTTTGTAATTTATTTTGACAAATTTGGTATCGGTTGTAATTTTAATTTTTAGACTATAAAATTAACAATAAGAAGATTAAAAATGGGAGGTTTAAAGATGAAGGCTCTACTAATTTCTGCCCAATGGGATCCTAAGCCAGATTATATTCTTTCGGAGTTTGAAAGGTCAACAGGAAAAGCAATTACAGGGAATAGTGTATGGAGAAATCCAAAGTTGGACCTTAAAAATATTCCTGAGCCCACCCCAGGACCCAAAGATGTAGTTATAAAGGTCAAAGCTTGTGGGATTTGTGGATCTGATGTTCATTTTTATGAAACCGATAAAGATAACTATATATTGTACCCAGGCCTTACAAAATTTCCTGTGGTTATTGGACATGAGTTCTCAGGAGAAATTGTTGAGATAGGAAAAGAGGTGAAGGATCTTAAGGTTGGAGATATGGTTACTGCAGAAGAGATGATATGGTGTGGAGAATGTATCCCTTGTAGAAATGGATATCCCAATCAATGTAAAAACTTAGAAGAAATCGGATTTACCATAAATGGTGCCATAGCAGAATATATAGTTATTGGAGCAAAATATTGCTGGAAAATTAATGAGATTGCAGAAAGATATAAAGATAAAGAAAAAGCCTTTGAGGCAGGGTCCTTGGTGGAACCTACATCGGTAGCTTATAATGGAATGTTTGTAAGAGCAGGAGGATATAAACCGGGCTCCTATGTGGCAGTATTTGGAACAGGTCCCATAGGGCTCTCTGCAATAGCATTAGCAAAGGCAGGAGGAGCAAGTAAAGTTTTTGCTTTTGATGTGTCAGAGATAAGAAGAAAATTAGCAGAAGAAGTGGGAGCAGATTTTGTTTATGATCCAAGAGAGGTAATTCCTTCTGAAGTTATAATGGAAGAGACAAAGGGGATAGGAGTGAGTATGCATATTGAATCTGCAGGAGCACCTTCTAAAACTATTCCTGAAATGGAAAAATCCCTTGCTATAGATGGAAAGATTGTACAAATTGGAAGAGCAGCGGAAAGAGTTCCCATTTATTTGGAACATTTCCAGACCCATGCCAGCCAAATATTTGGAGCTCAGGGGCATTCTGGATATGGAACTTTTCCTAATGTAATTAATCTTATGGCTTCTGGGAAAATTGATATGACAAAGATAATTACATCAAGATTTTCTTTGGATGATGCCCTAAGGGCAATGGAAAAGGCTACTAAAAGAGAGGATGGAAAAATTACTATAAAAATATAAGGAGGTAAAAAATGACTGAAAAATGGAAGATTCCACCTGGTGAAGGGCATATGGATAAACCCTCAGGTATATATTTCCAAAATATGACCATGAAGGAGATTCAAGAAAGATTAAAAAAATGTGATTTAATAATAATCCCTGTGGGAAGTACTGAGAATCATGGACCCCATGCATGTACAGGAGAAGATACCTTCTTAGTAACTCGAATGGCAGAATTAGTAGCACAGAGGACAGGATGTACCATAGCTCAACCTATATGGTATGGTTCCCATCCATATCACCATATTGGGATGCCTGGAACAATACCTGTTCCTGAGGAATATTTTATAGGATATTTAAAGGCAGTTATTGCAGGTTTTTGGAATACAGGATTTAGAAAGATGATCCTTCTTAATGGACATGGTCAGGAATATGTTATCCCTACAGCTATCCATCAATGGGCAAAACACTACCAACTTCCAGCAATTATAATTAACTTAAATTGGTATCATGCAATTCCAGATTATTTTAAAACAAAAGATCAAGGAGGACCATATGAAACTCCCTTTATACATGCAGACGAAGTAGAAACCTCTTGGTCCCTTTGTCTATTCCCAGAAATGATAAAAATGGAAGATGCCGTAGATACTAAACCCTCTGGATTCTTACCCGAGGAGCATGTAGATAAGGCAGGAAATCTGTTAAGACGACCCATTGCTTGGTATGGTCATGTGGGATGTAGCCCTATTGAAGTTTCTGCATATCCCGAAGGGGTTGTGGGAAGAGCAACTTTAGCATATGCAGAGAAGTCAAAAGAAGGATTAGAAGCCCTTTTAGATTATATGGAGAAACTTGTAAATGATATAATTACTGAATTTCCACCAGGGAAATTACCGCCTACGGAACTCCTTACCCAAAGAGATAAAGAAGAGGTGGAGGAATATCTTAAAGGACCATTGAATGGTGGAAAGCATATATACACCCTAGGGATGCCATATTAGAATTGGAGGAATTTATTCCTGACCTGTAATAAATTCTTATTAATGCGATATCGCCTCCTTGGGATAAGATTTTTGAGAAACTAAATATACTAAAATTCTATCCCAAGGAGGATTTTTTTTCAAAAAGTGATTACAGATCAGAAAATCTTTCCCTTGACAATTTTTTTTAATAATAGCTTAGAATTGGTATCGGTTACAAAAATAATGTAAACTCCAAAGGGATTTTTCCTTTGGATAAATTAAAAGGGAGGTTGAGCCTATGAAAAAGTTTCTTCCTCTCCTAATCTTAATTCTTCTAATCTTTTTATTAGTCTTTCCAGGTTATTCTCAAATTAAACGTTACAAAATCTATGTAGTATCCCATGGTGGACCTGCGGATCCCTTCTGGGGAGTTGTAATGAAGGGAGTAAAAGATGCAGCGGTAAAATTTGGAGTAACAGCATACTACCTTGGACCAGAAAAATTTAGCATTAAGGAATTTGTTGACCTCTTAGAAAGTGCTATAGCAAAGAAACCTAATGCGTTAGTAGTTACAATTACTAATCCTGTAGTATTAGATGAACCATTAAGAAGGGTAATAAAAATGGGAATTCCTGTTATCGCTATAAATGTTCCTGATGATAGGCCACCAGATAAAGCAATTCCATACCTTTGCTATGTAGGAATGGATGAATATTTAGCTGGTGTATACGCAGGAAGAAGAATGCTACAAGAATTTACCCCAAAGAGAGCAGTTGTAGCAATTCATGAGCCAGGACATGTAGGATTAGAAGCAAGAGCAAAAGGTATAAGTGATGTATTAGGAGAAAAGAAGATTCCTGTAGATAAATTAGATATAGGAACAGATCCTACAAAGGCCCTTACCACACTAAAGGCATATATTCAAAGATATTCTGATACTGATGCCATATTTACTTTAGGTCCCTTAGGAGCTCATCCCGCTATCCAACTTGTAGAAGAAGAAAGATTAGTAGGAAAGGTTAAAATTGGAGCTATTGATTTGACTACAAGAATAACCGATGCTATAAAGAAGGGAGTTGTAGTATTTACTATTGATCAACAACAATATCTACAAGGATATTTACCTATACTTTTCCTTAAACTTTATTTAGATTACGGCTTAATTCCTCAAGAGAAAGTATTAACAGGTCCCTTAGTAGTAGATAAAAGAAACGTAGGAAAAGTAGAAGAAACTGTAAAGGCAGGTTATAGATAATTGATCTAATAAAATTAATTCCTTAATGGGGTTCCAAAAGGGAACCCCATTATTTTAAGGAGGTTCTTTTATGATGGAATTAAAAAGTATAGGGTTTTTAAAAGAAATTGTCAAAATTTTTAGAATAAAGGAAATGGGGGCAATAATTGGTTTTATTGTAATTTTTATAATCTTTTCTATTTTATCATCAGAGTTTATAAGTTGGGAAAACTTGTTATCTACCTTCACCATGGCAGCAGAATTAGGATTAGTTGCTATAGGAATCACTATGTTAATGATTTCAGGAGAGTTTGATTTATCAGTTGGATCCACATTTGCAGTAGTTCCTATGGTTTTAGCTTTATCAATAAATAATGGGATCAGCCCTCTTTTAGGATTTATTTTGGGGATTATCTTAGGTGCATTTATTGGATATTTAAATGGTATTATCACCTTAAAAACAGGAATTCCGTCTTTTATAACAACCCTTGGAAGTATGATGTTTCTTAGAGGAATTCTTTTAGCGATAACAGGGGGTTTTCCTATAACATTATTAGAGTATATACCCTTTTTAAAATATTTTGGAGGAACATGTATAGGTGATTTAAGATATTCAGGTATCTGGCTTATTCTTTTTTCTATTATTTTTGCCTTTATTCTTGAAAGAACAAAATTTGGAAACTGGACCTTTGCTACAGGAGGAAATTTATTTTCTTCAAAGGCATTGGGGATTAACACTAATAGAGTTAAACTTATAAACTTTATAATCTGTAGCCTTATGGCAGGATTTGCAGGAATCACTACCTTCTCAAGATTTAAGATTATTGATCCCACCTTGGGGCAGGGAATGGAATTAGAGGCTATTGCCTCTGCAGTCATAGGGGGAACCTTCCTCTCAGGTGGATATGGAAGCATACTTGGAACTTTTCTTGGAGCCTTTATGATAGGTATGATAAGAAGTGGTTTAGTATTAGCAGGAGCTCCTGCATATTGGTATAGAGCTTTCATCGGGGTTATTTTGATTGTTGCAGCAATTATAAATATAAAAATTAGAAAGAAAATTGCTGGCTAAGGAAGGTGATCTCTAATGAATAATAATTTATTGGTGGAGATGAAAAATATTAAGAAAAATTTTAGTAGGGTACAAGCCCTTCGTGGAGTTGACTTTAACGTAGAAAAAAAAAGAGATTGTGGGACTTCTTGGAGATAATGGGGCAGGAAAGTCAACCCTTATAAAAATTTTAGTAGGTTACGAAAAGTCTGACGAGGGGGAAATATATTTTGAGGGGAAGAAAGTGTCCTTTAATTCTCCCAAGGAAGCAAGAGAAATGGGAATAGAGACTGTTTATCAGGATTTAGCTTTGGTTAATCTTCTTCCCATATGGAGGAATTTTTTCCTGGGAAGGGAACTGATTAAAGGTATTACTCTATCTATAGATGAAATGAGGAGAATAACTTCTGAATATTTAAAGGAAATAGGTATTTTTGTAAGATCTCCTGATGAAGCAGTATTTTTCCTTTCTGGAGGAGAAAGGCAGGCAATAGCTATTGCAAGAGCCATGTATTTTGGAGCAAAACTTCTAATTCTTGATGAGCCTACTGCTGCCTTATCTATAGGAGAAACAAGGAAGGTTTTAGAACATATAAAGAATGTAAGAGAAAGAGGTCTTTCAGTGATTTTTATCTCTCATAATATATACCACGTATACGAAGTAGCAGACAGATTAGTAATTTTAGAAAAAGGTATTAAAGTTGGGGATTTCAAAAAGGAAGATGTTACTCCTCAGGAAATTATGAATATGATTGCAAGGGCTGCTGGAGTAATAGTTTAAGGAGAAGGTTAAAATCATGAAATTTTCTATAGTAATTACTACAAAGGAGGCTGTATTTAGTGCTTTGACCTTTAAGGGAGATTTAATCGAAGGGATAAGAATCGCAAAAAAGTTAGGTTATTCAGGAGTAGAATTAGCAGTAAGGGATCCAAAACTTATAAATTATAATGAGGTTTTAAAAATTTTAGAAGAAGAAAATATGGTAATATCTGCTATTGGAACGGGAAGAGCATTTACAGAAGAGGGTTTATCTTTAAGTAGTTTTGATAAAAAGATGAGAGAAGAAACTATAAAAAGAATAAAGGAGGATATAGATTTAGCAGAAAAATTTAATTCCTTTGTGATCATTGGATTAATAAGGGGAAAACCTGAAGATAGAGAAAAGGCTTTAAAAATTTTAAAAGAGAGTATAAAGGGATGTGGAGAATATGCTAAAAAATTAGGAATTAAAATTCTAATAGAGCCAATAAATTCCTTAGAAACTACTCTTCTTAATAAATTTTCAGAAACTTATGAATTTATAAAGGAATTGAAGTTAGATAATCTCGGGATCCTTGCAGATACCTATCACATAAACAAAGAAGAAGAAAGTATATACGATACCTTTATTAATTACAGGGATAAAATTTGGTATGTGCATGTTTCCGATGATAATAGAGGAATTCCGGGAACAGGAAATTTAGATTTTTCTGAAGTATTCAGGGTATTAAAAGATATAAATTATAATGGATATGTATCTTTAGAATGTGTATCGAATTTAAGTATAGAGGATACAGGAAAGATAAATCTAGAATTTTTAAAGAAATTCCTATAAAATAAATTTACTATGGAAGATAAGATAGAAAAGAAAATATTAACTTTACAAAGAAACGAAATCACAGAATATTTTATCTATCTTAAATTCTCCGAAGGGGTGAAGGACCCTCATAATAAAGAGATAATAAGAAAATTAGCTGAAGAAGAAGAGGAACATTACAAAAGGTTAAAGGAAATAACAAAAAAAGATATAAAGGAGAACAAGTTTAAGGTATGGTTTTACCTTCTTATTATAAAAATCTTTGGATTTACCTTTGGCTTAAAATTGATGGAGAAAGGTGAAAAGCTCGCCCAAAAAAATTATATAGAACTATTAAATATTTTTCCCGAAATAAAGGAAATTGTTAGTGATGAGAAGGAGCATGAAGAGGATCTTCTAAGAATCTTAGATGAAGAGAGATTAAGATATGTAGGATCTATGGTCTTGGGACTAAGTGATGCTTTAGTGGAATTAACAGGAACCCTTGCAGGATTAACCTTCTCCTTAAAAAATACTTCCCTTGTTGCCCTTTCAGGCCTTATCACAGGAATTTCTGCATCTTTATCTATGGCAGCCTCAGAATATCTATCCACAAAATCAGAAGGGGAAGGTAAAAATCCAATAAAAGCATCAATTATTACAGGATTAACATATATTTTAGCTGTCTTTTTCTTAGTTTTCCCATATTTCATCTTTAAAAATTATTTTATTTCCTTCATCTTCACTCTAATTTTTGCAATTCTTCTTGTAATTTTCTTCACTTTTTATATTTCTATTGCCCAAGAGATGAAATTTAAAAAAAGATTCTTAGAAATGTTTTTTATTATTATCTCTGTTTCCTTCATAACTTTTATTATTGGAATTTTAGTTAAAAAAGTATTAGGAGTAGAAATACAAGGGAACTTTTAAGAGGAATCAGGAGGGATTAAATCCCCCCTGAAATTTTAAACTTTTTCTACTAAAACTTTTTTCTCCTTACATCTTCCTGCAACACAATATTTACCTTTAGAATGGGAAATAAACTCATCTTTAAAGTATTTAATAGCAGAACTTACAGGAAGATATACTGATTGTCCCAATGGGCAGAAGGATGTGTCCTTCATAACTAAACTTATGTTTTCCATCTCTTCTAAGTCTTCTTCGCTTCCTTCTAAATGGGCAAATTTTTCAATTATATCAACTAATCTTTTTGTTCCCACTCTACAAGGAGTGCATCTTCCACAGGACTCATGTTTGAAGAAATAAAGAATACTCTTCATCATATCCACAATACAGGCAGATTCATTCATAACCAAAATAGCTCCAGATCCCAGCACTGCTGCATACTCCTTTAAGTTATCAAAATCCATCTTAACATCTAACATCTCTTCTCCTAAGAAGGCACCTGCAGCTCCCCCTACTAATGCACATTTAAATTTCTTTCCATCTTGGATTCCGCCCCCATATTGAAAGATTATTTCCCTTAAAGTTGTTCCCATCTCTACCTCTATGAGTCCTGCATTAACAACATTGCCAAGAATTGTATATACCTTTGTTCCAGGGCATTTCTCTGTCCCAAATTGTCTAAACCACTGGGAACCATTTAAGATAATATCTGGAATATTTGCAAGGGTTTCTACATTGTTAACTAATGTGGGCTTTTCCCATAATCCCTTTGTCACAGGATAGGGAGGCTTTATTCTCGGAATTCCCCTTTTTCCCTCTAAAGATTCAATAAGAGCTGTTTCTTCTCCACAAATATATGCTCCTGCTCCCTTTTTAATATAAATATCAAAGGAAAAATTAGTCCCAAGAATATTCTCCCCAAGAAGTCCATAATTTCTTGCAGTCTCTATTGCCCCTTGCATTCTTTCTATAGAAAGTTTATATTCTCCCCTAATGTATATATATCCTAACTTCGCTCCTATAGCATATCCTGCTAAGGCCATTCCTTCTATAATTCTATAGGGATCTCCTTCAAGAATAAGTCTATCCTTAAAGGTTCCAGGTTCTCCCTCGTCTGCATTACATAAAATGTATTTTTCATCCCCCTCCGATTTCCTTGCAAATTCCCATTTTAAACCAGTGGGGAAACCTGACCCTCCCCTTCCTCTAAGGCCAGAATTTTTTACTTCCAATATTACATCTTTAGGGGACATTTCAGTTAATACCTTAGCTAAGGCCGAAAATCCCCCTACTACAATATACTCTTCTAAACTCTCAGGATTTATAATTCCACTATTTTTCAATACAATTCTTGTTTGCTTCTTAGTTAAACCCACTTCCTCTCGAGATACAAAGGTGGGTGGGGTGGCTTCTATAATTAACCTTTTTAATGGTCTTCCCTTAATAAAATGCTCCTCTACCAATTCTGGTATATCCTCAATTTTTACATTTCCATAAAACACTCCTTCAGGATATATAACCATTATTACTCCCTTTCCTATTATTCCAAGGGTTCCAGTTTCTATAACGCTTATCTCTTTATCTAAGTTTCTTTTTCTTAATTCTTCTATAAGTGCAGATTCAACAGATTTTACTCCCGCAATAATAGTATTTGCATCAACCGATATTAATACATGACTTCTTGGTATTGTCATAGTTCACCCCTCTTTTCTTCTAAAATCTTTTCAAGCTTCTCTAGGTTAAGATTTCCATATACTTCGTCATTTATCATCATAGCTGGAGCTACTGCACAAACCCCTAAACAACTGGTAAGCTCTAAGGTAAATACCATATCTTTTGTAGTTTCTCCTGTCTCTACCCCTAACTTTTTCTTAAGATATTCTAAAAGGGATTCAGAACCCACAAGATGGCAAGGAGGAGAATCGCAAAGTCTTATTATAAATCTTCCTCTGGGCTTTAAACTAAACATACTATAGAAGGATGCTACTCCTTCCACATAACTATAGGGGAGATTTAAATATTGGGCACATACAGAAATATCTTCTGGGGTTAAGTAATTATAGGGGTTATTATCTTGGAGTGCATGAAGAATTTCTAAAATATAATCTTGGCTTTGAGGGAAAATTTTTAAAACTTCCTCCCTTGTTTTCATATTGCCTCCCTTTACAAGATAGAATGTTTCCTATAGAGGATAACAGTCAAAGATTTCAGTGTCAAGATTGGATTGCTATTAAAATCCATCTATCCTTTTTAAAATAATAAAGTCTCCTTAATACTTTATCTTTTAAGGTTCTACAAATCTTACCATAAAGAGAATAGTTTTGGTTCTCATATATGGAATCAAAAATATAAATGGTCTATCTGCCTTAAACAAAAGATGAAAAGTGATTATAGGTCAGCTCTTTTTTATAAATTGAAATTTTTTCCTTGGAATTGTAAAATTAAATTATAATAATTCTAAATAAAAAGGAGGGAGTATTATGGATAAATTAAAGGAACTTTTTCAAGAGGCAGATTGGACAAAGGAAAAACATGTCCCTGTAATTGAAATTTTAGAAAAAGATAAAGAAAAAGGGATTAAAATAAGGGTTTCGGTAGGGAAAGAAATACCTCATCCCAACACCTCTTCCCATTATATAGCTTGGATTGCAGTATATTTTCTACCTGATGGAGAGAAATATCCCTATGAAATAGCAAAATTTGAATTCTCTGCCCATGGTGCTTCTATTCAGGGTCCTGATACAAGCTCCTTATATACTGAACCCATAGGAGAATGCTTGTTTAAGACTTCAAAAGAAGGAAAAATTTTTGCAAGTTCCTATTGTAATATACATGGATTATGGGAAAACTCCATTGATTTGAAATTCTAACCTTCTCTTTCCCCCTCTCTTAAGGGAGAGGGGGTTATGATATAATTTTAGTGGTAATTTCCTCTTTCCCTACTCAGTTTTTTCACTAATTAGCGAAGAAGAGCTGCAAAAAGAAGAGAGGAAATGGTAAATCTCATAAAGTCAAGGGGCATAAAAGATGAGAAGGTCTTAAAAGCCATGTTAAAAGTTCCCCCACATCCCTTTGTAGATAAAAGTCTTTGGATTCTGCTTATGGGGATTTTCCTTATTCTTAAATCCTCAAGGGCATAATATATGATAATAAATAAACGAAGCTCTTCAGTGGGTGGTCTTTGTAACCATCGGTTAAAACATAGAATTCTAGATAAAAAATTGCTTTGGGGTAAATAAGAGGAAGATAACTTCAATAATTTGGAAAGATTTTTTATTGTAGAAAAAAAAGATTAAGCCTAAAAGGGAAAATATTATTAAAAATATCAAACTTGAGAATTCATCTAACTTGAGTAAGACTAAATTTAATAAAGCTATTCCAAGACTACATCCTAAGAAGGTAATTCCATAAACTTTTGAGGCTATTTCGGGGAATAAAGAAAGGGAAGAATTTTAAGACCTATTAAAAATAAGGGGATAAGCAAAGAGATAAAATTTGATATCCATAAAATAAATTGTTGAGAATACCAAGGAGAAATTAATGACGAAATCTAAAGTATCTTTAAGCTTCTTTATTTATTATTTTAGCCAACCTCTCCAGTAAGCTAGGAGGGGGTGGGGGAGGTGAGGTTCTGGAGAGGTTGGCCTTTTTTAAATTATACTAATTCCATCCTCTCTTAGCAACATAAAAATTAACCTTTGATTTGTTTTAAAAAAAGTTATATAATTAACTATATTAACTTAATTAACTTAAAAATTTCCTAAAAGGAGGAAAAATTATGGTAAAAGTAGTTGAAATTATAAAGGATCTATATTTAATACGAACACCTGAATTGCCCTTTGTAGCAAATAGCTATCTTTTAACTCTCTCTAATAATGGAGATAAAATTAATATCCTAATTGATCCTCTTCCTTTAATGTATTTTAATGATTTGATACTAACTTTAAAGGATTTAATAGGAGGAGTTGAGAATTTAAAAATTATTTACGTAAATCACCAAGATCCTGATTTAACCTCTTCCCTACCCGGAATCATGTCCCTATCTCCCAATTCCATGCTGATAGCCTCAGAAGATACTTGGAGATTAGTAAGAAGTTATGGCATCGATAAAGAAAGATATCAAGCTGTTGAATACTTTCCTAATAAAAAAATAGTATTAAGAACAGGACATACCTTTCAATTTATTCCTACCCCCTTCTGCCACTTTAGAGGGGCATGGATGATCTACTATTCCAGCAAAAAACTTCTTTTCTCAGGAGATCTCTTAGGGGGAGTTATTACTAAAAAAACTGAGGATATTTATGCTGATAAAGACTCTTGGGATGGAATAAAGATCTTTCATCAAATATATATTCCATCAAGGGAAGCCTTAAGACTTGCCGTTGATAGGATAGGAAGACTAGATCCAATTCCAGAAATTATTCTTCCCCAACATGGAGATCTAATTAGGGGAGATTTAATTTTGGAATTTCTAAGGAGATTAAATAATTTAGAAGTAGGTTTGGAACACATATTAGCTCAAGAGAAAAAGGAGTCTAATTATCTTTATGTCTTTAATGAAATTTTACAAAGGGAAAAGGAGAGATTTGGAGAAAAGTATGTTATGGAAAAGTTAGAAAGAATAAATTCTTCTCCATTTTTCCCCGAAATTGTCCATTTTGAAAATGGAGTTGCATTAGATTTTAGAATTTCTCCAGTTTCTGCTATAGGTTTATTATATAAAAGTTTCACTGAAGATTTATCTCCCAGGGATAGAGAAACTATAAAATCTGATATTGTTTCAACACTATTAAAGTATAATCTGGACATTCCTGAGGAGATTCTTGAAGAAAGGGTATCTATATGGGATAATTTCAGAAGAATTCTTAGAATATTTCAGAGGTGATGAAAATGCCAATATATGAATATAAATGTCAAGACTGTGGAGCAATTTTTGAAAAACTTATTTATAAAGAAGAAGATGTTAAATGTTTTATCTGTGGAGGAAAAAATGTTAAAAAGTTAATTTCTTTATTTTCTTCTGTTGGATCCAATAAGGGTAATACTTGCTCTTCATGTTCTTCAGGAAATTGTGGTACCTGTAGGTAAATTCTACTTTAGAAATAAAATGTAGGAACCTAAAATCATGATTCCAACGCCTACTATTCTTGTTCCTATTTTTTCTTTAAATATATAATGGGCAAAAATTACTGTTAATATCATACTTAACATGGATAAAGGTTCTGCAATACTAACATCTATATATCTAAAGGCAAAAAGGAGAAAAAGATAGGAATATGCATTGATGGCACTTGCAATTAAAACTAAATAAGTATTTTCTTTTAAAACTTTAAAAACTTCTTTTAATTTACCCCCAAAAATTATATAAATTAATTGAAAAACACTTATAACAAAATAGAGAAAGAAACAGTAAAAGAGGGGGCTAACCCTTTCCACCACAAAGCCATCTATGGTTCTTCCCACAGAGATTAAAAAGGAGCTGGAAATCATTAAAAGAGCTTCCTTCCTTTTAAATAAAAATTTCAAAGAGGAAAGAAAAGATTCCTTCTTATCAAGAAAGGAAGCCCCATAAACAAGAAGGGACAATCCCAGGATCTTTGTTAAGGTAAAGGATTCCTTAAGAAAAATACTGGTTAGAATTAATAGGAAAAATACATTAAAATTATATAAAGGTCCAACTAAGGAAGCTTCCCCAAGGGATAGGGATTTAACATATAATATAAAGGATATGGAATAGATAAATCCACTTAATAGTCCATATTTTGAAAATTCGAGATTATTGGGAATTTTATCTAAAAAAATAAAGGGGAAAAGAAAGAAGACTGCTACAAAAAAGAATAAAAAGGATATAATTTTACTATCGTTGAATGTTCCTAACTTTTTTACTACAATTTTCTCATAGCCCAATAAAATAATTCTTCCCAAAATAGAAAGATATGCCCAGATCATGTAATAATTTTACAATTTATAAATGAATTTTTCATCCCTATATTTTTCAGCTATTTTCTCATAACTTGAGGAATTAATATTGACTCCCTCAAGGCTAATCTCAAGATTTTTTTCTACTTGATTCAGAATTTCTCCCTTTAAATCCTCCTTGGGAATTCTTATATAGGAGGTGGCAAATTTTATTCTTTTTAAATATCTTTCCATATTAAGGAGAGGTTCCCTTATGATAGTTAGATGATGAAGATAAGAATTTTTAGAGAGAAAGCTACCACATCCAGAGATTTTTCCATCCCTTGTAAAGATATTTCCCCTTTCATCATAACTTAAAAATTCTGTAAATTTTTTTAAACCTTTTATAAGTAACAAAGTAATAAATTCATATTTTCCCGATAAATCTTTGGGAAGATAAATTCTGGGAAATATGAAACTAACACATAATTGATTAGGTTTTATATACACAACCCCTCCTCCACTTCTCCTCCTTGCAAGAATTAATTCATCTCTAACTATATTATCTAAATAAATCTCTTCACTAATCCTTGAGGCCCTTCCTAAAATCACCGAGGGAAGAAGGGAAGAAAAAACTATATAAATGGTATTAAAATTTTCCTGTAAGTATTCTTCTAATCCGAAAAGAAGAAAGGGATCTATTAAATCTAAATCTATATAAAAACCTTTCAGTTTATTCATAATTAAGATATAATATACTACAAGAAGAATTTTTAAAAGGGGGAGAAAGATGAAAAGAATTTTAGTTTTTTTACTTTTTCTTATATCTCTTACCTATGCAAAGACTATTCCTGTGATAATTAATGAGAAGGAGTATAAGGGAGAAAGGGTTAAGGATTATATTTTTATTCCTGAAATTTCAATAGTTCTTTATCAGGATGGTATCTTTGAATTAAAAAAGATAGATAATATGTATATTTCAACAGACTTAGATTTATTATATGATGGAAGGGATATATTCAAAATTTATGTATCTAAGGATTTAATTCTCTGTCCCGAGAAGAATGTTCTTTTTAGGGAGAATAAGAAATATGAGACCAAGAATCTTGGAAACATCTATTTTACTATTTTAAGCTATAATTACAATTTTCCTGGGATAACCCTATTTGCCCATGGAATTTATCCAAGAATGCGATATATTCTTTTAGAATTAGCTATATTTAATTTAGATAAGGCTCCTACAGTATTGGATCAAAAAATGTTCACGGTAAGAGTAGGAACTAAGGATCATTATCCTGATCCAGCAATATCTGCCTATTTTGCAAACCAAGGAGAAGAGGTTTTATTCAATAGATTAATTCAACCTCGGGAAGGTATTACTGCCTACCTAGTCTATGATGTTCCAGGATTACCTGAGATATTAAAGATTGATCCCTATTATGGACTTAAAAGAACTCTTGAAATAAGACTTCCGTAATATCTTCAATATTATCTAATCTTCCCTGAATAAGATATTCTCCCCTTCCCCCTTTAAAATTTCTACTTTCTAAAATATTTATAAACTTATCCCAGGTTTCCCTTGGGAATTCCTTTCCTCTTCCCAATATAAACTCTCCTGAATTATTAAAGAAAAAACTTAAAGTTACTCTTTCCAACATTTTTAGGGTTAAAATCCTCAGGGTATTCATGTCTAAATCTAATTTTTTAATAACTACTTTACCCAGTAAAGTTTCAAGACTACCCTTAGATATTTCCTGGGCTTGATAATCCAATATCTCTTCCTTAAGCTTTTTATTCTCCTTTTCCAAGAGACTTAACTTATTAAGTAATTTATCAAGGGCATTTAAGATATCTGGATCTCCTAATTTTTGCTTTGTATATTCATATTCCTCTTCTCTTTTTTCCAATCTTCTTATGAGCCTATCCCCTGATATAAATTCAATTCTCCAAACCTGGGAGTTTTTTCTATAAACCCTCAAAACCTTAAAGACTCCTATCTCCTTTGTATTTTTCACATGAATCCCTCCACAGGGATTTTTATCAATTTTAGGAATTTCTACAATTCTCTTATTATCATCCTTCCAGTAAATATTTATGGGAATTCCTTCTCTAATATAAAAATTTGTTTTTTCCTCTGCAGATTTAATATAAGAAAGATTTATATCCCAAGATAAAGGGATCTCTATCTTTGTATACTCAGGAAGAATTTGAAAACCTGTAGTCTCATATTTATAATCCCTTTCAATTATAGCGGAGAAAAGATGCTGAGCAGAATGTTCTTGGGAATATTCTTTCCTTAAGGAAATATCAAGTTCCATAAAGACCTGCTCCCCAATCTCAGGAAGATCTCCCTTTAATTCTCCAAAATGCCAAATATTTCCCTTTTCTTCTATTACCTTTAAAACTAAAAGTTCCCAATTTTCTCCCTTAATAATCCCTCTATCGGAAGGCTGGCCTCCTCCTTCAGGATAAAAGATGCTTTTATCGAGAAGAATTCCTAATAAATCCTTCTTCTTTATCTCAAGAATCTTACCTTTATCTTTATATCTTTCAGGATCAAGATAAAATATTTTTTCAGTCATTGATTTTAAGTTTATGTGTGATCTAAATCATTGTCAATAAAAATAATAAGAAGTAAAATAATTTTTGATAGATTTTTTGATGGAAAGGAGAATGATAGATGGCCCTATTAGAGCTTCCACAAAGAATAATATATGGGCTTGACTCCATTAATCAACTTCCTGTAGAAGCTGTAGCCTTTGGTAAAAAATTTTCTTTCTTTTGTGGGGAAAGCTCCTTAAAGAGAAGTGGGTTCTTCAATAAAATTTTAGACTCCTTAGATAAATATGGATTGGAGATTCAAGTAATAAGTGGGATAACTCCAGAACCAGATATACCTTCAGTAGATGATCTTTTAAATAGGGTAAAGAATTATAATCCCGACGGAATTATTGCCATTGGAGGAGGAAGTGTAATTGATTCTGCCAAAATTGTTTCCGCTCTTATTGCTACCAACAAAAACATTTTCGAGTTAAGAGGGAAAGAAATAGAAGAAGCTCTTCCTATTATAGCAGTTCCCACAACAGCAGGAACAGGAAGTGAGGCCACAAGATTTGCAGTAGTAACTGATCCAGAAATAAGGGATAAATTTCTTCTCTTTGGTAAAGCTTTACTTCCTAAGGTTGCCATAGTAGATCCTGAATTAACTTTTACCATGAGTGTAATAATTGCCAGTGCAACAGGGATTGATGCTCTATGTCACGCTATAGAATCTTTCCTTTCCCGTTCTTCCACCCCTTATACCGATATATGGGCTAAGGAGGCTATAGAAATCCTTTGGAATAATCTTGTTCCTGCTATTATTGGAAATTCTTCACCTTCAAAGGAAAAGGTATCTTATGCTGCTTTTTGGGCAGGAGTTGCTATAAATAATACAAAGACCACATTAGTCCATGCTATGTCCCGGCCCCTAGGAGGAATTTACAATGTGATTCACGGTATAGCTAATGGTATTCTCCTTCCTGCATATCTAAGATACAATGCCCCCTTTATTCCCCATGAAAAAATGAATTATTTAAAGTATCTTATGGGAGGATATCCCCCTGAAAAGGTTGAGGAACTTTTGGAAAAATTAAATCTTCCCACGAGACTTTCCCAGGTTATTAGGGGAGAAATTGATATTCAAATATTAGTAAATAAAGCGAAGGAGGCCCAAATGAATATTAGTAATAATATAAGACAGGTTAAGGAGGAAGATATATACTATTTATATGAGGAGGTATTATAATGATAAGATTAATAACAGTAGCAAGGGAGTTTGGAATTGAGATAGATTTTTTATTTAATAAACTCTCCAAGGAGTATAATTTTACCCTTTTAGATAGAAACAATTTATTCTCCTTTCTCCAAAAATATCTGGGTATGAATTCCGAAGAATTGCTATTAGAAGAGAAAAAAATTGAAAAAAATTCAGTAAAAAAGGAATTTGTTGAGAAGTATAAAGAGGGAATAAAAGAGATAACAAAAAGCTTTTTAGAAAAATCCCCTGTTATTCTCTTGGGAAGAGGGGGGCAGTTTCTCTTTAAAGATTATCCTGATTCCTTTCACATAAATATAATTGCACCTTTAAATCTCAGAGTTGAAAACCTACAAAAAAATTATAATTTAAATTTTGATACCTCTATGAAATTAATCTTAGAAAAGGACAACGCAAGGGATATATACTTTAAAATTCTTTTTGGATATGATTGGAAAGATCCTCACCATTACCATTTAACTATTAATCTTTCCTATTACTCTCCTGAGGAATTATATCAATTTCTTTTAAAATCCTTAGAAAAACCTGTTAAAGTTTCTCAACCCCCACAAGAAAGTTTTTCTCTCCCATTAAAGGTTAGATTTGCAAATAAAAGTGAAGAAGAGTTTGCTAAATTGTTAACCTTTTACAGAATCTCCTGGGAATATGAGCCTAAGATTTTTCCCTTGGAGTGGGATAATGAAGGACAGGTCATTGAAGCCTTTACTCCAGATTTTTATCTTCCTGAATTTGATCTTTTTATAGAATTGACGGTTCAAAAACCAAAACTTATGAGTGAGAAGATTAAAAAAATTAGAAAACTTAAAGAGTTATATCCCAATGTAAATATTAAATTATTATATGGAAATGACTATATAAAGATTTTGGGAAAATATGGAATATCTAAGGTGAGATAATGGAAAAAATAGAGAAAATTCTTTTTACCCATGAAGAAATTCAAGAAAGGATTAAAGAATTAGGTAAAATAATAAGCGAGGACTACAAAGAGAAAAATCCAATATTAGCATGTATTTTGAAGGGAGCAGTATATTTTGCTGTGGACCTTACAAGAAATCTATCAATTCCGTATATATTAGATTTTATCTCAATTCTAAGCTATGGTCCCTCTAAGGAGACCTATGGGATTGTGAGGATTACAAAGGATTTAGATACAAATATATATAATAAAGATGTAATAATCGTAGAAGATATTGTCGATACAGGTCTTTCCTTAGCATATCTTTTAAGGGTTTTGAAGGCAAGGGAACCATCTTCTTTAAAGGTATGCACCCTCCTCGATTGTCCTGGAAGAAGAATAATAGATGTTCCCATAGATTATAAGGGATTTGAGATTCCTAATTATTATGCGGTAGGATACGGCTTAGATTATAATGAAAGGTATAGAAATTTAATGTATATAGCAGTTTTAGAAAGATAAGATTATCTAAGATCCTCTAGCTCCTTTATCTCCCCCTCAATATATCTTTTTCTCTTCCTTTTACCAAATCTGAAGAAGGAACCAAACCTAAAATAACATCCTCTCATTCCTCTTCATCCCCTGCTATTTCAATAAACTTTTCTATACATTCTTTAATCTCCTTTATATGTTTAATATTTTCTCTCCTTAGTTCTTCTCCCTTTGGGGTCAACCTATAAATCTTTCTTGCTGGGCCAATTTCATTAACATCCCAACGAGAGGTTATTAAACCTTCCATCTCAAGTTCCTTTAGTATTCTATATCCCCTTCCCATTTCTCCAACTCCTTTTCCTACCATTCCTGGAAATATGTCAGAAATTTTGCTAATTAATTCATACCCATGAAATTCTTTCCCTTCAAGGGCCACTAAAACCCACATTCTAATCCAAAATCCTGGACTTAATCCTATCCCTCTTTTTCTTTCCATTCTCATATTACCCTTATTATATTACTAATTTATATATATAATTTTTAAAAAATTTTGTCAAGAATTCCCTTTTATGATATTTATATTCTTATGAAAGATGAGATTACAGTTATAGCCCCAGGAAGAATATGTTTGTTTGGAGAACATCAGGATTTTTTAGGTTTAGGTGTTATTTCCCTTGCCATTGATCTTCATATAAGAATCTATGGAAGGATAAGAAAGGATAGAATCCTTAATATTAAAATGCCCGATATTCATCAGGAAGAGGTTATAGATCTATCTAAACCTATTATTTATGATAAACCCAGATTTTATTTAAAATCCGTATTAAATGTTCTAAAGAGAGAGGGTATAGAACTGGAAAGGGGATTTGATATAGAAATTAGGGGAAATATACCTATAAATGCAGGAATCTCCAGCTCTTCAGCCATGGTAATAGCATGGACAAAATTTGTTTTATGTGCTTGTAATAGAGAAGTGGGACCAGAAAAAATTGCAAGATATGGATATTTAGCAGAGGTAGCAGAATTTAATGAACCCGGGGGAATGATGGACCATTTTACCTCTTCCCTAGGAGGAGTAATATACGTAGATTCTATCCCCCCGTTTTCCTATGAAAGACTTCCCTCAAGTCTTTCGGGATTTGTTCTTGCCGACTCCTTAGAGAGAAAGAAGACTTTGGAAGTTTTAAGAAGATCTAAGGAGGATGTAATTACGGGACTTAAGATTATTAGAGAAAAGAAAAAAGATTTTGACTTAAGAAGTGCCTCTACAGAGGAAGCCTTGGAGCTTGCTAGGGATCTTCCCCAGGGAATAAAGGAGAAGGTCATAGCTAATATATATAACAGAGATTTATGTAAAAAAGCTTATGAGATGCTAAAAAGGGACTTAATAATTCCTGAAAAATTAGGTCAGATGATTACGGAACACCACTATCATTTGAGTTTAGGCTTAAAGGTTTCAACCCCAAAATTAGATAGATTATTGGAAATAGCTCTTTTGAACGGAGCATTGGGAGCAAAATTGAGTGGTTCAGGAGGAGGTGGGTGTATCTTTGTCTATGCTCCGGGATATGAAGAGGAAATTGCAAAAGCCCTAGAAGAGGAAGGGGCAAAAACTTTCATTGTGAAAGTAGATGAAGGGGTAAGGATCTTAGATTGAAGGGAATAATTCTTTCTGCAGGTCTTGGAAAAAGACTAAGACCATTAACAAATAATATTCCAAAGGGGTTAATCCCAATTTTAGGAAAACCTTTATTGGAATATATACTCTTGGGTTTTAGGTATGCAGAAATAAGGGAAATAGGAATAGTTATTGGATACTTAGGGGAAAAGATTAAAGAATATTTTAAGGATGGAAGCTCCCTTGATTTAAATATTACATATATAATTCAAGAAGCTCAAAAGGGAACAGGATCTGCAGTTTTGATAACAAAGGATTTTGTGGGAAATGAACCCTTTATGTTAAGTTGGGGAGATGTGATCCTTGGGATGGAAAACTATATAAATATTAAAAAGACCTTTGAAAGGGAACCCTGTGATGTTCTTATGGGATTAAACTATGAGGAGGATCTCTCTTCTAAAGGCGCAGTATTCTTGGAGAAGAAAGAAGGTAAATTAAAAATAAGGGATATTATTGAGAAACCCAAGGAGAGGGTTAATACAAATTGGAATCAGACGGGAATTTTCATCTTAAAACCAATAATCTTTAGATATTTAGAAAGGATAAGCCCTTCGGAAAGAGGAGAATATGAATTTACATCCGCAGTTAAGATGATGTTAGAAGACAACTTAGATATTAGACCCTTCTTTGTAGAAGGTTTTCATTTGGAATTGGGAACCTTAGAGAGTATTAATAAGATTAACTTTTATGATTTATAATTCTCTATTGCAAAGATTCCAGATCCTAAGGCACCCATAATTTGGGGCTCAAGGGGTACATAAATTTCAATTCCTAATATATCCTCTATAGATTTTCTTACTCCTTCGTTTTTTGCGACCCCTCCCGTCATCACTACATCCCTTTCTATTCCCACCCTTTTTAATAAAGAGATAACTCTTTTAGCAATGGAATAATTTATTCCTTTAATGATACTATTTTTATCATACCCTTCGGAAAGAAGGGTTATAATTTCTGATTCTGCAAAAACAGTGCAAATATTTGTAATCTCCACCTTATCTTTAGTTCCCATATGAATCTTTCCAAAATTTTCCAGATCCTCTTCTAATACCTTTGCCATAACCTCAAGAAATCTTCCCGTTCCTGCGGCACATTTATCATTCATAGCAAAATCTAAAACTTCTCCCTTTCCTCCTATTCTTATAGCCTTGCTATCCTGCCCTCCTATATCTAGAATAGTTCTTGCCTTAGGAAAAATAAAATTTACACCCTTTCCATGGCAAGAAATCTCAGTCTTTGTAAAATCTGTAAAATCAACCCTTACTCTTCCATAACCTGTTGCAGTTATTCCTTTGATATCTTGGAGGTTAATATTCTTTTCCTTTAAAATCTCATCAATTAATCTTTTAGCAGAATTATTCCCATCAATTCCTGTATTTGTTATCTTGTAATTTAAAATATCTATTCTCCCATTTTCATAGGAAAGTAGGACAACCTTAGTAGTTATGGAGCCAATATCTACTCCCAAGAAGTAATCCATTTATAACACCTCTAAGAAAGCCTCTATTCTTGTTTTTATCTGCTCCAAGGGAAAGTTTCCCTTGTCTATCAAATCCCCATCCATCACTATAGTAGGGATTCCTTCTTCCATCAATTTTCTCCTTAGAATATAGGAATTTCCAGCTCCCTGTCTACAACCCCATTGGTTAAAAATGATTACTCCTTGTGCTCCATACTCCCTTACACCTTCTAAAGCCAATTTAAATCTTTCTTCAACATCGGAAAAGATCTTTACATTTATAACCTTTTTAGCAAGAGAATTAAAGGGATCCTTTGGATCAAGCTCATCCCAATAAACCTTGCTACTCTCCTCAAATACAATAAAACAGGATTTACTTCTTAACCAATCAAAAAATTCAGTTTTAAAATAGGGAGCAAGATGAAGCCAATATATCCTCTTTTCACAAGGAATAAATCTTTTCTTTTTAATTCTTTTCTTTATCTCGTCCCTTAAGACCTTAAAGAATTTGACTCCCCAATAGGAACCGAAAGTGGAAAAAATCATTCCCGCATAATCTAAAAAATTCTTTCCATCAATAACCAAATATTTTTTTCTTAATTCATTTATCTCTATAAGATAATTTCTTGCAAGATTGGAATATTTCAAGGACCTTTCTAAACCATAAATGGGATTTTTTATCTTTAATTTTTTAGCTAATAAAAAGAAAAGTTCTTCAAATTTCTTTGCAGTATAGTTTATGGAATTATTATCCTTTAAAGGAATATCTATGGGGAAATATTCTCCCCCAAAAAATTGGGAAATTAAAAAGAAGGAATGAAGAGCCGAATGACAGGGATGGGAGGTGGAAACAATGAAATCAGGATTGGGAAGAATATTATCTTTTGTTAACCCTATTACATTTCTATGAACACTACATAAATCCTTTGAATAGATAATCTCTTCACCATCAAAAAGGGTCTTATCTGCAAATCCTATGGAAGCAATAAAAGCAGAGGCAACTTCTGGAAGTAAAGGAAAAAGATTTAGAGCAAAAAATAACTCCGAAGGCATCAAAATATTTGTTATTATTACTTTATTTTTTCCCATATAATTATGCTTAACTAAATCCAATGCATATTCATAGGATATACAGGTTATTTTATCTCCACCAAATTTTAGCTTGATAAAAATTCTTCCAAGGGGATAAATCACTGGAAATCTTAGAATTCTTTTTATTCTTTTTACATCTATATTCTCCAGATCAATTTTCATCCTATCATCTCCAAGAAAGCTTCTATTCTTGTCCTGATTTGTCCC
This sequence comes from uncultured Dictyoglomota bacterium, assembly GCA_964612975.1. Taxonomy (GTDB): domain Bacteria; phylum Dictyoglomota; class Dictyoglomia; order Dictyoglomales; family Dictyoglomaceae; genus NZ13-RE01. Next base: position 58,383 of record CAZTGC010000003.1, on the reverse strand, counting down.
TTTATTCCCATGGTAAAATCATCTTCCAAGATTAAAGAAGGAATATTCTCCCTTTTTAATTCCTCCTTTAAGATGGGAATATAAAAGAGAAGGGGATCGCAATATTTTAAAGAATAAAAGATAACTCCACAAACATTCTTTTCTTTTATTCTTTCCTTTATCCTGAAAATTTTATCCTTTACATTTCTTCTTCTGACACATCCTTCCCTTTTTATATAATAATAGGAAAGGGTATAAAAGGGATCTTCATTTAATATTTCTATCTCCTCTTGGGTCCTAATCCCAAAACAGGAATCATCATAGATAATATCTAAATTTAGATCCTCCATATATTCTATTAATTCCAAGGGATACATGGTAGAAAAAAGATAAAATCTTTTTCTTCCATCTCTATTTTGAGAATTCCAGGAAAGATTTAAAAATTCCTTTATATCCATGGAATAAAAAGGCAAGTAAAACTTCCAAGATTCCCTTAACTTTCTTCTTCCTAAGTTATAAAGTTTTATACTTTCGAAAATATTCTCTACTTTTCCTTCCTTATTTAGGGAATAAAAAAGGTCCTTAAGATTCTTTGCAAAATATTCGATATCTTCTTCGTCCTCTCCAAAGGGAATTTGTAGAAAATAAATACTTTTTGAAAGATTTAAATATTTCCAGACTTCATATATTCTTTTTGATGAATCACAGCCATCAGTAAATATAATCATTTCAGGCTTTATCTCTTCTCTTAAAATCTCTTCAGTGATAGCTCTTAAATAGGGGCAAAAATATTTTGGTAAGTATTCATCACTTCTTTCAAAATATATGGGGGAAGGCAAAATTCTTACAGGAAGAAAACCATTAGTATATATTAATTCCTGAGGTACATAGGCACAAAAGTAAAGAACTGATCTCTGAGAAATAAAGGCATCTTTCTTTACTTTTTGATATAATTCTTTTACTTTTCCCTCTCCCACAGGATAAATTATACTATAAAGATATAATTTAGAGAAAGGGGAATTTACAAATGTCTAATATAAGAAATTCTGCTAAAGCAATAATTATAAAAGATGGGAAAATATTGATGATTAAAGGGGTTGATCCTTGGGGATATTTTTATCTTTTACCCGGAGGAGGACAAAACCCCTTCGAAAATCTAAAGGAAACATTAATTAGGGAATGTAAAGAGGAATTGAATGTGGAAGTTATTGTCCATGATGTAAGATATATAAGAGAATATATAGGGAAAAATCATGAATTTTCCGAATACGACTTCCATTTTCATCAAGTGGAATATATGTTTATCTGTGAAATTAAAGACGAAGAAAATTTGAAAAAAGGAAATACCCCAGACCACTTCCAAGTGGATGTTGAATGGATTCCTATAAATAGACTCTCTTCTCTTAGAGTCTATCCTAAAATTTTAAGGGACTTAATAAAAGAAGATGGAAAATTAATTGGCCCTATATATTTAGGAGATGTGAATTAAAATCTAACCATATCAAATCCTAAAACTATAGGCCAAGGCCAGAAATAAATATTTATGTAAGAATTTTTCTCCTTTCCATAAGGAGTATATAAACCTAAATAAAGATTAAGGGTTACATAAGGAGGAACATAATAATAACTTCCAACTCTTATAAAATCAATACTCAAAAGTGCATTTAAAGAGGGATACCATGTTAATCCAAAAAGCTTAAAGGACCATTGTTTAAAAAGATATATTGCATCAATATTTAAACCAAGGGAAAAATAACTGGCAGGATATCCTGTCCAGAAAGCATAAACTGCCCTTGGTCCTGCCATAACATACAACCCTTCAAATTCCTTTACAGGAAGTCCTATCTCATAGTAGCCTGTAAGTGCATAAAAGCTATAGGGATGTGATGGGACCATAGTTATAGCTCCACCATATTTTGTAGAGGGGAAATTAACACCAAAGATTTTTACAGCATAAGAAGGGGAAATCAATAGGGAGATTAATAGAAGGAAAAATAAAACCTTTTTCATTTTCTCCCCACCTTTCACTAAATTATTATAAATATATTATCACAAAATCTTAAGATTTTAAATATATTTTAAAAATTGATCTGTGATCATTTTATTATCCCTTATTAAAGAAAAATCCTTTAAACTTTCAAATTGTTATTCCTACGAGACAAGTCACATATAATTCCTTAGAAAGACCTTTGTGACCTTTCTTATTTGTATACCAGATCCAGAATAAACTTTAAAAATTTCCAATTAATGGTATACTTTCTTTAATATGGAAGCATTTTTATCAGCATTACAGGGAGTATTAGAAATTGTATTGGTAATTTCAATTGGGTACTACTTTTCTTATAAGGGCTGGTTTGATGAGAAAATAGCAGATTTATTTGCAAAGATAGTACTAAATATATCCCTCCCCTTAAATATTATTGTAAATATTTCTTCCTTCTTTACCAGAGATGATCTTATAAATTCTTTTAAGGGACTAATTATTCCCTTTTTATCCATTTTGTTATCCTATTTCATAGGGTATTTGTTAGCTAAGATATTTAGAATACGAGAAGAAAGAAAGGGAATTTTTTCAGGAATATTCTCCCTCTCAAATTCTATATTTATAGGATTACCATTATCCCAAGCTCTCTTTGGAGAAATTGCAACCCCTTATACCCTTCTTTATTACATGGCGAATACCACAATTTGGTGGACCCTTGGAGTTTATGGCATTACTTTGGATACTCAGAAAAAAGAAGGAAAAACCTTTGATACCATAAAAAATATCTTTAATCCTTCCTTTTTAGGTTTTTTATTTGGAGTTCTTTTAATTCTTTTAAGTATAAAACTTCCTAAGTTTATATTTGAAGGCTTTAGATTAGTTGGGAATCTTACAATTCCCCTATCCCTTTTCTATATTGGCATTATTATATATGAAATGGGATTTACTAAATTTAATATTGAAAAGGACACAATTTTGATTTTTCTTGGAAGATTTTTTGTAACCCCTGCTCTTGTAATAATCCTAAATTTCTTTCTTCCTATTCCAAAGCTCATGAGGGATATATTTATCATTATGTCTGCAATGCCTGCTATGGTAAATTCTGCTATTGTTGCAAGGGTTTATGGAGGAGATTATGAATTTGCAGTAAAAATGATAACCTATACCACGATATTAAGTATTATCATTATGCCCTTTTTAATGGTATTGATAAGAATAATTTAACTAAGGATTGTTCTGAAAAAATTGAGAATTTTTACTTGCAACTACAAGTTCTGGATTTCTTGTAAATATTGCAAAATTTTTAAATATCTTTGAGCCTATAATTGGACTTATCCTTGTACCTATTGGAACATTCCTTCCAGAACTTGCAAATTCTATAATATCTATTATTAAAAAATCCTAAGAATTTAAAATAAAGTCTTTTTAAATAACTTTTGAAGAAAGTTTCTAAAATTTTTATCCACTAAACCCTCTTTATGGGCAGGGGTAAGACAGATCACCTTGCCTCTTCCAAAGTTATGGGTCCATCCCGCAATGGATTTTCCATCAATAGATTCAGATATTAAAAAAATCTTTGTATTTTTCTCGTCACATTCTACAAAATATTGCTCATCCACAATTTTAAAATCTATTTCCTCGTCTAAAAACAGATTTGGGGAATAATATCTTACTTCCTTTTGCTTTTCCGGATGATATTTAAAATATCCCCTTAACAATTTAATATAGGGACCATTGGGGAAATAGCTTGCAAGTCCTGAGTGCCAGGAAAATAATATTCCCCCCTCCTCTACATATCTTACTATCTCTTCTTCTATATTGCCATCCATCCATGTTTTAATATCTTTATCTTCGGGATTTAGTCTGTTTTCCTTTGCTATTATAACAAGAGAGGGCTTTTCCTTAATATGATTTAGAAACTCCTCTGAATTTGAATCTATTATTTCCATATCTGAAAAAGATTTCAAGACCTCTTCTAAGGTCTCTAAGAAAATGTCATGATTGTGATAATAATCACCTAATATAGAGAGAATCTTTTTCATGAAGAAACCTCCTAATCATTCTCCAATAGCTCAATTATAAATTTTAATTTCTTTAGAGTATCTATATAGGCATATCTTCCCCCTTCGTATTCCCCTTTTTGGACAACCTCTAGTCCCATCTCTTTAAAATTTTCAATCTTTTCCTTCATTCCCTTGATTTCAAATCCCAAATGGTGAATTCCTTCTCCGTAGGTATCTAAGAATTCCCTCCAAGTGGAAGGATTCTCATCGGGTTCTATAAATTCAATTACAATATTTTTAAAATTGAAAAAGGCAAGCTTTGCTCTGGCATAAGTAGGATTTTCCCTATATTCTGTTTTACTCTTCTCGTAAATATCTGTGATAATGATATTGGGCTTTTCTAATCCAAAAATTCTTGAAAAATTCTCACAGACCTTTTCAATATCCTTGACCACAATCCCAATTTGGGCAACAACATCTACTTTTAGAATCTCTTTCATATTAGCCTCCTCCTAATAAAGAAATAAAACCCTTTTTATCATCAATTTAATCTGCACCTCCCCCACCGCCTCCTCCCCCTCCACCGCCTCCTCCTGAGGAGCTGGAAGAAGTGGAGGATGCTATACTACTTGCAAAGGCGCCACTAAAGGACTCTAAGGAAGAATTAAAATTTTCAAAGGATTCTGCTAAACTTCCCATAGAGCCTGCCATTGCAGGAGTATACCAGTCTATCCTATGGATAGGTACCCTTAACATTTCCATTGCCTTTAAAACTTCCTTTGCTACCCCTAAAACTGTTCCATAAACTAAGTATTTCTCCCAAAGAACTAAAGAGGAGGGGGGACGCTGAGAGATAAGAGAAAAATCCTGCAAGAATCTTTTAAATGCCCTCCATCTTAAAGCAAGAAGTTTTCCTTCTGGGGAATATTTTTTTACTGGTTTTATAAAGAATAAGGCTAAAATTATATTTATTCCTAAGACTGCAATCATTATTAGACTGTAAATTAAAAACTTATCACTTCTGAGCCAAGGGAAGCTTAACAATAATATTATATATAAAAATCCCAATCCACCCCATAATAATAATAGCCCATAGATTTTCCATCTACCTTCATCATTAATCCATTTCATTTTATTGTAAACATTTTCCTTAACTAAGCCATCAAAATTATTTATAAAATATGATAAATCTTTCTTCCTAAGTTCTGAAATATAAAATTCATTGCCAAATTCCTCAAACTGAGATAATAGTTTTTTCATTTCTCTACTTAAGTCATTTTCTATTTTCTTTCCTGTCAAAATAATCTTATAATCCCTATTTTTTCTTCCCAAAAGTCCTTCCTTTATTTCCTCTTGTATCTTTATATATCCTCTTCTTGCTAATTCCAAGGTGGATGCAACTATAGAAGAGGGAGAAACACTACTGGATTGATTTATAAGCATATCTACCCAGGAAGGAGGCGAATCATCAGGAGGTTCATGTTCATATTCTCTTTGATAATCTACTTCTGGCTCTCTACCATATTTAAAATATGTACGAAGGGAAAAGAAAATTCCTAATAATAATAAGACAGGATATAGTACTATATATATCTTTTTTAGGATTTCCATCATCAATTGTTTCCTTTCCTCTTCTTTCTTCCATTTTTCTTCCTCTGCTAAAATTATGTCTCTTCCCTTTCCTGATATCATATAAACCTTATTGGGATTAAGATTTGTTAAATAACTTCTTGGAAAAACTACTCTTACCTCTACCCACTGGTTTTCTGGAATGTTCCCTGCGTAGGCTATAATTCTTTTATAATCTTTTGCTATCCCCATCTTTCCTTCTACCTTGGGATGAAGCCAATAATTGACATCTTTAATATTCCCTATTTGATTAGGAAGTAAGACCTCAACCCATAATGCAGGAAGCTTTTTCTCCCAATCTTCTCCCCAAACTTTCCAATAGAATTCTGCTACATCATCATATACTTTTAAACCCCTTGAAATCTCATACCTTATTCTAAAGGTTTTGCTTGTATCTTGAGCTCTATAAAACCAAGTTATCTTGTATTCTTCAGAATTTCTTGTAAAATCAAAGGTATTTGGAATTCTTTCTTTTGTCTCTTCATGATATATATAGAATTTCTCATTCTCATCTATAACTTCAGCTACAGATGCTTTTTCTATTTCATAAATTCCAGTGGGGATAGTTATCCATGCTCGAGAATATGATCCTGAAAACCAATAGGTTAAATCATTTATTACTTCAATCTCTCCATCAGGTTTAATAGTATAATAAACTCTTATTTCTTTAAATCCATAATCCTTGGCATAGATTACTGAGAAAATAAGGAAGAATAGTATGAGAATTAAAAATATTTTCTTCATTTTTACTCCTCATAAAAATTTTAAAATTATTATATCACAGAGATTGATATCCCTCTTAGAGGAGTTTTTGCCCATAATCATGACACTTTGATAAGTACCTTCATATCTATTCGAGCTTAAGGGAGAATATTTTGACATTCACCTTTTTCTTCCTTATAATTTATACTAAAAAAGTATGAAAATCGAGGAGGAAAAAATGAAAAAACTTTACTTAGATTATGCTGCTACAACTCCCATAAGACCAGAGGTTTGGTCTGCTATGGAGCCATATTTAAAGGAGATATATGGAAATCCCTCAAGTTTACATAGTTTTGGTAAGGAATCAAGGGTTGCTATAGAGGAGGCAAGGGAAAAAATTGCAAAAGCAATTGGCGCCAAAAATGAGGAAATAATATTTACCAGTGGAGGAACCGAGGCAAACAACATGGTATTAAAAGGGGTTGCCTTTGCCCTTCAGGATAAGGGCAAACATATTATAACTACACCCATTGAACATCATGCAGTTTTAGAACCCTGCCATTTTTTAGAAAAATTAGGCTTTGAGATAACATATCTTCCCGTAGACAAAACAGGACTAGTGGATCCTGATGATCTAAAAAGAGCCATAAGAAAGGATACTATTCTAATATCCATAATGCATGCCAATAATGAGATAGGAACCATTGAACCCATAAAGGAACTTTCTTGTATTGCTAAGGAAAGGGAGATTTATTTCCATACCGATGCAGTGCAAACAGTGGGACATATACCCGTAGATGTAAAGGATTTAAATGTGGATTTTTTGTCCATCTCAGCTCATAAATTTTATGGACCTAAAGGGATTGGAGCTTTATATATAAGGAAAGGAACAAGAGTTTATCCTCTCCTTCATGGAGGAGAGCAGGAGGGAAGGAGGAGGGCTGGAACAGAAAATGTAGCAGGTATTGTGGGAATGGGAAGGGCATTGGATTTGGCAATATTAGAAATTGATAGTGAAAGGGAAAGATTGGCAAAATTAAGAGATTATTTCATAGAAGAAGTGGAAAGAAGAATTCCTGATTCCTATTTAAATGGGCATAGAACTCAAAGACTACCTAATAATATTAATTTTAGCTTTGCATATATAGAGGGAGAAGCCTTACTTTTGAATCTTGATATGGAAGGAATTGGTGTATCCACAGGCTCTGCATGTAGCTCCAGCTCCTTAGAACCTTCTCATGTTCTTTCTGCAATTGGGGTTCCCATAGAGTTGGTTCATGGATCTTTAAGATTTACCTTGGGACTCTGGACTAAAAAAGAAGATTTAGATTATACCCTAGATGTTTTAGAAAGGATAGTAGATAAATTAAGAGCTATATCTCCCTATAAGCAAGGGTGGACATTAAAGCGTGAAGGGTAGAGTTATTATAGGAATGAGCGGAGGAGTGGATAGCTCTGTTTCTGCCCTTCTTCTTTTAAGGGAAGGATATGAGGTAATAGGATTTACTATGGATATATTTCAAGATCCTGTAGAGAGGGATAATGCCTTTTGCTCTTGGGCTTCTATAAATGATGCTAAAAGAATTGCTCATAAATTGGGAATGCCTCATTATGTAATAAATTTAAAAAAGGAATTTGAGGAGATAATTATAAAATATTTTGTTGATTCTTACCTTAAAGGATATACTCCTAATCCCTGTATGTTCTGTAATAGGTTTATTAAATTTGGACTTTTAATGGAAAAGAGAGAAATGCTTGGAGGGAATTATTTTGCCACAGGACACTATGTTAAAAAGGTTTGGGATGAAGATAAAAAGGTATTTTTAATAAAAAAAGCAAAGGACTTCAGAAAGGATCAGTCTTATTTTTTAGCTTATCTTACCCAAGAGCAAATAGAAAAATCCCTTTTTCCCTTAGGAGACTTAACAAAGGAAGAAGTTCGAAAAATAGCAAAAGAGAACAATCTTATGGTATCAGAGAAAATGGAAAGTCAGGAAATTTGTTTTCTTCCCAATAATGATTATAGAGATTTTCTATTAAGATATGTAAAGGAGAAAAAAGGAAAGATAATAACTGAAGATGGAAAGGAAGTAGGAGAGCATAATGGAGTTTTTCATTTTACCATTGGACAGAGGAGAGGATTGAAAATTTCTTTAGGAAAACCAGTTTATGTAAAGGAAATAATTCCTGAGAAGGGAATAGTAATTGTAGCAGAGAGGGAAAGGGTATTTTCAAGAGAAGTATATACAAAGAATGTTAACTTCCCCTCGGGCATACCTAAGGAAAGGGAAATGGAAGTTCAGGCAATGATAAGATATAATATGGATCCTCAACCTGCTCTTTTAAAAATTCTTTCTGAGGAAGAGGTTTATTTAATCTTCAAAGAGCCTCAATGGGCTATCACTCCTGGTCAAGTTTTGGTTTGTTATAAAAATGATTATGTTTTATGCGGAGGAGTTATATCATCTCTTCCATAGTTTTACGGTTTTATCGCTACTTCCTGATAAAATGTATCTTCCATCATAAGACACTGAAATTGAATTTATTTTATTCTTATGTCCCATCATAATTTTTACTTCTTTTCCCTTTTCAAAATCCCATACTCTTATAATCTTATCCTCTCCAGCAGAGATAAAATATTTTCCATCGGGAGTAAAGGAGATTGAGCTTACTTCTCCCCTATGTCCCATAAAGCTTCTTATTTCCTTTCCTAAAACTATATCCCAAATTTTTATAGTTCCATCAGAACTTCCCGATACTATATATCTCCCATCAGAAGAAATATCTAAGGAAAAGATACCCCCTTTATGTCCTAAAAGGGTTCCAAACTCCCTTCCTGATGATAAATCCCATATTTTTATACTTTTATCAAAACTTCCTGAAATAGCATAACTTCCATCTTTTGAGAAACAAACAGAATTAACATGCCACCTATGTCCTTTAAAGGTTCTAATTTCTCTTCCCCAATATATATCCCAAAGCTTTACAGTTTTATCTTTACTTCCCGATAAAATATATCTTCCATCAGGAGAAACACTAACTGATAAAACCTCATCGGTATGACCCCTGAAAACCTTTAACTCTTCTTTTGAAGTTATATCAAAAATTCTTATGGTTTTATCACTATTTCCTGTAATAATACTTCTTCCATCTAGGGAAAGAGCTATGGAGATTACTTTAACTCCTTGAGGAAGCTGAATATAAGCTTCTGAGTGATTTCCTGACAGAAGATATAAAAAGATTATAGGGACTAATATGAAATATTTGAATATTCTTATTATTAGGATCACCTCTTATCTTAGAACTGATAATATTATATACTAACTTCTCCTTAACTACCAATTCATTTTTCTTCCCAAATAATCCATGTAAATATCTTTATCATTAACATTCCATTCTCTAAGGGAAAGATTGTATATACCTTCTGCAGATTCCTCAGGAGAGATATCTGCATCAGGACCTCCCATATCTGTCCTCATCCAGCCCGGATGTATTACAAGAATTTTTACCCCTTTATCCTTACTATAATTTTGAAGGATCATAGAGAGCATGTTTAGAGCAGATTTTGACATACAATATCCATATTCCCTATCCCTCCAGCAATCTCCAATACTTCCAGCCTCAGAAGAAATGTTTATAATGAGTTTTTTATTGCCTCCTTCTACCATGGGATAAAAATATTTTAAAACCCTCAAGACTCCAACAGAATTTACATTTAGAGTTGTAATTACCTTTTCTATATCTATATTCTCAATAGTTTTTGATCTATCCTCAATATATATTGCTGCATTATTTATAAGAATATCTATAGAGGAGATCCTTTCCTTTATTAATTCATAGGCAGATTTTACAGAATCTTCAGAAGATATATCCATAGGAACAAGTGCTAAATTTTCATATTTATTAGCAATTTCCTCAAGATTTTCTAAATTTTTTCTATATGTAGCTATAACCTTATGATTTGATCTTAAATAAATATTAGTTAATGAAAATCCCAACCCCTTTGATGCCCCAGTTATTAAAACACTATATCCCATCTCTTTTCCTCCTAAGTATTTTTGGTTATATTATACTATTATGAAGTGGATTGAGATAACTATTAAGACAAAAGAAGAGGCAGAAGATTCCATTTTTAATCTATTGAAGGAAATAGGAGCAAGGGGAGTATCCCTTGAAGAAGAAACTAAAAAGAACTTAACCCTTATAAAGGCCTACTTTCCAGAGGAAATTAATCTTCATGAGACTTTATCTCACATAAAGGAGGGGTTAAAATTAATATCCAATTATCTTGATCTTGGGATGGAAGAAGTAGAGATTCGCTATTTAGATGAAGAGGATTGGGCAAATTCCTGGAAAAAATATTATAAACCCGTGGAAATTGGAAGGGTTGTAATTGTTCCTTCCTGGGAAAGATATGAAGCTATGGATAAAATAATTATTAATATTGATCCTGGAATGGCCTTTGGGACAGGTACCCATGAGACCACAATTTTATGCATCTTAGCAATGGAGGAGCTTTTAAAGCCGGGAATGGATGTAATTGATGTGGGCACTGGATCAGGAATCTTAGCAATTACAGCAAAAAAGCTTGGTGCCCATAGGGTTTTGGCAATTGACATTGATGATATTGCTGTAAAAATTGCAAGAGAAAACGCGATATTAAATAGGGTAAATATAGAGGTTATTAAGAATAATCTCATAGAAGGAATATATGAAAAATTCCATTTGATATTAGCAAATATTAATGCAGATGAAATAATTAAACTCTCTAAGGATATAAAAAGAATTATGAGAGAGAATTCCTATTTCATAGCATCAGGAATGATAAAGGATAAAGTAAAGGATGTAGAGAAAGCCTTTGAAGAAAATAACTTAAAAGTAATTGATATAAGAGAAAAGAACTCTTGGTTTTTAATTTTAAGTAGGAAGCGAGATTAATACTCGCTCCCTTAAATCTTTAACCCTTTATAGATATTATTGCCTGGGACAAATCCTGAATTGCCCTTGTTAAACTCTCCAATCTATATTCTATCCTTAAAAGAAGGATTAAAGAAACAACAATGGGAAAACCTAAATTACTAATAACTTTCACTAAATCTTCCATCTTATACCTCCATATGAATATAATTTTTCTTCTTATCCAACTTAATGAAAGCAAATCCTAAGCTTTTTGCTATCTCAAAAATCTCATTTATATTTTCAGAAATAACATCACAGGCACATCCCTTTGTATGCTTTGAATTTAAGACTCCTCCCACCCTTTTATTATGAGATTCACAGCGGTAGCCGCTGGTGATCACAAAATTTCCACTACTTAATTGGTATAATATTTCCATCTTTTCTAAAAGGAGAGAATCTATCATTACCCTTTTACAACATTTACATTGGAAATCCTTTAAATAGAAATTTTTTGATATTTTTATTTCGTTAATTTTAGACATCCTTTACCTCTGGATTTTTAATTGCTAAGATAATTTTTGAAATCAATAGGGGAAGGAAATCCTTCTCAAAAAATGTTGGGAGACATTCGGGACATACAGGGGTGTCATCTATAAAAAACATAAAATTCTTTTTACTTTTACAGATTTTACATGTATAATTAGGAAAGGATTGATAAAGAAAACTAAATTTAAATTTTAATTTCTTAACTAAGGCTTCAAGCATTTTTATACCCTCCAAAATTAAGGCGGGGTTTTTCCCCGCCCTAGATTTAATCATAATAATCACTTATATTTGTTTCTATAACCCTTGCATCTACCTTGGATACCAAATTCCCAGATCTTCCCTGAAATATATTTTGATTTATAATAAGATCCATTGTTTCCAGAAGATCCTGTTCAGTTATATTATCCTTGGGGTCAGGAATTCTTAAAGTAAATCTACTTCCACCACTATCTAAAAAGATAAATCTTATATATTTTCTCGATGTTAAATTTGCCATATCATCCACCTCCTTTAATTAAATTTCTAACAACTCTTCATCATTGGCTCTAATAATTTTAACTAATGGATATTTCTGAAGACTTGCCAATTTCTGGGCTACAGAAAATACTGCGGAATCAGAGGCGTCGTATTTTACATTATTAAAACTTCTGCTTCTTATAACTGGATTTCCCTGTTGGATTCCCACCTGGACCCTTAAAATTAAACGGGAATTATAGGGAATAGAATTTACTGCCATTTGCCTTTCACCTCCTTTTTTAATCTTCTATTAAATATAAGGAGGGGTTGGGCGACAAAATGATATAATGAAAATATGGTGGGAAGAACTTGGAAAGGAATTTTAAAGGGAGAAGAGATTAAAAATCTTCTTTTGGATTTTGGAGGAAAAGAAGAGGATAAAAAGCAAGATTATGAGGTTTGGAGAATAAAACTTTTCTCTTCAACTTTTATTTATTATAAAAATGGAACATTATATTCCACACCATCCCCTGAAATTAATGAAATCTGGAAGAAGATAGATTCTATCTTGGGAGGAAGGTTTTTTGCTCCTACAAAGGAATATCTTATAGGAGCCGATGAGGTGGGAAAGGGGGAAGTTTTAGGTTCTTTAATACTAGTAGGGGTTTTATTTAAAAGGGAGCTTTTCCATAGGATTGATTATATAATAAATTCTTCGGATACTAAGAAGAGACATGATTTTTATTATTGGAATAGAATTTTTGGAGGGTTAAAATCCTTAGAAGGATTCCATTATAAATACTTAGAGATTTCCGAGGAAGAGATAGATAAGTATAATATAAATTTAATTTTAGATAGGGGATATAGAAGATTAATAGAAAATCTTATAAGGAATTTAGATCCTTCAAAGATTAGAATAGTTATAGATGATTATGGGATAGGAAAATCCTTAAAAGATTTTTTAAATAGCCTTTCTTCGGAAATTATAATAGAAAGCAATTCTGAAGATAAATTTTTAGAAACAAGATGTGCCTCAATAATAGCTAAGGTATTAAGAGAAGAAAAAATTAAAAGAATAAGAGAAGATGAAAGATATATAATAGATGGGAAAGATATAGGCTCAGGAAATATGGGAGATAAAAGGACAATTGAGTGGCTTAAAGCTTGGTGTGAAAAGAAAGGAGAATTTCCTGAATTTGTAAGGAGATCCTTTTTAAGAAGGTGGAAAATAAAATAATTATAATTAAATATTCTTTTCCTTTAATTCAAGAATTCTATCTATTCTAAAAACTCTCTCTTCTTTTCTTTCTAAACAATGGGCATAAACTCCAAGAAAAGTTTTTCCCTTATACTTATATTCACCCACTCTATGTGGTTTTATTATTCTTCTTGATTTTTCGTCATTGGGTTTTAGATAAACAATATATATAAGGGAATTCTTTTTTATTGCTCCTTCAATAATATCTATTTTCTCTTCCAAGGGTAAATCTCTTTCAGAGATAAAGTATTGATATTTAGTTAAAAAATCAACAATTCTTTTATCTATAAATATTTCCTTCTTTTTTATAGGCCTTTTCAAGAAAATCCCTTGGAAAGATGTACATCTACTTAATGCAACATAAACTTGTCCCGGAGCAAAGGCTCCCTTCCCAAGATCAATAATAACTTTTTCAAAGGTTTTTCCCTGACTTTTATGAATGGTAATGGCCCATGCCAATTTTAATGGATACTGAGTGAAGGAACCTATAACTTCTGTATCAATTGTTTTCCTTTCTTCATCATATATGTAATGCATTACTTCCCAGGTATAGGGAGAAACATCTTCTATTCTTCCATGGGGAAATTGAACCCTTATTATCCCCTCAGACTTTACTCCAACAACTTTTCCCAAAGATCCATTAACCCATCTTCCCAAGCCATCATTATTTAACATCATAACCTGAGCTCCCTTTTTAAGGGTAAGAATTACATCATTGGGATAATATTCTTCACTTATATCTCCATTAATTCCTGCTATCCATTCATATTTTTTACCCTTTAACTTTTCAAGTTTTTCCATATTTATTTTGGAAGCCCCATCATTATATGGAGTAAGATAGATCATATAATCTTCATAGGGAATGAAATCCTTTACAACTCTACTATTTAATAATTCTAAACTTTCTTCACTTACAGTATTTCTTCTTATCTCGTTTAAAAGATTAATAAATTTTTCATCCTTTTGTCTATAAACCTTTTCCAGCTCAATAAATTCCATGGAAATCTCTTTAAAAACATTGGAATCAAAAAAATATTCACTTTTGTAATAATCTTCAAAAATTTTCTTCTCCTTAGATGTAACCACTGGGGGAAGTTGATATAAATCTCCAATGAAGATCATCTGAATTCCACCAAAGGGTTTATCTTTTTCCTTTCCATTTAACCTTAGAAAGTAATCTACACAATCTAAAAGATCTGCCCTAACCATAGATATCTCATCAATTATTATGGCATCTAAATTTTTATAAATCTCCCTCTGAGATGGTGAAAGCTTTTTTATACTTTGTAAGTTGATATTGGGCTTGAATCCAAAAAAGGAATGAATAGTCTCTCCCTTCACATTTAAGGCAGAAACCCCTGTAGGAGCTAAAACAACAATCTTTTTATTGGTTTTTTCTCTGAAATATTGTAAAAGGGTAGATTTTCCTGTTCCAGCCTTCCCTGTGATAAATACATTTTTATTTGTATTTTCCATTAAATCTAAAGCCTTTTTAAATTGCTCATTTAATTCCATATGCATATCAAGCCTTCATAAATTTTTCCATTCCCTTCCATCTTTTCTAATAAAATAATTTGCCTCCTCTGGACCAAGGGATCCTACCTTGTAGATGGGAATATTAGGGTCTTCTTCCCAAAATTCCAATATAGGTTGGACAATTTCCCAGGCTTTTTCTATCTCATCATCCCTTATAAACAAAGTTTGATCCCCTTCTATTATATCCAGGAATAGGGTCTCATAGGCATCTATGTTAGGTGCAGACCATTCCATAGTATTTGGTACGGGACAAGATAAAATACTTTTTCCTAAGGGTCTAAGCTGAAATCTTAAAATTATTTTATTTTCTGGTGCTATTTTAAATCCAATAATATCCTCTTCAGGAACACAATCTAAAATTTTTGAAAAAAGACCCGGAATTTTTTTAAATACAATTACTACTGATGTATCCTTTTTATAAAGTTTTTTCCCTGTTCTCAAATAAAAGGGAACTCCATCCCATCTTAGATTATCTATATAAATTTTTAAAGCAGTATAGGTTTCTGTCTTTGAATTTTCTGATACTCCTTTTTCTTCTCTATACCCCTCATATTGTCCCCTTATTACATATTTAGGAACTTCTTCATATTTTATCTCTCTAATACTTTTTAACACCTTGATTTTTTCATCTCTTATTGCCCTTTCCTCTATACAACAGGGAGGCTCCATGGCAATGAGAGTAAGGATTTGAAGAAGATGATTTTGAATCATATCCCTTAATGCTCCCACTTTATCATAATAATTAGCTCTTCCCTCAACTCCTATATCTTCTAATGCAGATATTTGAACATGGTCTATAAAATTCCTATCCCATATGCCCTCAAAGATAATATTAGAAAATCTTAAACCAAATATATTTTGGACCGTTTCCTTTCCTAAAAAGTGATCAATCCTATAAATCTCTCCTTCTTTAAAATATTCCTTAGTAACCATATTTAGTTCCCTTGCAGAGGAAAGACTCATCCCAAAGGGTTTCTCTATAATTATCTTTCTTTTATTTGTTAAGGTTTTTAAGAATATCCCTAAATTTTTTAGGGTATTTCTAAATAAAAAGGGAGGAATTGCAAGATAAAAGATTAGCTCCTCATCTTCTATAAAATCCTTTAGATTTTTGTAATCCATATCTTTATCTAAATTTAAATTTACATATTCAAAAAGGGACAAAAAGGAATTATCGGAGAAAACTTCCCTAGAAAGGATATCAAGAAATTCTTTTTTTCCAATATTTTCTCTTCTTCCTGTTACGATAATTTTCCTGCAGTTCCTAAGACGAAAATTTTTAAAAAGATTATATAAGACAGGATAGATTTTTTTCCTTGCTAAATCTCCCAATCCTCCCAAGATAAAGATACTAAAATCCTGCATTCTTCACCCCTTAAAATCTATATTTAATTTACTTGGGGTAGGACCCTTTTGATTTTGGTATTTACTTCCCTTCTTTTTATAATATGGGATCTCTGCTGGAGTTGTTAACCTATAAAAGGATATTTGGCATATCCTCATTCCAGGATATAAGGCAACAGGAACCCTATTTATATTGGAAAGCTCCAAAGTGATTTGTCCATAAAAACCCGGATCTACATAACCTGCAGTAGCATGAACTATAATCCCTAATCTTCCAAGACTTGATCTACCATCTACCCTTGCCACAAGAAAATCAGGAAGTCCCACAGTTTCAATCGTTGTTCCCAAGACAAATTCTCCAGGTCTTAAAAAGAAAGGCTCTTTATCCTTTACCTCAATAATTTCCATAAGATCCGAAGGATTATCCTTTGAGGGATCTATAAAGGCTCTTCCTTCCACTTTAAAATGTAAAAAGAAATTTCCTAATCTTAAATCCACAGAAGAAGGCTGAATTTGCTCCTCAATATTTTCTAAGGGTTCTAAGATTAATTCTTTCCTTTCTAAATAATTCTTTATATCCCTATCGCTAAGAATCAATTTTCAGACCTCCTTTTAAGTTGATTTCTATATATTATACCTTTATTTCATGGAATCATTTATTTTTTCTATATGTAAAAATAACGCTTGAAAATTTTACTATAAGTAAATATAATAGGGTAAACTTGGAAAAAGGAGGTAGGAATGGATTACAATACATTGTATTTAGCTTATAAGCCTCTCCTTTATAAATATTTGCATCTCCTTTACTCAAGGGAATTAGAATGGGAAGATTGGAAACAACATGGAGAAATGATTCTTTTTGAACTTATTAAAAAACATGATGAAAGTAAAGGATTCTTATCTAGTTATCTAAAAAAGAGTCTTTATTATGAGCTTCTTAATTATAAAAGGAGACTGAGCTCTAAAATAGATTATTATGAAAATTTTTATATTGAAAATTATGAAAGAGGAAGAAAAATAAATTTATCAAAACTCTCAAAGAGAGAAAGGGAGGTTATAAATCTACTATATTTTTCAAGATATAGTGAAAGGGAAACAGCAAAATATTTAAAAATATCAAGAAGAAGTGTAAGAATTTACAAAGAAAGGGCATTGAAAAAACTAAGGGCTACTAAATTACATTCATAAAGACGTCTACTAACTTGGGATCAAATTGAGTTCCAGCAAATTTTTTCAATTCTTCTATTGCTTCCTTTTTTGTTTTTTTCTCTTTATAGGATCTTCCCGAGGTCATTACTTCAAAGGCATCTACAATGGAGAAGATTCTTGAAACAAGAGGAATCTCTTCTCCTTTAAGACCTTGGGGATATCCAGAACCATCCCACCATTCATGATGGGAGAGAATAAGAGAAGCAATATGGGCTAATTCGTAAGAAGCTTCTGCAATTCTATATCCCACCTCGGGATGGGTTTTTATTTCCTCCCACTCTTTCGAATTAAGTTTATCTGGTTTTCTTAAGGTCTCCTTGGGGATAGTGATTTCTCCTATATCATGAAAGTGAGCAAGAAGAACTAACTCTTCCCTCTCAACATCAGAAAGATATAGAAAATCTGAAACTCTTAATGATAATTCCTTTATTCTCTCCTCATGGAATTTATTTTCAAAACTAACATCCCATAGGAGATTTTTAAGGGAAGAGATTATAGAGTCTCTAAAGGTTTTTCCTCCAATTAATTTATCTCTATACATCCTATCTTCCGCAAGTCTTAAAATATCTTCAATACTTTCTTCTTCTATTTCCTTTGTGGCAAATCCCAAGGAAATACTCAGTTTTATCAAGTTATTTTCTTTATTATTATGCTTCTCACAATTTCTTTTGATCCTTTTGCATATATCTTGAACCGTAAACTTATCAGTCTTTGGGAGAAGAATAACAAATTCATCTCCTCCCCATCGAGCTATTATATCCTCTCTTCTGCATGAGCTTCTAATAACTTCAGAGATTCGTATCAAAAGCTTATCTCCCTCTTTATGCCCAAAGGCATCATTTATAAGTTTTAATCCATTTAAATCCCCCATAATTATACTTAAGGGAAATTGTCTTTTAGTATTAAGTCTATTTAATTCCTCTTCAAAAAATGCTCTATTATATAGTCCTGTAAGTTTATCATGAAAGCTCATATATTTTATTTCTTCTTCCCTCTCTCTCCATTTTGATATATCTTGAACAACTTCGATAGCTCCAATTATCTCTTCCTTATTTTTAACAGGATATCCCCTTATGTGATATATTTTCCCATCAGAGGTTACTAT
Organism: uncultured Dictyoglomota bacterium; assembly: GCA_964612975.1. Classification (GTDB taxonomy): domain Bacteria; phylum Dictyoglomota; class Dictyoglomia; order Dictyoglomales; family Dictyoglomaceae; genus NZ13-RE01. Next base: position 39,733 of record CAZTGC010000003.1, on the reverse strand, counting down.
CTCGCCTTCCTCCATCTTTCCTGTCTCCATGGCTCTTTTAACAGGACAATACTTACAGGGAGTATCTCTTTTATGCCAAAGCACATAACAATTTTTATCTATTAATTCCTGGAGAGAAAGATTAAGGGATTTTCCAACAGCTTTATTGGCATAAAGAATTTTTAAGTCCCTATCAAAATATATTACATGATCTTCTAACAAATCTAATATTAAATCCTTAAAGTTCTCAGAATTTAAGTTCTTTTCCATACCCTCTTTAGATTCCCTTAATTTTTTAATTTAATTATACTACAAGTTTTTGAAAAATTTCCTATAAGTTGAAAGAAAAAATGTAAATATAGCAGCAATAATACTATTTGTAAGTTAGAAAAGGAGGTTTTCTTTTTCAAAAAATGATTAAATATAAGATTCCTATCAACTTTGTTTTTCTTAACTTTCGTGTTATAATTTTGCAAAAAAGTGCTACTTTAAAAGGGAGGTATTGAAGATGCATATACCTGATGGATATTTAGGGCCCCAGACTTATGGAAGTATGTTTGTAGTTATGATGCCCTTCTGGTTTAGGGCATACAATTATATAAAAAATACCCTTAAAAATCGCCATATTCCCCTCCTTGCTTTGGGAGCAGCCTTTTCCTTTGTAATAATGATGTTTAATATTCCAACCCCAGGAGGAACTACAGGACATGGGGTAGGAGGTGTTTTACTTGCTATACTTTTGGGCCCTTGGCCAGCATTCCTGGTTATATCTATGGTATTAATTATTCAAGCAATAGTTTTTGGAGATGGTGGAATTACTGCAATAGCTGCAAATTGCTTTAACATGGCATTAGTTATGCCCTTTACTGGATATTATGTTTATAAACTTATTAAAGGAAATCATCCCTTATCCTCAAAAAGAGGTTTAATTTCTGCAGGAATCTCTGCATATTTTGGACTGAATATGGCAACCCTTTTTACAGCTATAATGCTGGGGATCCAACCATATATTGCAAAGGCCCAAGATGGTACCCCCCTTTATTTTCCTTATCCTTTACCTGTAACTATCCCCGCTATGATGCTGGAACATTTATTACTTTTTGGTTGGATAGAGGTTATAATCACTGTGCTTGTCCTTTATTACTTAATAAAAACTAATATGATAAAGGAGTGGGAAAATGCGTAAACTTTGGATTATTATTCTAATTCTTATAATTCTTTCTCCCTTAGGTATCATCCTTCCTTATATCTTTAATTCAGGAGATGCATGGGGAGAATGGGAGCCTGAGGATTTAAAGGAGCTTATTGGATATATACCAGAAGGGCTTGAGAAATTATCCTCCCTTGGTAAACCTCTTTTTCCAGACTATAATCTAAAAATCTGGGAAAATGGGAATTTACTCCAACAATCCTTAGGATATATAATTACTGGCCTAGTAGGAACAGGAATAGTTGTATTAGTTGTTTATTTATTAGGGAAAATTGCTATAAAAAATGAATGAGTAATTTTATAGATAAAACATTAAAGGATATAAATAAAATATTAAGGGATGCTCTTCTTTTTGAAGAGAGAAAGGAGTCTTTTTTATCTAAAATAAATGAAAAGATAAAAGTAGTTTCTTTGATTTTTGTGCTTGTCTTTCTAAGTTTCTTTCAAAAACTAAGTTCAATTATTATCCTATATCTATTTAGTATATATTTAGGATATATCGGGAAAATTGATATAAGGGTCCTTTTAAGAAGAACATGGATTTTTATCCCATTTTTTACTCTCATTATCGCTATACCTTCTATATTTATGATCCCAGGTAAACTTTCCCTTGGATTTACAAGGGAAGGTTTAATTAGCGCTATAAGATTTATATTGAGGGTTGCAACCTCAATTTCTTATATTCAAATTTTTATTCTAACAACTCCTTGGACAAAAATTTTCTCAGGATTAAGGGGTATTGGAATACCATCTCTTGTTATAACAATCCTTCTTATAACCTATAGGTATATACTTCTTTTATTAAAAATAGCAGAAGATCTACACCTTGCTAAAAAAAGTAGAACTATTAATATAAATTGGAAAAGGGAGCAAAGTTGGATAGGAAATACCATTGGTATTTTGGCAGTTAAAACCCATGAATTATCTAGGGAAGTTTCTCAAGGAATGATTTCAAGGGGAATAACAAAAGAGTTAGTATTTCCCAATAATAGTAAAATTTACACCAAGGATATTTTAGTATTAATTTTTACAATATTTATTCTTTTGATAGTTCTATTATCTATTGAGGTATAAAATATGAAAAACTTTAAAGAACCCATATTTAAATTAGAAAATGTAAGCTTTTATTATCTTGATCATAGAGTAGCTCTTTCATCAATAAATTTAGAAATATATGAAGGGGAAAGAATATGTCTCCTTGGTCCCAATGGTTCTGGAAAAACTACCCTTTTAAAAATCCTTGATGGGCTTTTATATCCCCAAGAGGGAAGAGCTTTTGCTTTTTCCAAGGAACTTAAAGAAAAGACCTTTGATGATCCCGAATTTAATAGATTTTTTAGAAAAAGTGTAGTTTTACTATTTCAAAGTGTAGATGCCCAACTTTTTTCTCCAAGGGTAGAGGATGAGATATCCCTTGGATTAATACAACTTGGTCTGAAACCAGAAGATATAAAGGAAAGAGTAAAAAATATATCAGAATTTTTTCATATAGCCCATCTTTTAGAAAGATCTCCCTATCAATTAAGTGAAGGGGAAAAGAAAAAAGTTGCCTTAGCTTCCCTTCTTGTTATTGATCCTTCCATTATACTTCTTGATGAACCAACAAACGGACTCGATCCTAAAAGTGCAAAGGAAGTTATAAAATATATAAAGGAACTTGAACTTCAAGGGAAAACTGTAATTACAGCAAGCCATGATTTAAATATGGTCCATGAAATTTCTGATAAATTATATGTATTAGGAGAGAACAAAAAACTCTTAAGAATAGGAAAAACTGAAGAAATTTTATCTGACAGAAAATTCTTAGAAGAGGCAAATTTAATTTAATTATCTGTAAACCTAGAAAAAATTAAAATCTTTGTGAAATAAATCAAATCTATCATTAGTAGATGATAAGGAAAGGGCATTAATAAGTGGTACCATAAAAAACTTTCCCTTTAAATTTATTTTATTAGCACTACACTTATATCGTTTACATTAGTATGAGTGGGTCCTGTTTTTATCAAATCTTCTAATTTTTCAAAGAAGTGATAAGAATCATTGTTTAAAAGATAAGTTTGAGGATCCATACTTAATTTTAGAGCTCTCTCAACGGTAATTCCATCGGAAAAGGCTCCTGCAGAATCTGTGGGTCCATCCCTTCCATCGGTTGCAAAGGAAAATAAAAGAATGTCATCAATTCCTTGGACTTCTATCGCAAAAGATAGGGCAAGTTCTTGATTTCTTCCCCCTAATCCCTTTCCCTTTAATGTTACCGTTGTTTCTCCACCAAAAATTAATGCACAGGGAGAAGATATGGGACTTCTTGAAAACCTTACTTCCTTTACTATTCCTGATATTACCTTAGTTACTTCCCTTGCTTCTCCCTCTAAAAATCCAGTAATAAGAAGGGGATTAAATCCAAAGGATCTTATCCTTTCCACAACCCTTTCCAAACAATCTCTATTGGATAAAATTATAGTAGTAAAATGTCTTCCATCAATATCCTTTGGTGTTTCTGGAATTTTTCCAAGTATACCAGAATTTATTACATTCCTTACCCTCTCTGGTATCTTATCCCAAAGATCATATTTTTTAAAAATTTTATATACATCATTAAAGGTTGTAGAATCAGGAACAGTAGGCCCCGATGCAATTGTGTCAATAGAATTTCCAATAACGTCAGAAACAGCAAGGGTAATTATTGTTCCTTTACATGCCTTTGCCAATTGTCCTCCCTTTATTCTACTTAAATGTTTCCTTACCGTATTTATCTCTTGAATCCTTGCAGAACAAGAAAGAAGAAGTTTTGTTGTATTAATTTTATCCTCTAAGGATATTCCTTCGCAGGGTAAGGGAAGAAGGGCAGATCCCCCTCCTGAAAGAAGAAAGATTAAAAGATCATCTTCCTCTAAGCTCCTAACGAAATCAAGGATCTTTTCTGCATTTTTCATTCCCCTTTCATCGGGAAAGGGATGGGAAGAGTAAAGGATTTTAACTTTATCATCCATTTCCCCTTCATACCCATAGGGAACAACAATATATCCTCCTTCAATTATATCTCCCATTATATCTATAGTAGCTTCCACCATAGGAAAGGAAGCCTTTCCCACAGAAAGAAGGTATGTTTTACCCTTTATAGGATATTCTTTATCCTTAACTTTTATCTTCCTTTGATTCCTATCGTAAAAAAGATACCTTTTTACTGCTAATTTAGGATTAGCTGCTTCTAAGGATGATTTAATAATATTCCAAGCAATTTCCCTCATTCTTTTATGGCAAAGTTTACATTATCAAAAAGAATTGATGGAAAAGTTCCCATAAGTGAAGGATAAACCCTGTCTTCTATTCCTATTACATTCTTCATAACATCATAGATATTTCCAGCAACCATAGCATCCTTTATATGTCCCACAATTTCTCCATTCTCAACATATAAACCAGGAGAAAGTCCTATTGAAAAATCTCCATTGGGAATATTTCCACTATGGGCTCCCAAGACCTCAGCAATAATTATTCCCCTATCCATAAGTTGTATTAGATCCCTTAAAGATTTATCACCAGGTTTTATAAAAAGATGTTCTAAAGAGGGTGAAGGGGTTGCCCTTACCACATCTCTTTCCCAAGTTTTATATCCATGTCCTGTGGAATTAACATTCATTTTCTTTCCATAATAAAGATCATAGTAGAAATTTTTTAAAATCCCATTTTCTACGATGGGAAGATATCTACAGGGGATTCCTTCATCATCAAAGGATCTTGCATCAGGGAAGGAATCATTTAAGGGATCATCATATATAGTGAGGGATGAATCAAAAATTTTCTCCCCTATTTTATTTATTAAAGGGGAAGTTTTTTGATAAATATATTTTCCATTGGTGGCATATATAAGTCTCCAGATTAAAACATAAATGGAATTAGAAAGAAAAAGGGTTTTTATTCTTCCACTTTTTGTCTTTACTTCTCTCTTTGAACGATTAAATAGATTTATAATATAATCAAAATCCTCCCTAGAAAATTCTTTAAATTTTTTATCTACAATAACTCTACCAATTGATGCATAGGATCCCTCATACATAGCAAATGCATAGCTTTGATATTTTGAAATCTTTGTGGAAAGATCAGCCCCATTACTATTTATCAATCTTATATTAACTATACTCTTAATTGCTCCAACATTTATTTGGGTTTTAGTATTCTCAGATAAAATCTCAAAAATTCTATTACATTCTTCAACCAACTTGGAATTATTTAAATCTTCTATGGATGGATCATAGGTATTAAGCTTCATGGTATCCCTTGAAGATGGAAAGCTAAATTTTCCTTCTACTTCTCCTCTTAGAGAATCTAAGGCATTTTTAACCAAGTCTTCAGGATCCATAAGATTTTTTGTATAGGCAAAACCCAACCTTCCATCTTTTATGATTCTTAAACTAATTCCTGATTGAATTGTACTATCAATATCCTTGAGTCTTCCATTTTCAAAGGAAACCCCATCTGCTATATAATTTACTTCATAAATTTCTGCTTCTTCAGAATATTTCTTTGCAATATCCATTAATTTCTCTAACATTACACACCTCCTATCACCACATTCTTGATTAAAATATGGGGACCACCATAACAGGAACGAATATTAAGCTGCCCCTTTCCACATCCTCCCGATTCTCCTAATACAAAATCATTTCCTATCTTGTATATATCCTTTAAGGTTTTATAGAGATTTCCAGAGATATTTATATCTCTTAAAAGTTTACCAATTTTTCCATTTTTAACCTCATAAGCATATTGAGCTCCAAAGGTAAAGTTTTCTCCTGAGGTTTCTCCTCCTTTGGAGTCTAAAATATATAAACCATCCCCTAATTCCTCCAAAAGCTCCTCAAAGGTTGAATTTCCAGGCTCTATAAATATATTCCCCATTCTAATAATGGGAGGATATCTATAATCTTCCGCTATACAATGTCCTGTAAGGGGCTCTCCAAATTCCTCAGCTGTCCTTCTTGAATGCAATCTTCCTACAAGAACACCATTTCTAAGAAGATAGGTCCTTCTTGATCTTACCCCTTCATCATCATATTTATAAAATCCTAGTTGATTAGGCATTGTGGGATCATCTATTATTGTTAGAATTTCATTACCAAGTTGGGCTCCCATCTTCATCCTCTCCCTCATAGAGGGATTATCTTCAATTAAGTCCGCTTCTGAAAAGTGCCCAAAGGCTTCATGGGTAAAAACCCCAGTAAGCTTAGGATTAATTATTATATTATAAACTCCGCCCTTTACTGGCTCTGCCTTTAAAAGATCCAATACAAGTTTTGTTTTTCTCTCAAATTCTTCTTCTCTATCTCTTAATTTATAAAATCCATCACTTCCTCCAATCCCAACCCTTACATTCTGAACCAAATTTCCCTCATAGCTTATTATATCCCCATATATGTTTGTAGTAATCAGATCTTCTCTTATCTCTGTACCTTCGGAATTTACAAAATATTTTTCTCGAATTGTTTCAGTATATTGCATATTTGTTGTTACATTTTCATATCTCAGGGAAATATTATTATAGCCTTTAATAACTTCTAATTTTTCCTCCATGGATATTTTTCTTGGATCTTCCTTTAAAGGGGGGATAAAGGTATCCTTTATTACTTCAGATTTGACAAATCTTACAGGTTTTTTAGTGCTTTTTACCATAAGATTAACATTTTCTAATACAGTTTTTATAGCCTTTTCTGCATCTTCCTTTTTGGTAAAAGAGATGGAAGAAAAACCACCACCTTTAAGAATCCTTAATACGAAACCATCTCCTGTATTTGTGCCCAGCTGATAAATTTCTCTCCCGTTTAACACTATTCTTGTTTCCCTCATAATTTCATATCTTAAATCCACATAATCCGCATCTATTTGGGAAATTATATTTTTAAGAATATCAAACATATTTAAAACCTCCCAAAAATAATATTTTACCCTATCTAACTTTATAGATAATTTTTTATTCTTTCAATATAAAAATTTATGCTAAAATATTTTAAATGATATTATAAGGAGGAAAAATATGCAAAATATAAAGGAAAAAGCTTTAGGGGAAGTTTCTAATACTTTTATCCTTAAAGACCAATTCGGAGAAGAGTTTGATATTTCAAAAAATAAAGGTAAAAAAATTCTTTTATCCTTTCATCCTTTAGCCTGGACATCAATTTGTGGGAAACAAATGTTAACATTGGAAGAAAATTATAAGAAATTTTTAAGTCTTAATACTATTCCTGTGGGATTAAGTGTTGATCCTTTACCTTCCAAAAAGGCATGGGCTGAAAATTTAGGTTTAAAAAATTTAAAAATTCTTTCAGATTTTTGGCCCCATGGAGAGGTTGCTAAAAAGTATAATATCTTTAGAGAAAAGGATGGATTTTCCGAAAGAGCAAATATAATAATAGATGAAGAAGGAAAAATAATATTTTTTAAAATTTATCCCATAAGGGAGCTTCCTAATATAGAGGAAATAATCAAATTTTTAGAGGGAAAGGACTTTATTATGTAAAAAGTTAAATTCTTAATTTCTTTCTTATTATTCAATTTCTCCCTTTTCTAATAAATCAAGAAATTTTTGAGCTATCTCAGGATCAAATTGTTTTCCCATATTATTTCTTATCTCTTTTATAATTTCTTCTTTAGATAAAGCTTTTCTATAAGGTCTATCAGATTTCATTGCGGAATATGCATCTGCAATAGAAAGAATTCTCGCGAGAATAGGTATATCCATACCCTTAAGACTTTGGGGATATCCCTTACCATCATATCTTTCATGATGATATAAAACTGCTTTAAGCAGTTTTTCCATTTTGGGTAATTGACTTAAGATAAGATATCCTAATCTTGGATGTTCCTTTATAATCTTCCATTCTTCCTCGGTTAAAGAGGCTGGTTTTTTTAATATATTGGATGGAATACCTATTTTACCTATATCATGAATCTTTCCTGCAAGATCTAATATTTCCAAATCTTCCTTTGAAAGCCCTAATTTTTCCCCAAGCTTTACTCCATATTTTGCTACATCCTGGGAATGAGTAAAAGTATAGTTATCTTTGTTATCAATACCAATGATTAAACCTAAGAATGTATCAAATTTAGGTGGAATAGCCCTTTGAGACTCTGGTTCCTGTTGTATAATAGCATATTGCCCTCCTCCTAAGGTTTTTGCCTTATACATAGCTGTATCTGCTAAAGTTAATAATTTTTCAGGATCATCGGTATCTGTGGGATAAGAAGCAATACCTATGCTTATTTTAATAGGTATCTTCTCATCATTTGGTGTGGATATATAAGTTTTACTTAAATTATTTAAAATTCTTTCGGAAATTTTTATTGCTCCCTTTATAGGGGTTTCGGGAAGGATTATAGCAAATTCATCTCCACCATATCTTCCCACAATATCTACCCTTCTACATGATTTTTTAATTAAATTAGCAAGCTTCTTTAATACTTCATCCCCAAAGGCATGTCCATATGTATCGTTAAATAATTTAAAATCATCTACATCAATAACAATAGTAGAGAGAGGATGTTTATATCTTTTAATTCTTAATATCTCCTTATTGAAGGCCTCCTCTAGGGCTCTCCTATTGAAAATTTCCGTTAAGGGATCAGTGGTAGCAAGTTCCTTTGTTTTTTGAAAAAGACGGGCATTCTCAATAGCAGTTGAAAGAAAATTGGATATAGTGGTTAATAATTCGATACTCTTATCTGAATATATTTCCCTTTTCCTATTGTGTTTGAGGATTAAAGCTCCAATAGATTTATTCCCTGAGATTATGGGAATACATAAAATACTTTTTGTTTCTATGGGATCTTTGCTCAAAATATAACTTTTATTTTCTAAAGTCTCTAAAATTAGTAATTCATCATTTTTTGTTAGCTTTTCATCTTCATCCCGAATATTTTTTGATACAATCTCAAACTTTTCTCCACAACCATCACTACATAATACTAAATAGAAGGCAGAAAAATCAAAAAGCCTTGGAATTTGCATGGAAATAATATCGAAGATAACCTCTAACTCTATGGAAGAAGTAATACTACTTCCTATCTCGTTTAAAATAGAAAGCTCATTAATGTAGTTTTCAAGCTCCAATTCGTATCTTTCTCTCTCTTTAAAGAGTGATACCCCTTGTAATCCTGCACTAATTTGTGCTCTTAGAATCTCATATATTATCCCCAATTGAGGACCTAATTCAAAGAGGGCATAACCCCAAGAATTTTCTTGATAATAGAGGGGCTCGATTATAAAGGTAATTCTCTTTTCAGGAAGATATTTTTGGGGGATAATCTCATCAATGGGAAAGGACTCCAAGTTTCTCTCTTTATGATTATATCCAATTAGTATTTTGCTTGTTTTATAAGGGGGTTCTCCATTATCATATAAAACTATATAAAAGGTTTTTATTCCTAAGTTTGGAATATTTTCCTTAATTTCCCTTGCAATATTCTCCAATATAAAACTTGAGATTAAATTTATCCCTGCATAAGCCAAGTTATTTCTTTGTTGTTCTGTTCTTTTTCTTCTATAACCTTGTATTCTTTCTGCATAATAACTTAGCATAACCCTTGCTTGATGCCACAGATTTTCAGAAAAATAAATTTGCTCCCTTTCCAAATAGTTATGTAAAAATCTCCTTAATAAAGAAATATATTCTTGAAAAATCCCTACAAAAGGAATAAAATTTTCCTTCAGTTTCAAATTTTTCTCTAAGGTATGAAGAAAGTAATTAGATTCTCTTTTACTTAGATTATAAACAAAATTCCTGTATATCTCTCCAAAAATATTTTCTTCAACATTTCCTAGGTTATCTTTAACATATTTAATAAAAGCTCCTTCTAAGGATAAGAGATCATTACAAAATGTAACTTTCTCTTTATCTTCTACCCTTGCTCTCTCAATGCCAGAATACTTACATCCGCAGGAATCCCTAATAACCAAATTGGTAGGAAGCTTTATAATCTCTGGAAAATCTTGTCCTGATATAAGGCCAAGTATTGTCTCCAAAGCCTTCCATCCTATGTCTTTTAAGGGTTGCCCAACAGTGGTAAGGGGAGGAGTTATAAAACTTGCTTCTTCAACATCATCAAAACCAGTTATTTTTAGATCCTCTGGTATAATATATCCCCTTTCCTTAAGCTCCTCTATAGCTCCAAGGGCCATATCATCATTTGAAGATACAAGGACATGAAAATCGATTTTTCTTTTGTTTAAAAAATACTTAACTGCTTCTCTTCCAGTATCATGAAGGAAATCTCCATAGAAGATATTTTCTTGCGGTATTTCAATATTATAATTTTTAAGGGTTTCCATGAATACGTTGTATCTTATTTGGGCCTCCATATTTTGAAGAGAACCAGTAATAAATGCAAATTTTTTATAGCCGTGATCCTCAATTAAGTGTATCAAAAGCTCCTTAAATCCCCTTTCATTATCTACAATTATGCTGGTAATTCCCTCTATGGGAAGACCTATATTTACTGTAGGTATTTGTAGGGAGAAATTTCTACAAAAATTTGTTATCTCTTCCAATGTGGTATCGGAGCTTAAAGAAGAGGAGAAAATTATAACTCCATCTACACTTTTTTTGGAAACTAAATTATAAATTATATTTCCCTTTTTCTCGTAATTTCGAGGTGAATTTAAAGTTTTTCCTGTAAAACAGTAAAGATCAACATTATAATATTCTCCAGCAGAAAATATCCCCGAAAGAATTTCCCACTGATAAACATATAAGTTATCCACAATTATACCTACTCTTTTTCTCATCACAAAATCCCCCTTTAATAAAGAAGGGAGATAATCTAAATTATACAGCTTTAATATATAATTTTCCAATATAAAATAAAGGGCTAATCTAAAAATCACTTTTTGGAAAAACCTCCTTTTAATATTCTTCTACTAAAGCATTAGTTGATAGATTTTATTGTTTCTTCTCTTATTGAAAAGGATGAAAATTAATTATAGGTTAGAAAAAGGATTGGAATAGAAGAGAATTTTTTGATATAATAAATCCTATGAGAGATGGTATTATTTTTATTTTTAGTTTTCTTTTAGGAATAGGTGGGGGAACTTTGGGTACTGCAATTTATTTTTTTAGTAATATCAATAAAATTAAAATCTTGCCCTCTTTATTTAAAAAGGTGCATCCTCTAATGTTTTTCTTCTTACTTAGCTTCCTTTTGTCTTCTATTTTCTCTCCTTTTAGAGCCTTTTCCTTAATTAATTTTTTAGTCCTATTCTTTATGTTTACCATTTATATGTTTTTTATTGGTGAGGAATTTGATGGGAATAAGATGGAGAAATTTTGGGACTATTTTATTTTTGGTACCTCTTTAATGGCCTTCGCAGGAATAACTGTATTTTTCTACAAAGGTGTCTATGCTGAGACTCCCTTTATTGGAAAAAATGGTTTAGGAACCCTGTTAGCTACAGTGGTACCTATTATACAATGGAAGATAATTAAGAATTCAGAGAATAAGCTATGGTACTATCTTTGTCTGATAATCACCCTTATAGGTTTAATACTCACCATGTCTCAAGGAGCAATATTAGGATTAATAACGGGAGAGACTTTGTTTTTTATTTGTGGGGATAAAAAGGCTAAAAAGAATATTTTAATTTTGACTCTCTTGGGTCTTTTTATACTATCTATTTTTCTTGTTAGATCATTGGTTGTAAAAGATAGCTTATTTTCCTTATTTAAAACAAGGATAGATCCCTTCTCCACTTCAAAAACCGCTAGGATCTTTATATGGAAATCGGCATGGAATATTTTTTTAGATTATCCTATAACAGGAGTAGGTTTTGGATCTTTTAGTAAGATATATCCTATGTATAAAATACCGGAAGCTATAGAAGAGAATTTCTCCTTTGCTCACAATCTTCCCCTTAATCTTCTTGCCGAAACAGGAATATTAGGTTTTTTAGGATTTTCTTCCATGGTCATTAGATTTATTCTTTTAGGATTTAAGAGATATTTTAGGCGAAGGGATACCTTTATTCTTTCTTTATTAAGTAGTTTCTCAGCCTATATGACCCATCAACTTTTTGATGGAACCATGTGGTCTTTGCATTTAGGCATGATCTTTTTTGTTTTTATATTCTTTTTAGATTATGAGAAACAAAATTCTTTTTCTTCTTCCTTATTTTAATATAGCAGGCACAGAGATTCATGCTATTGAGCTCGCTAATGCCTTGAAAGATAGATTTGAGATAAAAATTGTAGCTCCCTATGGTAAAGGAGTGGAGCTTTTACCTCAGTATGATATTTCTTATTCAGAATTGCCATTATTGTCCCCTTTAAACTATGGAAAATACCTTAGAATCTTAAGGAAGATCATCTTAGATTTTAAACCAGAGATTATCCATGTACATGGAGCTCATGAACTCACATATTTAGTTAAAGGGGTTTTTCCTTCTACCCCTGTAATATTTACATGTCATGGCTATAATTCAGATTATCCCTTTTTAGATTATAAATTGTCTGCCTTTTTTAATAATAAGTATAGTAATAAAGTGATAACAGTTTCAGATTATGAAAGAAAAAATTTGTTAAAGGCAGGTCTATCAGAGAATAAACTAGTAGTTATTTATAATGGTATTCAAGAGAATAAAAAGATGAGAAATTTGCCTATGAAAATTGATGGTTTTATTTTGGGAACCTGCGCTCGTCTTACTAAAAGGAAGGGAATTAACTATCTTATCGAAGCTTTTCAAAGGATAAGGGAGAAATACAAAGATATTCACTTGGTTATTATAGGAGATGGGGAGGATAGAAAGAATTTAGAAAAACTTGTTTCTCAAAATAATAAAGATTATGTTCATTTCCTTGGAAGTATTCCAGAAGCATCCTCTTATTTTTCCAATTTTCATATATTTGTGCTTCCCTCTCTAAATGAGTCTTTTGGGATTGTAATTTTAGAGGCAATGGCTCAAAGGATACCAGTGATAGCTACTAGGGTTGGAGGGGTACGGGAGATCATTAGAGATAAAGAGACGGGAATTTTAGTGGCTCCAAAAGATGTAAGAAGTTTAGTAGAGGCCATTATTGAACTTTTGGAGAATGAAGAGCTAAGGAATAAGATTAGGGAAAGGGGATATACAAGGTATAAGGAAAATTTTACTTTGGAAAAGATGTTAGAAAAAACTTCTAAAATTTATGAAGAAATTCTTTTTAATTCCTCTAAATAGATTTTGTTAAGTACTCCTGAGAGAATAATAGTAGAAAGGGTATGATATCCTTTTTCTTCTGTCCATTTCCAAAACTTTTCTACATTTTTTTCATTAATTAATCCCAAAATTCTTTGTATAAAATTTCCTATTTCATAAATTTTTCCAAGTTGTATCATCATTTTTACTTCAAGGGTTGGATGTTTTTTATAAAAATACATGGCGGATCTTGCTCTTTCCCTCTCCTTTTCAAAAAGGTAAGAGGGGTTTTTTAAGTTAGGAGGAAGGATAAGATGCCATACTCTTACTTTGTCCGAGTTTATAAGTTTTATATTTATTTTTTTAAGTCTAATCCCAAGTTCTAAATCTTCCCATCCATAGAAGGTAAAATTTTCATCAAAAAAGCCAGTTTTTAATAATATTTCCTTAGCCACACTTGCATTTCCAGTAGCAAAAAAGGCTGAAGATATGTCTCTTAATTTAAATTTTTCTTTCCATGGTTTTTTCCAGTTATAGGTGTTTATTACTGGACCTTGTACTAAAACTTTAAAATTATTTTCTTTCTGAATTTCATAGTGATTTTTAAGAAAATCTCTATTTACAAATATATCACTATCGATAAATACAATTAATTCTCCTTGGGATTTATTTAGGGCTAAATTCCTTGCATGAGCAGGTCCCCTTCTCTCAGAAGAATATATGTATTTTAAGTTTTTATAAATACTTTTTAGGTTTTCCACATACTCTTTGGTATCATCATTTGAGCCATCATCGGATACTATTACCTCATATTCCCCTTCAAAATCTTGGTTTAATATTTGGAGGAGAATAATTCCCAAAAGCTCTCTTCTATTGTATGTGGGCATAATTACACTTATATGCATAGATTAAATTATATCAAAAATCTAAAGGAGTTATTAAGCGAATATTAATTGTAGTTTAGTTCCAGGCTAGCTCAAAGATCAATGGCAAAGAGAATTAAAAGAAAAATTCCAAGAGGGATCCTTGTCAAATATCTTGTATCTGAGACAGGTACCTCTATTTCACCTCTTCCAAAGAATCCTCAGATTTGAATTTAGCATTCTTCCTTATCTCACATTTGAATAGTTCTAAATTATCCTCTCTATTGCATTGTTCTTAAATCTTTTCAAATAAATCTTGTTTCACATTTATCTCATTATTTTAACTTCCTGAAAATAATCTTGATGGGGCATATTCTATTCAACAAACTTCTGATGGGGGATAAATTGTTGCGGTATATACAAATTCCTTAAAATCCTTCAATTAAGTTAAAAATCTCAGAATATAATCTTTTTTACTCTAACAGCACCTCAATTTTGTAATATTTTCCTTCTCTTACATCCTTTGAATATGGTTCTGAAACTATATCATCTTCTACAATTTCCCTTTTATCTTCTGATCCATATAGTATATACTTTTTTACCTTTGCGCTATTTTCTCCAAAGGTGTTTAGTCTTTTAGGATTTAAATAGTAAATAATGGTATTTCCTAAGAAATTTACTACGTAAGAGTTTTCAGGTATTTGGAGTTTTAATATTTTTCCATTTTTATAATATTCCACTTCCTGGGCCTTTTCTGTAAAGAGGAAAGAGGGCAAAAATGGGGTAAGTTTAAATATCAATTTTTTGTTATTATCCAAATAGAAGGGATTTTTACCAAAGGACATTAAAATTAGAATATTATAAAACTCTGCAGTACTTCCTGAGAGCCTTGCAGAAAATCCTGCACCATGAATATTGGAATCTGGATTAGCACTACTTACTATAAAGGATACATTTTCAAATATGCTTCTTTTATAAATTTCTGGATTCATAAAAGGTACAAGACAAGTTTTTATCTCTTTAAAGAATATCTCTGGATTTGTTTTTAAAATCTCGAGGAGATATTTGTATTCTAAATGGAGGAATATACTCTCATTTTCAAGCCATCCTGGGAGAAAAGCTTTTATTCTTCCAATTTCAAGAGGAGCTTTTTCTAAAGAGGTATTTACTTTGTACATATTAAGTTTTTTATCGAATAGATCTTTTTCTTTCACCTTTTCTATAATTTTTACCTTTTTCTCCTGGTCCTTTTCAGCCTTCAAAAAGTGTACCTGTCCTTCGAGAAATAAAGGCAGAGATTTTCTTTCAAATTTTTTAGGCTTTAGTATTCTCTTATCCTCTTCTTCTATCAATTCAAACTCTACAAGATCATAGTAGAAATATGTATGATAAAGTTTATTTTCCCCATCATAGGCATTTTCCAATTCTCTTTCAAGTTTCTTTAAGAATAGATCTAAATATTTATTAACTTCTGATAACTCTACTGAAATTTCCTCTCCATCTATTCCAAATCTTATCTTCTCTCTATAAATTTCTCTTGCTTCCGAGGCCCTATCCCAGAATTCAAAATTTGATATTTTTCTCTCAAGACTTTTTTGAGTTATTTCAAGAATAGAATTCAAAAGAGTATAAACTTCTATGGGTAGGTTTATTTTTTCTTCATATATTTGATATTTTTCAATCCAATTTTTAATTAGTAAAATTAGTCTTTTTAATTCAAAGGTTTCATTTAATGAGGAGCCAAATATTCCAGGAAGTCCATTTAGGGCATCATTCCAACCTGGTCTTCCTGCTTCCATCTCAATACCAATATTGTCAGGATCTAAAGTGGAATATTTTATTAAGCATAAGGTAAAGAGTTTAGATAAAAGATTTGTATAGTAAATATTTCCTTTTCCGTAATTTTTCCTTGCCTTATCAGGTTCCACACTTCTTGATTTTATAAGTTTTAATTTTTCCTCATCTTTTATTAAAGATCTGTATTGTCTTACTCCCCTTTCGGTTAATACATATCTTTCCCTTCTTGGAAGAACCCTTTCATAGTTATCATAATAGGTAAATAATTTTATTCTTAAGAGTAATTCCTCCATTTTATCAGGGAACAAGGATTCAAAACTTTCTATTAAATCAAGATTATAGAACCAATGATCTATCCAATATCCTTCTCCAAATTCTGCATCCTCAACCTTTTTACTGCTTGTAATAATAAAGGAAATAAATTCTATTAATTCTCCTTTTTTAAGTGGGAAATTATACTTCTCTAAGATTTTTATGATGTCATAAGGAACAAAGGGTTTTTGGATCATAACCTCTACTTCCTTTTTTTCCTTTCCTCCTATCCAATCTCCTAAATCTTCCTCTGTTCCCTCAAAAATATATTTAATTCCCTTAACTACTAAGGGATTGTATCCATCAAGTTGAATGAGATTCATAAAGTATAAAACATTAAAATATCCTATGTTGGGATTGAAGTATAAATCATTTCTTCTATTTTGATTTATATCACGGAAATTAGCATTTCCCTGAGAAAAATAATTTACTTCAAGTTTAAAGAAGTTATAATCCCTTTCTAAATCACCGTGCTTTCTTGAAAAGAGATATATTACATCCCTTTTATCTTTATATTTTAAAGTGATGGGAAATCCTCCCCTAAGTATATTGTCTAAGAAACTTTGTCGTGCATAGGAGTTGAATTCTTTTGATGAAGTATATATAAAGGAGTAATCTATAATTTCCCTTATTAAGTATTTGTTTTCTTCAGCTTTTCTTTTTATAAAATCAGTATTCATATATTTTTTAGAAAGTTCCTTTAGCTGAGAAAGAAACTTTGCTTTTCCTACAAGAGAGATGATGGTTTTTTCCTCCTTAGGATTTAAGGTTAAAAAGGCATAGGAAAAAGCTGATGGAGTTCTATTTCCATAATATACTATAGGCGGTAATTTAAAATTTTTGTCCTCAAAAGCTTTAGGATAGCTGAAATCACTTACGGGAAAGAAGATTAGATCAGGATCTACCAAAATAGCAAGGGGCTTTTTTTCTTCTAAAAAGGCGAAATAAAAATGTCCTTCTTCTATTGGCTTTACTTCTGTCACATCCTGGAAGGAGGAGCAAAGCCTATAGTAGGGTATATTCTCTTCTAAATTATCTACCCTGTACCAAGCCTCGATGGTTCTTGACATATTTTTCATTACCTCATTAGTTAATCCATAGGGAAGGATTTGGGGAAGTCCATCGATAAATTCAAGGCTTAGGTTTTTATCTCCCTCATTTTTTATACTTAATATACGTACTAAGGCACCTATAGGTTCCGAAGGTAAAGTAAAGTAATTTACTTGACAGGAGAGGCCTAGAGTTTTGTTTATTTCAAATATGGTAAGATCATAGGGGGTGATACTAATTTTATTTTCTATTTCAAAGTCTTGACCTCTGGGAGAGAAAGTTTCATATATTTTTCCATCTATTTTTATAAAAGTTCTAAAACCATAAATTGGAGTGAGTCTATAGGCTTTATTGGCAGGATGGAATTCAAGAATTGCTCCATCTTTACTTTCAAATCCAAAACTTGCAATACATTGCCCTCGATTTACATAGAAGCACCACATAGGTATTCCAAGGATTCCTGATATTCCTGGAAGAAAGCTTGAAAAGGGAAAGGCATAATTATAATTGTAAATATTAAAGGTTAATTCCCTCTTGGGATCAACCTCATATTTTACTTGAGGGTTCATAATTTCCTCCTGAATTTTTAAAAAGTTTCATACTAAAACTTAGTTTAGGATATTTAAGTAGTTTAGGTCAATGGATAATGAAAGATGTATAAAGAAACTGAGATAAAGAAAGATAAATAGAGTGATTATTTATCCTTGAAAATTCTTGTTTTAGGTGCACTTGACCCTGAATTGATTTTAATGTCAATAGAGATCTTAATTTTAAAAGATTCGATAAATTATGTCCTTCGTTGGATATAACCTCAGTAAAAGGTTTTTATATCATTATGTATAGAAAAAGGCTCAAATTTAAATATCTATTAATTTCAACAGTAATACTTTTTGGGATTGTTATTTTTAAAAATGCTTTATTTTGGAAAGAATTTAAACCTTTTATAAAATTTAGGCCTTTTCATATTTATTTTTCAATATATTT
Source organism: uncultured Dictyoglomota bacterium (assembly GCA_964612975.1). Taxonomy (GTDB): domain Bacteria; phylum Dictyoglomota; class Dictyoglomia; order Dictyoglomales; family Dictyoglomaceae; genus NZ13-RE01. The sequence goes on along the minus strand of CAZTGC010000003.1, from coordinate 21,378 downwards.
ATTTTTTTTGAGATGATATAGGAATTACGTGGGGACTTTTCCACACTTTTACTCAGAATCTTATGACGAGATTATCTCTCCTTTTTGGTTCTATTTTATTGGGAAGTGTATGTATTCTGCTTCAAAAAAATCTTTTTATATTATGAAAATAGCACAATAAATATTCTCAAGCTAAAGACTAATATTCATATTTTAAAACTACAATTTCTCGTTAAATACTCCACCATGAATAATTTAATGAAATCTCGCCAAATTCAACTATTTCGTGAACTATTTTTGCAGTGTAGTATGTTTTATATTCTTTCGTTTTTAACTTGGGGATTCATGATTTTCTCCTCAATTCCCCTAAAAAGTTTCATGCTAAAACTTATTTTACTATTTTTAGGAGAAATTATAATGAAAATTGATTGCTTATTTACCTTCTTTATATGTGGATATATTCAATAATTTATATAATAGACAGTATCTCAATACAGCAGTAAAAACTAATATTACTCCTATTATATGTAGAACAGCTACCCATACTTCTCCAGAAACTATACCCCATCTTGTAAAATGGGGAAGGATAAGCCCTATAATTAATCTCACAATGGCATCGCATTTCCCAACGTTCATTTATACACCCCTTTGATTTTTTTGTTTATATTATATCATAAATTTCATCTCTATCCTATTTCCCCAAGGTAAATCTCCACCGTCTCCTAAGACTAAAGATAGTTTACTTTGTTTTAATTGAAGTCTCCTAAAAAGCTCATAATTTCCCTCCAGAAAAGTATCATACATCTTAACAAAAAGCTCTGGAAATACACCCCCTGGTCCTATAACAGTTCCCCTTCCTCCCGTAATAAGTGCTGGAAGGAACGCCCTATCATATCCTACAATTAGGATAAAATCTTTTCTTGTATTTTGAATATATCCCATAATTGTATAAAAGTTTCCATTACTAATCCTTTATACCTAAAATATTTTCAAAATCATGGGAGAATTTAGAAACTAAGGAGTTACTCTTCCTAACTCATCTGCTCCTACCCTTTTAGAATGCTCTATTAATTCCATAGTGTCTCTAAGATTTGAAGTGCCACAATGAGCAACTACTGTTAATCTACCTTTATTCTTCTCTAATATAGCTTATAAAATCTTTTTTCTTTCATCTATTGATAATATAAAAGCTTCGCGGTAGATCCACAAAAAAATATTCCATGAACTTTCTTGTTAATTATAAAGTTTAAATATTTTTTCAATAAATCAAAATCAATACTTTCATCTTCTTTAAATGGGGTAGTATGAACAACAATAATTTCCTCTAAGGTTCTCCTTTTAATTTCCTTCTACTCTATTTAATCCCTATTATAAAATATACTCAATTTCCATTAAAAGTTGGAAAAAAGATATTCCTTCAATAATAAGATCTATCTCGCTTTTACATCTCAATTTAGAAAAAGTATCATTTTCTGCAGGGATAATTAATGGGGTTAAATCTTATAAAATTCTATCCCAAGAAGGTTTTCTTTTTCAAAAAATGATTACAGGTCAAGATCTTTTTCCATACTTGACAAAAAAATTTTTTAATATTATACTGTTACCAGTAACAAAAAAATAATAATAGATTTTTTATAAGGGGAAAGGAGTCATATATAATGTTTAAAGGAACTCAAGGAAAAGAATCGATATGGAAAACTTTTTGGAATCAACGGTATATCATGATCTTGGTATTGCCTGTTGTCCTTTGGATGCTCATATTTAATTATTTACCTATGTTTGGGATTATAATTGCTTTTAAACAATATAATCCTTACTTGGGTCCTTTAAGAAGTTTTATAGAAAGTCCATGGGTGGGATTGAATAATTTTAAAGAAATCTTCACTGATAAGTATTTTATGCAAGCCTTGTGGAATACTCTTTATTATAGCTTTTTGAATTTAATTGTTGGTTTCCCATTTCCAATAATATTTGCATTACTACTTAATGAGATTATTAATATACGTATCAAAAGGTTTGTCCAGTCAGTAAGTTATTTACCTTACTTTATTTCTTGGGTTTTCGTGATTGGTTTTATATATACAATATTTGCGGATAATGGTTTAGTAAATAATTTATTATTGAAACTTAATATCATTGAAAAGCAAATTCCATTTCTTGTAACCCCTGGATTTGTAGCACCTGTGGTAGTATTAAGTAATTTATGGAAATGGTTTGGATGGAACTCTATTATATATTTAGCAGCAATCTCTCATATAGATCCTACTTTATATGATTCAGCTGTAATTGATGGCGCAGGAAGATTTGCTCGGATGAGGTATATTACTTTACCCTCTATTAAGCCTACTATTGTAATTTTACTTATTTTCAACTTAGCAGGACTTATTGCAAATTATGGTCTCTTTGAACAAATGTATCTTTTATCTAATTCAGCAATTCAAGATGTGGCTGAAATAATTGACACTTATACATATAAAATGGGAATTGTTTTAGGTAGATTTTCATATGCCACTGCAGTAGGACTATTTCGTTCTTTATCTTCGGTAATCTTATTATTAAGTGCAAATTACTTTTCAAAGAAATTATTTGGCGAAAGTCTATTTTGAAAGGAGGAAATGTAATTGAAAGAGAAAAATTTGGGAGAAATAACCTTTAAAATTTTTAATGCATTATTTATGACCCTTATAGTACTTATAACACTATACCCATTTTATTATGTAATAATTTCATCATTCAATGATCCTTTAGATTTGTTAAGAGAGCCAGTATATTTGTTCCCCAGAACATTTTCCTTAGCTAACTATGAATATGTACTTAGTGATAAAAATATTGTAAGAGCAACTATTGTTACAATACTAAGAACAGTGATAGGAAGCGTAAGTGCAGTATTTTTTACAGCAGCTTTTGCATATGGTATTTCTAGACAATATTTATTAGGCAGACGATTTTTCATCATGATGGCATTGATAACAATGTATTTCAGTGGAGGATTGATTCCAACCTATATAGTTATTGCCAGGCTTCTCAGATTGCGAGGAAATTTCTTAGTATACATCATCCCTAATTTGTTTAGTGCCTTTAATGCATTTGTTACGATGACCTTTTTTAAAGGTATTGAGTCAGAAATAATAGAATCTGCTCAAATTGATGGTGCAAATGATATAACTATATTTTTCAAGTTAGTTCTTCCTTTATCTACACCAATATTAGCAACCATAGCTTTATTTAATGCGGTATGGCATTGGAATTCATGGTTTGATGCCCTATTATATGGAGGACCTCAATTAGAGACCTTGCCTTTATATTTAGTTAGAGCTATTCAAGCAGCCAGTGCAGCAGGAGAGGCTGGTAGATATGTTTCAACCCTTGGAATTACCACACTATCTGTTAGATTAGCTACAATGGTGATTGCCTCTTTCCCAATAGTAATCGCGTATCCATTTTTGCAAAGATATTTTGTAAAAGGTATTATGCTTGGAGCAATACGTTAAAAAGATAAGAAATGGGCTATAAAACCCTAAAAAAATTAGGGTTTTATAAATAAAACATTTAGGTTAGGAGGTATAAAGTTATGAAAAGAGGGTTTCAAAGAGCATTATTAGCAATTTTATCAATTTTGTTGCTCAGTTGCATTGTATTCTCAGATTTATCGGCACAGCCAAAAAAGTATAGCTGGCAACTGGATACATCTCCATTTAAATTTGATCTCTACTTCTATGGGGCTTGGGGATCCTTCTATCGTTGGACAGGAACTCTTGTAGAAAAGTGGATTACTGAAGCAACAGGAGTCACACCTAACATCATTGTACCAACAGGAGATGAAAAAGAGTATCTTAGTGTAATGGTTGCTTCGGGTAATTTACCAGATGCTATGGTACTTGAGTGGTATTCTCCAGAAACTAAAAAAATTATTGAAGCTGGCTTAGTATACTCCATTAATGAGCTATGTGAAAAGTATGCACCAGATTTTTGGGATATGATACCAGAAGAGATAAAGAATTATCATAAACAGAAAGATGGTAAGCTCTACTATATACCTTCATTTTTCCCATCAAAAGAAGAGTGGGAACAAAGTCTTGAAAAACACAATGCGCGACCACTATTTATACAGAGGGGAATATATGAGGCTCTGGGCAAACCTAAAATAAATACACCTGAAGATTTGTTACGAGTACTAAGAGAGATTAAAAAGAGATATCCTAAGATTATACCCTTTGCAATAGAACCACCTATATCTGTGGATCAATGGGGTTTAACTGGTAGTGATACTTTACGATTCTTTGCAGGTATATTTGCACCAGAAACATATGCAAGAGATGTGTATTTAGAGAAAGGTAAATTGAAATTTCTCTTTGAAAACCTTAATTTTGTCGAAGCTGTTAGGTTTTTGAATCGTATATATAGAGAGGGTTATATCACTTCAGATCTGCTTATGATGAAGCATGAAATCTACGGAGAATTAGTAGACTCAGCTCAAGCTGCTATAGTTGCACGCTTCCCCATAGATATATGGAAGGCACATAATCCTAAAATTATAAAGTTAACAAGAGATGAAAAAAAGACTTATATGCCATTAGTGCCTTACTTTAGGTATAAGAACAAACAGCCACAATTTTCAGGAACAAGAGGACCAGGCTGGGTCGGTTCCATGGTAACAAAGAATGCAAAGAATCCTGCCCGTATAATCAGATATTTCCAATATAGCTGGAGCGATGAAGGTCAATTAACAAACCTCTTTGGAAAAGAAGGAGTAACTTATAGAATGGTAGATGGAAGGCCCCGATATTTACCTGAAGTGTTCAAAGAACTACAAGAAAAGCCAGAAACTTTAGATCTTAAGTATGGATTTGAAAGAAGACTTCTTATGTGGAGATCTAGATGGGCAGTTGAGCAGAGGGTTGCAATAGCACCTAAAGAATTTGAAGACTATCTTAAGGCAGTAGCTCCATATGCTGTAGATACATGGGATCTTGGACTTGACAATTTAGATCCAGATCCTGTATCACCAGAAGGCGTAGCATATGCTAGGATAAAGCTTATTTGGAACAAATATCTTGCAAAAATGGTACTTGCTAAAGATGCAAGAGAATTTAGTAGTGCCTATCAAACCGCATTAAAGGAGATAAAGGAAGCAGGTCTAGAAAAGGTAAGAGCAGTTATGTATCAAAATCACCTGAAAGATTTAGCCAAAAAACGCGGTCAATTATAATAGATTAAATACTCTTTTTCCCATGCCAATCGAGGTGACCTTCTTGGTCACCTCGATTGGTGTTTTAAATTGTGTATTAGAGGAGGAAATTTTGCATGAAACAAACTAATCGCTTTGTGAATGATATGTTGGATTTTGATTCCCCCGAAAGAAGTAATGACACACTTTGGATAGGCGAGATGGCTATTGATGTAATTGAAATGAAGGGCAATATTTTAGTTAAAATACCATTTCAAGCACAGAAAAGACCGACTCTTTTACCCGATGTAAATAAAGAAAAGAAGATTTATAACATGATTATCAGAGCTTATGGGGACGAAATTCTCCGTTGCTCTATCACCTTTGGTGAAGAATTTCCTGATGATAACTCCAATGTAATGATGGAATGGGATCCTTCTCTAGAGCAAAAACCTTTAAGGGTAGAAAAAACTGAATACTGTTGGAATATAATTGATAATGATAACATTATAAGAATGCAGATAAATACCTACAAAAAGCCTATAAAAAAATGGAGCGACCTTCAACCTGCACCCGAGTATTTTTTTGATGCAGTTTTGTACCCCGATGGGAAAACTGCTGTTCCTTTTATGCCAAACGATACTTTTACACCGGGACATGTGGAGTCTGTGAGTTTAGGATATGTAGAGTGTAATCAGAAAGCTATACGTTGTCTTTTTTCTCTGCATGCTGAATATAACGAGAAATTTGCAGGGACAGGAGAACGATTCGCCCCAATGAATTTAGCAGGGAAGACTATAATCTTAGAGAATGAAGACGCCCTTGGTGTGAACAGCAGGCGAGCATACAAGAATATTCCATTCTACATATCAAGCAAAGGTTATGGATTATTGATAATGACTTCACATCATATCAGACTTTCTTTAGCTGATATCTCAACAAGAGCAGTTCAGGGAATGGTAGAAGATGATAAAATGGACTTATTTTTTATTGGGGGAAAGCAACCTGAAAGGATAGTTTACAATTATAGAAGAATCACAGGATTCCCACGAAATGTGCCCGTATGGTCTTATGGAATATGGATGAGCAGAATGTCATATTTCTCAGCTGATGAGACTATTCAGGTTGCAAAAAGGCTAAGAGAAGAGGGTTTTCCATGTGATGTGATTCATTTGGATACAGGCTGGTTTAGAAAAGATTGGCTGTGTGAATGGGAGTTTAATGAAAAGACCTTTCCTGACCCTAAAGGTTATATGACTGAGATGAGAAATATGGGATTCAAGATTTCTCTTTGGCAGCTTCCTGTTGTTGCACCTGATACTAAGCATTATAAAACAGCAATTGAAAAGGGATACTTACCCATCAAACGAGAAACAGCATCTCATGATGCCTCAAATTTAAGTAACATAGAATATGGAAGCAGGATTGATTTTACCAATCCCGATGCTGTGGAATGGTATCAAGGATTGCTGAAAAAATTGTTTGATTTAGGAGCTGAAGTTATTAAGACAGATTTTGGTGAAGAGATTGACATGGATGCAGAATATTATGGGATTAAATCTAATGAATTGCACAATTTGTATGCTTTACTTTATCAAAAGGCTGCCTTTGAAATAACTGAGAAGATTAAAGGTAAAGGTCAAGCAATTATATGGGCACGTGCAGGATGGGCAGGTTGTCAAAGGTATCCTGTTCACTGGAGCGGAGATCCAGGATGCACATGGGATGGATTGGCTGGTGTGATAAGAGGTGGCTTGCATCTTGGGGTATCAGGATTTGGTTTTTGGAGTCACGACGTCCCTGGTTTTCATGGGTTACCAGATTTTATGAATAATTGGCCAGATGATGATTTATATGTCCGTTGGACACAGGTGGGAGTATTCACCTCTCACATGAGATATCATGGAGCTTCTCCAAGAGAACCATATGAATATCCAAATGTTAAGAATATAGTTAGAGAATGGTGGAAGTTGCGATATGCATTGATTCCATATTTTGTGGAACAAGGCAAAAAAATTATTAAAACAGGTTATCCATTTATGAGAGCATTATTCTTCCATCATCCAGATGATCCGTTCTGTTGGTATATTGACGATGAGTTTTATTGTGGTTATAATCTACTAATTGCACCTGTAATGAATTCAGAAGGTAAAAGAGATGTTTATCTGCCAGAAGGATACTGGACAGATTTTTGGACAGGAGAAGTGATAAAAGGACCTGTTATGTTTAAAAATGTGACTTCTCCATTATCAAGAATACCAGTATTTTGTGTAACAGGTTCCAAAATACCTGTATATCCCAAGATTGTGCGACATACTGGTGAAATAGATTTTACAAAAGTCGAATATATAGTCTTTGATGAAACATATAAAGGGTTTGCTAGCTCTATTCTTGGACAAAATATAAAGCTTTAGAATGCATTGCAAAAGGTGAAATTATGACGACAATTTATGATGTAGCCAAAGAAGCTGGTGTTTCTCCTATGACAGTTTCAAGGGTAATAAATGGAAAAAGAGGTGTAAAACCTGAAACCAGAGAAAAAGTTTTGAAAGCTATAGAGAAATTAGGTTACACTCCTAATTCGCTTGCCCGGAGTTTTGTTCTTCAAAAAACTCATACCATTGGACTAATAATTTCAGATATCACTAACCCCTTCTTTACTACTTTAGCTCGAGGTGTTGAAGATACAGCAATGGGTAAAAATTATAGTGTTATTCTCTGTAATACTGATGAGAAACCAGAGAAGGAGCAAATCTATCTTGAAGTATTAGCTAGAAAGAGAATCGATGGTATACTTCTTGCTTCTTCTACTGGTAAAAAAAGTACTTTAAAAACTATTTTCCTGAGAAATATCCCATTAGTTTTAATAGATAGAAAAATAGAGGGTTTGGACAATGTTGATGTGGTTAAAGGGGATAATGTGTTTGGTGCATACTTACTTATTAAAAATCTTATTGATCTTGGTCATAGACGTATTGGTATTATTTTAGGATATAAGCATATTTCTACTTTTTATGAAAGATTAGAAGGCTATAAAAAAGCCTTAATGGAGGCTAATTTACCAATAGATGATACTTTAATTAAATTTGGGAAGCCTTCTAAAGATAGTGGATTTAAATTAACGATGGAACTTCTTAATATGCCTAATCCTCCTACAGCAATCTTTGGAGGGAATAATTTTATTTCTATTGGAGTTATGATAGCAATTAGAGAATTGGGACTGAAGATTCCTGATGATATATCTTTAGTATCCTTTGATGATATAGAAGTTATGTCTCAAGTATATCCCTTCTTAACAGTGATATCTCAACCTGCCTATTCTATGGGAGTAATCGCTACTGAATTACTTATAAGAAGGATAGAAGATAAAGATAAAATAAAAGAGAAAAGAGAGATAATTCTAAAACCAGAGTTAATAATAAGAGAATCTGTAAGAGAGTTAAAAATGGTAGAATCCTGAAGTGTAATTATCTTATCCTCTTTTTAAAGAGATAGTATTTGAATCTAAATTTCATAATGATTATTATAAACACTAAAAAAACAATAGATCTTCATTATTCTATCTATTAACAGGTAAATTTTTGATTATAATTCTAATTTCATCATCTTGACAGATCAATTTTTAATATTATACTGTTACTAGTAACAAAAAATTAATAATAAGATGAATTATAACGAGAATTTATGATGTAGCCAAAGAAGCTGGCATTTTTTCTATGACAGTTTCAAGGGTAATAAATGGAAAAAAGGAGTGAAGATTTTAAAAATGAAGGCAGGAGTTTTATATGCAAAAGGTGATATTAGGTATGAAGAAGTTGAAGACCCTATTATAACTGAGAATGATGTACTTATAAGAGTTAAGGCAAGTGGTATATGTGGCTCTGATATTCCAAGAGTACTGGGAGATGCAGTACACTTTTATCCTATCATATTGGGACATGAGTTTTCAGGAGAAGTTATTGAGGTTGGTAAAAATGTTAGAGATATAAAAGTTGGAGATAGAGCAGTAGGTGTCCCACTTTTACCATGTTTTGAATGTAGTGAATGCCAAAAGGGATGGTATTCCCAATGTCAAAATTATAGTTTTATTGGTTCAAAAAAACAAGGCAGTTTTGCTGAATACATAAAAATTCCTGCAAGAAATATTGTTAAATTTGATGAGAATATCTCTTTTGAGCAAGCTGTCTTTTTTGAACCTTCAACAGTAGCTTTTCACGCTCTTAGGCATGTTGGTTTTAGAGGTGGAGGAAATGTTCTAATTTTAGGGGCTGGAACAATCGGTATTTTTACCTTGCAGTGGGTAAAAATTATGGGAGCAAATCTTACCTGTGTTGTTGATATTAAACCGGAAAGACTTGAGTTAGCTAAAGAATTTGAAGCAAACTTTGTTTTAAATGCAACTGATCAAGAGTTTATAGAAAAGATAAATGAACTAACAAAAGGAAAGGGATTTGAACACGTATATGAAACTGCAGGCTCTATTGATACAATAAGACTTTCCTTTGAATTTGTTTCAAATAAAGGTCACGTTTGTCTTATTGGAACTCCAACAAAAGAGGTTATTTTTTCTCCTCAGTTATTTGAAAAAATCAATAGAAAAGAATTTCATTTAACAGGTTCCTGGATGTCATATAGTGCTCCCTTTCCAGGAATTGAGTGGGAATTAACAGCAAAATATTTTGCAGATAAACGCTTGAAATTTAGTAATAAATTGATATACAAAGTTTTTACTCTAAAAGATATTAAAGAAGCCTTCGAGTTGTTTAAAAATCCGGAGAGTGTAAAAGGTAAGGTAATTATTTTAGGTTAATATTTTCAAAAAAAGGAGGAATTTTCATTATGGTAAAAAATTTCAATTATTATCAACCTACTAGAATAATATTTGGAGTGGGCAGAAGAAGAGAAATTAGTATATGGGCAAAACGCTATGGAAAAAAGGCCTTAGTTGTTGTTGACCCTAATGTAGAGAAATTTTTAGCTCAGCAATTTCAAGAGATAATAGAAAAGCTCCACTCAGATGGGATTGAAACCGTTGTATTTGATCATGTTATTCCTAATCCCACCCTTGATTCAATTCAAGAAGGCGCAGAAATAGCTAAAAAAGAGAAGGTTGAGTTTGTAATAGGGATTGGTGGTGGAAGTGCAATTGATACAGCAAAAGCAATAGCAGTTGCAGCAACTCATGAAGGAAACGCTTGGGATTATCTTTATTTCAAAAAGGAACCTACAGAAAAAACTTTTCCTATAATTGGAGTTTCCACAACATCTGGGACAGGAACACAAACATCAAGAGTTGCTGTTTTAACAAATACAGAGGAGAAGTCTAAATCAGCAATTGTAAGTGATAATATAATCTGCAAAGTAGCAATTGTGGACCCAGAGCTTACCCTAACTATGCCAGCTGTCGTTACCGCATCAACAGGATTTGATGTGTTTACCCATTGCTTTGAATCATATATCAATATTAATAATCAACCATATGTAGATATGTTGGCCCTTGAAGCAATAAAAGTAGTAATTGAATATTTGAAGAAAGTATATAACAATCCCAATGATATTGAGGCAAGGACAAAAATGGCATGGGCTGATACTTTGGGTGGTTGTTGCTTAGCAAATGTTGGAACAACAATTCCCCATGCCTTGGGACAGGCAATTGGTGGACATTTTCCTCATGTAAGTCATGGGCAAAGCTTGGCAGTTGTTTATCCATCATTTTTAGATTATACAGTAGATTATGCTATAGAAAGATTTGCAAAAGTAGCAAGAATGTTTAATCCTGAGCTGGAAAAGGTATCTGATAAAGAAGCAGCTTATGCTTTAAAACAAGAGATTATTTCATTCTTAAAATCAATTAATCTATATTATGCCATGGAGGATTTTGGGATTAAAAAAGAAGATGTTAAAGATTTAGTGAAGCACGCAATTGAATTTCCGGACAATAGAGTAAATCCAAGAGTACCTGATGAAAAAGATCTTGAAGAACTCTATTTAAAATCATTTAAAGACTATAAGGGGTAGTAAAATAATGAGGGAATTGCTTCTAGGAATAGATATTGGAACCTCTGCTTGCAAGTTAAGTATATTCGATAAAGACGGAAATGTTATGTTTGATACTTTAAAATCATACAATATTTATTTTCCTGAAGAAGGTTATGCAGAGCAAGATCCCAATGAATGGTGGTATGCTGCTGTTAAAGCAAGTAACGAATTTTTCGCTAAAACAGATATTAAACCAGATGAGATAAAAGTAATAGGAATTGCAGGTCAGAGCTGGTCTTGTATTCCCGTTGATAAAAATGGAAATGCATTATCAAATACACCTATTTGGATGGATACTCGATCTTCTTCTATTTTAGAAAAAATCTCCGAGAGAATTGATAAAAAATATATTTTTAAGTTGAGCAAAAATCCTCTCCATCCTACTTATTCAACCTTAAAAATTTTGTGGTTTAAGGAAAATAAACCTGATATTTATAAAAATACCTATAAATTTTTGCAAAGTAATAGTTTTATTCTTCTTAAACTTACAGGCTCTTTTTCTCAAGACTTATCTCAAAGTTATGCTTATCACTTCTTTAATATGGAGAAGGGTTGCTATGATGAAAAAACAGCTGAAATGTTTGGCATTGATCTTGAGCTTTTGCCACAAATTTATCCTTGCCATGAAATAGTTGGATATGTAACAAAGGAAGCTGCAGATATAACAGGTTTGAAACAGGGAACCCCTGTAATTGCAGGAGGTTTAGATGCTGCTTGTTGTACCTTAGGAGCAGGTGTTGTAGAAGTAGGCGAGACTCAAGAACAAGGTGGACAGGCAGGTGGCATGAGTATATGCATTGATAAGCCTATCTCAAATCCAAAGTTAATACTATCATACCATGTTGTACCGGGAAAGTGGCTTTTGCAAGGTGGAACTGTTGGTGGGGGAAGTTTGAGATGGTTTTATGAACAATTTGGTTATGAGGAAGCTGAAATTGCCAAGAAAGAAAATAAAAGTCCCTTTACAATAATGGAAGAAAAGGCTGTAAAAATTCCCTGTGGATCAGAAGGGCTTATATTTTTACCATATATGGCAGGAGAAAGATCACCTATTTGGGACAAGAATGCAAAGGGGATTTTCTATGGGGTAAGTTATAAAAAGACAAAAGCTCACTTTATAAGAGCAATTATGGAAGGATGTGCCTATGCACTGAGACATAATTTGGAGGTTGCAGAGGAAAGTGATGTAAAAGTTGATAAGTTGTATGCTGTGGGAGGAGCTGCAAATAGCAGTCTTTGGTGTCAGATAAAATCAGATATAACAGGTAAGATTATCGAGGTTCCAGTCTCAGATAATGCTACGACCTTAGGTGTTGCATTGTTGGCAGGATATGGTATAGGGATTTATAAGGATATTTCCAAAACCATAAAGGGAATAATAAAATCAAAAGCTTCCTACTTTCCCTCTTTAGATAATCATAAAATCTATTCCCGTTACTTTAAACAGTACTTAGAGATCTATGAAAGATTGAAGGAATTAATGAGTAAATAACAATATGAAAGAAAATCCATTAATAGGTTTAGTAAATAAAGAGCATAGTTTAAGAGGGATTATTTCAATTTGTTCTTCAAATGAAATAGTTTTAGAAGCAGTCTTAAAAAGAATAAAAAGAACAGATCTACCAATTATTATTGAGACTACAGCAAACCAGGTAAATCAGTTTGGAGGATATTCTGGATTAACTCCATTTCATTTTAAAGAATGGATTATGAAAATTGCCCAAAAAGTTGATTTCCCTTTTGAAAGAATGATTTTGGGCGGGGATCATTTAGGACCATTTGTGTGGGGTGATAAAGAGCCAGAAATTGCGATAGAATATGCTAAACAAATGATAAAGGAATATATAGAAGCAGGATTCGTTAAAATTCACATTGATACCAGTATACCTTTAAAAAACGAAACTACTATAGATTATGAAATAATTGCTAAAAGGACCGCCTTACTTTGTAAAGTAGCTGAGGACTCCTTTAAGAAGGTCTCTTTGAGTAATTCTAATGCTATAAGACCGGTATATGTAATAGGAACTGATGTTCCACCCCCAGGTGGGGAGTCTTCTCCCTCTCAAAGAGTTACCACTAAGGAAGAGTTAGAAAAAAGCCTTGAATATTTTGAAAAAGCATTTAAAGAAGAGGGTATAGAACAAGTATTCGATTATGTAATTGCTGTTGTTGCAAACTTTGGTACTGAATTTGGAAGGGATGAAATTTTTGATTTTGACCCAGAAAAAGTAAAGTCATTCAAAGAAATATTAGCAAAGTATAATATAGTTTTTGAAGGGCATTCCACAGATTATCAGATAAAAGAGAATCTAAAAAGAATGGTAGAATGTGGTATTTTTGTTCTAAAGGTTGGTCCTGCTCTTACCTTTGCTTTGCGTGAAGCTTTAATAGCACTTTCACATATTGAAGAGGAAATCTATAAGGATAAAGTTTCGAAATTATCAAGATTTAAAGAAATTTTATTAGATACAATGCTAAACAATAGAAGTTATTGGATTAAATACTTTGATGCAAATGATAAGTTGATTAGGGTTAAGCTTTTATATAGTTATCTTGATAGATGGAGATATTATTTTGAAAATAAAAATGTGAAAGATGCTATTTATTCACTTATTAGGAATTTAGAGAACATTGAAATTCCCTCTTGGCTTATAAGTCAGTATTTTCCATATCAGTACCAGAAAATAAGGAGGGGAGAAATTAAAGGAGAAGTTATGGAGATTATATTAGATAAGATAGGAATGATTATTGACGATTATATCTATGCTGTAAAATAAAAAATTTTGAGAAAAATCTGGAGGTATACATTCATGGAAAAAAATAATTTAAAAATTTTTTTTAACAGTCCTGCTCGTGATTGGAATGAAGCAATACCAATAGGAAATGGAAAATTAGGAGCAATGATTTATGGAACAATTAAGGGAGAAATTCTTCAACTTAATGAAGACAGTATCTGGTCTGATGGGCCAATGGAAAGAGAAAATCCTGATGCTAAACAATATTTACCCCTAATACGGGAGCTTTTACTTAAAGGAGAAGTAAAAGAAGCAGAAAGACTTGCTGCTTTTGCTTTAAGTGCTACCCCACCAAGTCAAGGACACTATGAGCCTTTAGGATTTTTGTATATAGATTTTGATATTGATGAAAATAAAGCAGAGAGATATATACGCAAGCTTGATATTGAGAGAGCAATTGCAAAAGTAAGTTTTAAGTTAAACGGAGTAGAGTATGAGAGAGAATATTTTGCTTCATATCCAGATAATGTAATTGTTGCAAAATTCAAATGTAAAGGTGGCCAAAAAATTTCATTTTCTGCAGTATTGCGAAGAATAAATGAGAGATATGTAAATAGAAGTGGTCATATAGAAAATGACACGATATTTATTGAGGTGTTTAATGGTGGAGAGAAGGGACTTTATTTTTGTGGTATGGTCAAAGCTTTAACAATAGATGGCAGAGTTTATTCAATTGGTGAAACCTTATTTGTTGAGAATGCATCGGAAGTTATATTGTTAATTTCTTCTACTACAAGTTATAGAGTATCTGACTATTTTGGATATACCTTAGATATACTTCAAAAAGCCGCTCAAAAAGGCTATGAAAAGTTATATGAGGATCATATCATTGATTATACTTCTTTGTTTAAAAGGGTGGAATTTTATCTTGAGAATGAAGATAAAACTGTGTTTAACATACCCACACCTGAACGTTTAAATATGTTAAGAGAAGGAAAAAATGATTTAGCTTTAATATCTTTATATTTTCAATTTGGAAGATATTTACTTATTTCCAGTAGTCGTCCTGGAAGTCTTCCTGCAAATCTACAAGGGATATGGAACAAAGATATGTTACCTCCATGGGATAGTAAATATACTATAAATATAAATACAGAAATGAATTACTGGCCTGCTGAGATTTGCAATCTTTCAGAATGTCATCTACCACTTTTTGATTTGATAGAAAGAATGAGAGTAAGGGGAAGAAAAACTGCGGAAAAAATGTACGGTTGTCGAGGCTTTTGTGCACACCACAATATAGATATTTGGGGAGACACTGCTCCTCAGGACGTTTATTTATCTGCAACCCACTGGCCAATGGGTGCAGTTTGGTTGTGCCTCCATATATGGGATCATTATGAATATACAGGCGATATCGAATTTTTGGAGTCTCATTATGAAACAATGAAAGAGGCAGCCATGTTTTTACTTGATTACATGGTTGAAGACAAGAATGGCTATCTTGTGACTTGCCCCTCTTTATCTCCTGAGAATAGCTATATACTACCCAATGGAGATATATGTAGCTTAACATATTCACCTACAATGGATATTCAATTGACAACAGCACTTTTTAGAAAAGTTATTGAGGCAACTAAAATTTTGAATAGAGATTTTGACTTTGCCCATCAGTTAGAAGAAGCCTTAAAGAGATTGCCACCAATTAAAATTGGCAGACATGGGCAAATTCAAGAATGGATTGAAGACTACGAGGAAGCAGAGCCTGGACATAGGCACATATCTCATCTATTTGGACTTTATCCTGAAAGTCTAATAACAAAAGAGAAGACGCCCGAACTTTTTGAAGCAGCTAAAAAGACACTTGAAAAAAGAATTTCTTTTGGTTCAGGCCATTCAGGCTGGAGTAGAGCATGGGTAATTTGTCTCTTAGCTCGATTAAAAGATGGAGAGAAGGCATATTACAATATATTAGAGCTTTTAAGAAAGTCCACAATGCCTAATTTATTTAATAACCCTCCTATTTTATTTAACAACTCTCCCCTTTTTCAGATTGATGGAAACTTTGGAGCAACGGCAGGAATTGTTGAAATGCTTTTACAATCACATGAAGGAATAGTAGAAATATTACCCGCTTTACCCCTAAGTTGGAAAGGTGGCTATATTAGAGGGGTTAAGGCAAGAGGGGGACACGTTATTGATATTGAATGGAAAGATAATGAACTCCAAAAAGTTAAAATTAAACTTGGCTTTATGCAAGAGGTTAAAATAAAGTACAAGGACAAAATAATATTTATTAGTGGTAAACCAGGAGAAGAGAAAGTAATTACTAATAGAAACTTTGGGCTATAAAAAGTGACTAATCTTTAAATATTTTGAAAATTTTCGAAAAAAGTCTAACAAAAAAGGAGGAGAAAATATGCAGTATAATGTGCAGAATTTAAAACCATTGAAAGCAACCCTTTTTAGTGAAAGTGAATTTTACATGAGGTATGAGAAAAATAGAAACTACATGTTGTCTCTTAAGACAGAGAATCTACTTCAGAATTACTATTTGGAGTCTGGATTAATAAGCTGGAGTTATCTTCCCCATGATATTCATGGGGGATGGGAATCTCCAACATGTCAGTTAAGAGGACACTTTTTGGGACACTGGTTATCTGCTGCAGCAAGAATATATGCTAATTTTGGAGACGAAGAAATAAAAGGAAAGGCTGATTATATTGTAAATGAATTAGAAAAGTGTCAAAAGGAAAATGGAGGAGAGTGGGTAGGATCAATACCTGAGAAATATTTTGAATGGATGGCACGAGGGAAAAGGGTATGGGCGCCTCATTATACAGTGCATAAGACTTTTATGGGACTTATAGACATGTATAAGTGTGCATTAAATCAAAAAGCGTTAGAAATAGCAGATAGATGGGCAAATTGGTTTTATAGATGGAGTGGACAGTTTTCACGCAAAAAGATGGATGATCTTTTGGATTATGAAACTGGTGGAATGTTGGAAATTTGGGCTGAACTCTATAATATTACAAAAGATGATAGATACAAATTTTTAATGGAAAGATACTATAGGGGTAGATTATTTGATAAAATTTTAATAGGTGAAGATGTTTTAACAGGTAGACACGCAAATACTACTATTCCTGAGATACATGGGGCTGCTAGGACATGGGAAATTACAGGTGAAGAGATATTTAGAAAGATAGTTGAGAATTATTGGAAGGAAGCAGTAGATGAACGAGGCTACTTTTGCACAGGTGGACAGACATTAGGCGAATGTTGGACGCCAAAGCATAAGCAGAGGGAATATCTTGGTAATTCAAACCAGGAGCATTGTGTGGTTTACAATATGATACGTTTGGCAGAATATCTGTTTAGATGGACAGGCGATAAAAAATATAGCGATTATATAGAAAGGAATATCTACAATGGATTATTTGCCCAGCAAAGGCTTAAAGATGGTATGATAGCATATTTTTTACCTCTTCTAAGTGGTAGTCAAAAGAAATGGGGGAAACCTACAAATGATTTTTGGTGCTGCCATGGAACACTGGTGCAAGCACATACTATATATAATGACATAATTTATTATAATAGCCAAAGGGGAATATTAATAAGTCAATTTATACCTTCATCTGTAACCTGGAAGGATGAAAATGGAAATGAAATCTCAATAACTCAGCATTTCAATGGGAGATATATAAGTTTTGCGGGTACAGCAGAAAAAGATGAAATATTTATAGATATTAAATGCAAGGATTCGGTAGAATTTGAACTTGCAATAAGAAAACCCTGTTGGGCTAAGAAGTTAGAAGTAAAAATAAATGGAAACTCCTATTATACTATTGATAATTCTCCATATATTCAATTAAAAGAAAGGTGGAATGAAGATAAAATAGAACTTACTTTTTATAAAGCAGTTGAAACTTCCCCGATGTTAGATGATCGGGATCAAGTGGCTTTTATGGTAGGACCTATAGTGTTAGCAGGACTGTGTGAAAATAGAAAGAAAATTTATCTTCAGGGAAGAAAATTAGATGAAGTAATTGTACCAATTAATAAGACATATTATGAGTTATTTAAATACACTACTATTGGACAAAATGAGGATATATTATTTATTCCTCTTTGTTACATTGACGAAGAAAAGTACAGTATATATTTCTTAATAGAGTAAGGGGAGAAGGGAGTAAAATTGAGAATAACAAGGAAAATAAAAACTTTACCTGTCAATCCATTCGTAGATAAATTCTCAAAAGTTGACAGAATTTTTCTACTACTAGTTCATTTATGACAGAGTCCTACGGGTTACTACACATTTTAATGAACATTATATAGGGAAATTAACAAATAAAAAATTAAATATCATTTCACCCTAATAATTTCTTATAAAAATCTTTACAATTTTTTCTTTTTAGGGTAAGAATAATGTGAGAGAGGATACCCCAGAGAAAGTATTAAAGGCCATCGAAAAATTAGGATACGTTCCAAATTCTATAGCCCGAAGTTTAGCATTAAAGAAAACTGCAACTATAAAATTCTTAACATTAGTTAAGCAACCTGCATATACCATGGGGGTTTTGGTGCAGAATTTTAAATTAAAAATTAGAAAGGGGTGTTTATATGAATTCTATCCCAATTTTAAAAGGTGAAAAAAGATTTGTTGAGGATTACCCAAAAGTAGGAATACGCCCCACCATTGATGGAAGATATGGGGGTGTTAGGGAATCCCTTGAAGAACAAGCCATGAAATTAGCTAAATCTGTTGCTGAATTAATAGAAAATAATATTTATCTTCCCCATGGAGAAAAGGTTCCATGTGTTATTCCTCCAAGATGTATTGGAGGTGTTACTGAGGCAAGAATGGCTGATGAATTATTCAAAAAGGAAGGTGTAGGAGTATCCATTAGCGTCACTCCTTGCTGGTGTTATGGCTCTGAAACCATGGATATGTCCCTTGATATTCCAAAAGCGGTTTGGGGATTTAATGGAACAGAAAGACCTGGAGCAGTTTATCTTGCAGCAGTTTCTGCAGCCCATAATCAGAAGGGATTACCTGTTTTTAAAATTTATGGAAAAGATGTCCAGGATAAAGATGATTTTTCTATTCCCACTGATGTTCAAGAAAAGATCCTAAAATTTGTGAAAACTGGATTAGCAGTTTCCATAATGAAGAATAAATCCTATCTTGCCATTGGAAGTGTCTCCATGGGAATTGCAGGATCCATTGTTGATCCTGACTTCTTTGAGGATTATTTGGGAATGAGGGTAGAGTGTGTGGATATGACGGAAATAATAAGGCGTATTGAGGAAAAGATATATGATGAGGAAGAATTTAAAAAAGCTATGGAATGGGTAAAAAATTATTGTAAAGAGGGAGAAGATCCCAATCCTCCTGAAAAGAGAGTAGATGAGAAAAAGAAAAATGAAGTTTGGGAATTTGTAGTTAAAATGGCCTTAATAATAAGGGATCTAATGGTAGGAAATAAAAAACTTGAGAAGATAGGATATCCCGAAGAAAGCTTAGGACACAATGCAATAATTGCTGGATTTCAAGGACAACGTCAATGGACCGATTACTTCCCAAACGGAGATTTTATGGAAGCAATCTTAAATTCCTCTTTTGATTGGAATGGCTTAAGACAACCTTATATTTTAGCAACAGAAAATGATAGCTTAAATGGTGTATGCATGCTCTTTGGACACCTTCTTACAAATACTGCTCAGATCTTTGCAGATGTAAGAACCTATTGGAGTCCCTCTGCAATTTATAGGGTAACAGGATGGAAACCCGAAGGTCTTGCTCAAGATGGAGTAATCCATCTTATAAATTCTGGTCCTGCAACCCTTGATGGAACAGGAGAACAAGAAATTGACGGAAAACCTGCTATTAAACCCTTCTGGGAGATTACAGAAGACGAAGTAATGAAATGCCTTAATGCAACAAGATTTTGCTATGCAGATTTAGGATATTTTAGGGGTGGAGGCTTCTCAACAAAATTTATAACAAAGGGTAAAATGCCTGTAACCATATCCAGATTAAATATTGTAAAGGGATTAGGACCTGTTTTACAAATCGCAGAAGGATATACTTTGGAACTGCCTTCAGAGGTCCATGAAATCCTTGATAGAAGAACAAATCTCACCTGGCCTACTACTTGGTTTGTTCCAAGATTAACAGGAAAAGGAGCCTTTAGGAGTATATATTCTGTGATGGAAAATTGGGGTGCTAACCATTGTGCCATAACCTATGGCCATGTAGGAGATCTATTTATAACCTTAGCATCAATTTTAAGAATTCCTGTCTTCATGCATAATGTGGAAGAGGAAAGAATATTTAGACCCAGTGCCTGGAGTATGTTTGGAACAGAGGATCTTGAAGGAGCTGATTTTAGAGCCTGTAAGACCTTTGGCCCTCTATATAAAAAGGGTTAAGAATATTTAACTGGAGGCGAAATTATAAATAAGGCATGTGGTGAAGACATATTTACCACCCAATTTCTAATTGAAGGCAAAGACTACTTATAGGAATTGGGACAACGGGAGAAACTTATAAATTAATAAAGAACTCAGGGGATAAAGCCCAAAAATCCTCTCACCTATCCCATACAGAAACGAATCAAGAGATTGAAAAAAATATAGGTATATTTGGTTCATGGGTTAAAGGAAAGCAGAAGAAAAGTAGCGATATTGATATCCTTGTTGAATTCAATTAGGCGCCAACCTTCTTTGAATTCCTGGGACTTGAAAATTATCTTTCTGAAATATTAGGGATAAAAGCAGGCAAAAGAAATAATCATTGATACCTTTGAAAACCCTTTTAATAAAGACAAGTTTACAAGTTTATCTTCATTTTCTCAGGTAAATCTACAATCTCAATATCCTCTTTTACTGTAGGTTTTTTAAGAAGTAATATAAATTTTAATTCGGAAGTTATAGGAAAAGGAAGCCAATGCCATACTCCCTCATTAAGGAAAAAGGATACACTTCCATCAATCCAAAAGGCTTCTATGGAATTTAAATCAGGAAACGATCTATTGGGAGTAGGTGGAGCAAGACAAATGAAACCAACTCCTGAAAGAGGAATAAATGCTTCCAAGGTATTTTTATGCCTTTCTAATTTTTCAAGAATAAATTTTCTATTAAAATCCCTTTTTACCTCTAAATAACCTACACATCCCTCATTCCCAAGAGAGGAAATATCAGCAACATCATGGTAGTAATTAAAAACTTCTGAGGAAACTGCAGGAGGATTTTTAAAAGAAGGAACAACAAGGCTCCCAAATTTTATAAAATTCTCAGGGGTAGGATACTTTATTTTAATTTCCATTATTTACCCTCCCAATAAAATTATTTCCTTTCTTGATATAATTTAACATTGATTAAGGAGAATATCAACAAATAAGTTATTTTGATGTATAATTTAAATTAAGTTTAAGAAACTTTTTAATC
>CAZTGC010000002.1:144815-216945 GCA_964612975.1 uncultured Dictyoglomota bacterium | reverse complement strand
ATGGGGCTTTGTCCTTATAAATTTCTCCTTTGCCATCCTTCCTCTTTCCTCCTAATATCTAAATTTTTTATTTAGTAGATAAGATCTTTTCTTGTATATTTAAAGGAGTTTCTTCATAATGAGAAAATTCCACAGAGAATATACCCCTACCTTGGGTCAAAGATCTTAACATTGTAGCATATCCAAAAATTTCCGAAAGTGGAATTCTTGCTCTAATTACTCGAGAGTTCTCTACGAACT
The DNA here is from genome assembly GCA_964612975.1 of uncultured Dictyoglomota bacterium. Taxonomy (GTDB): domain Bacteria; phylum Dictyoglomota; class Dictyoglomia; order Dictyoglomales; family Dictyoglomaceae; genus NZ13-RE01. The sequence continues at coordinate 216,705 of CAZTGC010000002.1, read as the reverse complement.
CTATTCCTTCTATATTTCCCCTTCTACCATTTAAATCTCCCAAGACTTCTCCCATATATTCCTCTGGGACAATAATTTCCATTCTCATAATAGGTTCTAAAATTACAGGATCCCCTATCGACACTCCTTCTTTAAAAGCCTGAGATGCTGCAATCTTAAAAGCCATATCTGAGGAGTCTACTTCATGAAAGGAGCCATCAAATAAAGTAACTTTTATATCTGTCACAGGATAACCTGCAAGAACACCCCTTTCTGCAGCCTCTCTTATTCCGTTTTCAATAGCAGGAATAAATTGTTGAGGAATAACCCCTCCTACAATTTTATTGACAAACTCTAATCCATTCCCCCGAGGAAGAGGTTCTAAAAGAAGCCAAACATGTCCATACTGCCCTCTCCCACCTGTCTGTCTAATATATTTCCCTTCAACCTTTACAGGTTTTTTTATTGTTTCTCGATATGATACTTGAGGTTTGCCTACATTTGCAGAAACCCTAAATTCTCTTCTTAATCTATCCACAATAATTTCTAAATGAAGTTCTCCCATACCATGAATAAGAGTTTGCCCTGTTTCTTGATCAAAAGAAATTCTAAATGTTGGATCCTCCTCAGCTAATTTTTGAAGAGCTAAACTTAATTTATCCTGTTCTTCTGTGCTTTTAGGCTCAATTGCTACAGAAATAACGGGTTCAGGAAACATCATAGATTCTAAAATAATAGGTCTTCTTTCATCACAAAGAGTATCACCAGTAGTTGTATATTTCAACCCTACAACCGCAGCTATATCCCCTACATAAACCACATCTATATCTTCTCTATGATTAGCATGCATTTGTAAAAGTCTTCCAATTCTCTCTTTTTTCTCTTTTGAAGCATTATATACATAGGATCCTTTCTCTAACTTTCCAGAATAAACTCTAAAATAAGTAAGCCTTCCCACATATGGATCTGTCATAATTTTAAAAGCAAGAGCACAAAATGCTTCATCTTCGCTTACTAACCTTATTTCTTCCTCATTAGTTAGAGGATTACTACCCTTTGCAGATGGAAGATCTAAGGGTGAAGGAAGATAATCTATAACAGCATCCAAAAGGGGTTGTATACCTTTATTTTTAAATGCAGAACCACAAAGAGCAGGATATATTTTCCCTTCTATTGTAGCTTTTCTTAGAACCCTTTTTAAATCCATTATAGGAATTTTATTCCCCTCTAAGTATTTCATTAAAAGTTCATCATCTAATTCAACGATTTCTTCTATAAGCTTTTGCCTGTAGATCTCTGTCTCTTCTTTTAATTCATTAGGTATTGGAATTGTTTCCCATTTTAATCCCAAATCATCATGATAAACGATCGCTTTTTCCTCTAATAAATCAATTACACCCCTAAATTCATCTTCGCTTCCAATAGGGATATTTAGTGGTACAACCTTAACTCCAAGTTTATCTTTTATCATTTCTATTACCCGATAAAAATTGGCGCCAATTCTATCCATTTTATTGACAAAGATTAAACGAGGCACATTGTATTTTGTAGCTTGTCTCCATACTGTCTCTGACTGAGGTTGTACCCCTGCAACACCACAAAAGACTGCAATTAATCCATCTAGCACCCTCATCGATCTTTCTACCTCAACAGTAAAGTCTACATGTCCTGGTGTATCTATGATATTTATAACATGATCCTTCCACTCACATGTTGTCGTTGCAGCAGTAATTGTTATCCCTCTTTCTCTTTCTTGCTCCATCCAATCCATTACTGTAGTTCCTTCATGAACTTCGCCCAATTTATAGGTTTTTCCAGTATAAAACAATATTCTTTCAGTGAGGGTAGTCTTACCCGCATCAATATGTGCTGCAATTCCTATATTTCTTAACCTTTCTAATGGAACTCGTGGCAATCTAATTTTCCTCCTTTATTACCATCTATAATGAGCAAAAGCCTTATTTGCTTCTGCCATACGATGCGTCTCGTCTTTTTTCTTAATAGCACCGCCAGTATTATTTAAAGCATCTAAAATTTCATTAGCTAATCTTTCCTTCATTGGCATACCCTTTCTTTCTCTCGCAGCTTTAACCATCCATCTTAATGCTAAGGAAAGTCCCCTTCGTGGTGAAACCTCTATAGGGACTTGATATGTAGCTCCCCCAACCCTTCTTGGTCTCACTTCTAAAAGAGGTGTCACATTTTGCACAGCCTTTTCAACAATTTCCAATGGATTCTGTTTGGTTCGCTCTCTAATGATTTCCATTGCACCATAAACAACTTTCTCAGCAACACTTTTCTTTCCATTAAACATTACTTTATTAATTAATTTTTGTATTAAAACACTATTATAAACAGGATCTGGAGGGATTTTTCTAATAGATGCTGGCCCTCTACGTGGCATTATTTTTTACCTCCTTCTTTTGGTCTCTTCGCTCCATACTTTGATCTTCCTTGTTTTCTTCCTTCAACTCCTCCAGCATCTAAGGTTCCTCTTATTATATGGTAACGAACACCAGGTAGATCCTTAACACGCCCCCCTCTAACTAATACCACCGAGTGTTCCTGCAAGTTATGTCCTATTCCTGGAATGTAGGCCCATATTTCTACTCCATTGGTCAATCTTACTCGAGCCACCTTTCTTAAAGCAGAATTAGGCTTTTTGGGAGTCTGTGTTGTAACACGCAAACAAACTCCTCTTTTTTGAGGATTTCCCTCCAATGCAGGAGATTTGCTTTTTCTTTTCTTTAATTCTCTTACCCTTTTAACTAATTGATTAACTGTTGGCAAAATTACACCTCCTATTTCTATAGCTGTAAAAATTCAAAGATAGATAGGCGTGAAAGTTTATCATTTAATATATATTCTTGTCAAGTCCCCACCACATTTTTTATCTACCATCTTCCAGAATCTCAGCTATTTCCTTTTCTAAAATCTTTTTAGGTATAATATTTTTGAATAACCCTGTTCCTGCTGGGATTACTCTACCAATTATAACATTTTCCTTTAGTCCCTCTAAGCTATCTTCCCTACCCTTAACAGCAGCTTCAGATAAAACACGAGTAGTCTCTTGGAAAGAGGCTGCAGATATTACACTTTCAGTACTTAAAGCAGCTTTTGTTATTCCTAACAACACAGGATCCGCCTGAGGAGGAATTTTATTTTGATTTTCTAACTCCCTTTGAACTTTCTCAAAGGTGATTCTATTGACTAATTGACCTATAATAAAGTTACTATCTCCAGGTGATTTTATTCTTACTTTATTAGTCATTTGTCTTACTATTACTTCAACATGTTTGTCATTTATCTCAGCCCCTTGTTTAATGTATACCTTTTGAACTTCATCTACAATATACCTTTGGACTGCAGCTAAACCCTCATTTTGTAAAATTTCTAAGGGATTCTTATAGCCCTTTGTCATTTCCTGACCTGCTTCTATCTCCTCTCCTTCTTTAACTAATAATTGAGAATTTGAGGGAAGCAGAATTATTTTCTCTTCTCCATCGTAACCTTTAATTTTTACCCTTTCTCCAGTCTTTGTTCTCTCAATTTTAATAGTCCCACTTATAGGAGCAAGTATAGATCTTCCCTTTGGTTTTCTTGCTTCAAACAATTCCTCTACTCTTGGTAACCCCTGAATAATATCTTCGGTTTTTGCAATTCTCTGCATGTATGAAGGAAAATAACTTAAAACAGTACCAAAATCTACATTTTCTCCTTCATTGACGTTTATTTTAAGCCCACGGGGAACAGAGTATACTTCCTCACCATCTTTGGTTTTAATACGTATAAAGGCCTCTCCTGTTGCAACTACCTTATCTATAATTTCTCCATGAGTCTCAATTTCTACTACATTACCATTAGAACAAGCTTGAATTCTTAAATGTTCTCTATCATATTCAGCAATTATATCATCTTCAAAGATTTCGTCTCCTATATTAAATAGGAAGAAGGATCCCTGTGGAAGGGGAATTTCTTTTTTCTCTCCCAATTTTGTTTGCAAAATCAAAGTAAAGGACCAAATAAGCTTTTCTTTTACTTCCTCATATTTTATCTCTTTCCTTATAGGATTATATAACACAGTTTTGAAAATGAACTCTATAGTTTCTTTTTCTTCCTCTTTGCGTATATCAATTATTTTCGCATTAAATGGAGAAAATATATATTTTAAGGCTGGATTTAAAGAAGCCACAATCATCCCTTTAGTTAATTCCTCTCCATCATATACATTTAGAATTGCACCCTGAGGAAGTACTAATTCTTCATTTTTATCATCTCTTTTAATCAAAACTTTTGCATCTTTACCTCTTATAATCTCTTGCTCGATGCCTAAAATGTCTTTTTTCTTAAAGATCCTTAGAGAATCTTTATTAAAGAAAATTCTTCCCGAAATATTAGTTTGGATATTCTGATAATTTAAAGACGTTAAGGCAACTCCACCTGTGTGGAAGGTTCTCATGGTCAATTGAGTTCCAGGTTCTCCGATAGACTGTGCAGCAATAATTCCCACTGCCTCTCCGATATTAACTAAACTATGAGTTGCTAAATCTTCCCCATAACATTTTTGACAAATACCCCTTTCTGCTCTACATGTCATTGGAGAGCGAATTCTTATTCTCTTAACTCCAGATTTTTCAATTAATCTTGCCTTTTCTAAATCAATATATTCATTCTTTCTAACTAATAATTCTCCAGAAGGAGAATAGATATCTTCAGCAGAGAATCTTCCAATTATTCTATCTTTTAAAGATAATAAAATTTTCCCTTCCTCTTCTAAGGCTTCTACATATATTCCATCGTCAGTTTCGCAATCTTCCATTCTAATAACCAAACTTTGAGCAACATCTACTAATCGTCTTGTTAGGTATCCAGAATCTGAGGTTCTTAATGCAGTATCTACCACACCTTTCCTTGCACCGTAAGAGGATATAAAATGCTCTGAAACACTTAAACCCTCATAAAAACTAGATTTTATAGGAATATCCATTATTCTTCCAGAGGGATCTGCCATTAATCCCCTCATTGCTGCTAATTGTTTTACCTGGTCCACATTTCCTCGAGCTCCTGAAAAAGCCATCATATAAACAGAATTTAAAAGATCAAAATTAGCAAGCATTATTTCTTTTACTTCTTCACTAGCTTTTGTCCATATTTCTATACTTCTATTATATCTTTCCTCTTCTGTATATTTTCCTTCTTCAAATATCCTTTGAAGATTTGCAGACTCTTCCTCTGCTTTCTCTATTACCACTTTCTTAGCTTCTTGTGGTATCTCAATATCAACAATAGAAAAACTTACCCCAGCTTTTGTAGCATATTTAAATCCTATCTTCTTCAAATCATCTAAAAATTCCGCAGTCTTTACCCATCCATATTCCTGAAAACATTTCTCTACTATTTTTCTTATTTCTCTTCTATTTAATGTTCCGTTAAAATATCTTAACTTTTGAGGCAGAACTTCATTAAATATTAACCTTCCTGGAGTAGTCTCTACAAATTTCTTCTCTCCAAAATCAAATCCAAAGGTTTCTCTAATACTCTTTGCATATACCTTGATCTTTGCATGCATATCGATCTCTTTGTTATCTAATTCCATTAAAGCTTCTTCAGGAGTTGCAAAAATTCTATTTTCTCCTTTTCTATTAGGAATTTCCAAAGTTAAATAATACAATCCAATAACAATATCTTGGGTAGGTAGAGATAATGGTTTTCCATGGGCAGGAGATAAAAGATTATATGATGACAACATCAGAAGTCTTCCTTCTGCTTGAGCCTCAATAGATAAAGGTACGTGTACAGCCATTTGATCTCCATCAAAATCAGCATTAAAAGGTGGACATACTAAAGGATGTAATTGTATAGCATTTCCATCTATCAATTTAGGCTCAAAGGCTTGAATACTTAATCTATGAAGAGTTGGAGCACGATTTAATAAAACTAATTTCTCTTTAATTATTTCATCTAATACATCCCATACCTCAGAACTTTCTCTCTCTATCTTTTTCTTTGCATTCTTTACATTATTAGCAAAACCCTTTTCAATTAATTTATTCATTACAAAGGGTTTAAATAACTCTAATGCCATTTTTTTAGGTAAACCACATTGATGTATTTTAAGATCTGGACCAACAACTATTACTGCTCTTCCAGAATAATCTACTCTTTTTCCTAAAAGATTTTGTCTAAATCTTCCCTGTTTCCCTTCCAATATATCTGAAAGAGATTTCAATGGTCTTCCACTGGCATTTGTTACTGGTTTCCCTCTTCTTCCATTATCGATTAATGCGTCCACTGCTTCTTGGAGCATTCTTTTCTCATTTCTTACAATAATCTCTGGAGCATTAATCTCCAATAACTTTGTAAGACGATTGTTTCTATTAATTACTCTTCTATATAAATCATTTAAATCTGAGGTAGCAAATTTTCCTCCTTCAAGCTCCACCATTGGTCTTAGATCAGGAGGAATAACAGGAAGTACCTCTAAAGTCATCCACTCAGGTTTGTTCCCAGATAATCTAAAGCTTTCTATTATCTCTAATCTTTTAATAAGTTTAGCCTTTTTTTGACCTTGTGTTTCTTCTATCTGTCTCTTTAAATCATAAGAAATCTTTTCAAGATCAAGCTCTTTTAAAAGATATTTTATTGACTCAGCCCCCATGCCTACTTTAAATACATTTCCATATTTCTTCAAAGCCTGATCATATTCCTCTTCGCTCATGACTTGAATTTTGGGAAGATCAGTATCTCCAGAATCTAAAACCACATAACTATGAAAATATATGATCTCTTCTAATGCCTTACTACTAATATTAAGTAATAAACCAATATAATTGGGCACATTTTTAAAATACCAAATATGTACTACAGGAACTGCCAAGCCTATATGTCCCATTCTTTCCCTTCTTACAGAACTTCTCGTTACAGTAACTCCGCATCTATCACAGATTATTCCTTCAAATTTTTGTCCCTTATATTTACCACAACTACACTCAAAATCTTTTACAGGACCAAAGATTTTTTCACAGAATAAACCATCCCTTTCTGGCCTTAAGGTTCTATAGTTAATAGTTTCCGGTTTCTTTACCTCACCATAAGACCAATTTAAGATATCTTCTGGAGAGGCCAAACTAAAAACTAATTTATCAAAATCTTTTATCTTCAATTTTAATTCTCCCCTTTCCCTCAAGATTCGTCTTCTGCTTTATAAAGATTAACTATTTTCCCTCCAACATAAGCAGATACTTTGATTCCCAAGCCTTGAAGTTCCCTAACTAATACTTTAAAGGACTCAGGAATACCAGGTTCTTTAATATTAGAGGCATTTACTATTGAAGTATAAACCTCTGTTCTTCCCTTTATATCATCGGATTTATAAGTTAACACCTCCTCTAAGATATGAGCTGCACCATAGGCCTCTAAAGCCCAAACCTCCATCTCTCCAAATCTTTGTCCACCAAATTGGGCTCTTCCACCTAAAGGCTGTTGAGTAACCAAGGAATATGGCCCTACAGATCTTGCATGTATCTTATCATCTGCTAAATGTATAAGTTTCATTATATACATATAACCAACAGTTACCCTCTGATCGAAGGGATCTCCCGTTCTTCCATCATATAAAACTACTTTTCCATCCTCAGGTAAATTTGCTTTTTTCAATATATGCTTTACCAAATTTGCAGATCTATTTTCTTCAATAAATTCATCAAAAGGAGGAACAATAGCATAAATACCTAATTCCTTTGCTGCCCAACCTAAGTGAGTTTCCAAAATCTGTCCCACATTCATTCGTGAAGGCACGCCTAAGGGATTAAGTATTATATCTACAGGTGTACCATCTTCTAAATATGGCATATCTTCATCTGGAAGAATTGTTGCAATAACTCCTTTATTACCATGTCTTCCTGCTAATTTATCTCCTACAGAAATTTTCCTTATTTGTGCTACTCTTACTTTTACAATTTTATTTACACCTGGTGGTAACTCATCTTTATCTCTTGTTAGAACTTTCACATCAATAACCTTTCCCAATTCTCCATGGGGCATTCTTAAAGATGTATCTCGTATTTCTCGTGATTTTTCACCAAATATAGCTCTTAATAATCTTTCCTCAGGAGATAATTCTGTTTCTCCTTTGGGGGTTACCTTCCCAACTAAAATATCATTGGGCCCAACCTCTGCTCCAATCATTATTATCCCATCTTTATCTAAATATCTAATTGCTTCTTCACTAATATTAGGAATATCTCGTGTGATTTCCTCAGGACCTAATTTTGTATCCCGAGCTCTTACCTCATATTCTTCAATATGTATAGATGTAAAAATATCTTCTTTTACAAGTCTTTCACTAATAATTATTGCATCTTCATAATTATACCCCCCCCAGGGCATAAAGGCCACCAATACATTTCTTCCCAAAGAAAGAACACCATTGGAGGTGGAGGGACCATCTGCTAATATATCTCCTTTTTTGACTCTATCTCCTATCTCAACAATAGGACGTTGATTGCAAGAAGTCCCTTGATTGGTTCTTCTATACTTTATAAGATTGAAAGTTTTTATTTCTTTGTTATCCGTTTCCACAACAATCTCTGAGGATGTTACCTTCTTAACAACCCCATCCACATCAGAGACTACTAAAAACCCAGTGTTTTTTGCAACCACTTCTTCTATTCCTGTTCCAACCAAGGGGGGTTCTGGATTTAATAAAGGAACAGCTTGTCTTTGCATGTTTGCTCCCATTAAAGCTCGGTTAGCATCATCATGTTCTAAAAATGGAATTAGAGCTGCAGAAACACTAACTGTCTGATATGGAGATGTTCCTATGAAATTTATTTCCTTAGGAGAACATAAAATAAATTTTCCCTTTCTTCTTGCATTTACTAATCTATCGATTATTTCATTATTTTCATTTAGATGCACATCAAAAGAAGCTATAGTGTATTCTTCTTCTTCCATTGCGGAGAGGTGAACTATCTCATTAGTAACTCTACCGTCTTTTACCCTAAAATATGGAGTTCTCAAGAAGCCATATTCATCTACAATAGAAAGAGTAGCAAGATAGTTAATCAAACCAGCATTAGGGCCTTCAGGAGTCTCTATGGGACAAATTCTTCCATAATAAGATGGATGAATATCTCGAACCTCGAAACTTGCTCTTTCTCTTGTTAAGCCACCAGGACCTAAGGCACTAATTCTTCTTTTGTGAGAAAGTTCCGATAAAGGATTTGTTTGGTCCATAAACTGAGAAAGAGGATTCCTGTTAAAAAATTCTCTTACGGCAGAATTCAAAGGACGAGTGCTTATCAAATTCTGAGGTGTAGCTTCCCCAGGTCCTTGAAGTGCCATTCTTTCTTTTACAATTTTTTCAACTCTTGCAAGACCTGTCCTAAATTGCATTTGTAAAAGTTCCCCCACAGATCTTATCCTTCGATTTCCCAAATGATCTATATCATCTTCATCTTCCTTTCCCCTTTTTACCCATATTAAATGTTTAATAATCTCTATTAAATCCTCCTCAGTAAAGGCATGATTATCTGAGGAAATATTAAGACGTAATCTTTGATTTAGCTTGTATCTTCCCACCCTTCCTAAATCATATCTCCTTGGATCAAATAATATTAGCCTTATCTGATCCAGAGCATCTTTCTCCTTACTTGGCACATCACTAGGTCTTAATCTTGCACAGGTCTCAAATATTGCCTCGGTTCTCGAGAGCCCACCATCTTTATCAAAGGTATTTTCAAGATATATTAAATCATCCTCTTCAAGTATATTTCTAAAGAACTCCAAATCATAGCCTAAAGCTTTAAGCACTAAAGATATTAAAAACTTTTTCATTCCATTGGGGTGGATATATATAAGTCCATTATTATCTATTTCAAATTCAATCCATCCTCCCCTTGCGGGAATTAATGTTGCGATTATATTATGTCCTTCTTCTTGAAAATATATACCAGGTGAACGAATAATTTGATTGACTATTACCCTTTCTGTTCCATTGATGACAAAGGTTGCCCTTTCAGTCATTCTTGGAATATTTCCAAAAAATACAGGTTGTATGATAGGATTATCAATATCTTTCTTAATAAGCATTGTATCCACGTAAAGAGCAGACTCATAGGTGAGACCTTTTTCCAAACATTCTTCTGGAGATTTTAATGGTTCTGTTATTTTAATATTTCCTTTATCAGTAAGGAAGTATAGGGAAAGTCCTTGTCGTGATGATTCGATAGGATTAAATTCTTCAAGAATTTCTCTTAAACCAACATTTAGAAACCAATTAAAGGACTCGTACTGAATTTTTAATAAATTAGGCAAAAAGTTTATTATATTAAATTTTTCTGGCCAAAAGACCTCTCTTTTTATTTTCCCTCCGCTCATCCTACGATCTCCTTTTCTTTAAAATTAAGACAAATCTATATTCTATCACAAAAAAATTCTAATGCAAACAGTCAAAAACAAAAAAGAAATAGATTTTCGATAAAAATCCATAAAAATTCAAGATAAATATATTTAAATCTATTTTTTTCTTAATTTTTTCTCAAAAGAAATAAAAATCCAACTATGATGAATATCAAGCCAGTAATTTTCTTAATAATTGATTCTGGGATTAATTTAAATAAAAAAGAACCTAAATATGCCCCTATAAAACTTAGCAAGGATAAAGCAAATGAAGCACCTAAAAATACAATAAATGGCGCTTTTGTCTGAGCAGAAAGGGATAACACAGCTAATTGGGTCTTATCTCCAAGCTCTGCTAAAAAAATAGTAGAAAAAGTTAATAAAAAAACATATAAATTCTTCATAAATCATCCTCCGAGTTTTTAAGTCTAATTATATAATTTGTTGTATAATTAACAAGACTAAAATATTGGAGGATAGATGAAAAATGTGGAATATTATTATCACGGGAATTGGGAGTCTCTTAACTGATATCAGTACTGAAATGTTTTATCCTTTAATTTCCTTCTATCTCTTAGCCTTAGGCGCAGGTCCTTCAGTCTTAGGATTTGTAGAAGGAATTGCAGAAAGTCTTGCATCTCTTCTCAAAGTTTATTCAGGATATATATCTGATAAAGTACAAAAAAGAAAACCATTAGCCATATTAGGTTATTCCTTCTCTTCCATAGGCAAGATAATTTTATATTTTGCCAGTAATTGGGTGGGTATATTCTTTGGAAGATTTATCGATCGATTTGGAAAAGGGATAAGAACTGCCCCAAGAGATGCTATAATAGCAGAATCATCTTCAGAAAAGGAAAGGGGAAAATCCTTTGGACTTCATAGAGCAATGGATACCATAGGAGCAATCTTAGGAATAATATTGTCAATTTATATTATAAAGACATTCAATTTAACTGAGACCTCAAATTTAAAAGAATATATCCCTGTTTTCAAATCAGTAATTCTTATAAGCTTGATTCCTGCCATCTTAGGGGTAGGGATTCTTCTCCTTTTAAGGGAAACTGGAAAGGGAGTTCGGAAGGGAAATTTTCCTCGCTGGGAATGGAAAAAATTGGATCCAAAATTAAGGGCATTTTTGATTTTTACTTTTATTTTTACCTTAGGAAATTCTTCAAATCAATTTCTCCTTCTAAGAGCAAAAACTATAGAGGAAAATATAAATATAGTTTCTGTTCTATCTTTGTATTTTCTTTATAATAAAATCTATGCATTATTCTCTTATCCTGCAGGGTTTATATCAGATAAAATTGGAAGAAAAAAATTATTAGTTTTAGGATATCTATTCTATGGCTTAGTATATTTAGGTTTTGCATTAGTAAGAAACTTTAATACCCTATGGTATTTATTTGCTATCTATGGATTATATATAGCCTTTACCGAAGGAGTAGAAAAGGCCTTGATATCTGATTTGGCTCCTTCTGATATTAAAGCAACAGCCATAGGACTACATGCAACTTTAGTTGGAATTGGTCTTTTTCCTGCTTCTTTATTTGCAGGTTTACTTTGGTCCTATTTTGGTCCTCAAGCTCCCTTTTACTTAGGAGGATTTTTGGGTATATTTGCCTCAATAGGACTAATGTTTATCTTATAATTTATAATATTTGTTTTTAATTCTCTTTTTAAGCTTTTCTTTAAAACAGCAGTTAATATTTTATTCAAAGTATCTTTCTGTTATAATATTAAATTAAGGCTTTAAATAACTATGAAAACAGAAATAGAAATTTTCCAAGAAATTTTAAAAGAGACAAAAGGAAAATATTCCATAGAGAATTTAGAAAAAGCCTTTTTGTTTGCCCAAAATGCTCATAAAGATCAAAAAAGAAAATCTGGAGAACCATACATTATTCACCCATTAGAAGTTGCAAAAATCCTTATAGATTTTGGTATGGATGAAAATTCTGTTATATCTGGCCTTTTTCATGATGTTTTAGAGGATACAGACATAAAACCAGAAACAATCGAAAAAGAATTTAATAAAGATGTACTTTCTTTAGTGTTATCCCTTACAAAATTAGAAAAATTAAGTTTTTATCCTACAGAGGCATATAGAGCTCAGAATTTAAGAAAAATGCTTATTACTATAGCAAAGGACATAAGAGTTGTAATTATAAAACTTGCTGATAGACTTCATAATATGCAAACATTACAGTATCAGGATGAAGAAAAACAAAAAATAATAGCTAAAGAAACTTTAGAGATTTATGCTCCATTAGCCCATCGTTTAGGAGTTTGGGAGATTAAATGGAAATTGGAGGATTTGGCTTTTAGATTTTTAGATTCTGAAAAATACTACTGGATTGCTAAGAAGGTAGCAGAAACAAGGGAAAAAAGGGAAAGTCTTATCCAAAAAGCAATTCAAATGATCAAAGAAGAATTAGAAAAAGCAGATATAAAGGCAGAAATAACAGGAAGACCAAAACATTTATATAGTATTTATCAAAAGATGATTAAGAAGGGGATAGAAATTGAAGAAATGTATGACCTTTTGGGAATCAGAGTTGTTGTTAATACAGAATTAGAATGTTATGAGGTTCTAGGTATAATTCATAACTTATGGAAGCCCATTCCTGGAAGATTTAAAGATTACATAGCCAATAAAAAAACTAATAATTATCAATCTCTACATACAACAGTTATAGGGATAGATGGAAAACCATTAGAAATCCAAATAAGAACCTGGGAAATGCATAAGATCGCAGAATATGGAGTTGCTGCCCATTGGAGATACAAAGAAGCAATTAATAAATTAGATGATTTCGAAAAAAAATTATCTTGGTTAAGACTTTTACTGGAATGGCATAATTCATTAAGTGATGATCAAGAATTTTTAGACTCAGTTAAGAGTGATCTCTTTGAAAGAGAAATTTATGTATTTACTCCAAAGGGAGATATAATTTCATTACCCCAGGGTTCTACTCCAATTGATTTTGCCTATACTATTCACACAGAAATAGGACACAGATGCAGAGGAGCTAAGGTAAATGGGAAAATAGTTCCATTAAATTATGAACTACAAACGGGAGATATAGTTGAGATTATAACAAGTAAAGAAGAAGGTAAGCCAAGTAGAGATTGGTTAAATATAGTAAAAACATCTCAAGCAAAAACAAAAATTAAACAATACTTCAAAAAATTAGTACGGGATGAAAAAATAAATGAAGGTAAAAGATTATTAGAAGAAGAATTAGTCAAAAATGAAGAATGGGTTAAAAAACTTTTAAATAAAAAAGAAATATCTTTAAATGATTTATTAGAGAGCCAGAATTTTAAGGAAATATTAGAAGATTTAGGTTTTAAAGAAAAGGACTTAGACTCATTCTTGGCAAGTATAGGTTCAGAGGAAGTAAGTTCTCAACAAATTTTTGAAAGATTAAGAAAGGATTATAAAGAGGAAGTAATTATTCTCTCCCAAAAACCCTTTGTCTCTAAACCTGTTGAAAATATAGTAATAAGTGGAGTAGATAACATCATGATAAGAATTGCAGAATGTTGTAATCCAATTCCTGGGGATGAAGTTTTAGGGTATATTACTCGGGGAAAAGGAGTTGCACTGCATAGATTAGATTGTCCTAATCTTACAAATCTTAAAGAAAAATTCCCCGAAAGAATTATAGAAGTACATTGGCAGAATCTTCATAAAGGAATCTATAAGGCAGGAATAGAGATAACAGCAATAGATAGAATAGGTCTATTAAAAGATATAATAGAAAGAATAAGCCAAGCTCATATGAATATAGTAGATCTAAAAACTAAGGTTTCAAAGGATGGAATTGCACACATTAAGATTGTTCTAGAAATTGACAATCCAAATGTTTTCTATTATCTTATGAAAGAAATAAACAGGTTAAGTGATATTATTTCTGTAAGAAGATTAGCAAAAGTATGAAACTTGTAGTTCAAAGAGTAAAGCATGCAAAAGTAAAAGTTAATGGAAACATAGTAGGCAGTATAGGAAAAGGACTGCTAATTTTTATAGGAATAGATAAAAAAGATGAAGAAAAAGATATAGTTCTAATGGCTGAAAAGATTAGACACTTAAGAATTTTTAATGATGATAATAATCAGATGAATTTGTCATTGAGGGATATAAATGGAGAAATTTTAGTAGTATCTCAATTTACCTTATTAGGAGACTGTAGAAGGGGAAGAAGACCAAGTTTTTCAGACTCTGCAGATCCTGAAAAAGCAAGGGACTTTTATAACAAGTTTGTAAATTATCTTATAGAACAAGGAGAAAAGGTAGCAACAGGTGTATTTCAAGCATATATGGAGGTGGAATTATTAAATGATGGTCCTGTTACTCTAATTATTGATTCTGAGGAACTAAAAAGACCAAGGAGGGAAAGATGATTGGTCTACCCCGCGGAGTTCAAGATATAATGCCATCAGAAATAAAAATATGGCAGTTTATAGAAAAAACTGCAAGAGAGATCTTTGAGATCTATAATTATCAAGAAATAAGAACTCCAATATTTGAATTTACAGAGCTTTTTACAAAGGGAACAGGTGAGACTACCGATATTGTTATAAAGGAAATGTATACATTCTCAGATAAGAAAGGAAGATCCTTAACTTTAAGACCTGAAGGAACCCCAGGGGTAGTTAGATCTTTTATAATGAATAAGATTTATAATCTTAATATACCTTGGAAAATATACTATATTGGCCCTATGTTTAGATATGAAAGACCCCAGGCAGGAAGATATAGACAATTTCATCAACTAGGAGTTGAGGTTTTAGGGATAAAAGATCCAATATCGGATTTTGAAATTATAAAAATTGCAGTAGAACTCCTAAAAAATTTGAATCTTAATAATATAGAATTGGAAATAAACTCCTTAGGATGTCAAAGGTGTAGACCCATTTATAGAAGGGCTTTGATGGACTATTTCAAATCTTTTAAACATGAGCTTTCAGAACTTGATAAAGAACGTCTTGAAAGAAATCCCTTAAGATTATTGGACTCTAAAGACGAAAAATTAATAGAAATAAAGGAAAAAGCACCTCATGCCTTGGATTATATATGTGGAGAATGCCAAGAGCATTTTGAAAAACTTAGAAACTATTTAAATATTTCAAATATTCCTCATAAAATAAACCCCAAGTTAGTAAGAGGATTAGACTACTATACTAGAACTGTTTTCGAAATAACAACAGATATCTTAGGAGCCCAGAATGCCATAGTAGGTGGAGGAAGATACGATAACTTAGTTGAGACATATGGTGGACCTCCTACTCCTGGTTTAGGATTTGCCTTGGGAATTGAAAGATTAATCCTATTATTATCAAAAATGAATTTAGATTTAAACTTAGATGAGAAAAAACTTATATATTTAGCAATTTTAGACAAAAATTTTGATAATTTTATTATTGATCTATCGGAAAAATTGACAGAAAAAAAGTATAAAGTAGAAATAGGGGATCCTTCTCTCCCCTTAAAAAATCATCTAAAAATTGCAGATAGATTAAAAGCAGAATTAGTGATATTCATTGATTCATTGATTAGAGAAGAAAAAATTAAAATTAAAAAACTCAAGACTGGTGAAGAGAGAATTCTAAATCTTGATAATTTAGTGTCGGAATTAGAAATTATGTTATAATTACAAAGATTTTTTAAGGAAAGGTGAGTGGCTTTGCTTAAAAGAAATAAGTATTGTGAAGAGATAGATTCATCTTTTATAGGCAAAAAAATATGCTTAGCAGGATGGGTTCATAGAATAAGACATCATGGAAGCCTAATCTTTGTAGATTTAAGAGATAGGAGTGGAATTATTCAATTAGTTTTTGATCCCTCCATCTCTCAAGAAGCTTACAAAAAGGCCGATTCTCTTGGAATAGAATGGGTTATCTTAGTGGAAGGAGTGGTAAGAGAAAGACCAGAAGGAATGAAAAATCCAAAGATCAAAACTGGAGATATAGAAGTTGAAGTTTCAAATATAAGAATAGAAAATACTTCAAAAACATTACCTTTTAATCTATGGAATAATGATGTAGATGAAAATATAAGACTTAGATATAGATATTTAGATCTTAGAAGAGACAAAATGCAAGAAAAATTTTTGCTTCGGCATAAATTCTTTTTATCCATAAGAAATTTCTTAGATAAAAAGGGTTTTATAGAAATAGAAACTCCAAACCTTATTGTCAGCACACCCGAAGGAGCAAGAGACTTTATAATACCAAGTAGACTTCAAAGGGGCAAATTCTATGCACTTCCTCAATCACCTCAATTGTTTAAACAATTATTAATGGTTGCTGGATTTGATAAGTACTTCCAAATTGCTCGCTGTTTTAGAGATGAAGATTTAAGAGCAGATAGACAACCTGAATTTACCCAATTAGATTTAGAAATGTCCTTTGTAGACCAAGAAGACATTTTTAGAGTTATAGAAGAGCTCTTTCTTTATGTCTTTAAAGAAGTATTTTCTTTAGAAATAAAAATACCTTTTCCGAGATTAACCTACGAAGAAACTCAAGAAAACTATGGAACTGATAAACCTGATTTAAGATATGACATGAAAATAATGGATTTTACACAAATATTTTCTTCTCTACCTCTTGATTTCTTACAAAAGGTTATATGTGATGGGGGAAACATTAAAGGAATCATCCTTAAAGGTATTCAGCCTTCAAGAAAAGAGTGGGAAATTATATCAGAAAAATCAAAAAGTTATGGGGCTCCTGGAATTATTTGGTTTAATAAAAATTCTGGAGAATTAAGATCTTCAATAAAAAAATATGTTGAAGAGAATTTTGAAACTAAGTTTAATAATTCAGTACCCCTAAGGGATGGAGATTCTCTCCTATTATTAGCGGGAGATAAGCATGAGATTTTGAAAATTCTAGGTAGAATAAGACTAGATCTTTGTGAATTCTTTAAAATAAAACCTAAAGAGGGACTACATTTTTTGTGGATAATAGATTTTCCATTATTTGAGGTAGAAAAGGATACTGGAAGGATTGTTGCAAAACATCATCCCTTTACTTCTCCCAAGGAGGAAGATTTAAATTTGATAGATATTGATCCATTAAGAGTTAGAGCTCAGTGTTATGATTTAGTTCTTAACGGGGTAGAATTGGGGAGTGGAAGTATAAGAATACATAAAAGAGAAATTCAAGAAAAAACTTTTAAAATTTTAAATCTTTCTTATGAAGAGATTAAAAAAAGATTTGGATTTCTCTTGGAAGCCCTTGAATATGGTGCACCCCCTCATGGAGGTATTGCCCTTGGATTAGATAGAATTATAGCTATTTTAACAAAATCAAATTCTTTAAGGGATGTTATTGCCTTCCCAAAAACTCAAAGTGGTACCTGTCTTTTAACAGGTGCTCCATCTGAGGTAGACCCTGAACAACTAAAAGAGGTGCATATTTCAATTCTTTCTGAATAGGGAGAAATTATGGAAATAGAAAAAGAAGCAGTGGAACTTCATAAAAAATTTAAAGGAAAGTTAGAAATTAAATGTAAAGTTCCATTAGAGAATAAGTGGGATTTATCCATGGCTTATACCCCGGGGGTAGCTGAAGTTTCTTCGAGAATATTTAATAATCCTGAGGAGGTTTATGATTTAACAATTAAAGCAAATTCTGTTGCAGTAGTAAGCGATGGATCTGCAGTATTAGGCTTAGGTAATATAGGAGCCTTAGGAGCTCTTCCGGTAATGGAAGGAAAAGCAATATTATTTAAGAAATTTGCAGGTATAGATGCTTTTCCCATATGTCTGAATATCCAAGATGCTGATAAAATTATTGAAATTGTCTACTCTTTATCTCCAACCTTCGGAGGAATAAATCTGGAGGATATTTCTTCTCCCAGATGTTTTTATATAGAAAGGAAACTTAAAGAAATTTTAGATATTCCTGTGTTTCATGATGATCAGCATGGAACTGCTGTGGTTACCCTGGCAGCTCTATTAAACGCCTTAAAAATTAGAGGTAATAAAATTGATGAAGTAGAAGTAGTAATTCTTGGGGCTGGTGCGGCAGGATTAGCAATTGCAGAGACCTTAGTTAATGTAGGAGTAAAGGAAATAAAAATTGTAGATAGATATGGAATTATATATCCTGGTAGAAAAGAAGGTATGAATGAAGAAAAGGAAAGATTAGCTCAAATAACCAATCCCCAGGAGAAAAAGGGAAATTTAGAAGATACGTTAAAGGGAAAAGATATATTTATTGGTGTTTCTCAGGGAAAATTATTGACAAAGGAACTTGTTAAAAAAATGAAAAAAAACCCAATAATTTTCGCTATGGCAAATCCTATTCCAGAGATTATGCCTGAAGAAGCAAAGGAGGCAGGAGCAAAAATTATAGGTACAGGAAGATCTGATTTTCCAAATCAAATAAATAATCTCCTTGCTTTTCCGGGGATTTTCAGGGGAGCATTAGCAGTAAGAGCAAAGGAAATAAATTTAGACATGAAAATATCTGCATCTTATGCTATTGCAGAATTAGTAGAAAATCCCAAAGAAGATTATATAGTTCCATCCCCTTTAGATAAGAGGGTTGTTCCTGAAATAGCTCTAAAAGTTGCTGAAAGTGCTATTAGAAGTAAAACAGCAAGAATAGTTAAATCGAAAGAGGAGCTCAAGAAAGATATATTAGAAGCTATAGGAGGTATCTTATGAAAGACTATAACACCTTAGTAATTATAGGGGCTCAATGGGGAGATGAGGGTAAAGGAAAGATTATTGATTGGATAGCTCAAAAGGCAGAAGCAGTTGTAAGATTTAATGGAGGAAATAATGCAGGACATACTGTAATTGTAAATGGAAAAACTTTTAAGTTTAGACTTCTCCCTTCAGGAATTATCTCTGAAAATGCCATTAATATCATAGCAAATGGTGTAGTTGTCAATCTTTTAGCACTATTAGAAGAGATAAAAGAAATCGAAAGTTTAGGGGTTAAAATAAAAAAACTTTATATAAGTAATCAAGCCTCTTTAATCCTTCTCCATCACATTCTTTTAGATAAATTTGTAGAAGAAAAAAGGGGAGATAAAAAATTAGGAACAACAGGACGAGGAATAGGACCTGCATATAGTGATAAGGTCTCCAGAGAATCTATATTTTTAGGAGATCTTCTTGACAAAAATATTTTTAGAGAAAAATTAGAAGATATTTACTATTTAAAAGAAAATACTTTAACAAATTCCTTCATTCTTCCTCCTTTAGAGGAAATCTATAACTCCCAGTACAAAGCCTTAGAAGAAATATTAAAAAGAAATGTGGAAATTGTAAATACACCTTTATTGATAAATAACTTAATATTGAAAAGAGCTAAAGTGCTCTTTGAGGGCGCAAATGGAACCCTATTGGATATAAATTTTGGGACATATCCTTATGTTACTTCTTCTCATACTATATCAGGAGGAGTTTGTATTGGGGCGGGTATAAGTCCCGATAAAATTAATAAGGTAATAGGCATTGTTAAGGCCTACACTTCAAGGGTAGGAGAAGGACCTTTTCCCAGCGAGATTCATGGAGAATTGGCAGAGTACATTAGAGAAAAAGGGCAAGAGTATGGGACAGTCACAAGGCGTCCAAGAAGGATTGGATGGTTAGATCTTGTTGCATTGAGATATTCTCATATGATAAATGGATTTTCTATGATTGCTTTAACTAAACTTGATGTTTTCTCTGGTTTGGAAGAAATAAAGGTAGTCAAAGGATATAGATTTAAGGGTAAAATCATAGAAGAATTTCCTGTAATATCCCACCAAATCTCCCAGTGTGAACCAATATATGAGTCTTTATCTGGATGGAAAGAAGATCTTAGTAGTATTAAAAATTTTTCAGATCTTCCCATAAATGCTCAAAAATATATAGGATTTATTGAAAAAGAGTTAAGTGTTAAAATATCAATGATAGGAACAGGAAATAAAAGAGAAGATTTAATAGCAATAAAAGATCCCTGGGAATAAAATGGTTATACTCTCAAATTCAAGTTTAGAGACAATGGAGTTAGGAAAAAGAATTGGAGAGAAAGCAGAGCCCGGAGACTTTTATATCCTAATTGGGGATTTAGGAACAGGAAAAACAACCTTTCTTAAAGGATTTGCTAAGGGCTTAGGAATAGAATCAACAATTACAAGCCCCTCCTTTATAATCGTTAGAGAATATAAGGGAAAATATCCTTTCATCCATATAGATGCCTACCGTCTTAATTCTTATATTGAGCTTTTAAATTTAGGTTGGGAAGAATATTTAAATGGAAAAAATATAATTACTATAGAGTGGGGGGATCGTATTGTAGAATTATGGCCTGATGAATATCTTAAAATATCCTTTTTTCATAAATCCCTAGAGGCTCGTGAATTGCACTTTGAACCAAGGGGAAAAAGATTTAAAGACTTGGTTAAAAATTTGAATTTATGAAGGTTTTAGCTATAGATACTGCAACAAAACAAAGTAGTATAACCTTATGGGAAAATGATAAAGAAATTTGGGAATTTTTCTTTGCTACAAGCTCAAAGGATTATGGAGAGACCATATTGTTAAACTTAGACATACTTTTAAAAAGAAGTAATTGGAAGTTAGAAGATATAGATTTATACGTAATCTCAAGAGGTCCTGGGTCCTTTACGGGATTAAGAATAGGAATGATGGTAATAAAAACTTTAGCACAAGTCTTTAACAAATCCATTTCAGCTCCAAGCTATTTAGATGCTTTAGCATATCAAAACAGATTCCCAGGTATAATTTTCAGTATTCTTCCAGCAAGAAAGAATGAGATTCATTTAGCATCATATAGAAATTGGAAGGATTTTCAAAAATTAGAGAAAGAAGAAGTGATACCCATCGAAGAATTTTTAAAAAGAATAAATATCCTTAAAGAAGATGCTTTATTAGTAGGTGAAATACCTGAAGAGATAAAAATAAAACTTCCTAATAATGTAATTTTTACTTCTAAATCCTCTTCATTTTTGAGGGGTGCATCCTTAGCAGAATTAGGTGTTTTAATGTTTAATAAGGGAGAATATTTTGATCCTTTAGAATTAAATCCATATTATGGACAAAAATCCAGTGCCGAGATAAATTGGGAAAAGATCCATGGAAGAAAAGAATGATATTAAGATTAGACCCATGACAGAAAAGGACATAGATGAGGTCTATGAGATCAATAGGTTATCTTTTTCAGCCCCCTGGAGCAGGGAGAATTTCGAAAGGGAAATTCTAAATAATAAAATAGCTAAATACTTTGTAGTTGAAAAAGACAATAAGATAGTAGGATATATTGGTTTTTGGAAAATTTTCTGTGAAGCACAAATAACTGCAATTGCAGTCCATCCTGACTTTAGAAAAAAAGGAGTAGGAGAGGCCATGTTAGATTATATTATAGAATTATGTAGAAAAAATTCCATAGAGGAGATAGTTCTAGAGGTAAGAGTTTCTAATACCATTGCCCAAAATCTTTATATCAAAAAGGGTTTTAAAAAAGTTGGTATAAGGAAATGGTACTATAGAGATGGAGAAGATGCCTTAGTTATGATTAAAAAATTATATTAAGGATTAGTTTTTAGAAATGTATATATTAGGAATAGAAACTTCTTGTGATGAAACTAGTATTGCAATTGTCAATGATGGGAAAAAGATAATAGAAAATTTAATTTTTTCCCAGATTGAAACCCACAAAATTTTTGGAGGAGTGGTTCCTGAGGTAGCATCAAGACTACACATGGAGGTATTAAATAAAATTTTTAAATTAGCAATGGAAAAATCAAACTTATCTATAAGAGATATTGATTTAATCAGTGTAACTCAGGGACCAGGACTTGTAGGATCGTTATGGATAGGAATAACTTTTGCCAAAACCTTAGCTTATGCTTTAAAAAAACCCTTAATAGGAGTCAATCATTTAGTTGGACATATCTTTGCAAATTTTCTTAGAAAAGATCCACCAAATTTCCCTTTCATTTCTCTTGTTGTTTCTGGAGGACATACAGAGTGGATTTTAGTAGAGGATTATGACAAATATAGACTATTGGGACAAACCTTAGATGATGCTGCAGGAGAAGCCTTTGATAAAGTCGCAAGATTATTAGGTTTAGGTTATCCTGGTGGTCCTGCTATAGAAAAAGCAGCAGAAAAAGGAAGATTAATATTTGATTTCCCAAAAATAAAATGTGAGAGGGAAATTGATATAAGCTTCAGTGGTTTAAAAACTTCAATGTTATATTTAATAAAAAACTTACAAAAAGAAGGAAGAGAGATTCCTATTAATGATTTAGCTTTTTCTTTTCAATATAGGGTTATTGAAGAACTCTTAGAGAGATCCTTCATCGCTTTAAATAAACTTCAAATTTCCACATTAGTTTTAGCAGGAGGAGTTGTTGCCAATAAATATCTCCAAAAGAGATTCTCTGAAGCATCTAAAAGGGAAAATATTAAATTATTTATGCCACCTCCTATACTATGTACTGATAATGCAGCAATGATTGCATCTGCTGGATATTACTTATATAATAAGGGGAAGGTTGATGATTTAGATCTTTCTGCAGATCCATCCTTAGAAATTTTTTAATAATATGAAGAAATTAAATAGAACCTTAAAAAATGGGTTAAAGTATTCAATTATATTAAGCATTTTAGTCATTATTGTAATTTTAATATTTACTACAGAAGAAAGAACTCTAAATGCTCTTCTTAAACTTGATTTATCAACGATTATTTATGCAATATTATTAAACCTATTAAGCTGGATATTTTCTGCCTTAAGATATATGAGTTTAATAAATAGTATAGAAAAGAAATTGACTTTTATTGAAGCCTTACAAATTCATCTGTCCTACTATTTTGCCTCTGGAATAACACCAACCCTTGCTGGAGGTGAACCCTTAGAAATATACCTTTTATCTAAAAAGAAGAATGTAAAAATAGGACAAGTTACTGCCTTGAGTTTGTTAAGATACACTATAAGTATTCTAACTTTTGCAATACTAACACCTATAGTTTTATACTTTTATTCTTATTTATTCCCCAATAAGATTGTAAAGGATCTAATAAGATATGCTTCCCTACTTTTGTCTTTTATTGTAGGAATATTTTTAATTAGTTTATATAAACCAAAGCCTATAAAAAAATTCATGACAAAATTATTTTTAAAAATAAGACATTTTCCCTTCTTGAAAAATATTCATCCCTATAAGATTATAAAGACAGTATACAAAATAGTAGATGATTTTCATAAAACTTTATGGACCTTCATGAAAGATAAAAAAATTGTTCTTCTAAAGTTTTCCATCCTAAATATTTTATCCTGGTTAACATATTTTCTTATTCCCCCCCTGATCCTCATGGGATTTGGATTAAAAATTTATTTACTAAACTTAGTACTGATCCAAATTCCTATCTTCTTTCTTCTCTTTTATGTACCTACCCCTGGAGGAAGCGGTGCCTCAGAACTTCTCTTTTCCTTAGCTTTTGCCCCTTATGTACCTAAATATATTTTAGGAATTTTTATTATAATTTGGAGACTTCTGACCCACTATTTTACGCTAATCATTGGCGGATTTGTATTTATATATGTTTTAGGAATTAAAAACTGGGACGATTCGCAATAATTGATATTTTGATAAAAAATAGTATATTTATTTTAAGCTAAATTTTGTCTTTTTGGAGGTAAAAAATTGTAAAAAATTTTAGCTCTAACAATGGAACAGATCATATTGTAAGGGTGTTAGAAGAGAATCTTCAAATAATCCAACTGTTCAAAGACTAATTCATGGAATTTTCACAGATTATGATCCTGAATATATAAGTAAAATCTTTGGATTAGTTATTTTAAATACTGGGTTTTTGGGATTTATTTTAATGAATTTAATAGAAAAAAATTTGATATTGCAACCCCCTATACCATATAAAAAGGAGAAGATATAGGCTGCTATCTCTACACTATCCTTGGAGGAGAACCCTTTGTGTATCCATTCTGTGGTTCACATATTTACCAATGGACTCCTCGTAGATGAGAGAAAATTTAAAGATTTTGCAAAACCAAAAATGTAATTCCAATTATATCTTTTTTGGGTAGAGGGTTTGGTGGTAAACCTCCTGTAGAAGAGAAAGAAGTGAGGGGATAGATGGTTATTACTGAAAGAAGAGAAAGGAGAAAATTTTATTATAAACCAATGGGAAAAAAGAAACTGTTACAAATGAATTAAATAATATAGATAGAACAAGCCCTCTTTATCCTTGGAAATTTAAAAATAAATATTGAAATAACTTTGTTAATTATTCCTCTATTAATTTTAGGGTATATTGGAAAAAACAGCTATCATGACATGAACATGGAAAAGATAAAAAACATATTAGAAGATTCCTAGAAAGCTCTTTCAACCTTAGCGGAAGAAGACAAAAGAGCTCTATGTAATCTGATTTTTTCAACAATTAAAATATTTAAATTAGATCCTTGAAATTCTAATAAGACCAGAAGCAGGGATTATCTCGATTTCCTTATTCTCTAAATTATCAAGGAGAATATTCATACCAAGAGAATCCGATGCTATATGTCCTGCGATTACAACATTTATATGATGTTTTTCAGCCTCTTTCCTATGTTCTTCACTCATATGCATACCTATTATAGTTCCAATTCCTGCTTGTGCCATTTTTTCGATAAGCTCCAAAGCCCCTTCAGTTCCACCAGTCATATCAACAAAAACTTTTCCAGCTCTATTTTTATGATTTCCAACAATTATTTTAGGAGAATTATTTCTTCTTATAGCCTCCTTATATTCAGGAATTTCTTCTAATAAATCCAAGATATCCCCTACAGTGTAAGGAACGTTTTCATCGAATAATTTTTGTAAATATGTAGATACACAATTATCTGCAGGAGTATGACAACACATCAAAGGAATATTTAAAATTCTTGCAGCATCTATTACTTTATAATGATTCACTGGAAGAACTTTTCTTTCTACCTCTCCAATTCTTGGTAATAAAAGTCCTTCTGCAATATTTATAGGAATTCCCCATTGATTTAAAAGATCTTCTTGAAGATGCATAACCTCATAGAAGTTTGCATATGCTTTTCCTTGGGGATGATGAGAAATTACTAAATCAACCTTTTTACCTTGTCTTTCCAGCTCTTTTGCCAAAAGCAATTCTGAAGTGTCAATATCTATACCTGATAAAATCCTCTTAACTTCTCCCTCGGAATCTCCATAAAGTATTCTTGTATCAGAATAAGGATTAGAAAGCTTTTCCAAATCAAATTTTTCTTTCTCCTTTTCTCCTAACCTTTCAAATTCCTTTTTAGTTCTTTCTAATAATTTTTGTACATTATCCCATCCTCGAGGATCATTCTTCATACCAAGTTCTATAAGAAGTTCATAGATTTCTCTAATATTCATATTTTCTTCTCCTTTAAGGATAAATTATGGGAGATTCTTTTACAATAGCACTTTGTAATTTTTCAATATACAATTTCAAATTTTGTAAAAAGAAATCTGAACCCACATTTCTATTATTCCTTTGATATTCTTCTACTTTCTCTTTTTCCCATGTGAGAACCTCCACAACATCATCTATGCTAAAAATAGGAAGTCCAAACTCATTTACTTCTCTCAATAGATTCTTTAAAGTATTTTCCATTGTAATTTTTAATTTTACTCCTCGTGAAGATTTTGGTAATAATTGAGGGAGAAGTAGATTTTTAAGTTGAACCTCATATTCCCTTATTAGTAACTCAATTACTTCCTTATACTCATCATCGGAAAAATTTGGGTTCTCTTTGATAAACTCATAAGCAGAAAATCTTACTTTGTTAAGTAAAATCCAGAGTTTTTCATCCTTCCATGTTGGGAATATTTCTATAACCTTTTCAGAGGAATGACCTTGGGCTTGCTTCAAATACACACAATCCTTAGAACAATTGATCTTTTTAAACCTTTTTTCTCCACAACATTCAGAGCAGATAAATTGGTCTAAGCTTTTACAATATCTTTTTCCTTTTCTTCTATTACAAAGAACACATTTATTCATGTAGAAGATTATATCATATTATTTCTCAGTTATTAATATAATTTTAATTGAAAAACCAAAGTTTACTCCCTATAATCTTTTCTATAAAATTTAAGAGAGAGGTAGAACTCCTTTGGAAAAAAAATCCTTAGATAAAGAAATTGAAATATTAAGAGAGAATGTTATAAGAATGGGAAGTATTGTAGAGAAAATGCTACATCAAACATTAGAAGCTCTCAAAAAAAGGAATTTAGACTTAGCTCTTGATACAATTAAAAAAGATGATCTCGTTGATAAATACTATTGGAATATTGAAAATACTTGTATTAATCTTCTTGCTCAATATCAACCTGTTGCAAAGGATTTAAGAATTATTGCATCAACTATAAAGATTACAAAAGACTTAGAGAGAATTGGAGATTATTCGGTGGATATTGCTAAATTTTCTTCAAATCTCCTTGAAAATTTTTTCAAACTCCCTTGGAAGGATATTTTCTTCTTGGGGGAACTTACAGAGGACATGATAAGAGAAGTAATAAGAATATATTTTAAACCAGAATTAAATTTTTTAGAAGAATTATCATCAAAATATAAGGAAATTAATTCTAAATATCAAGAAATTTTGTATTACATGATATATGAGATACAAAAAAACCCTAAAAATACTCAAGAAATTATTCGATTAATAATGATCTCAAGATATTTAGAAAGAATAGCAGATCATATAACTAACATAATCGAGATTATTTATTATATGGAAACAGGAGAAAAGAAGGAACTTCATGGATAAATATGAACTTAATCCCTTTGGACTCTCAATAGAAGATATTTACAAATTAAGTCAAAAACCCCATGATATTAGGATTCCATCAGAATTAAAGAAAAGAATCAAAAGAAGTAGAAAATTTTGGGAAAAATTTTTTGAAGGGAAAGATGTATTATATAATGACATTTTTATTCAGAATGAAAACTTTCTTTCTTTAGAGGAAACACGAGCAATCATGATATTACAGGCCTACACATTATCTCTTGGATATTCAGGGGTTCGTATTGAAGTTATAGAAAAGATATTGGAATTCTTAAGAAAAGATATTATCCCTTTAATTCCCGAAGGAAAATTTTCCAATAAAAATTTTAATCCTATGATTTTTATAATTTATGCTTTAAATGGAAAGGGAGAGGTTATATATAAAAATAAGAGGGTAAAAACGGAAAAAGTCTTAAAAGAGTCCAACATAGAGCCAATAAATTTAGATTCAAAAGAGATATTAGCACTTACAAGTGAAATTCCTTATATATGTGGCATTTTAAGCCTATTTTTTGTAAAGATTCAAAAATTGAGAAAAATATCAGAAATTGCTACCGCTCTTTCCCTTGAGTCCTTAAAGATAGAAAGGAAATTTCTTAATCCCATTATACAAGCCTTAAGACCCCATTTAGGATTAATTAAATTTTACGAGAATCTTCGAAAAATCCTCTCAGGAAGTGAGATTATTTCCTCTTCTAATAAATTTAAAGATAGCTATCTTTTAAGTTGCATTTCTCAAGTATTTTTCTTTTTTCATCAAACTATAGACTTTATAAAAGATATATTAGAGATAGAAATTAATTCCATCTCTCACAGTCCTATAATTGATTATGAACAAGAATTTATTCTTGATAAAAATCCTTATATAGGAACTCTTATTTATGGTATTTATAACCTTTCTATTATTATTACAAATTTAACATGTTTGCTGGAAAAATTAATCTTTAAAGTTCAATCTACTTTTAACCTTAATTTGTCATCTCTTTATGATACATGTAGTAAATTAGTTGAAGAAAACAAAAAATTATCTAAATCCTTAGGTAATATCAAATCTTATTTATATGGAGATGCTCTTTTAAAAACAGAAGTAAAAAATATAATAAAACTTAAGAAAATCATCAAAAACTGGGAAAAAATAATCGCTATAAACTTACTCTATGGAGTTCAGGGCATAGATTTTTGCAAACCTTTAAAATGTGGAAGGGGAACTGCAATATCTTATCAATTTATAAAATCTCTACTTTCTTCTATTCAAGATAAGGAATTAGATAATAAAATTCAGATTTTAGAAAATAAACTATATTACCTTTTGAATCATATGGAAGAAGAAATAGGAGAATTATTTTAAACTATTACTTTTAGCGCATTTTTAATTATTTCCACCCCCTGTTCCAAGGATAAAAATCCAGTATTTAATACCAAATGGTATAACTCTGGATTATTCCAATTCACATTATAAAATCTTCTTAAATATTCTTCAGCAGACTTATCCTTCTCCAAAATCACTCTTAATGCTTCTTCTCTTCGAAGATTTCTTTCTTCTACAATATTCTTAACCCTAGCCTCTAAAGGAGCAATAATTCTTACATGTAAAACCTGAGGTATATCCCTTAAAAGAACTTGTGCACCTCTTCCTACTATAACCACATTTCCCCAATCTTTAAGCTTCCTTATAACAGCCTGAACAAACAAAAGACAACCTTCTTCGTCAAAGGTCTTTGTTGTAATACTTGTACCACCAGTTCTATCATTCTTCTCTTTTACAGTGATCTTCGCTATAGGCTCTCTTTTTTTGAATAATTGCTCAAAAAATCCCTTAACTTTATAATTTTCTTCGTTAAAATCAATAACTTCTGCCTCTGAAAGCCCAGAAGAAATAGCAATTTCTGCCATAAGGAATTTATCAAAATATCTATAATTTAAGTCCTTTGCCAATTTCTCTGCAATCTCATCTCCCTTACTTCCATATTGACGGGATATGGTAATAATATCCATTTTCTCCTCCAAATTATAATTTATAACCTATTTTCCTTAAAAACTCCTTTCTATAAGCAATATCCTTTTCTTCTTCCACTCCTTTAGGCTTTACACCATCAATTACACCTATTATTCCCCTCCCCTCACCTTCTTCCACTATTATCACTTTTAAGGGATTTGCAGTTGCAGCAAAAATATTTACCACCTCTGAAACATGTTTTATTGCATTCAAAACATTAATAGGATAGAGATTTCTTAAAAAAATTAAAAAGGAGTGCCCTGCTCCTATTTTTTGCAAATTCTTTACCGCTAAATCCTCTAATTCCATATCTGTTCCTATATGCCTGATTAAGGCAGGTCCAGAGGCTTCACAAAAGGCTAATCCAAACTTTGCGCCGGGAACTGAGCTTACAATTGCCTCATAAATATCTTCTACAGTCTTTATAAAATGAGCTTGTCCTAAAATAAGATTAGCCTCAGCAGGCTTCTCAATCTCAACTATCTGAAACTCCATAATACTTCCTCCCTTCTAAGATTTAGTTTCTATTTCTTCTTCCTCTTTAATCTTCTCAAATTTTACACATTTTACCTCTTCATCGTAGGTTACTAAAATCTTATCTCCTTCGGATATCTCTCCTTTTAACATTGCTTCAGCAAGCTTTATTTCTAACTCATTTCTTAGCTTCCTTTTAAGTTCTCTTGCTCCAAATTCAGGCTGATATCCAACTTTAGCAAGGTAAAAAACAATAGAATCATCAAAATTCAATTCTATACCTTGTCCCTTTGCTACCCTTCTTACCCTCTCTAACTGTAGTTTTACAATTTCCCTAATTTGATCTTGAGTTAAAGCATGAAATACTATAATTTCATCTATCCTGTTTAGAAACTCAGGTCTAAAATATTTTCTTAAGAGGCCCATTAATTTCTCTTTTAAGTGTTCATAGGTTAACTTTTCCTTTTCAGGAGCAGTGAGATTATATTGGATTATATCAGATCCTATATTACTTGTTGCTATAATTATTGTATTTGTAAAATCTACAGTTCTCCCCTTACCATCGGTAAGCCTTCCATCATCAAAAACCTGAAGTAAGATATTATGAACATCAGGATGAGCCTTTTCAATCTCGTCTAATAGAATAACACTGTATGGTCTTCTCCTTACCTTTTCTGTTAATTGACCCCCTTCTTCATATCCCACATATCCTGGTGGAGCCCCAATAAGTCTTGAAACAGTATGTTTCTCCATATATTCACTCATATCAATTCTGATAACTGCATCTTCATCTCCAAATATTGACCATGCAAGGGCTTTTGCTAATTCTGTCTTCCCAACTCCTGTGGGACCTAAAAATAGAAAAGTAGCAATAGGACGATTCCCATCCCTTAATCCAGCTCGGGATAATCTTATAGCATTTGCAACTGCTCTTACTGCTTCCTCTTGAGCTACTACTCTTTCATGAAGTTTCTCTTCTAATCTTAATAATCTTTCCCTTTCATCAGTAGATAATTCAGAAACAGGAATTCCTGTTAACGTAGAAATTATCTCCGCAATGTGTTTTGCCTTAACCTCTGCAGATTCTGAGGACACTAATCTCTTCCAATTCTCCTCAGCCTTTCTTAGTTCCTCCTCTAATTTTTTAATTTGTTCTTCTAACTCTTTAGCTTTATCAAATTGTTTTCTTGAAGTTACATATTCCTGTTCTCTCCTCAACTGTTTTAGTTTAGATTCCATTTCATGAATCTCTGAGGGGCGAGATGTTAAACTTATACGAACCTTAGCACAGGCTTGATCAATAAGATCTATTGCTTTATCTGGAAGATATCTATTAGTAACATACCTATCAGATAAAACAGCTGAAGTGACTAAAGCCTCATCGGTAATCCTAACCTTATGATGAGCTTCAAATCTATCCCTTAATCCCCTTAATATATTTATAGTTTGTTCTACAGTAGGCTCTGAGATAAATACAGGTTGGAATCTTCTTTCTAAAGCAGCATCTTTTTCAATATATTTCTGATATTCGTTCAAAGTGGTAGCACCTATAAGATGAAGTTCTCCCCGTGCTAAAGCAGGCTTAAATACATTGGCAAGATCCATAGAACTTTCTCCTGCCGATCCTGCCCCTACAATAGTATGAATCTCATCTATAAATATTATCAATCTATCTTGATTTGCTGTAATCTCGTCCAATATTTGCTTAACCCTTTCTTCAAACTCCCCTCTATATTTTGTTCCTGAAATTAAAGAATTCACATTTAATTCAATCAATCTCTTGTTTCTTAAGACCTCAGGAACCTCTCCCTTCACAATTCTTTGAGCTAATCCCTCAACTATAGCAGTTTTTCCTACCCCTGGCTCTCCAATAAGTACTGGATTATTTTTCTTTCTCCTTGCGAGAATTTCAATTATTGTCTCAATCTCTTTTGCCCTACCAATAACAGGATCTAATTTGCCCTGTCTTGCAAGCTCTGTCAGATCCCTTGAATATTTATCAAGAGTTGGGGTCATTACAGAAGGTCTCAGTCTTTCCTCTTCCTTTCCTCTACCTACTACATCAATTACTGCTTTTCTTAAATCCTCAGGGTTTAGCCCAAATTTTCTTAAAATATCATATGCTAATCCATCTGGTTCTTCAGAGAGACCAATTAATAGATGCTCAGGACCAATATAGTTATGACCTAAGTCTCGAGATGCCCAAAAGGATCTTTCTAAAGCACTCTTTAATCGAGGAGAAACTTCCATTTCTATACTTTCTCTCTGAGGAGCCTTAAAAGTTCCCCTTGGAGCATTATATTCTATATATCCCCTTAGATCTTGATGGGGTATATTAAAATATTTTAAGACCTCTTGAACAATTTCATTTTCAGTTAATGCATATAAAAGATGTTCTGTATCTACCTCTGACTTTCCAAATTCGATAGCCTTTCTTCCTGCTTTTTGTAAATACTCCTTAGCTCCTTCGCTAAGATAAATATAAATATCTATCGCTTCCCTATCAAATCTTTCCCTCTCAAAGGGCTCAAATCCTTCCCCAAAAAAATCTTTAAAGAAATCTCCCCAGAAAAGGGACTCTAAGGGAGAAAAATTTCTCTCCTTTTGTTTATATTTAGCATAGCAAACCTCACAGAGATCAAGAGTTTGTTTTTTCCCACTTTTTATAATAGAGACTCTAATTGTTACAGGTCTTTGACCACATCTATCACATATCTTCTTTGACATTTTTTCACCTCCCAATTATTATAGTAATTATATCATAAAAAGATTTCCACTTTAGAAATCAAGGAGGAAACTATGGAAGAAATTTTAATTATTGCTAAAAATATTGCAAAAGAAGCAGGAAAAATCCTTCTGAGATACTTTTATGATGAAAAGGATATTAAATTTAAGAGTATTTCTAATCTAATAACAAATGCAGATAGACTTTCCGAAGAAAAAATTATTGAATTAATTAGTAAAAATTTTCCTAACCACTCCATATTATCCGAAGAGAAGGGAAATATTAAAAAAGAATCCCTATATCAATGGATAATAGATCCCTTGGATGGGACAACAAACTATGCCCATAATAATCCATATTTTTCAGTAAGTATTGCTTTAAAAAAGATAAATAGTATTATTTTAGGGGTAGTATATGATCCTATAAGAGATGAACTTTTTTCTGCTATAAAGGGAAAGGGAGCTTTTTTAAATGGAAAAAGAATAAGAGTTTCTAAGGTTAAAGAAATTCAAGATTCTCTTTTAGCCTTTGGTCTTCCTTATGACTTAACCCTTGATGAAAAAAACTTTATTTCCTTTATAAATCTTTCAAGAAGAAGTCATGGGGTAAGAAGAATAGGATCTGCAGCATTAGAATTAGCATATGTATCTTGTGGTAGATTAGATGGATATTGGTGTAAAAAATTAAATATTTGGGATTTTTCTGCAGGAGTTCTTCTGGTAGAAGAAGGAGGAGGAAAGGTAACAGATTTTGATAACAATATAATTTCTCTTAAAGAATCAAGTATTGTTGCTTCAAACAATTCAATTCATGATAAATTATTAGAAGCTTTAAAATCAGAATCTATATAAAAAATTATTTTTGTGATCCATTTCCCTTTGGATTTAAGATTTACATTATAAGAATGGAGAAAAGCACTCCCCTGATAAACTCTCTCAAAACCCTCTTCAGATAAAGATATGGTCTCTATAGGATATCTATACCATTTAACCTTCTCATTAATCTCACAAATTAAGTTAATAAAAGGAGTTTTTATCCCCCAACTATCTATTTCCTCAATTCCCAAGGATCTAAGAAAAGATTTCCAAGGGGTATTGGTAATATAAAGATAATAATCATCATGCTCTGGAGCCAAGAAATTAAAAAGAACTTCCCATGCAAAAACAAAGGAAATTTCTTCCGCGGAGATATTTTGTATTTTATAAATTACCTCAATCTTTGGCTCATATTTGTAAATCACAAAATCCTTTTCCAGCTTAAAATAATAATTTTCTCCAGTAAAACTTAGTAATAAATTATCCCTTAGTTTTGTTTTTTTCCAATTGAAGGAAAAGCCTAAAGAATCAAACCAAGAATTATCTTTACCTTGATAAAGTTCCTCTATAGAAGGAGTTTCTTTAAAAAAATATTCCTTAAAGGAAAATCTTCTATGTTTATCACAAAAAAGTAGATTTTCTAAACCTTTTTCTTTAACTGCCCATCTCTCATGGATAGTCTTTCCTTCCCCTACATTTTCTTTTATAGAAAAAAGCCTTTCATGATAAGCCTCCACTCTTCTTGTTAAAATATCGGTAAGATTAAAGGAGATAGGTTTAAAATCCCATTCTAAAAGTCCAGCACCAAAATGGGGAGCAAAATATAAATTAAAATTCCTTGATTCTACAATTATTTCCTCCTGGCCATCGCAATCAAAATCAAGGAATTTTAAAGTTATATTATTTTTCTTATAAATCCTATCTAAATAATTTTCTCCTTTAATTATATGGGAATATAATGCAGATCTTAAATGGGGAAGATAGAGACCACCAAAAATACCATGCCAATAAGCATCATTAGCCTGTGCCTGCCATATTTCTTCTAAAGCAAGATCCTTATATTTGCTTTTCATGGATATATTTTTTATCTTTTCCCTCACATATAACATCCTTTTATGAATATGGTTTGCTTCATCATATTTTGTCAAAAAATTTCTCCAAAATCCCCCTTTAATAAAGGGAGAATATCTTTCCCATTTTCCCTCCTTTTTTATTTCTTCCACCAATTCCTCCAAGACCTTTTGAGCAGTAGGGTAAAGCGCCCATTCCATCATCTCCCTATAAGAAGCAGTAGGTAAATAAATCCTTCCAGCGGGAGGAAATTTCTTAATATATTCCCTATAATTCATTATTTCTATAAAAGAAGAATTCTCTTTCAAAGCTTCCCAAAATCTTTCTAACCATCTCTTTTCATAGACTGTTTCATAAGTATCGGGCCAAAGACCAAACTTTTCTCCATCATCAAACAAAACTGCAATATTAACATTTTCATAAGTAGAGCAATTTTTAAAATAATCTATTGTCTCCTGGGGTTCATGAAAGGGCACAAGATATCTAAGTTTCATACTAATAGGAAAAACCTTAATAATATATCCCTGTTCTTCCATAATAAAATAGTTAAAAAGATCTTCGGGTCTTAATCCTGTAAAAAGAAAATGAGTATCATCAACTACAATATATTCAATTTCTGCCTCAGCTAAGAATTTGACAAGATGGGGTTCCCAAACTCTTTCTGCAAGCCAAATTCCCTTTGGTCTTTGTCCAAATTTATTCCAGATATATTTATTTAATTTTTTAATTTGCAATATTTTATCTTCGTCAGGGATCATGGGCAGTATAGGCTCATAAAATCCCCCAGAAAATATTTCCATTTGTCCTCTATCAGAAATTATTTTTAAAATTTTAAAATATTCGGGATGATTTTTTTCAAGCCACTGTAAAAGAAAACCAGAAAAATGAATACTAAAAGAAAAATCTGAATTTTTTAAGAAAAATTCAATTAGAGGTTTATAGGATAGCTTATATGCTTTCTCTATAATGAAATCAAAATTTCCTATGGGTTGGTGATTATGGAATCCTAAGGAAAAAACAATTTTACCTTTCATTATTATCCTTCCTTACGGAATATTTTATAATCTATATTTGGAAATAAAGAATCTATCTCTTCTAATTTTTTTAAGAAACTAAAATCTTCTACTGATGGTTCCTTTATTTTTAAAAGGTCGTAGAGTTTTTGAAAAAATTCAAAATGCTGATAAAATCTTTTATACCCATAGTCTCGAGCCTGATTTGTGCTAATCAGGAAAGGCCAATCACTACTTTCTAAAAGCAATTTTTCTCTTGCCATTTGCTTCAAAATCTTTTCCTTCCATAACGAAGAGACTTCATCCATAACAACTTCTTCCATTATATCTTCTACAGAATATATTTTTTCCCAAAGCTCTTCAGTATCCTTGTTTAACCATACTTCATGTTTTCCCCCTCTCCCCCAGGAGGACTCGGGAAGAAATATCCTTTCCTCTGGATTAAAGTTATTAAGATATATACTTGGAGAAATGCTCTCTACAAAACTACTTTCATTAATGAGTTCATATACTCTTTCTAAAAAGGCTAGTCCTTCAAACCACCAATGTCCAAAAAGCTCTGTATCATACATTGCTGTAATTATCCCTTTATTACCCTTTCCCTCTTCTTCTAAAAGACTAACAAAATGGCTTGCATGTTCCAGTGCCCTATTTCTCGCAATTTCTGGCTCATAGATTTTCTTTTTACTTAAATCCAAATTTTTTGATACAATTCTCCAATATTGGAGACCTGAAGTTTCTGCCTTTTTATGAAACTCTCTATATACTCCATCTCCTGGATAACCCCACTCTGCAGACCAAACTTGCATACTGGTTCTTTCATGTCTTCCAAATACTATTACCTCACTTTCATTTACATAATAGGGTTCTAAAATTAATCTCCTATCTTTAGAAACTTTGAGATCAGGATATCCTAAGGATTCTCCCCCTAATATTGAATGGGTATCAACAAAAAAGTATTTAAAATCTAAATTCGATAAAAATTTTTCAAGACCAGGTTTATAGGCACATTCAGGAAGCCAAATACCAAAGGGTCTTTCTCCAAAATGTTTCATATAAGATTCCTTACCTATACTTAATTGAGCATAAATAGAAGAATTTTTCCCCAATAATGGAAGATAGGCATGGGTTGCAGAGCTTGTTAAAACCTCTAAATTTCCATCCCTTTGTAATTCTGTCCAAAACTTTAAAAGATTCCTCGAAAACTTATTTCTAAAAAAATTTAGTGTATTCTTATAAAGATTTTTATAGAATAGTGCCAGTTGAGCTTCTTCTTTTCCTTCTTTGTTAAGCTCATAATAATCCTTCTCCGCTAAATATATTTTCTCTTCGATATATTTTTCTGCTTCATAAATCATATAAGCGTCAGACAGTTGCTCAGCAAGAACTGGCGTAACGCTAAGGGTTATATGCCAATCTATTCCTTTCTCTTTAAGATTATAAAAAATTATTGAAAGGGGGATATAAGTTTCCAACATTGCTTCGAAAAACCATTCTTCTCCAAAGGGCCATCTCCCAGCCTTCTTAACAAAGGGAAGATGAGAATGTAAAACCAAATTAAAATAAACCTTATTCATCTTAACCCCTCCCTTATAATAAAAAATCAAAGAAGGGAGACCGTATACTCCCCCTTCTTTGTAATATCCTTGAGAGAGAAGATTAATATCTTCAAATGATTGCCACTTGAGTTGTAGGATCAAACAGGTGCATTTTTCTTAAATCAAACATAACTCTAATTCTATCTCCCATCCTTCCTCTTGTTTCTGATCCTACTCTCGCTACAGCACTTACTGGTCCCTCTATAAGATAAAGATAAACTTCTGTTCCCATAGGCTCTAAAACTTCAATCTTCATTTCTGCTACATCCTCTGGAATAATTTCTTCAATTTTAATAAGAGATACATCATAAATATGTTCTGGTCTTATCCCAAGAATGACCTTCTTCCCAAGATAATTCTTTGCATTTTCAGCAACAAAACTTTGCATATCTTGAGGAATTCCTAATTTTACGCCTCCTAAATCTAAGACTTTTGCATTTTCATCAAGACGAGCATCTATAAAGTTCATAGGAGGACTACCAATAAATCCTGCTACAAAAATATTATTGGGTTTTTCATAAATAGTAAGAGGCTCATCTACTTGTTGAACTATCCCATCTCTCATTACTACAATACGATCTCCCATGGTCATTGCTTCAGTTTGGTCATGGGTAACATATATTGTGGTAACACCGAGACTTCTTTGCAGCTTTTTAAGTTCTGCTCTCATTTGAACCCTTAATTTTGCATCCAAGTTTGATAAAGGCTCATCCATTAGGAAGACCTTTGGCTCTCGAACGATGGCACGTCCCAAGGCTACTCTTTGTCTTTGTCCACCAGACAATTCCTTTGGTTTTCTCCTTAACAAATTCTCAATCCCCAACATTTCAGCAGCCACTTTTACTCTTCTATCAATTTCTTCCTTGTGAAATTTCCTAAGTTTTAAACCAAAAGCCATATTGTCATAAACAGTCATATGAGGATAGAGAGCATAATTTTGGAACACCATCGCAATATCTCTATCCTTTGGGGGAACATCATTAACCAATCTTCCACCTATATAAATCCTCCCTTCTGTCACCTCCTCTAATCCTGCAATCATTCTTAGGGTTGTTGTTTTTCCACATCCTGAAGGCCCAACAAGAACAATAAATTCTCTATCTTGAATATCCAAATTAACATTATTTACTGCTAATACCTCTCCAAACCTTTTGGTTACATTCTCAAGCTTCACATCTGCCATTTCCTAAACCTCCTTTTTAATGAAGGGATTATTGTAAAAAATAAGCAAAAATTTTTAATAAAAATATCACCTCCAAATAGGATTTTATTGAAGCATGGAGTAGAATACAAGTATTCGAGTTTTGGTGCGCCCGAAGGGACTCGAACCCCCGACACGCGGTTTAGGAAACCGCTGCTCTGTCCTACTGAGCTACGGGCGCTTAAAAAGGAGAGAATAATTTTCTTTATATTAAAAGTAATTTTTTTTATTTTCAAATTTTCTCTTCTCTTTTTTATGGTGCGGACGGGTGGAATCGAACCACCGACGCAGGGATTTTCAGTCCCTCGCTCTACCGACTGAGCTACGTCCGCAACTCTATAAAAGATTATAACAAATGGAATTTTGCCTATCAAGTATACTAGTCTTTTTTTATTGGAATAATTAATTTCTGTCCCGCATATAATTTGTTGGGATCTTTAAGATTATTGATTTTTGCTAATTCCTTCCAATCAATGGCATATTTCTGAGCAATTCCTATAGTAGTGTCTCCCACCTTTACTTCATATACCATCAGAGTATATGTTTCTTGATTTTTTTCCTTCTTTAAATTATTTTCTGACAATGGAGCCTCGATACTTTCTACCTTTTTTTCGACCGCTTTTATTTCCTCTCCTTTTATTTTTTCCTTCTTCACAATCTGTGAGATTTTCTCAACTAAGAATAACTGGCTTGCAAGGAAGATAACTAAAAGAAAGCTTATTATATATATTAAAAATTCTCTAAGAAATCTTCTCATATATTTTTTCAAATATAAATTTGTATATGGGAAGTAAGGAAATAAGTATCACTATAAAAATCTTTTCTAAATCCAAATACTCTAAATTAAAGAAACTCCTTCCAAAGGATGTATATAGGATCAAAAATTGTAAAACAAAAGAAAAAATTAAAGCCAAGATAAAATAGATATTAGAAAAGGCATCCTTTATAAAATCTTTTCTCCTTCGAAGAGACAGAGTTAAAGCTTGAAACAATTGAGCAAAAACAAGTCCTGAAAAAGCTAAAGTTCGTGCTAAGGTTATATTATTGAAGGTTAATCCCCAATAAAATAATGATAAGGAAGAAATTCCCATAATAGTTCCATCCAAAAACAATCTCTTCCAAATCCTCTTAGTTAATATTCCCTCCTTTATGGAGCGAGGGTTTCTTTCCATAACATCTTTTTCTGTAGGCTCTATTCCTAAGGCTAAAGCTGGAAAACCATCAGTTATTAGGTTTATCCAAAGTAGTTCTATAGGAGTTAAAGGCAATGGAAATCGCAATAATATGCTTAATCCAACCACAATAATCTCACTCAAATTACAAGAAAAAAGATAATAGGTTACTTTTCTTATATTATCAAAAATTCTCCTCCCCTCTTCAATTGCCTTCACAATAGTTGCAAAACTATCATCAAGTAAAACCAAATCTGAGGCCTCTCTTGCTACTTCGGTCCCCCTCATCCCCATACTCACTCCAATATCCGCCATTTTAAGTGCAGGAGCATCATTTACTCCATCCCCAGTCATTGCCACAATTTCTCCTTTTTCCTTTAATCTCTTTACTATTTCCATCTTATGTTCAGGAAGCACTCGAGAAAAAATTGAGACTTTTTCCCAATTAACTTGATCAAAGGCTTTTTCATTAATTAAATCCTCTCCTTGATAGGAAATTCCGTTTTCCGTATCCATACCAAGATCCTTTGCAATTTTTTTTGCAGTCCAAATATAATCCCCTGTAACAATTATTGGTCTAATTCCAGCCTTTGTACATAGATCAACAGCCTCTTTTACTCCATCCCTTAAAGGATCTAAAAA
This sequence comes from uncultured Dictyoglomota bacterium, assembly GCA_964612975.1. GTDB lineage: Bacteria > Dictyoglomota > Dictyoglomia > Dictyoglomales > Dictyoglomaceae > NZ13-RE01. The sequence goes on along the minus strand of CAZTGC010000002.1, from coordinate 176,785 downwards.
GGCAACAAATCCTAAAAACGTAAGATCTTTCTCTAAATCTTCTTTATTAAAATCCTCTAAAATTCTCCTTGCTACCCCTAAAACTCTGAGACCTTCCTTTGCTAATTCTATTTGTCTTTCTATTAGCTTTTTTTCTATCTCTTCATCTAATCCAAAAACTGAGTTATTTATTTTTATATTTTTACTTCTTTTAATTATCCCCTCAGGAGCTCCTTTAATAAATAAAGAATATTTATTTTTATCTCTATAAAGAACACTAACTCTTTTCCTCTGAGAATCAAAGGGAATCTCTTCTATTTTTTCTCTATTATTTAATATTTCATTTAAAATTCCTAAGTTTTCTCCAGCTCTATAAAGGGCAATTTCTAAAGGATCTCCTAAATAGACCCCATCTTTTTTCCTAACATTACTACATAAAATTGTACTTTCCAATATATCATAAATCTCTGATTTAACCTTTGGAAAGTCATTCCTATCATAAATCTTATCTAAGAGACCTATTTTTACTAATTCCATTTTGTTTTCTGTTAATGTTCCTGTCTTATCGGTACAAATTACAGTGGTTGCCCCAAGAGCTTCTACTGCAGAAAGCCTCTTTACGACTGCCTTTCTCCTTGCCATCTCCTGAACACCCAAGGCAAGAAGAATAGTAATAACTGTAGGAAGCCCCTCGGGAATTGCTGCTACCGCTAAACTAACAGCAGTCATAAACATCTCTAAAAATTCTCTTCTTTGGATTATTCCAATTCCTAAAAGTATCAAAACTAAAAATATTATAAGAGTAGATATCTGTTTCCCTAACTTCTCAAGTTCTCTTTGCAATGGGGTGGGTTCTTCTTTCATTTCTGAAAGCATCTTTGCAATTCTTCCCAATGCAGTGTTTTCTCCAATACCTACTACGATTCCCTTTCCCCTTCCTGAGATTATGTATGTCCCCTTAAATCCCATATTAGCTTGTTCTCCCAGATCTAACTTTCCTTCACCAATAAAGTTAGCATCTTTTCTTACCGCTTCCGACTCTCCTGTTAAGATAGATTCATCCACCTGAAGATGAATAGTCTCAATAAATCTAACATCTGCAGGAATCTTTTCTCCCTCTTCTAAAAGAATAATATCTCCAGGAACCAATTCCTCTATAGAAACTTCCTTAATTTCTTTTTCTCTTATAACCTTCACTATAGGATTTGTTAATGCCTTTAAAGAAGATAAGGTTTTTTCTGCTTTAAATTCTTGAGATGCCCCTAAAATTGCATTTATTAAGACAATAACAAAGATGGCAATTGCATCTTTAATTTCTCCAAGAATAAAAGAAATAAAAGTGGCAAAGAGAAGAATTATCGTAAGAAATTCTCTAAATTGATTTATGAAGAGTTTAAAAAATGTTTGGGGAGGTTTTTCAGGTAAAATATTTTTTCCATATATTTTTTGCCTTTCTTTAACCTCTTTTTCCAACAAACCCTTTTCAGAATCAGTTCCCAAATCTCGAACTATCTCTTCTATTTTTAAATTACTCCACTCTCTCATAAACTATACCTCAGAAATTAAAAAAGAAATATTTTTGCCACTCAATATTTTCTTCCTTTTCCAAATATCTTGTTAAATGAAAATATGGGATATATTTAGGGGGTTTTGGCTCTCTTATTAGTTTCATTCTTGCCTCTTCCAAGGTTTTATCTCCTTTCTTTTTATTACACTCTTTACAGGCACAAACTAAGTTTTCCCATACAGATTTTCCTCCTAATCTTTTGGGAATCACATGATCAATAGTCATTTCTCCCGCCTTTTTACCACAATATTGACAAACAAAATTATCCCTTATAAAAATCCCTCTTCTTGAAAGTTTAAGCTCCAATTTAGGTCTTTTTACATAGTATAAAAGCCTAATTACTGATGGAATTAAAAGGGAAAAAGATGGAGAAGCAATAACTCCACTATTTTCCTCTATTATTTCAGCTTTTTTTTGAATAATCAAGGATATTGCTCTTTTTACTCCACAAACATCTAAAGGTTCATAATTACTATTTAATACTAATACCTTACTATTTAAATCCTTCATAATCTCCAAATATGCATTTATTATATCACACTAATAAGCTCCTCTTCCAAGGAAAACCGAAGGAATAGTCTTTAGTATAATTTTTAAATCTAAACCCAAACTCCAATTCTGAATGTAATATATATCTAAATGAACTCTACGGTCATAATCCAAATCGCTTCTTCCACTAACCTGCCAAAGCCCTGTAAGACCTGGCTTCACCCTTAAAATTTCATCTACAAAGGGACCATACTTTTCCAATTCCTTCTTTACCACAGGTCTTGGTCCCACAATACTCATATCTCCTTTTAAAATATTAAAAAACTGAGGAATTTCATCTAAACTCCATTTTCTAAGAAACCTACCAACTCTTGTTACCCTTGGATCATCCTTTAATTTAAAGCTCTTTTCAAATTCTAATTTCAACTGAGGATTACTTTCTAAAATTTTATCTGCATCTTTATACATAGTTCTAAATTTCCAGATATATATTTCCCTTCCATATCTTCCTACCCTTTTATGTTTAAAAATTATGGGACCTTCTGAATCCAATTTTATTAATAGAGATATTATAATAATAAAGGGTAAAAAGAAAACAAGTCCAAGGGTCGCAAAGATTATATCTTCAATTTCTTTTATATAACCTTGCCATCCCTCAAGTAAAGATGTTCTTATCCTTATAATGGGAATTCCACTCATATCATCAAGGGTAACATGGGAGCCAAATAAAAGATAAAAGTCAGGAACTATTTTAATTGTAATTCCCTTTTTTCTTGATATGTCAATTAAATTAAGTATTTCCTCATTTTTTAGGGGATGAGTTATTATAATTTCTTGGAAATTGCTTAAACTCTCTAAATTTTTCATATACGAAATATTAGGAATATTTTTATATAACTTGTACCCCATCCATGGATTCTTATTCCAAAAACCTATAAGTATATTTGCTATATCATTGTCTCCAATTAAAAGAACCTTTATCATATTCTTCTTGAATTTAAATAATCCCCATCTTATTAATAAAAAGATAATTCTATTTATGAAGGTAAGAAAAAGAGCAGAAAATCCTGTGAGAATGAAAATTAATCTTGAAAAGGAGAAACCTCTGTAAAAGAAGGATAGAAAGGATAATATAAATATGGAAAGGGCTATGGAAATGAAAACAGGGGTAAAAGAAACATTCTTCTTTAAATTATAAGCCCTATTCCAAATAAGGAGAATTAGAGTGATTATCCCAAAAAAAATAGAAAGATAGAAATAATATGGATAGAAAACGGGAAAATCAGATTCAGGAAGATAAAGCTCTGGGGTTTTTATTAAAAATTTAAATCTTATGAAGTAAGCTAAAGAAGGAGAGATTATTAGACCAATAAGGTCTAATAAAATTAAGAAGGAAAATAATAATATTTCTCTTCTTATTCTCTCCATTTATTCTTGCTTTATTTTTTTTTTTGAAGTATAAAGATAAAAAGAAATTATGTCAAAAATTTTGGAGGAAATCTATGAAGAAGTTAGTATTTTTCTTTTTGATAATCCTCTTTTTAATATCTCAAACTTTTGGGAGTGAATGGGGAATTTTAGAGTTAAATACTGAAGTTTTCTCAAGTAAGGAAAAATCATATCAAAAATATAATTTTCTCTTAGAGAAATGGTGGAGTGACTCCTTAGGAATTACTATTAATTTAGGGTATGAAGAATATTTCAAATATAGATTAGGCTTACAAACACCATATATGAGAGGTGTCTATGGTTATTTTTATCCAAGTTTAAATTTTTACACAAATTATCTTAATTTTAAAGGATTTTTCTTGGGAATTTATATATTAAAAGATGAGATATATATGCTTTCTGGAGAAAATCTTGATAATGGAAGTTCTTTAAAGGCTATTGGATGGCAGAGGGTATTTACTCCTCATAATTTAGCTAATTTTTCCCTTTTATCCTACAAAGAAAGTTATATCTTTGGTGTTAATCTTTTGCAAAAATATACTTTACCCTTAGGGATCTGTTATACTGCCGAGGAAATTTCATTTCTTATTAGAAACTCAACACTTTATTTAAGTGGATTAATTCAAGGAGAAATAAGTATTGGAAACTTTTCCTTAAAAGGTTATTTAGGATCCAATAACTCTGAGAATTATGATCTTTCTGATATAAAACCTGGTGAATTTGGAGGAGAGATTTCTCTTAGAACCCCTCTCATTGTAAATATTTTTAGTAGAATTTCCTTAGGATATTTTCATAATTTTAATAATGGAAATGCAAGGATTAAATTAGGGACCTCAATGGAATGGAACTTATGGGATTATTTGAATATAGAGTCTTCAACCTCCTTTGAATATATATTTAAACAAGACGGAGAATATAATTTTAACCAGAAGATTCAATTGAATTTCCCTACAATGGAAGGTCTCTTAGTGGGAAGTATTTATTGGATATATAATTTAGGAAAATTATCTACCGAAATTATAAATGAAAATCAAACCTTTGGATTAAAAATATCCTATCAATTTTAGGAGGAATAAAAATGAGAAAGATTATCGGAGTAATTTTAATTTTATCTTTAGTTTTAAATCTTCCTATTTTTTCTCAGATTTCTGCTGAATCTATATTAAAGGAAGCAGGAAATAAATGGAGCAATGTAAAAGATATTCAAATGAAACTCTCTATAACCCTTTATTCTTATTCCTCAAAGGGAGAATCTATACCCCAAAAGATGACTATGGAGATGTTTTATATTCTTAATCCTTTAATATTAAGAATTAACTTTTTGGACCCTGCTCTTCTTTCTGGTCAAATTATATTAATAGATTCGGAAAAGAAATTAATGAGATTTTATATTCCTGCGACAAAACAAATAATTGAAAGTGAATTTACCCAGACTTTAACATATACTTCAGGACTTAACTTGCCTTTTATCTCTGGAAAGGAAGAAGATTTTACTTTAGAAGTAACAGAAATCACCGAAAAAAATGAAAAAATTTATAAAATTGTAGGAAAACCTAATACCCCAGAATTAAAAACCCAAATGTCCTATTTTGAGTTTTATCTCACCAAAATTGATCTAAAGCCATTAAGATTAAAGATCTTCGATTTACAAAATAGATTATACATGGATATGCTTTGGTTGGAACTAAAAACAAATCAAAATTTATCTGCCAGTAAATTGAGAACACTCCCCCAAGGAAAGATCATAAAACAAAAGGAACCTCAAAATATAAATCCAATTCCCTTCTTTTCTCCTGGAAAATAAAAAGGGCAAGGAATTATCTTGCCCCCATCTTGCTTAATACAAGGGCTAAAGCCCCGTATAATCCTACCTCTTCCCCTAATTTAGAAGGAACAATTTCTACTTTATCCACGGGAACTAACTTTACCCTCTCCCTAACTACCCTTCTTACAGTTTCTAAAACTTCTTCTCCTGCTTTCATTATTCCGCCACCTAAAATTACTCTTTCAGGACTTATAATAGTTATGATATTTCCCACTCCAATCCCTAAATATTCCAAAGCATCCTTCCAAATTCTTTCAGAGACTTTATCTCCTTGAAGATATGCTCTTCTCACAAATTCTGCAGATATGTTCTCCTCTTTACCCCACTCCCTCAAAATAGTATCCTCACCCTTCAAAATTGCTTCCTTTGCTCTTTTTGCAATAGCTATTCCTGAGGCTAAGGCTTCAAGGCATCCTCTATTTCCACAATTACAAAGGGGCCCATCGGGAATTATAGTTTGATGTCCCACCTCTCCAGCACTATCCCTTTGTCCATGAAGAATTTTTCCATCAATAATAATTCCTCCACCAATTCCTGTACTTACTGTTATATAAACTAAATTCCTTACCCCTTTTCCCGCCCCAAAATAATACTCTCCTAAGCAGGCAGTATTTGCATCATTATCTAAAAAGACGGGAATATTTAAGGTAGATTCTAAATGTTCTTTTAATGGGACATTATCCCAACCCGGAAGATTAGGAGGAGAAAGTATCACACCTTTTTCACTATCCAAGGGCCCACCACATCCTATTCCAAGGGCAATGGTATCATTAGTTTTCAATCTTTTAATATTTCCTATTATTTCATCTAAAATTTTTTTATAACCTCTTTCTGCCTTTGTTGGGAAGATTATTTTCTCTTCTAACTTTCCATCCCTTAGAAATCTTCCCAAAGCAATCTTAGTACCACCAATATCCAAGGCTAAGAATCCTTCCATTTTCTGCCTCCTTTATCCCTTCTAACTTTAAAAGAAATTTTTTAAAATCCTCTCCCAAACCAAATCTTCCTATCTCTCCATTACTTTTTATGACCCTGTGACAAGGTATTATAATTAGGAAGGGATTTTTAGATATTGCTTGTCCCACTGCTCTTGCTCCCTTTTTACAACCTAATTTTTCTGCCAATATTTTATAAGAAGTTATCTTACCACAAGGTATTTTCCTTGCCATCTCATAAACTCTTTTATAAAAGGGAGAAATATTAGAAAAATCTAATAGAATTTCCGAAAAATCTACCCTCTTCCCATTAAAGTAGGAATTAAAAAGATGATAAAAGGGAAAATTTAGATTTATATTAACAGGTTCCCTTTGCCATTTTATTTCTTTAATAACATTCCCCTCATAGGTTATTATCAAATAGCTATCCATAATAGGAAATGTGCCTATCATACATATATTCTCCTTTCTAGGAAAAGAATCCTTCTTAAAAATTGCCCTGTATAGGAATCAGAAATCTCTGCAATCTCTTCTGGGGTCCCAAAACCTATAATTTTCCCTCCCCTTTCTCCTCCCTCAGGTCCCAAATCTACTATATAATCTGCAGTTTTTATAACCTCTAAATTATGCTCAATAACTAAAACAGTATTACCACTATCTACTAATCTATGAAGAAGGGTAATAAGTTTTTCCACATCTGAAAAATGAAGACCCGTTGTTGGTTCATCTAATATATAAAAGGTTCTTCCTGTGCTTTTCTTTGACAGCTCAGAAGCTAATTTAATCCTTTGGGCTTCCCCGCCAGAAAGGGTTGTAGCTGGTTGTCCCAGTTTTATATAGGAAAGTCCTACATCATATAAAGTCTGGAGTTTTCTTTTTATAGAAGGAATTTTATCAAAAAATTCTAATGCAGATTCAACACTCATATCTAAAACATCTGCAATATTTTTACCTTTATAAGTTATTTCTAAGGTTTCACTATTATATCTTTTCCCTTTACAGACTTCGCAAGGGATATAAATATCAGGTAAAAAATGCATTTCAACCTTCACCATTCCCTCCCCATGGCATGCTTCACATCTTCCACCTTTAACATTAAAACTAAATCTTCCCGGTTTATATCCCCTAATTTTTGATTCAGGAAGCTCTGCAAATAAATTTCTAATCTCTGTAAAAACCCCTGTATAGGTAGCAGGATTGGATCTTGGAGTTCTTCCTATTGGAGACTGGTCAATTACAATAACCTTATCTATATATTCCATCCCTAAAACCTCGTCATAATTTTTTCCTTTGATCTTCTTTCCATATATTGCCTTGAGAAGAGCGGGATATATGACTTCTTCCACTAATGTACTTTTTCCAGAACCTGATACCCCTGTAAGACAAACAAAAGTTCCCAAGGGTATTCTTACATTTATATTTTTGAGATTTCTTGCACAAGCTCCCCTTATCTCAAGCCAATAAGAATTCCCTTTTCTTCTCTCCTTTGGTATTGGTATCTTCTTATCTCCTCTCAGGTACTGGGCAGTAATGGATGTGGGATGCGATAAAACCTTTTCCAAAGGTCCTGCAACAACCACCTCTCCACCATGATCTCCTGCACCAGGCCCTATATCCACAATAAAATCTGCAGACCTTATAATTTCTTCATCATGTTCCACAACTAATATAGTATTTCCTAAATCCCTTAAATTTTTAAGATTCTCTATTAATCTTTTATTATCTCTGGGATGAAGTCCAATACTTGGTTCATCTAACACATAAATAACTCCCACAAGTCCAGAACCAATTTGGGTAGCAAGCCTTACCCTTTGAGATTCTCCTCCTGATAAGGTATCTGCAGATCTATCTAAGGTTAGATAATCTACCCCGACTTCTATTAAAAATCTTAACCTTTGAAAAATCTCTTTTAATATTGGCCCTGATATAATTCTTTCCTTATCAGTAGATTTAAGATTTTTAAGAAAATCTTGGAGCTCTAAAAGGGTTAAGCTAGAGATTTCTGCAATATTTTTACCATCCACTGTAATTGCCAATGCTTCCCTTTTTAACCTTTTTCCCCCACATTCACTACAGGGAGAAAATATCATGAATTTTTCAAAGTAATCCTTTAACTCTTCAGATTCCGTTTCCTGATATCTTTTCATAAATATATTTATTAGTCCCTCAAAGTGCCTGTATCCATATATATCCCAATCAGGATATTCTACTTCGATGGCAAAGGGAACCCCATACAATAATGCATTTTTCTGCTTTTCAGAAAAGAACTTAAGAGGAATATCTAAAGAGAAGCCAAGTTTCTTTCCTAAATTTGTCAAAAGGATCTTATAATAAGGGGAAATATCCCTTCCCCAGGGAATTATTCCTCCATTTAATATGGATCTTTCAAGATCCAAAATTAAATCAGGATCAAATTCCTTTTTACCTCCAAGCCCAGAACATGAGGGGCATGCTCCATATGGGCTATTAAAGGAAAAGAGACGAGGGGTTATCTCTCCAAAACTAAATCCACATTGGGAACAGGAAAAATTCTCACTAAATAAATGCTCCTTTATTCCTTCATTGGTTAACTCTTCTATCAATACTAAGCCTTCGCTTAGTTTAAGAGAAATTTCAATAGCTTCAAACAATCTACTCCTTATATCATGCTTTATTATTAATCTGTCAACGATAACTGAAATATCATGCTTTTTATTCTTATCCAACTCAATATCTTCATCTAAGGAGTAAATTTCATTATCCACTTTAACTCTTAAGAATCCTTGTTTTCTAAGACCTTCCCAAAGCTTTTTATATTCTCCCTTTCTTCCCCTTACCACTGGGGCTAAGACTTGTATTCTTCTACCTTCGGGAAAGCTCAAAATTTTATCCACAATCTGTTGTACAGTTTGGGCAGAAATCTCAATACCACAATTGGGACAATGAGGTTTTCCTATGTTTGCAAAAAGAAGTCTTAAATAATCATAAATTTCTGTTACGGTTCCCACAGTGGATCTTGGATTTTTAATAACAGTTTTTTGATCAATGGATATAGCTGGAGAAAGTCCCTCAATGATATCTACATCGGGTTTACTTAACTGTCCCAAGAATTGTCTTGCATATGTAGAGAGGGATTCCACATATCTTCTTTGTCCCTCTGCATATATAGTATCAAAAGCTAAGGAAGATTTACCAGATCCACTTATACCAGTAAATACAATTAACCTGTTTCTTGGAAGATCTAAGTTTATATTTTTAAGATTATGTTCCCTTGCTCCCCTTATTTTTATATATTCTTCACTCATGTAAGACTCTTTTTCCTAAGAATATCCTTTAATTCCTTTATTTGATCCCTTAATTGGGCAGCTTTCTCAAAATCTAAATTTCCTGCAGCTTCATACATAGCCCTTTCCAATTCCACAATCATTTCCTCAATTTCTTCCCTTTCAAGTTCCTTAGAGATGGTTCTATAATCAACCTTATTTTCCATAACTGCTTCAGCAAACTGAAACACTTCCTTTAAAGATTTCTTTATACTTTTTGGAACAATACCGTGAGCCTCATTATATTCCATCTGAATTTTTCTCCTTCTTTTAGTCTCAGCTATAGCCTTTGCCATGGATTCTGTAATAGTATCTGCATACATTATTACCCGTCCCTTTACATTTCTTGCAGCTCTTCCCATGATCTGTATTAAAGATCTTTCGGATCTTAAAAATCCCTCCCTATCTGCATCTAATATAGCAATTAAAGAAACCTCAGGAAGATCTAATCCTTCTCTTAAGAGATTTATTCCCACAAGGACATCAAATTTTCCAGATCTTAAGTCCTGAAGAATTCCTGTTCTTTCTAAGGTCTCTATCTCCGAATGAAGATATGTAACCTTCATTCCAAGATCGGAAAGATATTCTGCCAAATCTTCTGCAGTTCTCTTTGTTAATGTGGTTACTAAAACCCTTTCTTCTCTTCCTACCACTTCTTTTATTTTAGATATAAGATGCTCTATTTGTCCCTTTGTAGGATGGACTTCAATCTCTGGATCAAGAAGCCCCGTTGGTCTTATCAATTGTTCCACCACCTGTTCTGATAAAGAAAGTTCAAACTCTGCTGGAGTTGCAGAAACAAAAATTACCTGATTCACCCTTTCCAAAAATTCCTCAAAGGTTAAAGGACGATTATCGTAGGCGGAAGGTAGACGAAATCCATATTCCACAAGATTAAATTTTCTTGATCTATCTCCATGATACATTCCCCTAAGTTGAGGAATTGTTAAATGGGATTCATCAATAAATAATAAATAGTCATCGGGAAAATAATCTAAAAGGGTATAGGGAGGCTCCCCAGGAAGTCTTCCATCAAAATGTCTTGAGTAATTTTCTATTCCTTTACAGTACCCAATCTCCTGTAGGAGCTCTAAATCATAAAGGGTTCTTGCTTCTAATTTTTTTGCCTCTAAAAATTTCCCTTGACTTTTCAGTTCTTCTAATCTTTCTTCTAATTCTTTTCTAATGGACTCCAAGGCTTTTCCCATTTTCTCAGGAGGTGCCACATAATGAGTGGCAGGATAAATCCAAACCTCTTTTAAATCTACTATTTTTTTTCCAGAAATAGGATCAAATTCAGATATTCCCTCAACATAATCTCCAAAATATTCTATTCTTATCCCCCTTTCAGACCCTATGGGAAATATTTCAACTATATCTCCCCTTACCCTAAATCTTCCTCTAATAAACTCATAATCATTTCTCTGATATTGAAGTTTAACTAATCTTCTTAGAAGTTTATCCCTTTGAAATTCTTCACCTAATCTTATCCTAAATACCATATGTTCATAATCTTCAGGAGAACCAAGACCATATATACAAGAAACACTGGCAACAACTATTACATCTCTTCTACTTAATAGGGAACTTGTGGTACTATGTCTTAATCTATCAATTCTATCATTTATATCTGCATCCTTTTCAATATATGTATCAGTTTGAGGTATGTAGGCTTCAGGCTGATAATAATCATAATAGCTTACAAAATATTCCACTGCATTATATGGGAAAAATTCTTTAAATTCACCATAAAGTTGTGCTGCTAAGGTCTTATTGGGGGCAATAACTAATGTAGGTTTTTGAACATTAGCAATAATATTTGCCATTGTAAAGGTTTTTCCAGAACCCGTTACTCCTACTAAAGTTTGAAACTTATATCCCCTTTTGATACCCTCAGTAAGCTTTTCTATAGCTTGAGGCTGATCTCCACAGGGCTTAAATTCAGAAACCAATATAAATCCAGACATTTCTATCACCCTTTTTATCCATTCTTATTATTATAAACTATTCTTTTTATATAACAAAATCTTTCCTTTACTTGGTTTATAGTATCTTCCATGCTTCCAGAATTATCTATCACATAATGTGCCTTTTTAACCTTCTCCTCTAAAGGTAATTGAGAATTTATTCTATTTATCGCCTCTTCGTAGGAAATATTATCTCTTTTTATCAATCTTTCTATTTGTTTTTCAAAGGGACAATAAACCACCCATATCTCATCAAACCAACCCTCAATTCCCACTTCAAAAAGGAGAGGAACTTCAAAGGCTAAGATTCCTTTATTTTCTTTATTTTTTTCTATTTCCTCCCTTATTATTTTAAGAACAGGGGGATGCAAAAGATTGTTTAAAATTTTCCTTCTTTCCTCTGAAGAAAAGATAATTTTTCCAAGTTTTTTTCTATTTAAAGCCTCTCCATCAAAAACTTCCTCACCAAAAAGTTCTCTAATTTTATTAAGATAATAGGATTGAGAAAGGAGAGAGTGTACAATCTCGTCTGCACTAAGGACTCCTATCCCTAAATCCTTTAGAATCTTAACCACAAGACTTTTTCCCGAGGAAATTCCACCAGTAATCCCCAATATAAACATTTATTTTAGTTCTGCCCAATTTTTTCCGATAGATATCTCCACCTTCAATGGAACAGAAAGATAAACTACATTTTCCATTTTATCCTTTGCCATTTTTTCCACAAAACCCAATTCCTCCTCAGGAACCTCTAATATTAACTCATCATGAATTTGCAAAAGAATCCTGGATTTTAAATTTCTTCCTTCCAATTCCTTATATATCTTTATCATAGAGAGTTTGATAATATCAGCAGAAGTGCCTTGTATAGGTGAATTTATAGCAATTCTTTCAGAAAGTTGCCTCAATTGTCTATTGGCACTATTTATTTCTGGAATATATCTTTTTCTTCCAAATATTGTCTTTACATACCCCTTTTCCCGAGCAGTCTTTAAAGATCTCTCAATATATTCATATACCTTTGGATAATGTTGAAAATACTTCTCTATAAATTTTTCACACTCTTCTATAGAAAGACTTGTAGCTTCAGAAAGTCCTCTAGGGGTAATTCCGTAGATTATTCCAAAATTTACAGCCTTTGCTTTGGATCTTAAATTATCGTCTATTTTATCTTCGGGAATACCAAAAATTTCCGATGCAGTTCTTCTATGAATATCTTTACCTTCTAAGAAGGCCTTAATTAACTTTTCTTCTCCTGATAAATGCGCAAGGATTCTTAATTCAATTTGAGAATAATCTAAGGAAATAAAATACCATCCCTCCTCAGGGATAAAGGCTCTTCTTATCTTTTTTCCCTCCTCACTTCTTATGGGTATATTTTGGAGATTTGGCTCGCTACTACTTAACCTTCCTGTGGAGGTCCCTGTAGGATTAAAACTACTATGAAGCCTCTGAGTTTTTGGATCTATTAAGCTTGGAATGGAATCTACATAGGTACTCTTTAACTTATAAAACTCTCTATATTCCAAGATCTTCTTTATTATGGGATGACAATTTATAAGTTCTTTGAGGGTTTCTTGGGAAGTAGAATATCCAGTTTTTCCCCTCTTCCCAGTGGGAAGGTTTAATCTTTCATAGATCACCTCAGAAAGTTGTTTAGGAGAATTTATATTAAATCTTATCCCAGCCAATTGATATATTTCTTCTTCAATCTTTAAGAGTTTTTCTCCCCACTCCCTTGAAAGGTAATTTATATAGGAAAGGTCCACCTTTATCCCCCATTTTTCCATAGAAGAAAGGACAGGTATCAGAGGAATCTCAATCTCCAAAAATACCTTCTCTAATTCCTCTTGATATAATTTTTTTTCAAGTATTTCCCTTAAGGGAATAAGATATCCTGCATAAGTTTGGGGAAGAGCCTTTGTATCTCCAAAATATTCCCCAATAAGAACTGAAAGGGAATGATTTTGCCTCTCTGGATTAAGAAGATAAGATGCAAGACTTACATCAAAAATTTCTCCTTTGATTTTTACAGGAAAAAGGGAAAGATCCTTTTGGATATAAGACCCAATCCTTTTAATATTTGAAGATGCGAAAATTCTTTCCAAGGAATCTTTATAATTCTCCAATTCTAACTTTGAGAGATAATATCCCTCCTTCTCTTTAAAGGAAAAGGAAATTCCTTCTAAGTTTTTCTCTCCCAAGAATTTAAAGGCAAAAATTCCTTCTTTTTCCACAAGCTCCTCAAGATTCTCTGGGAGAGATGATAACACAACTTGAGAGGTTTCTATTTCTGGAAATATCTTTGTAATTAGGCTCTTCATCTCAAATCTTTCCAAGAATTTTAATAATTTTTCATTTTTAAACTCATCCTTATTATAGGGCTTTAAAGTAATTTTTTTTGGTAAAACTTGTAAAGATACTAAATTAATATTCCTTTCCAGAACATTCCAATTTTCCTCTATACTTTTTCTTATATCCTCATCAAAATTCTTTAATTTATATTTTAAAGCCTCTAAGGTAGATACCTTTCCCAAAATCTTTAATGCCCTTTTAGGTCCAATTCCTGGAATTCCTGGGATATTATCGGAATTATCCCCTACTAAAACCTTAAATAATGGCAATTTTGATGGCAAGACTCCAAATCTTTCCTTTACTTTATCCACATCATATATAACAAATTCTGTAATTCCCCTTTGGGGATGAATAAGAAAGCAATTTTCTGAAACCAATTGAAGAAGATCTAAATCACCAGAAAGAATATATATTTTTTTATCTTTATTTTGATGAACAATAGTAGCAATTAAATCATCCGCCTCAAGCCCCGACTCCTCTAATACAGGAATATTAATTATTTTTAAAAATTCCTTTATCCAAGGGATTTGTTTTCTTAAATCATCCCCCATACTGGGTCTTTGAGCTTTATATTCTTTATAAATCCTGTGTCTAAAGGTGGGTTGAGGAAGATCAAAGGCAAATGCTAAATAATTTGGTTTAAATTCATCAACAGCATTAAGAAGGATCCTGATGAATCCATATAGAGCATTAGTTAATTCTCCATCCTTAGTTTTAAGGGAAGGAAGAGCATAATATACCCTATAGATTATACTGGATGCATCAATAACAAGAATCTTTTCTTCCTCGTTATCTTCAGCCAATTCCCAAAGGGTTTTTTGTTCCATAATTAAATATAGTTTTTCTTCTTCAGACTTAAATATTCACTATTTCCTATAATTAAATGATCCAACACCTCAAGCCCAATAATTTCTCCTGCCTCTATCATTCTTTTTGTAAATATTATATCCTCTTCGCTGGGAATAAGATCACCTGAGGGATGATTATGAGCTAATATTATTTTTACAGCATTTTCCTGAAGGGCATATTTTAAGATCTCCCTTGGTTGAGCATAGACTATATTCAAATTTCCCTTTGCAATAAGTTTTTTATTTAAACAACGATTTCTTGTATCAAGATAGGCACAAAAAAGATGTTCCTCGGAAAGGCCCCAAAAATCCTCTTGAAAAAGTTTATATGCGGTCTCTGGATTTTGAATACTCTCTTTAAAAAATTCCCTTTTATCTAGGAATATCCTTCTTCCCAATTCTATACTTGCTTTAATCTGAATTGCCTTTGTTACTCCAATTCCCGGATATTTTATCAATTCTCCAATTCCTATTTCCGAAAGCTTCTTTAAACTTCCAAATTCTACTAAAATATTCTGGGCAAGCTCTAAAACTGATAAATTTCTACTTCCTGTCCCAAGGATTATTGCAATAAGTTCCGAATCCGATAAACTTTGACTTCCATAATGAAGAAGTCTTTCCCTTGGCTTCTCGTTCCTTGGAAGGTCTTTAAGTTTTTTCTTCATCTTCTGAAGGAGGAATTTTTTCTACATCCTCTGGCTCAAGATTTTCTTCCTCTGCTATCTTTTTAATCTCTTCCTTCTTTTCCTCTATCCTTTTATTTAAATTATCAATTTTATTAAAGAATTCTAAAAAACTTTCTTTATTAATTTCCTTTCCCTCTTTATATAAATTGTAAGCCCTTTCTCCAATATCTCTGTAAAGATCTCTTATGGAGCCTTCTGAACTTAAAATCTCTGCCTTTAATACTCCAATTCTTGCCAATTTCCATGATTCCTTCCCTAAGGTTTTTGCCAAATCCACAATAGTTTCTCCTGTCTTTTTTGCAAGGGAACTAATTTGTGGCTTTAAATCCTTCCAAATCTTCTTCCATTTGTCCTCTTTCATAAATTCACTTCTTTTCTCAAGAAATTATGGGGAAGAATCTTCCCCTAATACTACCCTATTGGATAATAAAAGTAAAACTTTTGTATTATCTCTATTCATAACCGTTAAAGTATAAGCATTTTCTCTGGGATCATAGGTGTAGGTTAGTTTATAATGGTCATTGTTGTCATCTTTATAGGGCTCGTTATTATATGGATTTTTAGGAAGTTCTCTATCCACAAGATAATCCCTTAATGTCATCAAAAGCTCATGAAGATTTGTTGCTGTTGGATATCTTCCTTCATGGTTTGTGGCATACATTTCTACAGCAATATGAAGAACACGAAGTCCTCCCTTTGCAGAAATTTCCCTTGCCCTCTCTAAGAAGTAAAAATGACCTCCTAATCCTACCCCCATAAGGATTACTAAAATTACAAAAACAATAAGGATCTCGATAATTGTAAAACCCTTACGCATTTCAATAAAAGTAAATAATTAATATTTGATAATAAAGAGGGGCTTCCAGAGCCCCTCTTTTGTAATTTCACTTAAACAAAAATAAATTTGCAATTTATTGTGTTCCAGCACTTGAAACTTGAACTACAACCTTTGCATTATCTTTTCCATAACCTGTCAATGTATATGCTGAATTATCAGTAGCAACAGAATATGTTATCCTATATGCGCTTTCGGTGCTTGCATTACCACTAAAGCTGTATGGTTGGTTCGTTGCTGGATTCTTAGGGAAATTTGCTCCAGGAAGATAATTTCCAGTCAATAAAGCAGTGATAGTTGCGGGATAATATCCTTGATTATCTGTTGCAAACATCTCAAGAGAAGTTTGAATAGTTTTTACAGCACTTCTTACTGCGGATTCCCTTGCTCTTTCCGTTGCTCCCATAAAGTTAGGAAGGGCAACAGCAGCCAAAATTGCAATAATCACAATAACAACCATCAATTCAATAAGAGTAAATCCTTTCTCTCTCATCTTTTACACCTCCTTTCTATTTTTTATTATACCCTATTTTAATAAAAATTATTCCAAAATAAAAGGAATTTTTATCACAATTTAAAAAATTTCCTTTGTTAAGATTTCCTTTAATTTTTTAAGGGATTTTTTAAGTAATTTTGAAACTTGTCCCTGGGAAATTTTTAAGGTCTTGGCAATTTCCGATTGGGTTAGATCATAATAGAAAATATAATAAACAATTTTTCTTTGAATTTCTGGAAGGGAATTTATAGCTTGCTCTAAAGTAATTTTATCCTCAATGGGAAGTTGGAAGGACTTAAACCCTTCACTTTTCAATTTAGATAAATCTATTTCAATATCTTCCCCATCCAAGCTTAAAGAGTAAAGAGCATCCCTTGCCTTTAATAACTCTAACACTCCTTCCTCCTTTAGATTCATCCTTTTAGCAATCTCCTCTACCCTTGGAAACCGTTTTTCCTTCTCAAAAAATTCATATATAAATTTCTCCATATCATAGATTACTTTCTTAATAATCTTAGGTAGCCTTATTTTTGACACCTTATCCCTTAGATAGTGGCTAATTTCTCCCCTTATATAAATTGAAGCATAGGTAGAAAATTCTCCCTTTTCAGGATCATAATTCTCAATTGCCTTAATAAGGCCAACATATCCTTCCTGGACCAAATCTTCTATAGGTTCCTCATAATTGGAAAATTTTCTTGCCCAATAGTAAACTAAACTACTATTTCTCTCTATTATATCTTCTAAAATCTTTTGGTCCTTTGTCCTTTTATACTCTTCCAAAAGGTCCAAATTACTATCAATCATTTTATATGTTGGAACATGGTAAATATGGGAAGATAAAGAGAAATAAGAATTCCACCAGCGAGTCCACCAATTAAAACTAACATTAGGGGTTCTATAAGAGAGGTTAAGCTCTCTATTGAATTTGCCAATTCCCTTTCATAAAAATCTCCAATTTTATTTAACATCAATTCCAAGTTTCCAGATTCTTCTCCAACGGAGACCATATGAACCACCATTGGAGGAAAAATTCTACTATCCCTTAAAGGGGGAGCAATTCTTTCTCCTTCTCTTATTCTTGCACTTGCTTCCATTATTGCCTTTGAAAATACACTATTTCCCACAGTTTGGGATACCAATTCCAATGCCTGAAGGATAGGAACACCGGTTTTTATCTGAGTTGCAAAAACCCTTGAAAAATTCACAATGGCACTTTTCATTACCAGGGGTCCCATCAAAGGAGTTTTTAGGAGATAGGCGTCTATTTTTTCCTTAATCTTTGGATTTTTTATAGCTTTAAATCCCCCCAAAATTAAACCCAAGAATACTCCTGCCACTATTAAAAAATTTTGTCTTAAAATTATACTAATTTTTAAAATAATTGCAGTGGGAAGAGGTAACGGAGCACCTAAGCTTTCAAACATATTTGCAAAGGTAGGAACTAAAAATATTAAAAGTCCAGCGGTAACTAAAATTGCAAAAATTAAGATTGCTAAAGGATAAGTCATTGCAGATCTTATCTTTCCCCTTAGTTCCTGTTGTTTTTCAAGGGTTGTTGCCAATCTTTCCAAGGTTTCATCTAAGGTTCCTGAGGCTTCTGCTGCTTTCACCATATTTGTGTAAAGTTTTGAGAAAACAGAGGGAAATTTAGAAAGGGCTTCGGAAAGAGACATCCCTTCATCTACACTTCTTTGAATTTCCTGAACTATTTTTCTTAATGCTTTACTCTCGGTTTGCTCCGAAAGAATTCTTAAAGAGGCAGCCATAGATAATCCAGAATTTATCATAGTAGCAAATTGCCTTGTAAATATGGTGAGATCATTGAGTTTTACCTTTTTTGGTTTTTCCTCTCCTCCAGGGGTCAAGGAGAGAAAACTTTTTTTCTTTCTTTCCTCAATCTTTATGGGCAAAAGCCCCATTCCCCTTAAACGATTTGCTACATCTCTTATGTTTTCTGCCTCTATCTCTCCCCTCACCAATTCCCCCCTTATATTTCTTGCACTATACTCAAAGGATTTAGCCAATTAGATCACCTCCTTGCCTCACCCCACAAAAGCCTAAGAAGTTCATCCTTATTAACAGCCCTTTGAAGAGCAACTTCTTCAGTTATAAGATTTCTTTTTACTAAGTCCACCAATGACTGATCCATTGTTTGCATACCTAATTTTCCACTTGTTTGAATGACATTATAAATTTGAGGAGTTTTTGCCTCTCTAATTAAACTTCTTACTGCAGAAACAGCTATTAACACCTCAACTGCAGGAACCCTTCTTCCCCCATCTTTTGTAGGAAGTAGTTGTTGAGATATTACTCCTTGAAGGACTCCAGAAAGCTGAATCCTAATTTGCTGTTGTTGATGAGCTGGAAACTGATCCACAATTCTCTCGATGCTTTGAACTGCATCAACAGTGTGTAATGTTGCCATAACTAAGTGTCCTGTTTCTGCTGCAGTGAGAGCAATAGAGGTTGTTTCTAAATCTCTCATCTCACCCACCAAAATCACGTCAGGATCCTCTCTCAATGCAGATCTTAAAGCATTAGCAAAGGAATAAGTATCTGCCCCTACTTCCCTTTGATTAACTATGGATTTTTTATGGGTATGGAGATACTCAATAGGATCTTCTATGGTAATGATATGTCTACTGAAATTTGTATTTATATAATCAATCATTGCTGCCAACGTTGTGGATTTTCCACTTCCTGTGGGACCTGTTACCAATATTAATCCCCTTGGGAGACCTGCCAATTCCTTAAGTACAGTTAAAGGAAGACCTAATTCCTGAAAGCTTGGAACTTGCCAAGGAATAAGTCTAAATACAGCTGCGACACTATTTCTTTGGAAGAAGGCATTTACTCTAAATCTCCCTTCCCCTTTTACCCCTACAGAGAAGTCTAATTCTCTTTTTTCTTGAAATCTTTGCTTATTCTCCTCGGTAAGAAGACTAAATATTAATTCCATAGTATCTTGAGGAGTTAAAGAAGGGTATTGAGTTTGGGGAATTAACTGACCCCTAATCCTAAAAATAGGGGAAACCCCTACTGTTATATGAACGTCAGAAGCATTCTTTTTTATAGCTTCTTGTAAAATATCTATCATAGAAAGACCTGGCATAATTAAAACCTCCCTTCTAATCAGCAGCAGTTACCCTCATAACCTCTTCAATGGTGGTAATACCACTTAAAACCTTTAAAATTCCATCTTCTCTTAGAGTATACATACCCTTCTTTCTTGCGGTTTCTCGAATAGTTTCCTTAGATACCTTTTTTAGGATCAATTCCCTCACATCATCATCAATTAGCATAATCTCATGAATTGCAGTTCTTCCTTTATATCCTCTATTATTACAAAAGGTGCATCCTTTCCCCTTATATAAAGTTATATTCTTTAGATCGACTTTATCGCCAAGATTCTCTTCTAAGATCTTCAATTCATCTATCGTTGGTTCATAAGAAATTTTACATTTTGGGCAAATTCTCCTGACTAATCTCTGGGATACAGCTCCCAACAAAGAAGAGGAAATTAAAAAAGGCTCTATACCCATATCAATAAGACGAGTTACCGCAGAAGGGGCATCATTTGTGTGTAAAGTAGATAAGACTAAATGTCCTGTTAGAGCTGCCTGAATAGCAATTCTTGCTGTCTCTTCATCTCTAATCTCTCCCACAAGGATTACATCAGGATCTTGACGAAGGATAGATCTTAGGGCACTAGCAAAGGTTAATCCTGCCTTTGGATTCACTTGAACCTGATGTATTCCTGGCAATTGATATTCTACAGGATCCTCCACAGTAATTATATTTATATCAGGAGAATTTATCATATTAAGAGATGCATAAAGAGTTGTAGATTTTCCACTCCCTGTAGGTCCTGTTACTAATATTATTCCATAGGGAGTTTTTAGTATTTTTACATACTTTTTATAATTTTCTTCGCTAAACCCTAAACTTTCTAAAGATAATGATATTTCACCCCTTCCTAAGATACGAAGAACTGCCTTTTCTCCAAAAACTCCTGGAAGTGTAGATACTCGAAAATCATAAGTATTTCCTCTGATTATCATTTTTATACGGCCATCTTGAGGAACTCTTCTTTCAGCAATATCCATATCACTTATTATTTTTATACGAGAGATTATGGGAGCATGAAATTTTTTAGGAAACTCAGCAATTTCATGTAATATCCCATCAATTCTAAATCTCACCCGAACTCCCTTTTCTATAGGTTCTATATGAATATCACTGGCACCTTGGCTTACCGCATCTAAGAGTAAACCATTAACTAATTTTGCTGTAGGACCAGTTTCTTCCATTACTTCCTCAATTTCTTGAAATTGCTGCTCCTTTTCCTCTACCCTAATAAAGTCTTCTATAATTTCCTTCATCTCCTGAGTTGTCCATAATCTACTTATTGCATCTAAGAATTCGCTCTTAGGAACAACAACAGGATCTACTTCAGCCTTTGCAATCATTTTTATATCATCTAAAGCCATAATATTTGCAGGATCAACCATAGCTACAATTACCCTATTATTCTCTTTATATAGGGGAAGAATTAAATCCTGTTTTGCTTTAGAAAAATTAATTAATCTTGCCACTTCAGGATCAATTTTTATTCCCCTTAGAGATTTGAATGGGAATCCTAATTGAATACTTAAAACTTGTGCCAGTTGATAATCATTAATAAATTTAAGTTCAAGAAGAGTCTCCCCAAGGGGTTTTGCTCTCTTATGAGACTCTTCTAAAGCAATTTCCAATTGTTCTTTAGTTACAATTCCCTCTTCAATAAGAATTTCTCCCAATAATCTTCTTCTTGGAATTTTTGTAGTTCTTTTCTCCCTTACAGAGGTATCCCCTAAAGGAATACTATCCTTTACCGCTCCAACAATCTTCTCCATAATAAGTTTGGATTTACTAATATCTTCTTTCTTTTGCTCCTTCTCAATCTCTTCAATTATTTCCCCAATATTTCCTATTTCTTCCTCTTTTATCTCAATAATCCTTTCCTCGGTTTCTTCTTCGGTTTTTTGTCCCCCTTTCATTATTTCCTCTATACCCTCAATATCTTCCTCCTTAGCTTCTTTTTCCTCTTCAATTTTCTGTATTTCCTGTATTATTTCATCTATATTTTCTATTTCTTCTTCCTTTACCTCAATAATCTTTTCCCTTTCTGATACCTTTAAGTTTTCCGTATCAAGCACTTCTTGAGAAACATCAGAAGTTATCTCTTCTTTTTCTTCTCTTAAGATATCTTCACAAGGTATATCTAAAATATATGGAACCACAGAATAACCTGTTATAAGAGTAATATCATCTAAAGCTGCAGGTTTCACGGGAAGAGTAAATCCAACATGAAGGGTATTATTTTCAATTTTTAATGGTATAAATTTATAAAATTTGGTAAGAAATGAGGGAATAATCTTTAAGGCTTTAGGATCAGGTTCAGGCTTCTCAAGTCTTAAAATTTTCCAATTTAAAATCTCTGCGATAACCTCTACTAACTCGTAAGGTTTTAAAATATTTTGTTCCAGTAAAATAGCTTGTATATCTTGATTAGAAATTTGAAGTACGTTTATAAGCTTACTATAGATCTCTTCATTTAATATTTTTTTTTCTTTTAAAGAACCTAATATCTTTTCATCAAAGGGCTTTATCAATTTTTAAGCCTCCTCTATAAGCTCACCCTTTTTTATCCAGAGTTTTATGAAGAAATTTTCCAATAACCTAACAGTCCATTTTTTTATCCATATCTCATTTTTATTTAACGGAGAAACTAAAATAGTATACATTCCCAATCTATTTCCTCCCCATACATCTGTTAATATTCTATCACCAATTACTAAAGTTGTCTCGGGAGAAGTTTTAAGAATATTTAAGGCTTTCTTAAAGGATTTATTCCGAGGCTTTAAAGCACCACCAAGAGCTGGTATATTTGTCATATTTGAATAATATTTAACTCTTCTAATAGACCAATTGTTAGATATTATAATTATCTTAAATCCAACTTTTTTAATTTTTTCCAAAAACTGCAAAGTTTTTGAGTCTATATTACTTTCATCCCATGGAACAATAGTATTATCAAGATCAAAAATTATACCCCTAAATCCTTCTTTATACAATCCTTCAAAATCTATTTTAAAAATAGAATGGATATACCTTTTAGGTTTAAGTTCCTTCCACATATCTCATTTCTTTCCCTTTTGAATTTTTAAATGTTCATTATACTCTTTTGTAAAGTAATGGCTTCCATCCCCCTTTGAAACAAAAAACATATAATCTCCCTGGGGATATAATACTGCTTTTAAAGAAGAAAGGGAAGGGGAAGAGATGGGAGTTGGAGGAAGACCATAGTAAATATAAGTATTATAAGAAGAATCTACTTTTAAATCTTCATAGGTTAAAATTGGTTTTTTAAAATTAAAAATGTATTCAACAGTTGCACAGGATTGTAACTTATAACCACTTTTTAACCGATTTATAAAAACTCCTGCAATTAGCGGTCTTTCTTCTTCAAGCTTTCCTTCCTTTTCAACAATTGAAGCTAGAATTACCCAATCATTAAAAGATAAATTCTTATTTTTCAATATCTCCTTCCAATTTGGGATCTCCTTATTTATTTTTTTAAAAAAGGTGTCAATCATATTTAAAATTATATCTTCCTCACTTATATCCTTTGAAAAATAATAGGTCTCAGGGAAAAGATATCCCTCCAAAGAAGATGGAATTTTCTCAGAAAAATATTTTTCTATCCCCTTTAAATTCTTAGGATTTTTAGAAAGTTCTATAAATTTCTCCCTTGAAATTCCCAAATTAGATGACAACACATGTGAGATCCCTTCTAAACTTAAACCCTCGGGAATTGTAATTTTGATTTTTAGAGTATCTCCTTGGACAAGCTTATTAAGTATTTGCAAAACATTTAAATGGGGGGAAAGTTCGTAATAGCCAAATTTTAATCTTTTTTCCACTCCAAGTAATTTACACCAAATCCAAAAGGTAAATTCGGAGAGAATTAATCCCCTTTTTTTAAGAAGATGTCCAACTTCTAAAGCAGAACTTCCCTTGGGGATATAAAATTCTATTTTTTCTTCTTTCTTAAAATTTTTGGGAGTTAAACTAATTGCAAAGAAAAGAAAAAATAATAAAAGAAAAAGACTTAGAATTAAACTACTTTTCTTCCAAATCTTCTTCCTCCATATCTTCCTCCCATTCTTCTTCCTCCAATGCTTCCACAACCCTTTCAAACTCGTCTTCACTTTCAATTTCTTCAAGACCCTCAATATAAAATTCTCCATTTTCATCGAAAAGTCTGCAACGAAATACATATATTTCTTCAGGATCATTTGAAGATTTTGGGGAAAGTAGGACATATGTTCTTTCGTCAACCTCCACAAAATCTCTAATAATGTACTCATACTTTTCTCCATTTTCATCTTCAAGGATCAAAATATCTTCTTCATGTTGATGCTCTGCCATAAATCACCTCATTAAAAAAATTAAAGGGAATCAAAAGTGGTGCCGGAGGCCGGACTCGAACCGGCACGGGTACTGCTACCCTCTGGATTTTAAGTCCAGTGCGTCTGCCAACTCCGCCACTCCGGCAGAACTTTTAATTCTCTTTTCGAAGGAAAGTTTATCATAACTTTCAAGTTTAGTAAAGAGAAATTTAAAACTTGTTTTAATAC
This sequence comes from uncultured Dictyoglomota bacterium, assembly GCA_964612975.1. Lineage (GTDB taxonomy): Bacteria > Dictyoglomota > Dictyoglomia > Dictyoglomales > Dictyoglomaceae > NZ13-RE01. The sequence continues at coordinate 152,367 of CAZTGC010000002.1, read as the reverse complement.
TGAGTTTCCTGTATAATACTTCATGAAAGATTATTAGGCGGTGTAGCTCAGCGGTTAGAGCACACGGTTCATAACCGTGGTGTCCAGGGTTCGAACCCCTGCACCGCCACCATAAAAGTGAAAAATAAAAAGGTTTTAGATTCTTTAGAAAATAGAATTTTAGATTTTATAAATAAAGAATCTCTTTTAGAGCCCTCAGATTCCATCCTTATAGGAATTTCAGGAGGATGTGATTCTTTTTCTCTTTCTCACATACTTTTTAATCTTTCTCATATTTTTAACTGGAAAATCTTCCTGGCCTATGTGGAACACTTTGTAAGAGGGGATACTTTTATAGAAAAAAACCTTATCAAAAAATTTGCAGAAGAGAGAGATTTACCTTACTTTTTTTTAGATATATCTAAAAGATCTTTAAAGGAGTCGGAATTGAGAGAAGAAAGGTATAAACTATTAGAAACATTAGCCGAGGAAAAGGGGATAAATAAAATTGCTTTAGGTCATACCTTGGATGATCAAATAGAATCTATTATCATGAACTTTTTAAGGGGAATAGGACTTAAGGGTTTAATAGGAATTCCTGTAAAAAGAGGAAAAATAATAAGACCATTACTCAATATTAAAAAGGAAGAGCTTAGAGAGTATTGTAAAAGAAATAACATAATTTATCACGAAGACTATACTAATTTTCTTCCAATTACTTTGAGGAATAAAGTCCGTTGGCAATTAATTCCTTTCCTTCAAGAAATATCTAAACATTTTCCAGAAAGTCTATTAACCCAGAGAAAAATTGCTGAAGAAGAGGAAAAATTTTTAAGTAAAATTGCAGAAAATTATTTTAATAAAGAAATAGAAAAAGAGAAAGGCCACTTTGCAATAAATTTCTCCACATGGAAGGAATTAGCTTTCCCCATAAAACTTAGAGTTATTTCTCAAATATTTAATAATCTTAATAAAAATCTTCCTTCTGAAACCCTTATAAAGATTATAACTCAGATGGAAAAATCCAAGAGAGGGTTTTTAGGGAGAATAGATTTTATCGAAATATACAACTTAAAGGATAAAATTTTGATACTTCCTCAAAAGGAGCATCAAGAATATTCTTTAACATTGAAAATTCCAGGGCAATTAAAACTTCCCACAGGAGAAAAAATTATTGCGGAATTAGTTGAGAAGGAATCTGTCCAAAATATTGATTTTCAAAATTCCTTTCAAGTATATTTTGACTATGATAAAATAAAATTAGAGGAATTGATAATAAGAACTTGGAAAAAAGGAGATAGATTTAAGCCCTTTGGACTTGGAGGGAAAAGTAAAAAATTGCAAGACTTTTTTGTAGATAAAAAGGTTCCTCTTTTTAAGAGGAATTCTATACCTTTAATATCTGGAGGGAATGAGCTTCTTTGGATAGTGGGATTAGGAAGAAGTGATGTGGCAAGAATTGATGAAAATACAAAAAATATTCTACTTATTAGAGTAGAAAGGGAGGTTTAAATTGAAATTGAAGAATTTTATACAAAAATTAATTTTCTTAATTTTAATTATAATTTTAATATATACCTTTATAAATCCACCTTTGGATCTAAATAAAAGGGGTATTGAGATAAATTATTCTGAATTCTTAAGAAGTATTGAAAGAAATGAAATAGCAAAGGTCACCATTATTGATAGAAAAATAGAAGGAATATATAAAAATGGAACAAAATTCTCTGTAACAATTCCCCTACAAGACTCAAAAATAATAGATAAATTAGTAGCCCACGATGTGGAAATAGATGTAAAACCCCAAGAGAATACTCCTTTATGGTTAAATATCCTTTTGGGATTTGGACCATATCTTTTTGTATTCTTCTTTATGTGGCTTCTGCTTCGTCAACTTCAAGGAGGTAATAATCAAGCCTTTTCCTTTGGAAGAAGTAAAGTACGTATTTTCTTAGATAATAAGCCAAAGGTTACCTTTGCAGATGTAGCAGGAGTCGAGGAAGCAAAGGAAGAATTAAAAGAAGTAGTAGAGTTCCTTAGAAATCCTCAAAAGTTCCGTCAATTGGGAGCAAAAATTCCAAAGGGAATTCTCCTGGTAGGCCCTCCAGGAACCGGAAAAACTTTATTAGCAAGAGCGGTAGCTGGAGAAGCTAATGTTCCATTTCTTTCTATAAGTGGATCTGAATTTGTAGAAATGTTTGTGGGGGTTGGAGCAGCAAGGGTAAGGGATCTTTTTAATCAAGCAAAGAGACTATCTCCATCTATAGTTTTCATTGATGAATTGGATGCAGTGGGAAGACATAGGGGTGCAGGACTTGGTGGTGGGCATGACGAGCGAGAGCAAACCTTAAACCAACTTTTAGTGGAAATGGATGGATTTGACGAGAATACTAATGTTATAGTTCTTGCAGCTACTAATAGGCCTGATATATTGGACACTGCCCTTCTAAGGCCTGGAAGATTTGATAGAAGAGTAGTTGTGGATAGACCAAACTTAGAAGGAAGAAAAAAAATCCTTGAGGTTCATATAAGGGGAAAACCTATTGCAAAAGATGTAAATATAGAATTATTGGCAAAGGGAACTCCAGGATTTGTAGGTGCTGATTTAGCTAATTTAGTAAATGAAGCTGCAATTTTAGCTGCCAGAGGAAATAGAAAGGAAATTAATATGCAAGATTTTGAAGAAGCAATAGAAAAGGTTATTGCAGGACCTGAAAAGAAAAGTAGAATAATAAGAAGTAGCGAAAAAGAAATTGTAGCTTTTCATGAGTTGGGACATGCCTTAGTAGGAAAACTGCTCCCCAAGGCAAATCCCGTACATAAGGTAACAATAATTCCTAGGGGATTAGCCCTTGGATATACCTTACAAATACCAGAAGAGGATAGATATTTACTTACGAAAGAAGAATTAGAGGCAGAAATTTCAGTTTTGTTAGGAGGAAGAGCTGCAGAAGAGTTAATATTTGGACAACCCACTTCTGGTGCTGCCGATGATCTCAAAAGAGCAGTGGAAATTGCCAGAAAAATGATATGTGAGTTTGGTATGAGTAAAAGGTTAAAGAATCTGTCCTTAGGAGATCAGCACTCTGAAGTGTTTTTAGGAAAGGATTTAATGCAAATTAGAAATTTCAGTGAGGATACAGCAAAAATAATTGATGAAGAGATAAAAGAGATTGTGGATACAGCATACAGTAGAGCATTAAATATTTTAAAAACCCACGAAAAGATCCTAAGGGAATTATCAAAGGTGCTAATAGAAAAAGAAACCTTAGAAGGAGAAGAAATTGATAGATATCTTAGGAATTTTGAAGCTCAAGGTACTACCTTGAAAAATTAAGAATTTTCTTTTATTTCTTTAGCTTTTTCTCTTAATTGCTGAACTCTCTGAAGGATCTGCCAATCCTTTGGATCAAAACTTCTAAATTTTTTAATCTCTTCCTCTGCTTCTTTTAATTTTCCTTTTTTTATAAAAACTTCAATAAGGTTATCCCTTGCTGCAGTATTCCCAGAATCAAGTTCCAATACTTTTTTTAAGAGTATCTCAGCACCTTCCAAATCTCCAGAAAGATATTTTGTCCAAGCCAATCCCCTTAAATATTCAGGATTTTCAGGATTTAGCTCCAAAGCTTTAAAAAAGTTTTTCTTTGCCAGCTCAATATTACCTTCAGAAAGACAAGTAAAGCCTAAGAGATAGTGATACAAAGAATTACCAGGCTCCAAATTAATGGTTTCTTCTATAAGTTCCTTTGCTTTAGTATATTCCTTAATCCATATATATAAATCTGCAAGGGTTATTCTTATCCATTGGGATAATTCAAAATCTTGAATTTCCTTTAGAAGCCACTCATATAAAAAAATAGCTTTTGTAAGCTTCCCCTGTAATTTATAATCATCTGCTAATCTTAAAATCTCCTCTATATTATCAACCATAAATTAAGTATAATACTGAAAAAGAAAAAAGAAAAGATCATAAAAGTATATAGGAGGAATTTTATGATTCTTACCGTTACTCTAAATCCAAGTTTAGACTTAACCTTATTCATATCTGAATTGAAAATAGGAAGAATCCATAGATCTCAAAGGGAACTTTTGATTCCAGGGGGAAAAGGAATAAATATTTCACGAGTCCTAAGAATTTTCGATGAAGAAACCTTTATTCTCGGAATATCAGGAGGATTAACAGGAAAAATATTAGAAAACGAATTGGAAAAGAGGGGCATTCCCTTTGATTTTATAAAAATAAATGGAGATACAAGATTTGCAGTGGGGATATTTGAAACGGAAAATAAGAGGCCAACAACAGTTATAAATGGAAAGGGACCAGAAATATCATCGGATAAAATATATGAATTGAAGGAAAAACTTAAAAGATTGATTTCAAATTCTAAATTATTAGTTCTCTCTGGAAGTATTCCACCGGGAGTTTCTCAAGATATATATTCAGATTTATTAGAAATTGCAAAGAAATATCCAGTTAAAAAAGTATTAGATGCTCAAGGAAAAGCATTAAAAATTGCCCTTGATAAAAAACCAGATATTATTAAGCCCAATAAAGAAGAAGCAGAAGAAATATTAGGTTTTTCTATAGAAACTAAAATTGATTTAAAAAGGGCAGGATACTTCTTTAGAGAAAAAGGAATTCAATATTCTCTTATATCTTTAGGGGAAAAGGGCGCTTTTCTTACTACAGAAAGGGAAATGTTTTTTGTAAGTTTGCCCCCTATAAAGGGACATAATTGGGGGGCTGGTGATGCCTTTCTTGCTGGATTTATAGTGGGAATAAAAAATAATGATCCCATATATGCTTTAAAACTTGCTTGTTCTACCGCATATGTAAAGATTCAAAAATTAGAGCTTGAGGAAAGTGATACTTCCCTAATTTTCAAACTTATTAATGAAGTAGATATAAAAAGAATAGATTAAAAAAATCTTGACCTTTTAAAAGAATTATGTTAAGTTGTATGAAAAATTTCCGGAGGGATTTAAAATGAAGGATTTACTTTCTAAAAGGACAAGATATCCCAGCTCAGATGCTATGTCAAAATTTGTTCTTGCTCAAGATCCTGAGGTAATTTCCTTTGCTGGTGGACTCCCTGATAACAATTTGTTCCCTATAGAAGAAATTAAATTATGTCAAGAGGAAATGTTAGAAAAAGAAGGTAAGATTGTTTTTCAATATTCATCAAGTATTGGGGATATAAATCTTAGAAGTTGGATTGGAGAAGAGTTTTTTTTCAAATGGGGGGAAAAAGTACCCCCTGAAAATATAATCATAACAGAGGGTTCTCAGCAGGCTTTAGATCTGATCGGAAAATTGTTTTTAGATCCTGATGATTATGCTTTAATCGAATCTCCAGGATATTTAGGGACAATACAAGCCTGGAGAATTTTTCAGCCTAAATTAATTGGAGTCTCTCAGGATGAAAATGGGATAAAATTAGAAGAATTAGAGGAAATCATTAGAGATTTACCATCATCCCCAAAAGTTTTATATGTAGTTCCAGATTTTTCTAATCCTGCTGGAACATGTCTCCCCCTTGAAAGAAGGAAAAGATTAATAGAAATTGCAGAAAGATATAAATTTTATATAGTAGAGGATTTAGCATATAGCCTTTTATCCTACGACAGGGATACTTTACCTCCCTTACTAACTCTAAATAATTCTGAATATATTATCACCATTGGAAGCTTTTCAAAGATTTTATCTCCAGGACTAAGAACAGGTTTTATTATTGCTCCAAAGGAATTAATCAAGCCCCTTAGATTGCTAAAAGAAGCTTCAGATCTTTGCTGTGGCATCTATGCTCAAAAGTTAATTTATTATTTTTGTAAAAATGGCTTTTTAAAGAATAATTTAGAAAAATTGAGGAAAATATATAAGGAAAAAAGGAACAAATTAAGAGAAGCATTGGAAGTTTATTTTCTTAATAAGGCAACTTGGAATAATCCGGAAGGAGGATTTTTCTTCTTCTTAACCTTTCCTGAGAATATAGATTGCTACGATTTAGCAGAAAAGGCATTGGAAAATAAGACCAGCTTTGTTCCAGGAGAGGAGTTTTTTGTAAATGGAAAGGGTAAAAATACTGCGAGAATCTCCTTCTCCCAAATAGATCTCGAAGATATCTTTGAAGGTGTAAGAAGGCTTCTTAAAGCCTGGGAAGATCTGCAGAAATAATGATTTGGGATGTTGTAATAATTGGAGGAGGACCAGCTGGAAACTTTTCAGGTTATCTTTCTGCTTCTTTTGGTTTAAAGGCCATTATATTAGAAGAACATAGTAATATTGGAGAACCCATTCATTGCCTAGGGAAATTAAGTGTTCATGCCTTTAACGAATTTTCTCTTCCAAAAAATTCTATTCTTTCTCCATTAAAAGGAGCATATTTTTTTTCTCCTTCGGGAAAAGAGATAAAATTGAAAAAGGAAAGGGAAGATTCATATATAGTAGATAGGACAGAGTTTGATAAAAACTTAGGAGAGATGTCAGAAAAAAAGGGAGTAAGGATAATTTTTAGGGCAAAGGCTTTTAATGTGCATCATTTTAAAGGATATAGTGAGATATATTTTAAAAAGAAGGAAAGAATAAATAAAGTAAAGGGTAGGATAATTATAGATGCAGAGGGTGCTAAAAGACAATTTCTAAGAAATTTAGGACTTTACCAAAAGCCTTATTTAGTTGGGCTTCAATATGAAGTATCAGGAATTCCATTAAAGGATAAGGAATGCGTAGAGTTATATTTTGGCGAAAAATATTCCAAGGGATTCTTTGCCTGGGTCTCCCCCCTAAAAGATGATTTAATAAGAATTGGGGTTTCTGTATTACCTCAGAATAATCCTAAAATTTATTTAGAAAATTTAATCTCAAAAATTAAGGAAAGGACAAATTATTTTATAATAGAAAGGGAATATGGAGGAATTATTCCCATATATGGACCTTACGAGATGTTTATACCCCCAAATATCCTTATCGTAGGAGATGCCTGTGGATTTAATAAATCCACCACAGGTGGAGGAATTTATTTTGGGCTTAAAGGAGCAAAAATAGCAGTGAATCAAATCTATAAATATTTCGAAACTGGAAATTTAAATTTCTTAAAGGCCTATCCTAAATTAATAAAAAACTCCTTTGGAAAAGAATTATTCTTCACTGGTTTAATAAGAAGATTTTTAAATAATCTTTCTGATGATGATTTAGAAGAGATATGGGATATCATTAATAATCCAATGGTAATTAAAAAAATAGAAGAAAGGGGCGATACGGCCTATCAAACCTCAATATTTTCTGTAGTTCCTTCTCTAATCTCAGATCCAAAAAGTTTAAAATCTATAAGGTTTATTCCCCTTCTATTAAAATCCCTTTTAGAAAGTATATAAAAAAATAGGGGGACTCCCAGTTTTGGGAGCCCCCCTTAAAATTCTTAGAATTAGAAACTTACTGTAGTTCCTAGACTTACAGAAAGATCTTGTGTTGGGTTGGTCATAAGTGTTCCTAATGCCTTCTTTAATACTGTTAAGTTTACATTAACATTTGGAGCAAGAGCTAAATCTGCCCAAACCTTTCCTGCTGAAGTAG
>CAZTGC010000002.1:0-144715 GCA_964612975.1 uncultured Dictyoglomota bacterium | reverse complement strand
CTTCATAGTGTGTATCTACAAGAGCTGATAGTTTGAGATTTGGTGCAAGTTTATAACTTCCCTCAATAATTAATCTTGTATCATTTAGATCAGTTATTCTTGTTAAATCTGGAATATTTGCTATTAATTTTAAGGAGTATGGATCCACAGCATAAGAAAGTTCCAAATATCCTGAATATTTATTCTGCTTTAGATCTGCTTGAACCCATGTCTTATATGCAAAAGAATCTAAAGTTCCTTCTAAAGTTCCTTTAACTGTCACTCCAGGTGTTGTTGTTACATCAGAAACTGTAACCTCTCCTGTTACCTTTGCTTGAGGAGATACTGAATAGCTTGCAGATCCATAAAGGGTTAGACTGTTATCTTTATATGTAGCCTTTAAAGTAGAACTTAATCCCTTTATTCCTACATCCCTAAGGGATACTCCTCCTAATACATCAAAGGTTCCATCATATACTGCTTCACCAAATAGCTTAACTCCCTCTCCAACCATAGTATCTAAATCCATACCTATCAGTGCACTATAAGGTATAGTAGCAGTTGTTCTTCCTATGCTTCCAAAGAGGTTATAGTTGATATTTCCTGTACTTCCATAAACCTTACCTGCAACTAAATCTTCCCCACTTCCATTAGAACTTCCATCTATTCCAATACTTGCCTTTACTCCTTGGAATGGTAAATCAGAAGATATTACTAATTTTGCAGTTTTTGATCCTACAAGGCCATAAACATCTATTGCAAAGTTGCCACTTGCAGTATGATCATAGACAAGAGCAAAATTCTTTATTCCAAATACTGCTTCAGAAACACTAACACTTAATTTATTGAAAGAAGTTGATATACCAGAAGTTATACCTTTCAAAGATATACTTGAAGATATTTTAACTCCATCTAGAGGGGTAAATGTTAGATTCAGTTTTGTAGAGTCATCAACAGTTATATTCTTGTTCCCCCCAAACTCCTTCGTTACAGTGACAGAAGTAGAACCGCTTATTGCAAATTTAGCTTTCTCTAATTCTGCTACTTTACTTTGAACCTCAGATACTGCCTCTTCTATGGTAGAAACTTTCTCGCTCAGTCCAGTAAGTCCTAATGCTAGCTCATCAAGTAGAGAGTAAATATCATAAATTACAACATCAAGGGTTTCTATTTTGGCACTTAATTCTGCTACTTCTACAGGAACTTCAACTACTTCTGGCCTTACTCCAACCTCAAGTAAAGATACCCTATCTAATAGTTCTGCAACTTGATCCTGTAGACTTGCTATATCATCTTTTATTGTGGGTATTTCTTCAACAAGAAGAGCGTCCACATCTGCTCTTAAAACATCAATAACATCAGCTAATGATTTTAATTCCTCAACATCTGGAACTTCAATTTCTGCTAACTTCTCTTCTAATAGAGCAATTACTTCATCCATCGTAGGTCTATCAACAAGAAGAACCTCTATATCAGATACTCTAACCTCGATATCTTCTACAAAAATTGCTAAATTATCAACAGTTTCACTTAATCCCTCAAGGGCATCTACCCTCTCAGAAAGGGAAATTAGGTTAGAGGATAGATCATCGGTTACTGCTAATATATCTGAAATTCCACTTTCTAAATCTCCAACCCTTATATCTAAATCGGATACAGCTGCCTCTACACTATCTACTCTCTCAACAACTCCTGCTAACCCTTCCTCTATTAATGCCTCTACTTCTTCTAAACTCGCCTTTTCCGTTAATGCTACCTCTACATCAACCAATCTACTATCTAAATCTCCTACTAACCCTTCTAAATCACTTACTCTACTAATTAATTCCTCCATTACTTCTCTTGTTATTTTTTCAATTGTCTCTTCAAGCTTTTCCTCTACCACTGCTCTAATTTGTTCTTCAGTAACTTCTATTTTTTCAATCTCTGCAATTTGGATAGCAAGATCTGCAACTTGAGATTCCAAATCTCCTACACGCCCTTCTAACTCATCAACTCTCCCTGTTACCTCCCCTATTAATGCCTCTACTTCCTCTAAACTCGCCTTCTCTGTTAATGCTACCTCTACATCTGATAATCTGCTATCTAAATCTCCTACTAACCCTTCTAAATCACTTACTCTACCCTCTATCTCACTTAGATCAGGTATCTCCATCTCTGCTATCTTCTCATCTATTAATGCCTCTACTTCCTCTAAACTCGCCTTCTCTGTTAATGCTACCTCTACATCTGATAATCTGCTATCTAAATCTCCTACTAACCCTTCTAAATCACTTACTCTACCCTCTATCTCACTTAGATCAGGTATCTCCATCTCTGCTATCTTCTCATCTATTAATGCCTCTACTTCCTCTAAACTCGCCTTCTCTTCCAGAGCAGATTCTATATCTGCTATTCTTACTAATAATTCGTCTAATGTTGCCATTAAATCGTCAACTTTACCACCTAAAAGGGTTAATTCTTCGCTAAGTTCCTTTACCAAGGTTTTTAATTCTGCAATATCCTTTGCAGGAATAGCAAGCTCTGCAAGTTTAAATTGTTGGATTAATTTATATAACAAAACTGCTACTTGATATCTTGTAACATACATATCACCACCAAAGGTATCAGGCCTGATTCCTGTTATTATTCCTATTTCTGAAAGGTATTTTACTGCTTCTGCTGCCCAATGGGTAGGAGGTACATCTTTAAATCTGGTTTTTACCTGTGCAAAGCTTAAAGAAAACAACCCTAAACAAAGAATTAAGATAAAGAGAAAAATTTTTTTACTCATGCTACCCTCCTTAATAATAAATTTTTCTAGAGAGAGTTCCCATTACCTAAAAGGTAATGAACTTCCTCTCTAAATTTCAGAGGGGAAAAGTTCATAAAAATACTTTAGAGCTTCTTTTTTCATCACCTCCTTATTATAATTTTTAGATTAATTCTATCACTAAAATCATAATTATGTCAAATTTTAAATTCTTTATCTTAATATCTCATGAAGATAAATCTAATTTGACTTTCCATAAACCTTCCGTATAATAAATTAATACTCTTAAAGGAGGGTCAAAATGGGAAATATATTAATAGGAATTCTTATTCTGTTAGTAATAATCGATATAATTTTAAGATTAAGAAAAAGAGAAGAACCTAAGTTAGAGAAGTTTGAAGAATTTAAAGAGATAAAATCAAAAACTATAATGTTAGAATCAGCTGTCGCTCCTATATATTGGGCATATTTAATAATTAAACATGGTTTAGAAAGGGGAAAGGATTTTAAAATTCAAAAAGAGGAAACCAAAATTGGTAGAGATGAGGAAAATGATATAATCCTTTCTCACCCTACGGTATCAAGATTTCATGCAAAAATTATAAGAGAAGGAGAAAATTATTTTATTGAAGATTTAAATAGTGCCAATAGCACCTTTGTGAATGGAATAAAGGTCCAGAAGGAGCTACTGCATGATAATGATATTTTGCAATTTGGCGATATAGTTTGTGTATTTAAAAGGCTTTAAGCTTTTTGATATAGATTAATAGATAATCAATCCCAGCTAATAGAGAGAAGAAAAGACCTATTATAAAAATAATATCTGCAAAGGAAATTTTAAGTAAAATCATAATAATAGAAATAGAAGTAAAGGTAGTAGCAATCTTACCAAAAGCTCTTGATGATATAATTTCTATTCCTCTAGAAAGAAAATATACCCCTAATAATAACATTAAAATCTCCTTTAAAAAGAAAATAATTACTAAAAATAGTGGAAGATAATTATTTAATCCAAAAAATAAAATGCTGATCAAAATTATAATTTTATCAGAAACAGGATCTAAAATTTTTCCCAAGTTAGTAACTTGTTTTAATTTACGTGCCAAATATCCATCTAAAATATCACTTAATGCTGCAATAATAAAAAGAATTAAAGCCAAAGAAAAGTTTTTCTTTATCAAAAATATAGTATAAAAGGGAATTATAAGAAATCTTAATATTGTAACAAAATTGGGGATTGAAATTACTTGTACAAGATCATTAGTCCAGCACCTATTCCACCTGCATCTTCTCCCAGTTCTGCCCATGCAAAACTCACCCTCTCTTTCATATAATTTAATACTCTTTTATAAAATTCTTCCATCATAGGTTTTGCAATATATTCCCTAACATTAGCAACTCCTCCTCCTATTACTATTCTCTCGGAATCAATAATATGAACATAATTAGCTAATGCAATTCCCAAATAATATCCTGCATAATTAAAGATATGTAAAGCTAAAGAATCATCTTTTTCTGCAGCCTCTAAGATAGTTTTAACAGTAACTTTATTTAAATCTCCATTAATGGTTTTCCAAATGATACTTTCAGGATGTTGGGAAAGTATACTTTTTGCATATCTTTCTATACCACTTCCTGAGGCTATAGCTTCTATACATCCTCTATTCCCACAACCACATAAGGGACCATCAGGAAGAACTGTAGTATGGCCAAATTCTCCAGCAATACCATGGGAACCTCTCCAGATTTTACCATCAAGAATAATACCAGAACCAATACCCGTACCAATTGCCACAGATATCATTGTTCTTGTCCCTTTCCCTGCTCCTACAAGCCACTCTGCCCAAGCAATTAAATTTACATCATTTTCCAATTCTATGGGAATATCAAAAAAATTAGAAAGTATTTCTCCTATAGGAACTTCCTCCTTCCATTCCTCGCCTAAATTGGGAGCGTATATTGCAACAAGTCTTTCCCGATCCACAATACCAGGAAATCCGATTCCAATACCCTCAATATCTCCTAATCCTAATTTTGCTTCTTCAAGGACATTTAGAATCATCTCTTTAATTTTATTAATAACTTGATCCTTCCCCTTTTCAGTTTCTGTTGGCCTTTTATCTCTAGCCAAGATATTTCCCTTTTCATCTATTAACAAGACATTTATCTTAGTTCCTCCAAGATCCACACCAATCGCTTCTGGCATTACAAACCTCCTTATCTTTCAAGAATGAACTCAAAAGTTATATTTCTCATAGATTCCTCGAGATAAACATCAGGTATAATAAGTCTACCGGGAAGCCTATAAGGGGAAATATAAAAAAGTAGAATACCACTTACTGCTGCTCCTGGAAAAATTCTTCCATCTTTAAACTTCATTAAGTTAAATTTATCTATCAACTTTAGAATTTCTCTTTCTTGCTTTTCATCTCCAAATTCAATAGAAAGAGAGACCTCAGGTGGCTTTCGGGAGGATAAGAGGATTTCTAGAGAAAATTTGGGGGAGGGCTCTTTTCTTTGATAGGTAATTTCTCTTATAGGTGAATGTTGCCTATTAAGGGAGTCAATAATCACAGATTTATTTAAAGCATAAACCCAAACAGATTCCTTTCTAAAATTAGTAACTTCTAAATTAATAACCAAAATATCCTTAGATAGAGCTGACCATTCATAAGGATCAAGAAGGGAAATTTTTATTTCTATTCCTTCTATATTAAGAATTTGTGGTTTTATAGTTAAAGGTTTTACACAACCCCCAACTATTATTAATATTATTAAAAAAATAAAAATTAATATTTTTTTCATATCTTCTTCCTCCTCTCTTAGTTTCATTTTACAACAAAGAGTAATTAAAGGCAATTTTTATATTGTATACTTTATCAAGTTCATGGGGAGAAATAAAAACAATGAAAGGAATTTATATTTTATTAATATTTTTAAATAAAGATGAAGAAATAAGGGTTAGAGCCCTTGGAAATATTAATTTTATAAATGGTTTTTACACTTATGTAGGTTCCTCTCAAAATAATTTAGAAAAAAGAATCTTAAGGCATTTATCTAAAGATAAAAAACTATTTTGGCATATTGATTATCTTATTAATTCTAAAAATATAGAGATTCTATCAGTTTTCTATAAAAACGCCGAAAAATTTAGTGAGTGCAAAACAGCAGAGATTTTGAATAAATACTATCTACCCATTAAAAATTTTGGCTCTTCAGATTGTAAATGTATTTCTCATCTTTTCTTTCTAAATAACCCTGATAAACTCTATGATATCCTCAGAAAACTTAACTTCTCAAAATTTATTTATTACTTATAATTCTTGACAAAATCTTCTTTGAGTATTAAAAATTATTCCTGATCGTAGAAAAATAAGGAGGTGAAATTGGAATGCCCACTTTTGAGTTTGTTTGTATTAACTGTAATGAAAAATACGAGATAATAACTACCTTAGGAGATGAACCCCTAAAGGTATGTTTAAAATGCGGGGGAACTCTTAAAAAAGTGTTTCATCCAGTAGGAATTGTATTTAAGGGATCAGGATTTTATACAACAGATTATAAGAAAAAAACTGAAAAAACTGATAGTGAGGATAAGAATAAAGGGGAGAAATAAGTCTCCCCTTATTCCCTTTTTATAGATAAAACAATTAATCTATGAGAAGCTATATGATATTTATGACCTTCATAATCTCCTATGAATCTTAGGACTTTAAATCCTTCATCCTCTAATAAATTACTTAACTCACTAGCAGTATAAAGATAAATCCTTCTAAGAAATTCTTTTACTCTACCTGTTTCTCTACTATATACAATTCTCTTTGATATATAATATCCTGTCTCAGGTTGAAATTTATGTTCCGAAAGTAAAACATATTTATCCATAATATCCCAGGAATAAGGTATAAAATGTCTTAGTAAGGCCTCTCTATTTTCAGTATCTATGAGGAGTTTTCCCTCAGGTTTTAATATTTTATAAATCTCTCTCAGGGTTTCTCTATCCTCCTTATATGAATTTAGACCAAAGCTAGTATATAAAGACAAAACTACATCAAAGGAATAACTTAATTGAGTTAAATTTTTATACTCTAAAGGATAAAACTCTAAATTAACAAGGTTTTCTTCAGATGCTATCTTTTTTGCAATTTCTAAGAGCTCTATGGATCTATCTATGCCTATAACTTTATAGCCTCTTTTTGCCATTTCAATACTATGTCTTCCAAATCCACATCCTAAATCCAAAATAAAAATATTCCTTTTTATAGGAACTATCACCTCCAAGAAATCCACTTCTTTTTTTGTTCTCTCGGGAGTTAGATGGCAAGCCAAAAATTCATAATAAGCTTTACTAAAATATTCATCTCGCCAATCTTTGTTTCTCTCCATATCTCTGTTTCAAATAGAATAATAAAATTGTTAAATCTCCTACATTTACCCCTGGTATTCTTTGGGCTTGTCCAAAGGTCTGGGGCTTTATTTTTATAAGTTTATCTCTCCCTTCCCGAGAAAGATGAGGAATACTTTCATAATCAAAATCTTCTTGAATTTTCAAATCTTCATATTCTTTAAATTCTGCTATTTTTCCCAATTCCCTTTGAATATATCCTTCATATTTTATCTCAATCTCTATCACATCTCTCCAATCCTTTTTTAATTCTCCTGCTAAATTCAACTTATCAAGGTCTTCATAAGTAATTTCAGGCCTTCTTAAAAGAGTATTTAAAGAGATGGGATTTAATAATAGATTCGTTCCCTTTTCATTTAAAATATTATTTAATTCTTGGGTAGGAAAAACTATTGTTTTTATTAATCTTTTCCTTTCATGGGAAATTGCCTCCATTTTTTCTTGAAACATCCTCCATTGGTCTTCCCTTATTAAACCTATTTTGTATGCTTTTGGTGTTAATCTTTGATCTGCATTATCACATCTCAATATCAATCTATATTCTGCACGAGAAGTTAGAATTCTATAGGGCTCATCTACTCCTTTTATCACTAAATCATCAATTAAAACTCCAATGTAACTTTCATCCCTTCTTATTATTAAAGGTTCCTTTTCCAAAAGACTTAAAGCAGCATTTGCTCCTGCAATAATTCCTTGTGCAGCTGCTTCTTCATATCCCGTGGTTCCATTAATCTGTCCTGCCAAATAAAGTCCTTTTATTTTTTTCGTCTCTAAGGTTAACTTTAACTGATGGGGATAAACAAAATCATAGGCTATTGCATAACCTGGTCTTATTAATTCTACTTCTTCCATACCTGGAATAGTTCTTAAAACCTTTAATTGAATATCTTCGGGAAGACTTGTATAGATTCCTTGTACATAAAGCTCAATGGAATCCCTTCCTTCAGGTTCTAAAAAGACTTGGTGAGTCTCATGATTAGGAAACCATATATACTTTTCTTCTATGGAGGGACAATATCTTGGTCCCTTTTTAATCATTCCTCCAATTCTTGAGGCAGTTAAATGAATATTTGCTAAAACTACATCCCTTGTTTTCAAGGTTGTCCTTGTAAGGTATGAAGAAATCTGCTCCCTATACTCAGGTCTTTCCCAAAAGGAAAAAGATGGGAAAGACTCGTCACCAGGTTGAGGAATAAGTTTATCAAAATCTACGGTCCTTTTATCTACTCGGGGAGTTGTTCCTGTATTAAACCTTCCCAATTCTAACCCTATTCTTTTTAAGGCCTCAGAAAGACCATTAGAAGAAAACTCTCCCATTCTTCCCGCAGGTCTTGACCAAGTACTTATATGAATCACACCATTCAAAAAGGTTCCTGTAGAAATAACCACTTTTTCACTATATATTTCCTCTCCTGTTGAAAGAATTACTCCTCTTACCTCATTACCTTCTAATATAATGTCAACTACTTCTCCTTGATAAATATTTAAAAATTTTTCCTGTTCTAAAAATGTCCTCATTAATCTTGGATATTGCCATTTATCTACCTGAGCTCTTAATGCTCTTACCGCAGGCCCTTTTGATGTATTCAACCATTTAACCTGAAGCATACTTCTATTTGTTATTCTTCCTATTGCTCCTCCTAATGCATCTATTTCAAAAATAAGCTGTCCCTTCCCTGGACCTCCCATGGCAGGATTGCATGGTAACCAGGCAAGGGTATCATAGTTCATAGTAATAATTAAAGTTTTAACCCCTAAACGGGCAGATGCATAACCTGCTTCACAGCCAGCATGTCCTCCGCCAACTACTATTACATCATACTTTTTCATTTTTCCTTATCTCCAATATTCCTAATTTTGCTAATATAAATATTATTAAACCCAATGTACCAGTAAGAATAAGGAGAGATATTTCTTTATTATAATATAAAAGGGATAGAATAATAGCAATTAAACTCATGGCAATATTTATAAGATAAATAAATCCTATACTTTGTTTAGTATCCATACCTATTTTCAAAAATCTATGGTGAATATGATCCTTATCAAATTTCCATGGAGCTCTTCCCGTAGCTATTCTTCTAATTATTGAAAAAATTGTATCTAATATTGGAACCCCTAAAATTAAAATAGGAACAAGCAAATTTATTAATGCACTAAACTTTAATACACCAGCTATGGATATAGCAGAAAGTAAGAAACCCAAAAACATAGCTCCAGAATCTCCCATAATTATAGAGGCAGGGGGAAAATTAAAGAACAAAAATCCCAAAACTCCCCCAAGCATTATAGAAAGGAAAATTGCAGATTCCATCCTTCTTAGTAGAAGTGAGATAATTAGAAGGGAAAAGGATGAGATAGCAGAAATACCAGCAGCAAGCCCATCTAAGCCATCAATAAAATTCATAGCATTAGTGATACCTAAAAGCCATAAGAAGGAAAAAACATAAGCTAGCCATCCAGAAATAGTTATATCTGTATAAGGAATTTTAAAAGATTCTAACCTTATACCAATAAGGACTGATATCATTATTACCAAAAAAGTAAGCCCAAATTTAGGAGTAGGTTTTAATTCAACAAAATCGTCTAATAATCCTACAATAAAGACTAAACTTCCCACTAAAAGAATTCTCTCAACAACTACAGTTTTATTAAAAATAAGATTTACTAGTAGAATAGATAAATAAAAAGCTATCCCTCCAATTCTTGGAATAGGTTCCTTATGAACTTTTCTATAAGTTGGATAATCTAAAGCCTTAAGTTTATAAGCTATTTTTCTGACAAAGGGAGTTAAAATTATTGAAATTACAAGAGATATTACAAAAGTTATGTATAACATTATTGTCTCTCCTTTTTATCCTTCAATTCATATGCTAAAATAATTGCCTGTGCAATTTCCTTCATAGGCTTTCTTTTATCCATACTTGCCTTTTGAATCAATCTGAAAGCCTCATGTTCCTTTAATCCTTCAATATCCATAAGTAATCCTTTGGCTCTATCCACTAATTTTCTTGTTTCTAATGCTTCTTCAAGATCTTTAACTTCTTGCTTCAATTGAAGAAACTCTTTGAACCTTGCAATAGCCATCTCAACAGCTGGAAACAAATCCGTTTCTTTAAAGGGTTTTACAAGATATGCTATTACACCTACTTCTTTGGCTTTTTCTACCAATTCTTTATCTGAATAAGCAGTTAAGAAAATAAGAGGAGCAATTTCCTCCTCAGTTAGAATCTTCGCAGCTTCAATACCATCCATTCCAGGCATTCTTATATCCATAATAATTACATCAGGTTTTTCTCTTCTTGCAATATCTATCGCAGACTGTCCATCAGAGGCCTCTCCTATTACTTGATATCCTTGACTTTCCAAAAGTTCCCTTAAGTCCATTCTGACAATAGGTTCATCTTCTGCTATTAAAACTTTAATTTTCCTCTTCATATTTATTCCCCCTTATTTAATTATAAAATTATCCTTAAGATTACTTAATATGGAATAATCTGTCATATCCCATCTTAGAGGAGTTATAGAAATCTTTCCCCTTTTAATAGCATCTATATCTGATCCTTCACTATTATCTTCCTCTAATTCTCCATATATCCAATAATACTCCCTTAACCATGGATCTAATCTTTTTTCAACCCTATTCTTGTAATGAAATCTACCTTGATAGGTGAATTCAATTTCTACATTTTCTAAGCTTTCTAAGAGAGGAATATTTATATTAAGAAATACTCCATGGGGAATATATTTTATAGCCCAAGGAATAATTTTTAAAAGAAATTCACAAGCAATCTCAAAATCTTTTTCTCTTCCCTCGGAAGATACAGAGATTGAGATAGCTGGAAACCCGTTAATAGTAGCCTCTCTTGCACCTGATACAGTTCCTGAATAGACAATATTGTTACCTAAATTATACCCCTTATTAATTCCAGAGATAACAATAGAAGGTGGCTTAGGCAAAAGAGCATAAAGACCTAATAGAACACAGTCTGCAGGAGTTCCATTACTTGAGCATATCTTTATTCCATCTTTAATGATAACAGGAGAAACTCTTAATGGTTTATGAAAAGTAAGAGCATGACTTCCTCCACTTCTTTCTCTTTCAGGAAGTATACCATATATCTCTCCAAGAGAACTTAATTTCTCGATGATAACTTTTAAAGATGGCGCATTAACACCATCATCGTTAGTTATAAATATGATCATAGTTAAGATATATTATACTATAAAACATTGGTTATTGTTTTCTTTCAATTTTAAAAATATTATGGTATAATTCCCTGTATAATTTTTTCAAAAAAAGTATAAGAAGGAGAGGGATATATGGCGCATACAAAGTCAGCAATTAAAAGAATTAAGATCTATGAAAGAAATAGGATTAGAAACAGACTAAGATTAGGAAGGATTAAATTCTATACTAAAAAATTTCTTTCTCTTTTAGAGGAGAATAAAATTGAAGAAGCAAAACAAGTTCTTCCTCAAGTTATTAGTGCCATTGATAAAGCAGCTCAAAAGGGGACACTCCATAAAAATACTGCTGCCAGAAAGAAATCTCGCTTAATGAAGCTTTTAAACAAGAAATTATTAGGTCAAGGTTCTATTTAAGTTTATTAGAAAACCTTCTAAAAGTATTCTTGGATTCTTAGCTGTAGATTTTATATCTTGATCTAACTGCCGCAGAAGAAAATATAATCTAAAGAGTTCTGCGGCAGTAAAGTTTGTCAAATTTTGAATAACCTTTCTAATAATAAAGGGATGTAAATCAAGTTTGTCTCTTATTTCATCCTCTGAAAATCCCTCTCTTAATAAAGCATAAACCCTTAGAATTTGTCTAAATTGTTTAATAATTATCTCCAATATAACCATTGGAGGCATGGCTTCGTTCCATAAAGTATCTAATCCACTAAGAGCTAAAAAAACATCTCTTTTATATAAAGCATCTAAAAAAGTAAAAAATGCTATTTCCTTAGGAGAAGAAACTTTATTCAAATCTTCTATACCTATTTCTTTTTTTTCACCTACAAAGGAAATCACCTTCTCCAATTCTCTATATAATAAAGCCAAATTATCTCCCCAGAACATAGTTAAAAAATATTGAGCTTCAGAATCTAATGAAATATTAAGTTCCTTTAATTTTTCATTTAGCCATCTTCTGACTCCATCAGATTTTAATTTTGAAAACTCAACAATTCCATTTTTAGGAACAATTTTTTCTAAATAACTTCTTTTTTTAATTTCCTCTTCTCCATTAGCCATAAAAACAATACATGTATTTATAGGATTTTTTAAAAGGGAAATAATCTTATCTTTATCCTTTGGTTCCCTTAGATTTTGACAATGGCGTATAACTAATAGTTGATTTTTAAAAAGAGGGGAAGCTTCAAGAAAGGGAATGATTTCTTTCCATGTTATATCTTCCCCAAAAAATACTTGATAGGATGCATCTTTAAATTTATCCCTCAATGTCTCTAAAGCATCCTCCATAAGAAATTTTTCTTCTCCAGTAAAAAGATATACTAAGGGAATTTCCTTTTGTCTTAATAATTTTTTAAATTCCCAATAATTCACTTCTTCTACCCCACATAAAGGGCAATAGAATTAGTATTAAACTTATCATTAAGCTAATTTTATAATTTATAATTATCAATTTCAAACCCAAGAAAAGTATATCTGTGAGAAATTCAATGATGGGCAACAGTAAATAAGATATGGGAAAAATCCCTAAAAGAAGAAATAAAAATGAAAGAAAGAGAATTATCTGAAAAATTGGAATAGAAAAGAAATTCCCAATAAAAGATAACATAGGGATTCTCTTAAAAAAATAAATATTAAAGGGAGTAAGAAAAACAAACAACCAGAAAGAAGATTTCCATAAATTTCCATAATATTTTGTAATAAGGGAAACTTTAAAAGAAGGAGTCAATATAAGTCCTAAAGTTGCTAAATAAGATAGTTGAAAAGTGATATTAAAAATATTTAGAGGAGAAAAAATTAAGGAGATTAAACAAACACTGAAAAATGAGTTGATGGTATCCTCTTCCCTTATAAAATTCTTTGCTAAAATAGTATAAAAATACATCCCCACTGCTCTTAATACAGGAGGTTTATTTCCAATTATAAAAGCATAAAAAAACAATAAAAAACTCAAAATAAGTCTTAATCTTTTTGAATTAAAGAAAAAGGTAAAGAAACTTATTAATAATGTTATATGAAAGCCAGAAATAGCCAAAATATGTGCTGTTCCAGTATTTATAAAGAGATCCTTCATTTCCTTAGTCAGAGTGCCCCTTTCTCCTAAAATAACAGCATTTAAAAAAGAAGACACCTTTGGAGAAGCTAAGGATAATAAATTTTTTATATAGTTTTTTACCTCAATTCTTAGGAAATTTAAAAAGGATAAATTTCTACCTAAAATCTTATAATATCCAATTTTCCCCCATAGGATTATATCTTTATCCCAGAATTCATAAACATTTTTTCCTTCTATAGGAGATATGTATAAATTTTCAATTAAAATTAAATCACCTATCGTTATCTTAGAATTCTTAGGAAGAATAAGAAGAATTCTTTCTCTTTCTTTATCTGGCTTAAAAATAACTTCCTTTGATTTCTCTTTTTCCTCTATATCTTCAACAACCCCTTTGACTCTTTCAATTTTGAAACCTGTAAAATATTTAAATTCTGGAATAGAATTTTTTGAAAGTGAAAATCCCAATATAAGGAAGAACAAAAAAAGAGGGATCAAAAAATAGTATTTATTTTTAATAAAAAATAAAGATATAGAAAATATTATTAAAAGATAAAAAATACTTCCCCCTATTCTTTGAAGAAAGACTCCAAAAATAAAGTAAATTAAAAAGAAAAAAGAAGGAGGAAGTCTATCCACTTACCACTCTATTAAATCTTTTATTTGGTCTATCCTCTTCTCTCCAATACCTTTGATTTTCTCAAGATCCTTTAAGCTTTTAAAAGGACCATTTTTTTCTCTATACTCTACAATTCTCTTTGCTAAGGATGGACCAATACCTGGTAAATTTTCTAATTCCCTTTCTGACGCATAATTGATATTGATTTTATTACTTGAAGGATTGGGCTCTACTATTGCTCTTTTAGATCTTAATGATAAATCAAAGAGAAGGATCTTCTCAGGAACAAAAATTTTACACCCATCTTCTAAATACTCAGCTAAGTTTAACTTGTCCAAATCAGCAGAAGGAAGAGCTCCTCCTGCTGCTTGAATTCCATCAATAACTCGGGACCCTTCTAACAATTTATATACTCCAGGATTTTTCACAGCTCCTGCAATATGAACTATTATAAAATTTTCTAACTCTATCTTTTCTTCCCTTTTGTTATTTACTAAAAAGCTCCCAAAAACTAACACTAAAATTACAGATATGATTAGAATATATTTTTTAAAATCTACTTCCATTTATCCTTTAACTACAATTTTCTTTCCTTCTTGAAGCTTTTTATTTCTTAATGTTATTTGAAGTTTCAATACTTCAACAGCTTTATCCAATTGAACATCCTTCTCTTTCCCTACATTCTCAGGTACCATCTCTACCAAATAATCTGGAACTACTCCATCATTATGTATACTTCTTCCTGAGGGAAGTAAATATCTTTCGGTAGTTATTATTAAAGCAGAACCATCAGACAATGAGAAAATACTTTGAACAACTCCTTTCCCAAAGGTTTTTTCTCCCACTAATACTCCCCTCTTATAATCTTTCACGGCTCCACAGAATATTTCCGACGCACTTGCAGAATATCTGTTAATAAGAACCACTAAAGGTTTATCCCAAATCACATTACCAGTGGCATATTCTCTCCTTATATTCATATCTCTATCTTCTCTGAAAACTATAACTCCTCTTGATAAAAAACTATCTATAATCTTATTATTCTTATCTCTTATAATAGTTTGCACTTGAGCTCTATTGTTAATAAAGAAACTTGAAATTTCTATAACAGATCTTAAATCTCCTCCTGGATTATTCCTCAAATCTAAAATTAAACCAGAGACATTATTTTTTTTCATTTTTTCAATAGAAGCCATTAATTTTTCTGGAGAATTCTGAGTAAATTCATAAAATCTAATATATCCTATATTATCTTTTAAAATTTTATCCTCCACAATGGGAGCTTCTATTTTTACCCTTACTAATTCAAATTCATAAGCCTTCTTCTCTGTTTCTCTATATATCTTTATCTTTACCTTTTTACCTAATTCTCCTCTAATCATGCTTACAACCTCATCAATAGTTTTCCCTTCCACAGATTGATCATCTACAGCAATAATCTGATCTCCTGGCTTTATTCCAGCCTTATAAGCAGGACTTCCCTCTAAAGGTGCAACTACAAGAATCTTATCATCTTTCTGTTCTAACCTCATTCCTACCCCATAAAAGGTCCCTTTTATATTTTCGTTAAAAGTTTTAAAGGCTCTAGGATCAAGAAATCTAGAATATGGATCATCAAGGCCTTTAATAAGACCTTTTATGGCTTCATATTGTAATTTATTATTATCTATATTTTTCTCAATAAAGGCATTTTTAACATAAAAAAGAACCTCTAAAAAAGTTTTAATGTCTTCATATACTATTTCTCTTGCAGCCCAAATTTTAGTTATTATAAAAATAGAAATTGCTAAAATTGTAATGAAAACAATAATCTTTCCTTTATTTTTCATAAATTTCATCCTCCTAAAATTTATTTATTTTAACCATGGGCTTGGATCTTGAGGTTCTCCATTTACTCTTACCTCAAAATGTAAGTGAGGTCCAGTACTTAATCCTGTACTTCCCACATATCCTATAATTTGTCCTTCACTCACTTCTTCCTCCAATTCCACCACCATACGAGACAAATGGGCATATAATGTGGATACTCCACCCCCATGATCTATAATAACCAACTTTCCATACCCTCCATACCAATCTGCATAAATAACCTTTCCCGGAGCAACTGCCCTAACGGAAGTTCCATAGTCTGCTGAAATATCAATACCTGTATGTAGCATGTAAGCTCCACCTAAGAGAGGGTGTCTTCTCATCCCAAAACCCGATGTTATAGCTCCAATTACTGGCCATGAAAGTCTTCCCTTTTGAGCTTTCTTTATTTGAGAAGCAGAAGCTAATTTTTTAATCAATGCTTCAATCTCTTTTGATTCCCTCTCCAAAGCTGCAATAGTCTGCTGTTGTAATCTTTTCTGCTTTCTAATTTGTTCAAGATAAGTACTTTTTTCTATTTTTTTTCTTTCTATATAAGCCTTCTTTTCTTCAATTTCTCTTACCAAATTCTCAATTTTCTTTTTTTCCTCCTCCCATTCTTTCCTTTTTTTTGATAAATCTTTACATTGATTATCTATTTTATTTAATTTTTGAGCCTCATTTTTAAAGATAGTTTTAAGATAATAAGGAACTGCCAATAAATCAAAGGAAGATTTATTACCTAAAAAAATCTCCAAAAAATTTCCATTACGACTATTTTCTTTCAATATTTCACCTAAAGCATTTTTATAATTAAGACTTCTATTTTTTAAATTTCTTTCTATTATTTTTAGTTGGGTAGACAAAACTATGAGATTTGCTTGAGCCTGTCCTAATCTTGCTTCTGCATTTACCAATTCCCTTTCTGTCCTTTCCAATTGCTGATCAATTTTACTTATTTCCTTTGCAACATTTAATTCTTTATTTTCTAAAATTTTAACTTCCCTCTTTAAGGCATTTATTCTTTGCTTTTTTTGTTGGAGTTCCTCTCTTTTCTTAGTCAAAAGGTCTAAAGATTCTCCTACTTCAAGGAAAAATAAAGAGAATAATACAACTACAAAAATAATAGAAATAATTTTTTTATAATTCATCCCTTTAATCTATGCCAGCCGATAAAGGCCGATGAAAAACTTAATATTAAACTAGAAAGGAAGAAAAATAATCCCCAGAGAAAAAAGTGCTTTATAGTTATAATAGAAATATAAGGAAGAATATTAGAAAGATGATCTTTGAAAAAATATAAAAGATAATATGAGAAAATTAGGGAAGAAAGAGAAGGAAAAAAAATTGTAAAAAAGTTTTCAAAAATCTGAGAAATTATAGAGAAATTTGGAAAGGCTATTTGAGAATGAGCTAAAAGTTCTATAATTATAATAACATAAGCAAGACTTCCAATAAAAATGAATAAATTCTTCAGGTTCTTTGCAATTCTACTTATGTTAATCCACTGATTCTTAAGCTCCAAAGAATATTTTACATCCTCAACATTAGGATTAGAAAGAAGCCAAGAGATCAAATATTCCATGCTATCTAAGGAGGACATACTTATTTCCAATGTCTTTGGAAGATTATCAGGAGATCCCCAAGCAAAAATTTCCTTTTCACCGCCTAAGGATTCTTTCAGTCTTTTCCATGCAGTATTTTGATCTATAAAATTTATGTTCATAATAGGAAATTGAAGCTTAATATTTTCTTGAATTTTAAGTATGTCCTCATTAGAAAAATTTGGCGCAAAAAAGGTATAAACTTTAATTCTGTCCTGCCAGATAGTTAAGGAACCATTAAGAGAAGTTATAAAAACAATTAATATAAGAAAAATCGAAAAGAACACAAAAAGACCTAAAAACATAAAGAAGCTTTTTTTAGTAAAACTGTGCCAACCTCTTATGATATCTTCCCACATACTTTTAACCTAAATATTACAAAAAACTAATACTAAAAGAATCCCAATAACACTACCTAAATTAAATCTCAAATTCAATCCAAATGTCAAGACTATAAAATAAAGATCCACATTTATAGGAGAAAAACCAATATTTATACCTTCAGTAAGAATAGGAATCTTATCCTTTAAAGCCTCTGCAATAACTCCTCCTATTATTGCCCCTAAGATTAACAAAAAGATTAATAAACCTTTTGAGCGTCTATTTCTTTTCATATTTTTCCTCCTAAAATAAAGGATAATCTTTTAATTATCCAATCCCCCAAAACCCCATTAAAGGTTCCTGTAATTATAGCAAATATTAATAAAAAGGGGAAATAGAAAAAAATACTCCTATGAGAAATAAAAAAGGATACTAAAATTAATTGAGAAATATTATGAGAAAGAGCGCCAACTATACTCACAAAGGTAATGGTTAAGTCCTTTCTCTTAGATAAAAGGCCCATAATTATAGCACTGCCCACTCCTCCTATCAAACTCAGAAAGAAGGAAAGACCAAAAAGTCCTCCCAAAAGGATATTTACAATTAATACTCTCAGGAGAGATATTACTAACCCCTCCTTCCATCCCCACCAATAAACACTCATTAAAGTTATGATATTAGCTATTCCTAATTTTGCACCGGGAAGTGAGGTAAAAGGATTTAAGAAGAAAAACTCTAAATAATATAACACACAAGCCAAGGAAAGCAAAATTCCTAGAAGAGAGACATAATATATTTTACTTTTTAATCTTATCATTTTTCTTCTTCAAAGGAAACATTTTCGGACTTCCAAACTTCTCCATTCCTATTTACCATAATTATTCCAACATCTCTAAATTTATCCTTCCAGAGTTCCTTTCCCTTTTCTCCTAAAACAAAGAATAATGTAGATAAAGCATCTGCAGTAATCCCATTACTACTTATAACAGTGACACTCATTATTTCAGAGGAGGGATATCCTGTCTTAGGATTTATTATGTGAGGATATCTTTTTCCGTCTTTTATAAAGAATCTTTCATAGTCTCCTGATGTTGCCACTACTCCTTCTTTAATTTTTATTTTACCTATTATCTTTCCTTCCCTTCTGGGATGCCTAATTCTAATTATCCAATAATCTCCCTTCAAAGCCTTTCCATATACCCCAATAGTTCCTCCTATATCTAAAAAAACTCTTTTCAAGTTGAGATTTTTAGAGATTTCTAAAAGTTTTTGGACTGCGTATCCCTTTGCAATTCCACCTAAATCTAAGGACATTCCCTTTTTCCTAAGTCTCACTTTTCCGTTCCACATCTCCAGATCCTTCCAATTTACCTTCTCTAAGGTTTTTTTTAACTCTTTTTCGGTAGGAATATATAAACTCCCATTATAGAATCCCCATAATCTCATCAAGGGTCCAATGGTAGGATCGAACAGACCATCAGAAATCTCTGCATAATGTTTTGCCTTTCTTAAAATATCTTCTACTTCTCCAGAAACTCCCACCCAATTTCCTGCATTTTTGTTTATTTTATAAATTTCGCTTTTCGTATTAAATCTATTTAATTTCTCATCTAAACTTTCTAACACCTTCCAACAAATTTCTTCTGCTTTTTTGCTATCCTTTCCCCAAAAATGTATATTTATAAAAGTATCCATTAAAATTCCATTTTTCTGCGACTCCTCTTGATAAAAGTTTTCTCTTATATAAAAAGCTACAAAAAATATTACAAATAAAAAAATTAAATACCTCAAAAATCTCATCACTTAATAACTAGTACTTCCTTCCTCAATAAAATAAGGGCTTTTGTTGGACATTTCTCTACACAGATCCCACAAACATCGCAAATTTCATAATTTATTACAGGAAGTCTACCCTGCATTTTTATAGCACCAGTGGGACACACCCGAGCACATATTCCACAGCCAATACAGGCTTTTAAACATACTTGTCTCGCATCAGGACCAGGAAGTACAGTCTTACAGCCTAAAAGTAAGGGAATATTAACGGGAAGAAGAGTCAAAACTTTTCTTGGACATTCCTTAACGCATAATCCACATCCTGTACATTTTATAGAATCAATCTTGGGAAGTTCATCTTTACCCATATGTATTGCATCAAAGGGACATATCTTAACACAATCCCCATATCCAAGACATCCATTGGGACATCCCTTTTCTCCTCCTTGAGTCAAATCAGATGCCCTACAGGTTTCAACTCCTCTATATATAAACCTTTTAGTTGTGATTTCCCTTCCTCCCTGGCAAGTTAAAAAAGCAATTTTTTTAGCTAAGGCCGCTTCTCCATCTAAACCCAAGACTTTTGCTACATCCTTTGCGACTTTTTCTCCTCCAGCAACACAACCAGTATATGGAGCTTTTCCCTCTATAATTGCCTGAGCCAATCCCTCACATCCAGGATATCCACAGGCACCACAATTACTCCCTGGCAAAGCTTCTAAGATTTTAGAGAGTTCTGGATCAATTTGGACAGCAAATTTTTTCCCAGCAAAGGCAAGGCTACTCCCAAAAATTAGCCCTATTCCTCCTAACACCAATGCAGCTAATAGAACTACTCCCATAATTTACCTCCCTTAATGAGCCATTCCTTGGAATCCTAAAAATACAAGAGCCAATAAACCTGAAGTTATAAATACTAAAGGATAACCCCTCCAAAAATTTGGAATATCTGAAAAATTCAATCTTTCTCTGATAGCTGCTAAAAGGAGTAAGGCAATGGTATACCCTACTGAAACTCCCAGTGAATAAACAATAACTTCTAAAAGGTTGTAAGCCATATCTATGTTTATAAAGGTTACTCCTAAGATGGCACAATTTGTTGTTATTAATGGTAAATATATCCCCATAGCCCTATAAAGATAAGGAGAAGTTTTTCTTATTACCATTTCCACAAGTTGAACTAATGCGGCTATAACTAAGATAAAGGCTATAATCTTTAAAAATAAAAGATTTAAAGGTTGTAATATATAGTAATATATGAAAAAGGTAACAATGGAAGCCATAACGGTTACAAAAGTAACAGCAATACCCATTCCCATAGAGGCATCATATTGGGAGGTCATTCCCACATAAGAACATAAGGCTAAGAATCTCATAAATACAATATTATCTACCAAAGAGGCAAATAGAAATAAAGTAAACAATTTTCCCAAAATTCCCATACCTTCCTCCTCTTATATATGATGATGGATTACTACCTTCTTTTCAGAAGTTTTCTTTTTAACTTTTTCTATAGACCAATTTAGAATGCCTATTAATAAACCAATTCCCCAAAAGGCACCAGGAGGCATAATAAGGGCAAGGGCAGGTTTAAAGAAAGAAGGCATGACAGGAGTTCCCATAAGAGTTCCCGAACCCAGAAGTTCTCTAAGACCTGCTAAGATAGTTATACTCCAAAAATAACCCACACTCATTCCTAAACCATCGGCGATAGAATTTAGAATATTATTCTTATAAGCAAAAGCCTCTGCCCTTCCTATAATGATACAATTAACAACAATTAAAGGAATAAAAATACCAAGGGCATGATGAAGTTCAGGAAGATATGCAGACATTACTAAATCAGTAATAGTGGTAAAGGTACCAATAACAATAATAAATATAGGAATTCTTATATTATGAGGTGTTATGGGTCTTAATAAAGAAACAAAAATATTTGAGAATAACATTACAAAGGAGAAGGCAAGTCCCATTCCAATTCCATTTGCAAAATTTGTGGTAACTGCAAGAACAGAACATAAACCAATCATCAATATTAATACAGGATTTTCTTTAAATATACCATTTACAAAATTTCCCCAAAATTCCCTTGCCATAAGTTTATTCCCCCTTATTAATTTACTGAGATAGTACTTCCCTTACAGCTCTTAATACTGCCCTTGATGATATAGTGGCTCCTGTAATGGGTTGTATATCTTTTTTAAGCTCTATATTAGGAGAATTCTTACCAATAAATTGGCTGAGGAATCCCTCTCTTGTTATTTCTGCTCCTAAACCTGGAGTTTCATTTTGAGATATAACTTTAACCTTTACAATCCTTCCTGAGTTATCTCTTCCTACCAAAAGATTAATATCACTACTATATCCTCTAATACTTAATTCAAAAACTTTTCCCACGTTTTGATTATTATCTTTTCCTTCATATATTCCTATAATCTTAACCAATTTGTCTTTAGATTTAGGAATATCATTTATCTTATTAAAATGCTTTGCCAAGGGTAGAATTTCCTGAAAAGCTTGAAATTTCTCTTTCTCCTTCTGCATTAAAATAACCCTTTGGGTTTGATTATATACATAAGCCAAAGCGCCTGCTGCTATGGCACATATAATCATAAGAATTAATCCATAGGTAATTATCTCTTTCATCTCTTCACCTCTCCATACTTACGAGGCTTGATACTCCTATCTATTAAAGGAGTTAGAGCATTCATAACTAATATTCCATAAGTAACTCCTTCAGGATAATTCCCATAAATACGAATGGCGATAGTTAAAAAACCTGCTCCAATTCCAAAAATCAATCTACCTTTAGAAGTTAAAGGCGTTGTAACCCAATCTGTAGCCATAAAAAAAGCCCCTAAAAAAACACCTCCTGCTAAGATTTGAAATATGGGATCCTTTTTTAATAATAAAGATAAAAACATCATGGAAAGGATATAACTTAAAGGGATTCTCCAATCGATTATTTTCTTGTAAATAAGCCAAAGCCCTCCTACGAGAAGAAAAAAAGCAGAGGCCTCACCTATTGATCCTGGAACTTTTCCAATAAATAAATCCCAATAGGAGGGTAAAGAATAGGGAAGTTTTAGTTTTTCTATTGCTAGAGGAGTTGCAGTAGAGACTGGAGTAGAAGAAGTTAATGGACCTATCCACGATGTCATTACAGCTGGATAGGAAGTTAATAAAAATGCTCTACCTACTAAAGCAGGATTAAGAAAGTTTCCTCCTAAGCCCCCAAAAATTTGTTTTGTCAAAATTATTGCTACTGCTGTCCCCACAACAGGGATCCATAAGGGAACTTGAGGCGGTAAAGTTAATGCCAAAAGTAAGCCTGTAACCACTGCACTAAAATCTAATAATGTATTTAAGGGTTTTCTTCTAAATAAAAGAGCTATTCCCTCCCATATCACTGCGGAAAATATACTTACAAGTATAACAAAAAGGGAATATGTTCCAAAAAAATAAATTCCTGCTACCGTAGCAGGAAGAAGAGCAAAAATAACATTTAACATTACTTTACTTACATCTTCCTCAGTGAAAATATGAGGAGAAGATGAAACAATTAATTCCTTTTCTTCCATAATTTATTCCCCCTATTTTCTCCTTTTTTCAATAATTTCAGATTTTACAATTCTAATCCATTGAACTAAAGGCCTTCTTGAGGGGCAGATATAGCTACAGGAACCACATTCCATACAATCTAAAGCTCCTTCTTTCTCAGCAGGTTCTATTTTCCTTAAACGAGAGTACTCTGCAATCATTGTAGGAATAAGATTCATGGGACATACATCAAAACATCTTCCACAGCGGACACATGGAAGGGGTTCATGGTTTTTAGTAAAACTTCTCGGAAGGACTAAAACTCCAGATGTCCCTTTTATAATAGGTGTTGCTAAACTATATATGGCAACTCCCATCATTGGTCCACCAAATATTACTTTTCCCGGAGTATCCAAAAATCCCCCACATTCTTCTATAATCTTAAAAACTGGAGATCCAATGGGCACATTGAGGTTTTTAGGCTCCTTTATTCCTTCTCCTGTTACTGTCACACCTCGAGATATCAAAGGTAATCCCGTTTTGAAATGCTCAGCAATAGCACATGCAGTTCCTACGTTATGCACTACAACTCCTACATCTAAAGGAAGACCACCTGAAGGTACTTCTCTTCCCAAAACAGCTTTTATCAATTGTTTTTCTGATCCTTGAGGATATTTTGTTTTCAAAAATATTATTTCCATATCCCCCTTTAGATATTTTCTTAAAACATCTCCTGCATCCTTTTTATTATCTTCAAGGGCAATGATTCCTCTTTCTACGCCAAGAACATACATTAATATTTGAAGACCTTCAACAACTAATTCTGATTTTTCCAACATTAAACGATAATCAATGGTTAAATAAGGCTCACACTCTGCTCCATTTAAGATTAGTGAATCTATTTTTTTCTCAGGGGGAGGAGTTATTTTAACATGAGTAGGAAAGGCAGCACCGCCTAAGCCAACAATTCCTGCTTCTCTAATTCTCTTTCTTATTTCATCAGGAGATAAATTCTCCCATGATGTAGGAGAAATCTCAGGAAAAAGCTCATCTTTCCCATCGCTTTCAATTTCGATTGTCAAAACAGGTCTTCCCGAAGGATGAGGATGAAAGGCAATTCTCCTTACAGTTCCTGAGGTAGGAGCATGAATTGGTGCAGTTACAAAACTTTGTGCATCTCCAATTTTTTGTCCCTTATATACATAATCCCCGATTTTAAATAAAGGTTGGGCAGGAGCACCTGTATGTTGTTGGGTAGGAATAAATAATCTTTCGGGAAGGGATAGGGGAGTTATAGGTAAAGATTTTGACAGCTCCTTTTTTGTAGGAGGATGAACACCACCACGAAAGCTTAAAAGCCCCATATACACCTCCTTGTTTTTATTCCAATACCTGCAATCTCTTTAATAATAATTCTCTTTTTTCTACCAATTCCTTATATTTTTCCCTCTCTTTTTCAACCACTTCAGAGGGTGCCCTTTCAACAAAAGAGGAGTTATTTAATCTTTTCTCTAAATTTTTAATCACTTTTTCTAAATTTTCTACTTCTTTAATTACTTTCTCTCTTTCTTTTCCTAAATCTATAAGATCAGCAAGATAAACATAATAATTCGTATTATCCACCAATACATGAGCAACATTTTTCTCATAGATCATATTCTCAGATTCTACAAGTTCCACCTTTGCCAGAGTATTAAAATATCCTGAGAATCCCTGTAAAAGAGACTTCTCTTTCGCATTTTCGGTATAGAAAAATACCTTTATCTTATCAAAAACAGGAATATTAAATTCAGCTCTTAGGGATCTAATCTTTCTAATAGATTCCTTTATAAATTCCATATCCCTTTCACTTTCTTCATCAATTAAAAACTCTTCATAAACAGGCCAAGAAGTTATCATTATACTCTCTGTTGAATAAGAAAGTTTTTGCCATATTTCTTCAGTGATAAAGGGCATGACAGGATGTAGAAGTAAAAGAGTTGTTGATAATACTTTCCATAAAATAGTTTCAGCAATAAGCTTACTTTCAGGATCTTCTCCTTGATATAATCTTGGTTTTGCCAACTCTATATACCAATCACAAAATTCCGCCCAAAAGAAATTATAAATACTTTTTACATATTCACTGAATCTATAATTTTCTAAGTGATCTGAGACCTCTTTTATTTCCTTCTGAAGTTTAGTAAGAATCCACTTATCAGAAAGAGATAAATGATGAGCTCTTAAATCTATTTTAGAATAATTTTTATTTTCTAAATTTCTTAATACA
Source organism: uncultured Dictyoglomota bacterium (assembly GCA_964612975.1). Lineage (GTDB taxonomy): Bacteria > Dictyoglomota > Dictyoglomia > Dictyoglomales > Dictyoglomaceae > NZ13-RE01. The sequence continues at coordinate 119,355 of CAZTGC010000002.1, read as the reverse complement.
AATCGTGCTGCATTCCATAACTTATTTGCAAAATTCTTTGTATTTTCAAAGTTCTCCTCATGAAATCTTAAATCCTGCATTTCTGTACATTGAATTGCAAGTCCCAATCTTGTGATATCTGCTCCATACTTTTCAATAAGATCTAAAGGATCTACCCCAGTTCCCTTAGACTTGCTCATTCTTTTTCCTTCTCTTGTAAGAACAGTAGGATGTATGTAAACATGGTAAAAGGGAATATCCTTTTTAAACTCCAAACCCATCATTATCATTCGAGCAACCCATAGATTAATTATATCCCTTGCAGTGCTTAAGACAGAGGTGGGATAATAGTATTCTAAATCTGGAGTTTTTTCAGGCCATTTTAAGGTTCCAAGGGGCCATAATGCAGAGCTAAACCAAGTATCTAATACATCTTCATCTTGTTTTAAATTTGTTGAACCACATCTTTCACATTCTACTGGTGGCTTCTCTTTAACATTAATATGTTCACAGTCTTCACAATACCATGCTGGAATTCTGTGTCCCCACCATAATTGTCGAGAAAGACACCAATCTTTTATATTATACATCCAGTCAAAATATATCTTTTTCCATCTATCTGGAATAAACTTGACCCTTCCTTCCTCTACTACCCTTATGGCTTCCTTTGCGCTCTCCTCCATTTTCATGAACCATTGTTTAGATAATAATGGTTCTATAGGAGTTCCACATCTATCACAAGTAGCTAAATCATGAACATATGGCTCTTTTTTAACAAGATAACCCTTCTCTATTAGAGCTTTTTCAACTTCTTTTCTTGCAGAAAAAACATCTAATCCTTTAAACTCTCCTGCATTTTCATTCATAAACCCTTTCTCATCAATAACTGCTATAGGATAAAGATTGTGCCTTTTTCCGATTTCAAAATCATCAGCATCATGAGCTGGGGTAACCTTTAATACACCAGTTCCAAATCCAGGATTTACAGCATAATCGGCAATTATTGGGATTTTTCTTTCCACTAAGGGTAGATAAACATATTTACCAACGAAGGAATTATATCTTTCATCTTCTGGATGAACAGCTACTCCGGTATCTCCGAGCATAGTTTCGGGTCTGGCAGTGGCGATTATAATCTCACCATCCGCATCTATTAATGGATACCTTATATGCCAAAGAAAAGAACTTTCTTCCACATATCTTACTTCCAAATCAGATATTGCAGTTCTACAACGGGGACACCAATTGATAACTTTTTCTCCTCTATATATATAACCTTTATGGTAAAGTTTCACAAAAGCTTTTATTACAACTTTTGAATAAATTTCATCCATTGTAAACCGAATTCTATCCCAATCACAGGAAACCCCTAATTTTTTAAGTTGCTCAATTATAGCTTCACCATATTTTTCTTTCCATTCCCAAACTTTTTCTAAAAACTTTTCTCTTCCCAAGTCCCATCTACTTTTCCCTTCTTTCAACAATTCCCGTTCCACCACCATTTGAGTTGCTATTCCTGCATGATCTGTTCCCGGTATCCATAATGCATTGAAACCTTGCATTCTTCTCCATCTAATAAGAATATCCTGAATAGTTGCGTTTAAAGCATGTCCCAAATGTAAAGAACCTGTTATATTGGGAGGTGGCAAAATAATAGTAAAAGGTTTTTTAGAATAGTCTATTGAAGAACTAAAATATTTCTTTTCTAACCAATAATGGTACCATTTTTCTTCCACAATTTTGAAATCATATATACTTGGAAGTTCTTCCCTCATGTTTTAGCCCCCTAGCCAACATTTCTTAATAGATTTTCCCATGAAAATCCCCTTCGATTATAAACCATTTCAGGAGTTACAATAAACTTTTTAATATTTAGCTTTGGTAATTCATACATTACTTCTAACATAAGTTCTTCCATTACCGCTCGTAATCCCCTTGCTCCTGTTGCTTTTTCCTGAGCTTCTTTTACAATTGCCCTGAGTGCTTCTTCTGAAAAATCCAATTCAATCCCATCTAAAACTAAAAGAGCTTGATATTGTTTTACTAAAGCATTTTTAGGCTCAATAAGAATTCTTAATAAGGCTTCATCCCCTAAGGGTTCTAAAACAGTAACCACAGGGAATCTTCCTACAAATTCAGGAATCATTCCAAATTTTATAAGATCCTCAGGAAGAATCTCCCTCAAAATGGAAGCAAGATTTCTTTGTCTTTTAGTTTCTATTTGAGCACCAAAACCAATATTACTTACGTCCAGTCTTTTTTCAATAATTTTCTCAATACCCTCAAAGGAGCCGCCTGCTATAAAAAGAATATCCTTTGTGTTTATTTGAATAAATTCCTGGTATGGATGCTTTCTTCCTCCTTGAGGTGGAACATTAGCAATAGTTCCTTCCACAATTCTTAAAAGTGCCTGTTGTACACCTTCTCCCGACACATCTCTTGTTATTGATGGATTTTCAGATTTTCTGGAGATTTTATCTATCTCATCGATATAAACAATTCCCTTTTCTGCCTTATTAATATCCCAATTAGCATTTTGAATTAATCTTAAAAGAACATTTTCCACATCTTCTCCTACATATCCTGCTTCTGTCAAAGTAGTAGCATCTGCTATAGCAAAGGGAACCTTCAAAGATTTAGCAAGAGTCTCAGCTATAAGAGTTTTGCCAACACCTGTAGGGCCAATAAGAAGAATATTACTTTTTTGAATTTCTACATCCTTTTTTAGTTTATCCTTTAGATAAATTCTCTTATAATGATTATAAACAGCAACTGAAATAATTTTCTTAGCTTTTTCTTGTTCAATAACATATTGATCTAAAAAATTTTTTATTTCTGATGGGGTTGGTAATTTAATTTCCTCATTTACTTTTTCCTCTCCACTTTTGGAGATTAAATTATAACAAATTTCCACACACTCATCACATATAAAAACTTCTGGTCCAGAAATTAGTTTTCTTACCTCCTTCTGATTTTTACCACAAAAAGAACATCTTATTTCCCTTGTTCCCATAAATTCACCTCTAACTATTACTTTTTACTTTCTAAGATTTCATCTATAATTCCGTAGAACTTAGCTTCCTTTGCAGACATGAAGAAATCCCTATCAGTATCCTTCTGAATCCTTTCTAAGGGTTGACCAGTGTGATAAGCAAGAATTTCATTTAAAGTTTGACGAAGCTTTAATATCTCTCGCGCATGGATCTCAATATCTGCCGCAGGTCCATATACTCCTCCCAATGGTTGATGAATCATAACCCTTGAGTTGGGAAGAGCATATCTTTTGCCCTTATCCCCTGCAGAAAGAAGTACTGCAGCCATACTTGCAGCCTGTCCAACACAAACTGTAGCTACCTTAGGTTTTATATGCCTTATAGTATCATATATAGCTAAACCTGCAGCAACCTCACCACCTGGACTATTAATATAAAGATAAATATCCTTCTCGGGATCTTCCGACTCTAAAAAAAGAAACTGAGCTATAATTAAATTAGCAATCTCATCGTTAATAGCAGTTCCTAAAAATATAATTCTACTTTTTAAAAGGCGAGAATAGATATCGTAAGCCCTTTCACCTCGAGGTGTTTGCTCTATAACTATAGGAACTAATGTCATTTAGATCCTCCCCCTTCACTCTCTATATTTTCTTTTATTAAGAATTCTCTAACTTTATTTATTAAGATTTTCCTTCTTAAATCATCTATAAAATTTTCTCTATTTAAGGCCCTTTTCACTTCTTTCACATCTTTTCCTTCAGACCTTGCTATATCTTCTATAACTTCCTCCAACTCATTTTCGGTTACTTTTATATTTTCCTTTTCAGCGACATAATTCAAAATATAATCTATTTTAATTTTTTCCTTAGCATTATTTTTAAGATGTCCTATAAACTCCTCTTCACTCTTACCAATACTCTTTAAATATTCTTCTAATGTTTTTCCCTGTTTATCTAAATCCTCTATTATATTCTTTAATGAAACCTCTACCACTGAAAATACCATGCTTTGAGGAGGATCTATTTCACTATTTCTTAATATTTCTTCTAAAACTTCCCCAAATATTCTATCTTTTTCTCTATTAAGCTTTTCTGAAAAAAGTCTATTTTTAACCCCTTCATATAACTCATCAATATTTTCATATCCTAATTTTTTTGCTAAATCTTCTTCATTTATAAGATCATAAGTCCAAACCCTCTTAATTTCCCAAATTAAAGGGATGGTTTTTCCTGCAAATTTATTATTAGGATAATCTTCTGGAAATTGAGTCTCAATTATTTTTCGTTCGGAAATTTTCATCCCTATGAGTTCTTTTTCTATCTCTGGATTATATTCTCCATTAATTCTTACCCACAAAGGATCCAATTTTCCTCCGTCTTTTGTTTCTCTTTCCACATAAACTAAATCTCCCTCTGCAATTTCCCTATCCTCCACTGGCTTTAATTTACTGTGTTGTAACTTTAATTGTTCAATAATTTTATTTATTTCATTACTTTCTACCTCAATATTCTTCATCTCAATATTAAAACCTCTATATTCTCCTACTTTAATTTCAGGAACAACTTCCATTGAAAAAGATAATTTCATTTTCTCATTTTCATCCCAAGAGGAAGGAAGCTCAAAATTAGGATAGGAGTAAGGTTTTATTTTTTCTTTCTCTAAAATAAGTTTATATGCTTCTTTGGCAGCAATCTTTATAGCTTCACTATAAAAATTATTACCTAAAAATTTTTCTAATATTGACCTGGGAACCTTCCCCTTTCTAAAACCAGGAATTTCCACTCTTTGTACTAAATACTTATATGTCTCTTCTAAGACATTCTCCCTCACAGAAGGATCTATCTCTAAATCTACTATTAATATACTTCCTTCTTCTTTTTTTAACATATATTTTACCGCATCCTCTCGTATAGTCATATCTGTCCTCCTATAAAATAAATAATACCTCAGATTTTCTCTGAGGTTTAATTATATATATTCATTATTTGGAGCGGGAGACGGGATTTGAACCCGCGGCCTTCTCCTTGGCAAGGAGACGCTCTACCCCTGAGCTACTCCCGCATAAAAATGGTGCGAGGGGCGGGAGTTGAACCCGCACGGGTTTTCCCCACTAGATCCTAAGTCTAGCGCGTCTGCCTTTCCGCCACCCTCGCATTAAAAGATGGTGAGCCGTGCAGGAATCGAACCTGCAACCCCCTGATTAAGAGTCAGGTGCTCTACCTGTTGAGCTAACGGCTCAATATTAAACAAATGGCGCGCCCGGGAGGATTCGAACCTCCGGCCCACGGATTAGAAGTCCGTTGCTCTGTCCTACTGAGCTACGGGCGCTCTAATGTGGGGTGAACGACGGGATTTGAACCCGCGACCACTGGGGCCACAACCCAGCGCTCTACCAAACTGAGCTACGTTCACCATTTATCCGGTAATTTGGCGCGCCCAGGAGGATTCGAACCTCCGGCCCGCAGATTCGAAGTCTGCCGCTCTATCCAGCTGAGCTATGGGCGCAAAACTTTTGGAGCGGGAGACGGGATTTGAACCCGCGGCCCTCAGCTTGGAAGGCTGATGCTCTACCTCTGAGCTACTCCCGCACCATCCTGGTCGGGGCAGCTGGATTTGAACCAGCGACCTCCTGGTCCCAAACCAGGCGCGCTTATCCACTGCGCCATGCCCCGCTGGCTAATAAAATGATATATAAAAATACTTGCTTAGTCAAGGGGACAATATGAGGTAATTAATTTATTTTTATGTAGTGAAATATAAAAATTTTTAGTATAATTATACCCATGAAAAGATTGCCACAGGTAGCAGGATACTTTTATCCAAAAGATAAAGAGGAGCTTCTCAAATATTTAAACAGGTTTATAGAAAAAAAAGAAAAAATTATAAAAGCTAAAGGATGTATATCTCCTCATGCAGGGTATATATACTCTGGTTCCATTGCAGGAGAGGTCTATTCCTGCATAGATATTCCCAACAAAGTTATCCTTTTAGGGCCTAATCACCATGGTTTGGGACATCCTTATGCTATCTATTCTAAGGGCTCTTGGATAACCCCCTTGGGAGAATCAAACATTGAAGAGGAGTTATCTAAAAAAATATTAAAAAATTCTAAATACTTAAGAGAAGATTTTTCTGCCCATACTTTAGAACATTCCCTAGAAGTTCAACTGCCCCTTTTGCAATATTTAAATCCCAAAGCCGAGATAGTTCCCATTACCATATATAACTATAGCTGGAATGCTTTAGAAGATTTAGCTAATGCTATAAAGAATAGCATAGATGAAGAGGTATTAATCATAGCAAGTTCAGATTTTTCCCATAATGAACCTCAAGAAGTAGCAAAAGAAAAAGATTCTTATGCAATAGAAGCTATTTTAAATATAGATCCCAAGGAGTTTTATGAAAGGGTTAAATTAAAAAGAATAAGTATATGTGGGGTTGGACCTATTATAATTTTACTTTTAATTCTTAATTATTTAGGAATTAAAAATGCCAAACTTATAGACTACAAAACCTCAGGAGATGTAACTCAAGACTACAGTGGGGTAGTAGGATACGCAGGAATAGTATTTTTAAAATGATTGAAAGGTTAACTATAATAGGATTAGGAAATCCGGGTTTTGAATATTCAGAAACTCGCCACAATATTGGTTTCATGATAGTTGACTATTTACAAAGTTATCTTAATTTTCCAAGATGGAAAAAATCCTCCTCCTATCATCTAACTCTTAAAGAAATTTATAATAAAAAAATATATTTAATTAAACCTCAGACATATATGAATTTAAGTGGTACTGGAGTAAAGGAATTTCTTTCTGTTTATTTCTCTGATCCAAAAGAAATTCTTGTAATTCATGATGATTTAGATTTAGAATTGGGAAGACTAAGGATTAGATATGATGGAAAAGATGGAGGACATAAGGGCATCAAATCAATAATTCAAGAAATAGGTTCTAAGGACTTTTATAGATTGAGAATTGGAATTGGGAGACCTAAATCAAAGGATGAGATTATAGAGCATGTATTATCAAATTTTAATGAGGAAGAGAAATTGATTATAGAAAAAGTTATCAAACTAACCCCTGAAATCATTAAAATAATTTTAGAAGAGGGATGGGATAAAGCACAAAACCTTTTTAATAGAAAATGTTTGTTTTAGAAAAATATCTTGATAAAGATGAAGATTTAAAGGCTCTTCTATATAGTATTAAAAGGGAAAAAGAGATAAAAGTCTCTGGTCTTTCTCCAGGAGCTTTCCCTCTTTTTTTATATATTCTAAACCCACATCATGATTCTAATATTTTATGGATTATAAATGAAGAAGATAAATTAGAGATGTGGAGTTTTCTTTCTCAATATATAGAAAACCTTTGCATCTTCCCCCCTTTCGTCCATCTTCCATATGAGAAACCCCTAAGATCTCCCATTACAGAAGGCAAAAGAATTAACGTTCTTGGAAAAATCTTAAAAAATGAAAAATCTTTTATTTTAACCTGTACAAAATCTTTAATTTACCCATTATTACCTCCTCAGAAATTAAAAGAAAATTTTATCTATTTAGAAAAAGGAATAGAGATAAGAAGAGAAAAAATTTTAGAATATTTAAAGGCAAACTCTTATGAAAGAACCGATAGGGTAGAAAGGGTAGGACAATTTAGTATAAAAGGGGGAATTATAGATATATTCTCACCCTCATATTCTCTCCCTCTAAGAATTGAGTTTACGGGAGATGAGATAGAATCATTAAGATTCTTTAATCCTGAAACACAAAGATCTGTTGAATTAATTGATAAATTTTCTCTATCACCTATCAATGAATTATTGGGAGCAAGGAACGAAGAAAAACTATTTTTAAAAAGAGAAGAAAAAGCTACTTTTTTTGATTATTTACCCTTTAACACTTTGATGGTATTTGAAAATTTCGAAGAAAGTATTAAATCTCTTGAATTATGGGAAGATAAAGGGAAAGAAAATTTTGAAAGAAGAATGTATTATAAAGAAAAGATTCCTAATGATTTATATTTGATCAAATCTGACTTCTTAGGATATATGGAGAATTTTCCTAAAATTTTAATAAATTACCATCAAAACCCTAATATTATTCTTTCTTTCTCCTCTCCACCTACTTATAGAGGAAAGGGAGAAATTTTGGAGAAAGATTTAGAGAAATATTTGATGGAGGGATGGAATATATATCTTCAAAGTGATTATAAAGAGATATTAAAAGAAAGACTTAAAAAACTTGTAAAAAACATTAAATTTTTAATTTCCGATGAGATAAAAGAAGGATTTATTTGGGAAAAGGCGAGGGTTTTAGTATTAACTGATAAAGAAATATTTGGATGGAAAAGGAAAAGACCTATAAAGATTCTAAAAAGTAATGAAAAATCTGTAAATTTAAGCTCTTTTGAAGTAGGAGATTATATTGTCCATATAAATTATGGGATAGGAAAATTTTTAGGTTTAAGAAAACTTACAATTAAAAATGAGACAAAGGAGTATATTCAATTAGAGTATGCTGATCAAACTTATATTTTTGTTCCTTTAGAAGAAATGCATTTAATCCAAAAATATATTTCTCCCAGTAATCACCCCCCTACATTAAGTAGATTAGGGACAAGAAATTGGGAAGAGACAAAAAAGAGAATAAAGGAGTCAGTTAGAAAGATTGCTCAAGAATTAATAAAGATGTATGCAAAAAGAGAAATAGAGGAGGGCTATGCCTTTTCCCAAGATACCGAATGGCAGAGAGAATTAGAAACAAACTTTCCCTACGAAGAAACTGAAGATCAATTAAAGGCACTTTATGAAATTAAAAGAGATATGGAGTCTAAAAAACCCATGGAAAGAATTTTGATTGGGGATGTAGGGTTTGGAAAAACAGAATTAGCTATAAGAGCGAGTTTTAAAGCTGTTTTAGATGGAAAACAAGTGGCAGTCTTAGTTCCTACTACTCTCCTTTCCTTCCAACATTGGAGAGTATTTCAAGAAAGATTAGATATTTTCCCAGTAAAAGTAGAGGTTTTAAGCAGATTAAAACCAGCTTTGGAGCAGAAAAGAATTTTAGAAAGTTTAAAAAGAGGCGAAATAGATATTCTTATTGGAACTCATAGAATCTTACAAAAAGATGTAGAATTCAAAGATTTAGGCCTAATAATAATAGATGAAGAGCACAGGTTTGGAGTTTTTCAAAAGGAGGGATTTAAAAAGAAATATCCTAAGGTAGATATTCTCTATCTATCTGCAACCCCTATACCAAGAACCTTATCCATGGTTTTAAGCGGTATAAGAAATTTCTCTGTTTTAGAAACTCCCCCTCAAAATAGACTTCCCATCGAAACTTTCGTAATAGAATTTAATCCCCAGATAATTCAAGAGGGAATTAAAAGAGAACTGGAGAGAAAGGGACAAGTATATTATGTTTGTAATGAGATATCCCGCTTAGAATCTATAGCTAAAATGATAAAAAATTTAGTTCCAGAAGCAAGAATTGGAATTGCCCATGGAAAAATGAGAGAAGAAGAATTAACAAAGGTGATGTCAGATTTTTATGAAGGTAAAATTGATATACTCGTTACAACAACAATTGTTGAATCGGGTTTAGATGTTCCTAACGCTAACACTCTATTTATAGAAAATGCTGAACATATGGGATTAGCTCAACTTTATCAGCTCAGGGGGAGAATAGGAAGATCTTCAAGAAAAGCCTATGCATATTTTCTCCATGCTCCTTGGAAATCATTATCTACTGAAAGTATAAAAAGATTAGAGGCTTTAAAGGAATTTTCCACCTTAGGTTCTGGATTAAGATTAGCATTAAGGGACTTAGAAATAAGAGGAGCAGGAAACTTATTAGGAAAGGAACAACATGGACATATGGAGGAGGTAGGATTCTATCTTTACATGCAAATGTTGGAAGAAACTATTAAAGAATTAAAACAAGAAAAGAAAGAGGAAACAGTAAACTGCAAAATATCTTTACCATATTCCATAGTTATTCCTGAAAATTATATTTCAAATATTAGTGAAAGGATTTATTATTACCAAAAACTTGTAAACATTGAAAAAATAGATTCTTTAGAAGAAATAAAAAAAGAGATGGAAGATATTTACGGAAAAATACCCGAGGAGGCTGACGTCCTATTTATTTTAGCAGAGATGAAATATAGAGCTCAAAAAATAAAAATATCTAAAATAGACATATCAAAGGATAAAGTCATATTTCACTTTCCCTATGAAAAAAAAGAGCTTTCTTTACCTTCTGGAAACCTTAGTACTCAAGGTAAGTTTATAATTAAATTTTTGAAAGAGATCTCACTGGTTTATGAAAAAAAACCGTGATATAATCCCAAAAGATTAAAAAATAACTAAAGAGGTGATAGGAACATGGGCTTAAAAAGAATTTTTCAAAAGATCTTTATCATTTTCGTAATTATTGGTGCATTAATAGGGGTTTTAATTGCTTTTATTTATTATCAAATGAACAATTATCCTGTAATAAAGGTAAATGAACTTTCTATTTCCAGAGTGGATTATAAGGACCAATTCAAAAGGGTAAAAGATCAATATGTAATGTATTTTGGTGTTGACTTTACAACTACAGAAGGGAAGAAATTATTATCTACTGTAAGAGAGGAAGCCGTTAAAGGATTAGCTCAATGGAAAATAATAGAAAACGAGACAAAAAGGAGAGGAATAATTGTAAGTAATAGTGAAATTGAAAGTAAATATAAAGAGATTGAAAAACAATTTTCCACAAAGCTTCAATTTGAAATGGCATTAGCTCAATATGGATTAAATCCCAGTACCTTTAAAAAGGAAATTAAAAAGAGTTTATTATCCTCAAAACTTATAGCGGAAATTGGAAAAGATGAAAAGGTTAGTGAAAATGAAATGAAAAAGTATTATGAAGAAAATAAATATCTTTTTGAAAATCCTAAACAATACAAGGTTTCTATAATATTGATTAAAGATGAAAAAAGGGCAAAGGAGGTAGTAAAGGAAATTAGAGAGCAAAAAATATCTTTTGCTGATGCTGCCAAAAAATATTCTGAAGATTCCTTAACTAAAGATAAAGGTGGAGATTTAGGCTATATATCTTCTGGATATTTAGCTCCAGAGATTGAAAAGATCACCTTTACCCTTCCTTTAAATCAGGTAAGTAATCCAATAAAAACAGACAAAGGATACTATATTACTAATGTAAGTGAAATAAAAGAGGCATACACTCTTCCATATATTCAAGCAAAGCCAGAGATTGAAAAAACTATTCTTAATGAAAAGAGGGGTAAAGTATTCAATAAGTGGTTAGAGGAACAATATAAAAAAGCAAAGATAGAGAGAGATTTTTCCGATAGGGATATATGGATGAACCTTTGGAGAAAATTGATTAAATTTCAACAAATATTTTATAGAGAAGATGTAAAAACCCCATTACCTTCCACAGAGGAGTCCTAATAAAAATTAAGGAAAAATCGTAGGTTTAAAATATAGGAAGATTCTATTTTAAAGAGAAAAATCTTTTAAAAATGTTGATATCCCTTGTCTTTTTTAAAAGTAATGCTATAATTATAGAGAAAATCAATAATATTTTGGTAATAAAAAATTAAGATAATTTCAAATGGAAGAGTTAAGTAAAAATTTTTTAGAACTGGTCAACATTCTTCAAAGAGTGAGAAGAGAATGTCCTTGGGATATGAAACAGACACCTCATTCTCTTCTAACTTATTTTTTAGAAGAAACCTACGAACTTGTAGAAAGTATTAAAGAAAATAAGGAAGAAAGTACAAAAGAAGAATTAGGGGATGTTCTTATTCACATAATTATGCAAAGTATAATGGCAGAAGAGAAGGGAATTTTTAAACTATCTGATGTTTTATCCTTCGTTAGGGAGAAACTTATTGCAAGACATCCCCATATTTTTGGGAAAAAAGAAGTAAGAAATGTAGAGGAAATTCTGATAAATTGGGAGAATTTAAAACAAGAGGAAAATAATAAAGGAATTTTAGATGGAGTTCCTAAGATATTACCCTCTCTACTGGCTTCATTAAGAATTCAAGAAAAGGTGTCTCATGTTGGATTTGATTGGAGAAATGCCATGGAGGTATTTCCAAAATTAAAGGAAGAGATGGTTGAATTAGAAGAAGCATTAAAGACTGAGAAAAAAGAAAAAATAGAAGAAGAAATTGGTGATTTATTATTTAGTATTGTGAATCTTTCTCGACATTTAGGAATAAATCCAGAGCTTGCCTTAAAAAATACCAATGAAAAGTTTATTGAAAGATTTAGGTTTGTGGAGAAAAAACTAAAAGAAGAAGGGAAAAAATGGGAAGAGTTAACATTAGAAGAAATGGATAAGTGGTGGGAATTTTCTAAAACTATTTTTTAAAACCTGCCGGAAAGGGGGTGAAAAAGAATGAAGAAGGCAGAATTTATTTCTAGGGTAGCTGAGAAGGCAAAAATTACAAAGAAAGAGGCTACTAAGGTAGTCAATACTATGATAGAAACTATAACTGAAGCTCTTGCAAAGGGAGAAGCAGTTCAATTTGTAGGTTTTGGAACCTTCTCTATTAGAAAAAGAGCAGCAAGAGAAGGAAGAAATCCTCGAACCCAACAACCAATTAAAATTCCTGCAACAAAGGTACCAGTTTTTCGTGCTGGAAAAGAATTAAGAGAAGCTGTAAAGAAATAAAATTGGGCCTCCCTCAGGCTGGGGAAATCCCAGCCTGATTTTTTTACAAAGGAGTGAAAAATATGGCAAAGAGGCTTTTTTTAGAAGAAGAACATAAAAAACTAAATCCTAAATTTATAGAATTTGCAGGTTGTTATATGCCTTTAGAATACGAAGGAATAACTAAGGAGCATATACAAGTAAGAACTAATGTTGGAATATTTGATATATCCCATATGGGAAGAATAAGAGTTAAGGGAAAAAAGTCTTACGAATTTCTTCAAAAAATCACCTCTAACGATATTGGTAAGTTATATTCAGGTAAAGCTCAATATTCTTTAATTCTATCCCCAAAGGGAACTATATTAGACGATATTATAATTTATATGTTAAATGAACAGGATTATCTTTTAGTAGTAAATGCAGGAAATAAAGATAAAATCGTATCTTGGATAAATGAAAATAAATTCAATAATCTGGAAATTGAAGATCAAAGCGAATTTCTGATTTTACTTGCTCTACAAGGGCCTCTTTCAGAATCAATTCTTCAATCTTTTCTAAAAGAAAATCTTTCAAACTTAAAATATTATCACTTTTATACAACTAAAATATTCGAAACAGAGGTAATCCTGTCAAGAACTGGTTATACAGGAGAAGATGGATTTGAAATCTTTATTCCCAATTATAAGGCTAAAGAATTTTGGAGATATTTTATAGAAAATCTCAAAATTTCTCCTTGTGGTTTAGGGGCAAGAAATACTTTAAGATTGGAGATGGGATATTCTTTATATGGACACGAAATTGACGAAAATACAACCCCATGGGAAGCAAATCTTTCCTTCGTAGTGAGATTAGAAAAACCTTGTGATTTTATTGGAAAAAAAGCACTTGTTGAGTTAAAAGATAAAAGAGAAAAATTTTTAATTGCCTTTGAACTTTTAGAAAAGGGTATTCCAAGAGAAGGATGCAAACTTTTTTATAATAATGAAAAAATCGGCTGGGTAACCAGTGGAACCTTTTCTCCATCTTTAAATAAGGGAATTGGAATGGGCTATCTAAAAAAAGAGGTCTTGGATAATAATTTAGAGATTGCAATTAGAGATAAAAGGATTAAGATAAAAATAGTTAAACCTCCCTTTGTTAAGAATACTTCTATTAAGAAAGGAGTGAAATAAATGTATCCTGAAGATAGAAAATATTCAAAGGAGCATGAGTGGGTAAAAATAGAGGGAAAAGAAGCCATAATTGGAATTACATATTATGCTCAAAAGGAACTGGGAGATGTGGTATATGTAGATCTTCCAGAGGTTGGAAGGGAAATTAAACAGGGAGAAGCTATTGCTACCTTAGAGTCAGTAAAAACTGCCTCAGAAATTTATTCTCCACTTTCAGGAAAAATCATAAAAGTGAATGAAAAATTAAAAGAAAAACCTGAATTAATAAACGAAGATCCATATAATAATGGATGGATAGTTATATTAGAGTTTTCTAACTCTAAAGAATATGATAATCTTTTGTCCTCTGAGGACTACAAAAAACTTATAGAGGTATAAATATATGGTCTATTTTCCTCATACTCCTAAAGAAATACAGGAAATGCTTAGTTTTCTTAACATTGAAACCCTTGAAGAATTTTTTGCTGATATTCCAGAGTCTATAAAAGAAAAAGCAAGAGAAAAATTTAAATTGCCTAATCCAAAATCCGAAATAGAAATTTGTAGAGAATTAGAAGAAATTTCTAATAAAAATAAATGTAAAGATTTTATATCCTTCTTAGGAGGAGGCGCATATAATCATTATATTCCTCCTGTTATAAAGCAAATTATTTCGTATCCAACCTTCTATACCTCCTATACACCATATCAACCAGAAGTAAGCCAGGGTTTTCTTCAAGCCTTGTTTGAATATCAAAGTCTTATATGTGATTTAACAGGTATGGAAGTTGCAAACGCATCTTTATATGAAGCAGGTTCAGGCGTAGCAGAAGCAAGTTTAATGGCTTATAGAATTAATGGAAAAAGAGATATTCTAATATCCCAAGGAGTTCATCCTGAATATAGAGAAATATTAAAAACTTATCTTAAGGGTATGGAGTTGAATTATAAAGAAATTCCCTTGAATGAGAATGGAGAAACAGATTTAAGGATTATACAAGAATATTTATCTGATGAAACCTCATGTTTTATAATTCAAAATCCCAACTTTTTTGGAGTAATAGAAAGTAAAATTGAATATATTTCTGATTTAGTCCACAAAAATAATTCTTTATTTATCTCCGTAATATACCCTATATCCCTTGGAATTTTAAAACCACCAGGTGAATATAATGCAGATATAGTAGTAGGAGAAGGACAATGTCTCGGTTCTCCTTTAAATTTTGGAGGACCATATTTAGGAGTATTTGCTACTAAGAGAGAATTTATAAGACAAATTCCTGGAAGATTAATTGGAGAGACAAGAGATGTGGAAGGGAAAAGAGGTTTTGTCTCAACATTACAAACAAGAGAACAGCATATAAGGAGAGCAAAGGCGACATCTAATATTTGTAGCAATGAGGCTCTCAGTGCCTTAGCAACAGCTGTTTATCTTTCTCTTTTAGGAAGGAAGGGATTAAAGAGAGTTGCAGAATTATGTTATGATAGAGCCCATTATGCAAAAAAGAAACTTTTAGAAAATATTGATAATTTAGAACTTACTTATCCATCTTATTTTTTCAATGAATTTGTAATTAAATTTAAAAAACCTGTAAAAATTGTTTATGAAGCTTTAAAGGATAAGAGAATTCTTCCAGGTATCCCTTTAAATAGATTTTTCCTTGAAAGGGATAAAGAACTCCTCTTAGCCTTCACAGAAATGAACACTAAAGAAGAAATTGATTATCTCGTAAAGACTATGGGGGAGGTTTTAAAATGAAAGAAGTCCCTTTAATTTATGAAATCTGTAACGAAGATAGAGATACTATTTCCCTCCCTGAAGATATAGAGTTTTTCCCCCAAGAGGAACTACCAAAAGAGCTTTTAAGAAAAGATTTACCTCTACCACAATTGAGTGAAGTAGAAGTGGTAAGACATTTTACAAACCTCTCTTTAAGAAATTTTGGAATAGACTTAGGATTCTATCCTTTAGGTTCCTGTACTATGAAATATAATCCAAAGATAAATGAAGAATTAGCATATCTTCCCGGCTTTACTAAGACTCATCCCTACACATCAGAAGATTTAAGTCAAGGATGTCTCCAAATAATCTATGAGTTGGAAAGATTATTATGTAATATTACGGGTATGGATAGATTCACCTTTCAACCATCGGCAGGAGCCCACGGAGAACTGACAGGTCTATTAATAATAAAAGCTTATTTAAAAGATAAAGGGGAAAAAAGAAATATCGTATTAGTTCCTGATTCTGCCCATGGCACTAATCCTGCCAGTGCAGTAATGGCAGGATTTAAAACCATAGAAATTCCCTCAGATGAAAGAGGATTAGTAGATCCCAATATTTTAAAAAAATACATAAATAAAGATACGGCAGTATTAATGTTAACTAACCCCAATACCCTTGGATTATTTGAGAAAAATATAGAAGAAATTTCAGAGATAGCACATAGAGAAGGAGCTTTATTGTATTATGATGGTGCCAATTTAAATGGAATCATGGGATATGCAAGACCTGGAGATATGGGATTTGATGTAATTCATATAAATCTTCATAAGACCTTTTCTACTCCTCATGGTGGAGGAGGGCCTGGAGCAGGACCTGTTGGGGTAAAGGAATACTTAACTCATTATCTTCCAAGACCATTAGTAGATTTTGATGGGGAAAAATATTTTCTAAATTATGATATCCCCAAAAGCATTGGGAGAGTTAGGAGTTTTTATGGTAATTTCTCAGTTCTTCTTAAAGCCTTTATTTACATCAAACTTATGGGAGAAGAAGGATTAAGGAAAAGTACAGAAATAGCAGTACTTAATGCAAATTATCTAAAGGAAAAACTAAAAGATATTTTTGATCTACCCTATCCTTCCCTATGTAAACATGAATTTGTATTATCTGGAAAGAAACAAAAGGAAAAGGGAGTGAAAGTTTTAGATATAGCAAAGAGGATATTAGATTTTGGAATTCATGCTCCTACTATGTACTTTCCTTTGATAGTAGAAGAAGCTTTAATGATTGAACCAACAGAAACAGAAACAAAATATACCTTAGACAACTTTGTCTCTGTCTTAGAAAAAATCAATAAAGAAATCAAAGAAAATGCAGATATAGTAAAAACAGCTCCCCATAATACCCCTATAAAAAGATTAGATGAAGTTCTTGCAGCAAAGAATTTAAGAGTAAAATGGGGATAATAGTTATAAACCCAAAAAAAACCTTACCAATAAGCATAACAGGAGAGATATGTAATCTTCAATGTGATCATTGTAAAGGTCATTATCTTAAAGGTATGATTCCCCTTTCTCAGATAGAAAGAAAACTAAGGAGTAATAATTATAAAAGTATATTAGTAAGTGGTGGATTTGATTCTAACGGGAAATTGCCATTTATTCCAAAAAATCTCCTAAGAAATTTAAAAGAGAAGGGATTTAAACTAAACTATCATTTAGGGTTAATAAATGAAGGAGATATTAATAACATTATGGGAATTGTAGATGAGATATCCTTTGATATTACTATAGACGAGGAAATAATCCAGAATATCTTTCACCTTAAAAAGACAGCTGAAGAATTTAAAAGTACCTTTAGATTACTAAAGGAAATTTTTTCAGTAAGTCCCCATATAGTCTTAGGATTAAATAAAGGGAAAGTTGAAAAGGAATATGAGGCTATAGAATTTTTATCTAAATTTCATCCTTCAAAGATAATCTTTATTATATTTACTCCCATTAAAAATACTCCTTTAGAACATATAAATCCACCCAATATCAAAAGGATTCAAGAATTATTTCTTTTTACTATAAATAAAATTCCAAAGGCAAAACTATATTTAGGTTGTGTGAGACCCTCAGGCGATTATAGAGAAGAAATA
Source organism: uncultured Dictyoglomota bacterium (assembly GCA_964612975.1). Classification (GTDB taxonomy): domain Bacteria; phylum Dictyoglomota; class Dictyoglomia; order Dictyoglomales; family Dictyoglomaceae; genus NZ13-RE01. The sequence goes on along the minus strand of CAZTGC010000002.1, from coordinate 101,687 downwards.
GATCTCTTAGCTTTTGAACTAGGTTTTAGAGGAATTGTGAATCCTTCCCCTAAGGTCTTAGAACATCTCAAAAGGTATAATTTAATAGAAGAATATTTTGACGAGTGTTGCGCTTTTTTGAAATGAAAATTGGAATATCCTATGGATGCCTAGAACTTTTAAAAAAGAATAAGATAAAAGAAGATTCTCCAACAACTTTATATCTTTTAACCTTTGGAAGATGTCAAAATAATTGTGCCTTTTGTAGTCAAGCAAAGGAAAGTAAAAATAATAATTTTTATCTCTCTCGAATAATATGGCCTCCAATAGAGTACAAAGAATTATTTTCTTTATTAAAGGATAAAAAGCATCATTTTAAGCGAATATGCCTACAAGTTACAAATTCAAAACTCTGGAAGGAAAGTATTAAAGATTTAATTTTAAATTTAAAGAATTTTGACTTACCTATCTCTTTATCTGCACCTGTAGAGGATTTAAAAGAATTTAACGAATTTTTTAGATTGGAAATTGACAGAATAAACATATCTCTTGATGTAGCTGATAGAGAGTTATTTGTAAGAATAAAGGAAAAATCTTGGGAGGATAGGATAAGATTACTAAGAGAAGCAGGCAAGAGATATAAAGGAAAAATTACAACCCATATAATAATTGGATTAGGAGAAAAGGAAAGAAATCTACTGGAGATTATAAACGAATTAATAAGAGAAAAAATTACTATTGCTTTATTTGCCTTTACCCCATTGCCTGGCACAAAGTTAGAAAACAGGAACCCACCGGATTATCTGACCTATAGAAAAATTCAAATTGTAACCTATCTTTTAAAGGAAAATCTAATAAATTTCGAAAATTTAAGATTCGATGATGAAGATAGATTAATAATTGAAGATTGGTGGCTTAACCTATCCTATCCCTATTTTGAAAGGATATTTTTAACTGCAGGATGTCCCGACTGTAATAGACCTTATTATAATGAAACCCCAAGAATTACTCCATATAATTTCCCAAGATCCATTAGAAAAGAAGAGATAGATAAAATAAAGGAAATTCTTGAAAAGGGAAAATGCTCTTTAAATTTTGCAAGGATTTAGCAAAAGTTTTTTTCATATTACATGAATTATGTAATCATAGGACAAAATTATATTTAGTTGGGGGATTTTTAAGAGATTTTCTTCTTGGTAGAGAAAGTAAAGATTTAGATTTCATTATACATCCCTTTTCCTATAGAATTTTAGAGATCTTTTCAAAAAGTATTAAAGGAAAGATTTTCCCATTAGATGAAGAAAGGAAATATTTTAGGATTACCGCTAATTTTAATAATGAAAATTATATATTTGATTTTACGCCGAAAGAAGGAAGAGATTTATTAGAGGAACTTAAAAGAAGGGATTTCACAATAAACTCAGTTCTTCTTGAGATAAACAATTTCAAGATTTTAGATCCATTAGGAGGTATCAAAGATTTAAAGGAAGGGAAATTAAGAGTTTGTTCAGAAAGTAGTATTTTGAAAGATCCTTTAAGAATCCTTAGAGCCTTTAGATTTGCTTCTAATTTAGGATTTAAAATTACTTACCCTACTGAGAAATTAATAATAGATAGTAAAAAAAGATTGAAAAATGTAAAGGGAGAAAGAATTCATAATGAGATTTTTAAGATCTTAAAATCCTCTTTCACTAAGGAAGTTTGGATAAGAATGCACGAGTTAGGAATATTAGAAGAAATTCTACCAGAGTTATCATCTTTAGAAAATGTTCCTTGGAACGAACCTCATCATACAAATCCCCTTTTTCACTCCTTTGAAGCTCTGGGTAAATTTGAATATATTTACTATTATCTTGATAGGCTATTTCCTGAAATCTTTGAGAATCTTATAGATTATTTAAAAGAAGAGATTTATTCTGAATTTACAAAGAAAGAATTATTGAAGTTTTCAATATTAATTCATGATATAGGAAAGGAAAAAACCTTTTTGAGGGACGAAGAAGGAAAAGTCCGTTATTATGGGCATGAGAATTTAGGAAGTCTTATGGTGGAGGAGATTTCAGAAAGATTAAGATTTAGTAAAAAAGAAGAAGATTTTCTAAAAAAATTAATTAAATTCCATCTTTATCCTTCCTTTATATTCAAAGATAAAAAAGGGAATAAACTAAAAATGATAAATAAATTAAAAGAGGAAACTATAGGAACAATATTGTTATTTTTAGCAGATCAATTTTCCTTAAAACCTTCTGAGGATTTATTATCTTTTTCTAAAGAGGTCTTAGAGATATACTTAAGTAAGAAAGAGATAAAGACTATACTCTCTGGAAATGAAATTATGAGACATTTTTCTTTGCAACCCTCTCCTTTGATTGGAAAGCTTAAAGAATCTTTAATACAAGCACAACAGGAAGGTCTGGTAAAGAATAAGGACGAGGCATTAAAATTTTTAGAAAAAATCTTAGCAAATGAAGATAACAGATAAAAAGATCATTGAAAAAATTTTAGATGAATTCCTTGAAAAAATTTTCTTTCCTTTTTCTTGGGGAAAAGAGACCCTCAGGTTTTTATATTATTTCCAGAGGGGAGAAGAAAAAGAGTTATTGAAGTCCTTTGAAGAAATTAAAAACTTTCAGGCTTGGATGAATAAAAATCAAAATATTTTAGATATATTAATAAAGATGTTAAGGGAGATAGAAGATATAAGAGCATTTATATTGATAGAGGATAGAAAATCCCAAGAGCATGAAAAAAATATAATTAATTTACTGGAGAATATTGAAAACTTCATAAAGAAAAACAAAATACCTTTATCTTCTGAACTGCTAATTTTCCCCAGTAAGGAAATAGGAATTCAAAATTTTATTTGGGAAATTCTTTCTTGGTATTTAAAGGTTTCTAAATTTATAACTTTTTCCATAAATTTCAACTATTTTCCAAGATTAAATTCCGATTTTGTCTTTAAAGGTGAAAAGCTTTACCAGTCAGACAAATATTATTTGTTAGAAGAAGAAAAAAGTTTTTTAGCCAATCTTCTCATAAATCTATCGGGATATCCATCAAGGGAAGGGATAAAAGAATTTTCCCTTCCCCATAGGATTTTTATAGAAAAATCTAATAAGGAATATTTCTCTTTAGATTTCCAAAACTTTAATTTAGTTTTTTATCTTTCATAAACCACAATTTCAATACTTTTTAACCATAATTCACCATTAGCTTCTTTTTCTAATCTTATTTCCATTTTATTTGTGGATCCTTTTAACCAATAAGAAGTTATATCAAAGGAAGGTGAGATATAAATATTACTACCAATATCCCATCCTCGAACTATACTTTTATCGTTTACCAATATCTCTATAGGGACCCAGTTTTCAGTATATGGAAGAATTGGGGTCATGGCAGTAATTCTCAAAATCACCCTTAGGGGAGTTATATCTTTACTTACAGGGGTGTATATTTTTAAAAAACTCTCAGGTCTCATAAAAGCCAAATAATAAAAGTTGTTTTCTTTCTCCTTTCTCACTCCCCTTGATACCTCATAAATCAAATTACCTAAGGTAGGCTCTTTTGAGAAATCTAAGTGATAGATATCTTTTGCTATTCCTAAATTAAAAATTAATAAAATAAGCAAACAATTAATAAAAAATTTCCTCTTCATAAAAACCTCCTTATCTTACATTATTCCTTTCGACCTCGAGGATGGGAAGAAAAATATATTTTCTGAATTTGTTCCCTTGTTATATGGGTATAAATTTGGGTAGTTGAGATTCTAACGTGCCCTAATAATTCTTGGACAGACCTCAAATCAGCCCCACCCTCCAAAAGATGAGTAGCAAAAGTATGTCTTAAAGTATGAGGAGAAAACTTTCTTTTTAATATCTTAGAATATTTTGAGATAATTAATCTTACCCCTCTATCAGATAAAGGCTTACCTTTGGCATTAATGAAAAATATATTTGTATCAGTTTTTAAAAGTTTTGGCCTAACTCTTTCATAATAAAATCTCAAGATTTTTAAAGTTTCTTCTCCTAAAACTACAATTCTTTCCTTTGATCTTTTTCCCAAAACCTTAATCTCTCCTAATTCCCAATTAATATCTTTATCTTTTATTTTTACAAGCTCTCCTACTCTAATTCCTGTAGCATATAAGGTTTCTATAATAGCCCTATCCCTTATTTCTAAGGGTTTTTCTATGGATATTAAAGATAATAATTTTTCTATCTCCTCTTGAGAAAGAAAGATAGGAAGTCTTCTCTCTATTTTAGGAGTGGTAAGATAAATAGATAAATCTTCTTTAATTTTATCATTTCTAAGAAGATATATTAAAAAACTTCTAAGACTTATTATTTTTCTCGCAAGGGTTGTTCTTTTATATCCCTTTTGAGATAAATAAAATAAAAAGTTTCTTATGGTTTTTTTATCTTCAAAATCTAACTTATTTTTTTTACAAAAATTGTAGTAATCAAGTAAATCTACCCTATAACTTCTCAATGTATTCTCCGAATAATTTCTTTCCAACCTTATATAATTTAAAAACTCTTTTATCTCTCCTAAAAGTTCCATATTTAAATATTAAATCTTTTTATTATATCATAAAGAGACTCCAATGCCCTTTTTGCCATAATTTCATGTTTCAATCTTTTATCTTTTATAGGTTTATTCAAAGGAGTTAATAATCCAAAATTGGCATTCATGGGTTGATAGTTGTCTATTGGAATTGGAGATGATATATAACTTAAAAGGGCGCCAATCATAGTATCTTCAGGAAAAATTATTAAAGGCTTTCCCTTTATCAATCTGTAAGCATTTATTCCCGCAACTATTCCCATATTCGCAGATTCCATATATCCTTCTACTCCAATAATCTGTCCTGCGAAAAATATTCTTCTATCTTTTTTAAATTGAAGGGTTGGTTCTAAAAATTTAGGGGCATAAAAATAAGTATTTCTATGCATAACCCCATATCTTACAAATTCAGCCCTTTCTAAACCCGGTATTAAGCGAAAGACTCTTTTTTGTTCCAACCATCTTAAACGAGTCTGAAATCCCACTAAACTATAAAGAGTTTTATATTTATTTTCTGGCCTCAATTGAACCACAGCATATGGTTCCTTGCCTGTTCTTGGATCAGGAAGTCCCACAGGCCTCATAGGACCAAATCTCAAAGTATCAATGCCCCTTTTTGCCATAACTTCGATGGGAAGACATCCCTCGAAAAATCTTTCTTCTCCTTCAAAATGAGATTCTACAATTTCTGCTTTTATTAATTCTTCCACAAATCTTTTATATTCTTCTTCATTTAAAGGAGCATTAAGATAACTTTCCTCTCCTTTTTTATAACGAGATGCAAAATATAATTTATCAAAGTTTAAGGAATCTGCAGAAACTATAGGGGAAACTGCATCATAAAAATATAAAAATTCAGTGTCTAAGATATCTTGGAGTTTTTTTGAAAAATCAGGAGAAGTTAAGGGTCCTGTAGCAATAATGACAATTCCTTCATTTGGAATCTCCTTTATCTCTTCTCTAATTATATTTACATAAGGATTCTGAGAAAGAATCTCTTCTACTCTCTTTGAAAACATTTCCCTATCTACAGCTAAAGCAGTTCCTGCTGGAATTTGGGTCTCCCCTGCAACTTTTAAGAGAAGTGAATCCAAAACTCTCATCTCTTCCTTTAATAATCCGCTGGCATTAGTTATCTCTTTAGATTTAAAAGAATTACTACATACTAATTCTGCCAAATACCCTGTTTTATGAACTGGAGTCATAACAATGGGTCTCATTTCATAAATCTCTACAGGAATTTTTCTTTTAGCAATCTGCCATGCAGCCTCACAACCTGCGAGTCCTCCACCAATGATTTTTACAGAAATCATCTTCCCTTTCTCCTCTTAATCCAGAGAATATAATCACAAGCGGTATTAAAACACTTATAAAAGTTCTTACCTTTTAAAAGGACATTTCCACATTTAGGGCACTTTTTATCTACAGGCTCATAGGAAGATCCAAAGGAACACTCTGGATATCTACTACATCCCCAAAATTCATTATTCTTTCCATTTTTCTTCGATACCCTTTTTATGACAGGTGCCCCACATAACGGGCATAATCCCTTCGCATATTCATATACAGGTTCTGTATATTTACACTTTGGATAATTAGAACAAGCATAGAATTTTCCATACTTATTTTCTCTCAAAACCAATGGGCTTCCACATTTTGGACAGATTTTTTCGGTCTTCTCAACTATAGGAATCTTTTTTGTCTCTCCATATGCTTTTTCTAATTCTCCTCTAAAAGATGGATAAAAGTCTTTAAGAACTTCTTCACCCATTAACTTCCCCTCTTCAATCTTATCTAATTTTTCTTCCATAGTTGCTGTAAATTTAACATCAATGAGATGGGGAAATTTCTCTACTAAAAGATCATTCACAACCTTCCCTAAGGTTGTGGGAATCAAAAATTTATCCTTTAATTCTATATATTTTCTCTCTTTAAGGGTGGAAATTATAAATGCATAGGTGCTGGGTCTACCAACACCATTTTTTTCCAAGGTTCTTACTAATGTAGCTTCGGTATAACGAGAAGGAGGTTGGGTGAAAAATTGTTTTGGCTCCAATTCTTTCAATAATAATCTTTGATTTAATTCTAAAGGAAAAGGAAGAATAAGCTCTTCTTCCTCTTCTTCATCTTTATATAAAATTAAATATCCTGGAAATTTTATACTCTTTCCCTTTACTTTAAACAAATATTCTCCTGCAGAAATATCTACCTCCAATGTATTATAAATAGCAGGAGACATCTGACTTACTAAAAACCTTTCCCATATTAAGGAATATAACTTATATTGATCAGAAGATAGATAATTTTTTATACTTTCTGGATCCCTGTATAAAGAGGTAGGACGGATAGCTTCATGTGCTCCTTGAACACCTAATTTCTTTTTTTCCTTTCTTTCTTTTCCCAAATATTCTTTTCCATATTTTTCTTCAATAAATTTTTCTGCCTCTTCTCTTGCCTCATCTGCTATCCTTGTGGAATCTGTTCTCATATAAGTTATTAGTCCTACCCTTTCCTCTCCAATATCTACTCCTTCATATAAACTTTGGGCAATTCTCATCGTTTTTTCCACAGGAAATCCAAATCTTTTCCCTGCTTCTTGTTGCATTGTACTGGTTATAAAGGGAAAAGGAGGATTCCTCTTTTCATCTCTTTGGATTATATCTTTAACTATAAATTCTTTATTTTTTATTTCTTTTATTATCTTTTCTGCAGTCTCAAAATTTCCTATTTCAATTTCCTCATTCCTAAAAGAAATTAGTCTTGCAATTAATTCTTTCTCTCTATCATCATTGGTTAAATGAGCAAGGATCTGCCAGTATTCCTTAGGAACAAAATTCTCAATTTCTTTTTCCCTTTCACAAACTAATCTTAAAGCAACAGATTGAACCCTCCCTGCAGAAAGTCCTCTTTTTATTTTATTCCATAAAAAGGGACTCAGCTCGTATCCCACAAGTCTATCTAAAATTCTTCGGGTTTGCTGGGCATTAATCTTATTCCAATCTAACCTTCTTGGAGAATTTAGAGCTGATTCTATGGCTTTAGGAGTTATCTCATGAAATTCAATTCTTGAGAATTTATCTTCTTTTATTTTTAAAACTTCTGTTATATGCCATGCAATGGCTTCCCCTTCTCTATCAGGATCTGTAGCTAAGTATAAATGTTCTGCTTTTTTAGCTTCTTTTTTTAAATTTTCTATTACCTTCTCTTTACCAGGAAGAATTTTATATATTGGTTTAAAATTTTCCTTTATCTCTATTCCCATATCCTTTTCTGGTAAATCCCTAATATGACCATAGGAAGCAACAACATTAAATTCATCACCTAATATCTTTTCAATAGTTTTTACTTTTGCAGGTGATTCCACAATAATTATCTTCTTTTTTTTCTTCATTCCCATGCACTCCTTTTCCTTGCATATCTATTTCCAGGATATTCCTCTACAAAACCTTTACTCTGTAAAGATATCAAAATAAACATTAATTTTGATATGGGAATGTTTAATTCATTCACTATATCCTCAATAAATATAGGATTAAAAGACAAATTTTGCAATACCAAATCCTCTTCAGAAGTAAGAGTTATTTCTCTTTTTTTCTCTATAAAATATGGAATTTTAAATTCTTCCAATATATCCCTAATATCTAAAACTATTTTTGCCCCATCTTGAATTAACTTATTGGTTCCAAAACTTTTCTCATCGATTAATCTCCCTGGAATTGCAAAAACTTCTCTTCCTTGATCTAAAGCAAAATTTGCTGTTATTAATGCTCCACTTTTTCTTCCTGCTTCGACCACTAAAACTCCTTGGGATATTCCACTAATTATTCTATTCCTCTGAGGAAAGGTATAATAAGAAGGCTTTGTACCTAAGGGATATTCAGAAATTAAAGCTCCTTTTTCTTTTATCTCATATGCTAATTTCTCATTTCCTTTAGGATAAATATAATCTAAGGAACTTCCAAGAACTGACCAAGTTTTTCCTCCTTCTAAAGCTCCCTTATGAGCAAAGGTATCAATTCCATAAGCCAATCCACTTACTATAATAAATCCTAAAGAGGAAAGTTCTTTAGCAAAGTCCCTCGCCAACTTTATTCCATAAGAGGTGGGCCTCCTGGTTCCAACAATAGAAATAAATCTCTCTCCCTCTAAACTCCCTTGATAAAGAAGGTAAGGGGGTGGATTTTTAATCTCCTTTAAAAGAGGAGGATAATTATTTTCACCTAAAACTACCATTTTAATTTCTCTCTTTGTCAATTCTTCCCATAATTTCTCCCAAGAATTTCTTTTTCTAAAGATTAAAAATTCTTGAATTATAGGGGAATAAGAAAAAAATTCTAATATCTCTTTATCAGGTAACAAAAATAAATCCATAACTGAAATAAGATCCTTCCATTCTCTCCATCTTCTAAAAAGAGGAGGAAAAAAACTTAGAGCATATAAAAAAGGTTTATATTCAAAATCAAGATTATTGTTAAACATTATAAAATAAAATCCTCAAGTCCCCGGTAAGATACTGCTTCCGCTAAATGATCTATTTTTATATCTTCGCTTCCTTCTAAATCTGCTATAGTTCTTGATACTTTTATTATTCTATCAAGTCCCCGAAGGGAAAGCTTCATTTTATCCATTATATTTGTGAGAAAGCTTTTTACATCATCAGATAAAAAGCAATACTTTTTAATAATTTTAGGAGTCATTTGAGAGTTGGTAAAAATTTTTTCTTTTTTAAACCTTTCTTCCTGAATTTTCCTCGCTTTTTCTATTCTTTCCCTTATCTCCTCAGAATTTTCATTCCTCTCATTTTGAAAAATTTTCTCTTTCTCTATTCTTCCTACATAAATTCTAATATCAAATCTATCAAGAAGAGGGCCTGAAATCTTATGCCAATAATTTCTAATCTCATAAGGAGAACAAATACAATCTTTCTCTTTATCCCCAAAATATCCACATTTACAGGGATTCATACTACCCACAAGAATAAATTGAGCAGGATAAGAAACAGTATACTTAGCACGGGATATAATCAATCTTCCCTCCTCTATAGGTTGCCTCAATGCTTCTAATACATCTCTCCTAAATTCAGGAAGTTCATCTAAGAATAATACCCCTCTATGGGCAAGACTTACCTCTCCCATTTGAGGTTTTGATCCCCCTCCCAGAAGCCCTGCATAGGATATGGTATGATGAGGATTTCTAAAGGGTCTTTTCTTAATGAGAGATTCATCATTTAAAAGACCTGCAATACTATAAATCTGGGTTACTTCAAAGGCTTCCTCATAGGTTAACGGAGGAAGAATAGAAGGAAGAGATCTTGCAAGAAGAGTTTTTCCTGTTCCAGGTGGTCCTACCAATAAAATATTGTGACCTCCCGCAGCAGAAATCTCTAATGCCCTTTTTGCTACTTCTTGTCCCTTTATTATGGAAAAATCCTCATCAAAGGTAAAATTATAGTCTGGAAACTTAAACTCAGAAGGTTTTATTGTTATATTCCCCATAAGGAAATCTATAACTTGAATGAGGGTTTCCACTGGATAAATTTCAATATCTTTTATAATACTACATTCTGTTTCATTTTCTTTAGGAATAAAAACCCTTTTAAATCCTTTATTTTTAAGTCCCCAAACAAGAGGTAATAAACCTCTTCCCTTTCTAACTCTTCCATCTAAGGCTAATTCTCCTAAGAAAGCAATACTTTCAGAATCAATATTTAAATTAAACTGATAAGATAAAATTCCTATGGCAATGGGTAAATCAAATAAAGAGCTATCCTTTCTAAGATCTGCAGGAGCAAGATTTATAGTTATTTTTCTTAAGGGAAAATCAATATTACTATTTCTTATTGCAGATCTTACTCTCTCTTTTGCTTCCTGTGTTGCCTGTTCTGCTAATCCTACAATATTAAAACTGGGAACTCCCAAAGATAGATCCACTTCAACTTCTACATTATAACATTCTAATCCCACAAGTACTGCGGAAGAGATTTTAGAAGGCATTAGAAGTATGTTCAAAAAATTTAATTTTGTTTTCTCTATCTAAGAAGATAGAGAAGGTATCAAATCTCACCTGAAGATCTTTATTTTTTATCGTTGAAAGATAATAACTGGCAATGAACTTTATTTTTTCTTGTTTCTTTACATTTATTGCCTCAACAGGTTCCCCAAATTCTAAGGACTTTCTTGTTTTTACCTCTACGAAAATTAAAAGATTTTCTTTTCTCACAATTAAATCAATTTCTCCAAAATGAGTTTTATAATTTCTCTCACAAATCTCAAAGCCCTTTTTTATAAAATATTCTGAAGCGAAATCCTCCCCAATTTTTCCTATCTCTTTTTTATTCATTATATTAATTTAAAATTTTTTCTATGGATCTCTGAAGGGCCCAAATAGATTATATTTTTTCTGTGTTCTTTAGTAGGATAACCCTTATGCTTTTTGAATCCATAACCAGGATATATTTTCTCTAAATTTTCCATTAATTCATCTCTCAAAACCTTGGCAACTATGGATGCTCCAGCAATACATCTACATAATTTATCTCCCTTAACTACAGCTTTTTGAGGGATTTCTACACTGGGTATTAATTTATTTCCATCTACTAAAATAAAATCGGGTTTCAATTTTAAATTTTTAATTGCTCTTTTCATTGCCAACAATGTTGCATTCAAAATTCCCAGCTTCTCTATCTCATCAACAGTGGAAATCCCATAACTCCAATCTAAAGCCTCTTTTTTTACTAATAAAAAAAGTTCCCTTCTTTCTTTTAGTGTCAGAAGCTTGGAATCCTTTAAAGGCAAATTAGAAAAAGGATAAAGAATCACAGCTCCAGCAAAAACTGGTCCTGCCAATGCCCCTCTTCCTGCTTCATCTACACCTGCGATCTTTTCATATTTTTGCCAAAGCTGTAATTCTTTATCTCCTACTGGACAATCTGAATTCTTTGGGGAGGCCATAATAATAAAAGAGCTTTTCCCACAAGATTTTTCTTGGGCACAAACCCCCAATATCTACTATCTACACTTACAGGTCTATTATCTCCCAAAACAAAATAACTATCCTTTGGAACCTTTATAGGACCATGATTATCATCACTTTTTCTTTTTACATAATTCTCCTCTAAAAGCTTTCCATTAACATATACATTTCCCTGTTTTATCTCTACAGTGTCTCCAGGCAAACCTATAAGTCTTTTTACATATTCCTTAGAGGGATCTAAAGGGTATTTAAAGACAATAATTTCCCCTCTTTCGGGTTCTCTAAAATAATAGGGTATTCTTACAACCAAAACTGCTTCACCATCATTTAATGTAGGAATCATAGAACCCGTTGGAATATAAGATATTTGTAGTATAAAACTTTTAATAAGAAAAGCTAAGATAAAGGCAAAAAGAATTGTTTCTACAAAATCATACCATTCCTTTTTTCTTAATTCTTGTCTTTTTGCCAATATAAAATATATTTTATCTTTAATCCAAAGGATTCCTCCTTCAAGTTTTTCTTTCATTCTTCCACCCTTTCAGCTATTTTTGCCTTTTTACCACTTAATTTCCTTAAATAGTAAAGTTTTGCTCTTCTTACTTTTCCTCTTCTCACTACCTCGATCCTTTCCACAAAGGGAGAATACAAAGGAAATATTCTTTCTATCCCTATCCCTTGAACTACTTTTCTTACTGTAATTGTTTCCCTTAATCCTCCATGTTTTTTAGCAATAACAACGCCTTCATAAACTTGTATCCTTTCTTTTTCTCCCTCCACTATTCTATAATGAACTCGAACAGTATCTCCTGGCCAAATTTCAGGAATCTCCTTATTTTTCATCAACTCCTTTTCCACATTTTGAATAATTAAATCCATATTTTACCTCCTTTCCTAATTCTTCTTCTAATTCTTTTAATAATATATAATCTTCTTCTGTAAGGCTTGCTTTTTCTAATAGATCAGGTCTTCTTATTAAGGTTCTCTTTAAAGCCTCTTTTCTTCGCCACCTCCTTATTTTCTCATGATTCCCAGAAAGCAATACTTCAGGAACTTCCATTCCCTCAAACTTTCTTGGGCGAGTATATTGAGGATATTCCAAAAGTCCTTCTTGAAAAGATTCTTCTTTTAAAGAATTGGAATCTCCTACAACCCCTTGCAAAAGCCTTACAATAGAATCAAGAATAACTAAAGCAGGTAATTCTCCACCACTTAAGATATAATCCCCAATAGAAATTTCTCGAGTCACAATATTTCTTACTCTCTCATCTATTCCCTCATATCTTCCACATATAAATATTAGATGTTCTTTTTTAGATAATTCCTCTGCAATTTTTTGATTATAGACCTCTCCTTGAGGTGTAAGGAGAATTACTTCGGTATTTTCCTTTTTTAGACTTCTTACACATCTAAATATAGGCTCAGGTCTCATAACCATCCCAGAGCCGCCACCATAGGGATAATCATCAACACTTCTATGTTTATCAGTAGTATAATCTCTTAAATTATGGATATTAATTTCTACAATACCTTTCTCTCTTGCTCTCTTTAAAATAGTTATATTTAACGGACCTTCAAACATTTCTGGAAATATAGTTATTATATCTATTTTCATAATTCTTGTATTAACTCCACAATTATTCTTTTTTCTTTAAGATCTATCTCTTTAACAACATCTTTTATAAAAGGCAGTAATAATTCTTTACCTTGATTTTCTACAACAAAAACATCATTACTTCCTGTCTCTATTATTTCTTTCACAATTCCTAAAAATCCACTATTTGCATCATACACAGATATTCCTAAAATTTGAAAAGTATAAAATTGACCCTTGGGAAGAGGAATAAGGAACTCTTCTTCTAATAACAGCCAATTTCCTCTAAATTTTTCTATATGGTTTCTATCTTTAAATTCCTCAAAATATACCACATAGCCCTTTCCATGGGCATGAATATTTTCAAGAATAACCTCTTTTTTTACTATTTCAGTATCTCCTTCAGATATATACAGTCTCTGTCCCTTTTTTAAGTTAAGTATAAAATCATAAAAGGAATATATCTTAATTCCACCTCTTATACCAAAGGGTTCCCCTAATTTTGCAATTCTTATTAAGTTTTTTTCATCCATCCTATTGAAGTACTTCAATAACTACTTTCTTTCCCTTTTTTAATCCAGCAACTCTTATTATAGTTTGTAATGCTTTTACTGTTTGTCCCTGTTTTCCAATTACTCTACCTCTATCTTCTGGAGCAACCCTTACTTCCAAGATTACAGATTTTGTTCCCTCTACTTCTCTTACTTCTACCTCCTCAGGATGTTGAACAATAGCCTTAATAATATATTCCAAAAGCTCTTTCATCAAAACCCAATCCCCCTTTTAATTCTTTACCAAAGAATTAACCAAGGATACCCATATTTTTCAATATACTTTTTACAGTCTCTGAGGGTTGAGCTCCTACACTTAGCCAGTACTTAATCCTATCTTCTTTTACTTGAATAGTTGCTGGTTCAGTCTTAGGATCATAGAGCCCTAAGATTTCCAAATGTTTTCCTTCTCTTGGTTTCTTGCTATCTATAGCAATAATTCTATATGCTGGTTTACTCTTTGCTCCTACCCTTGTTAGCCTTATTCTTACCATCAATTCACCTCCTCTCTAACAATTTATATAAAAGGAAAGATGCCTTTTTTACCTTTAGAGAACTGCTTAATAATTTCTGAGGTCTGGAAATATTGTTTTAAAAGTTTGTTCACCTCTTGTACCGTTGTTCCACTTCCCTTTGCTATTCTAATTCTTCTACTTCCATTAATAATAGATGGATTTTTTCTTTCCTCTTTTGTCATAGATTCAATAATTGCCAAGAATTTTTTAATCTCCTTTTCGTTTACCTCAGCTTTTAACTTATTTTTAGGAATTCCAGGAAGCATATCAAGAATTTGGTCAAAGGTTCCTATTTTTTTTATCTCTTTAAGTTGTTCATAAAAATCTTCTAAATCAAATTTAGCCTTTTTAAGTTTCTCTTGTAGTTTCTCTTGCTTTTCTAATTCAATATTGGCCTCAATTTTCTCAATAAGGGTAGCAATATCACCCATTCCTAAGATTCTTCCTGCAAGACGATCTGGATAAAAATATTCTAAATCAGCAACTTTTTCCCCTACACCTATAAACTTAATAGGTTTTCCCGTGACCGCCCTAACAGACAATGCAGCTCCTCCCCGAGCATCTCCATCTAATTTTGTAAGAATAATTCCTGTTATTGAAATTCTTTGATTAAATTTTTCTGCAATATTTATCGCATCTTGTCCTGTCATACCATCTAAAACCAAAAGAACCTCGGAGGGAGAAAAAATATTTGTCAAGTCCTCTAATTCCCTCATCATCTCCTCATCTATATGGAGACGACCAGTAGTATCCACTATTAATACATCCATTAATCTTTCTTTTCCAATTCTTATCGCATTATCTATTATCTCTTTAGAAGAACTCCCTTCTTGTATTACAGGAACTTTGATTTTTTCTCCTAAAATCTTCAATTGTTCCATAGCTGCAGGTCTAAAAGTGTCTCCTGCAACTAACATCACTCTTCTTTGTTCCTGAGAAAGTTTATAAGCTAATTTAACACAGGTAGTTGTCTTACCAGAACCCTGTAATCCTACAAGGAACATAAGAGTAGGCTTTTTTTTGCCAAGGTTTAATCCTACTCTTTCCTTTCCCAAAAGTTCAACTAACTCCTCATAAAGAATTTTCAAAACCTGTTGGAATGGTGATACATTCTTAAGAACCTCTTCCTTAAGAGATTTCTCCTTTACTTTATTTAAAAGATCCCTTACTACTTTATAATGGACATCTGCCTCAAGAAGAGCTTGCCGTATTTCTCTTAAGGCTTCTTCAACATCTTTTTCAGAAAGTAAACCTCTATTTCTTAATTTCTTGAAAATGTTTTGGAGACGCTCTGTCAAACTCTCAAACATATCTATTTTTCCTTTAGTTTATATTTTATACTTAGCATACTATAGACAATATTAAAGCTATTGTCAATCATTTTTTACTTCAGAGCCTTGGAGCTCTTAAGTTATTTTATTCAATTTTAATTTTTTATGTTAAAATATTATTAAAATAAAAATTCTAAAGAAAGGAGGTGCCAGGATGAGAGAAAATAAAAACCTAAAAAAAGAAATTTCTGATGAAACATTACAAAGTATAGCTGAAATATTAAATTCTTTAGCACATCCTTTGAGATTAAAAATTATCCTCCATCTTTATGAACATCCTTCCTCTGTGTCTGAAATGCTACAAATTCTAAATGTTAGACAACCTAATTTATCTCAACATTTAACTCTATTAAAAAGACTGAAAATTCTAAAAACAAAAAGACAAGGAAGGATGATTTATTATTCTCTTAATTATCCTGAAGTTCGAAATTATATATTAAATGTTTTAGAACTCCTAAACAAGCTTAAACTCATTGTGTAGTGATTATGAAAATCCTTTTCTCTAATCTTGTGAGAAGAGGTAATGTAATTATAGTATAGATAGGGTACCTCTATTTAGGATGGCAGTTATCCTAGGAGAAATTGATAAACTATATGTTAATTCGAAAAGAAAACCTATAAAAAGAAAAAAATGATTTTAAATATAGAAAATAAAACGATAAAGATATTAATTTTTTAATTTTTTAAAAAACAAATAATATTCCAGGTAAAATTCCTTTAAGGGCAGAGGTAAAGGTAAAAAAAAGAAAGATCCTCAAGGCAGAAGGAAAAGAAGTCCCTATTTGCATAAAGGCCATCTCCAACTAAAAACTCTAAGAATCTAGAAGTCTTTTGCTTGAGGGAATTTTTTAATATCTATTGGTGTATCAATATCCCCTACTACAGAAATTACACTAGCAAAAATTTTCCCAAAAAAGGAAGATAAAATTAATAACCCTTGAGAGGGTAGAATTACTTATCTTCTTCTGGAAAAGAATTATTTTATTGTTCTTAATCTCTTTTCAAGAAACTATCTAGTTGACGAAGACTTGGAAGGCCAAGAAAAGAGATAAAGAAAAGATAGAGAATGAAAAAATTCTTAGTCTCTTACGAGCATCCTGAACTCGCTGAGCTTGGGACTCTAAAAGAAACTTTCTTACAAAAATCTATAAATTATTTAAAATGTTATCATCTTTTTTAGAAATTTTGCTCCCTGTGGGATAACCAAGAGATGGTTAAAAAGCCATCAAAAAGAAGATAGAAGAAACCTGCAGAGAGCAAATTATATTTTATTATAACTCAAAAACTTTTTGGAGAATCTTTGGTAGATCATAAAATTTATTCTTTAACTGCCACACTCACATTGTCAAAAATCACCGAAGGAAACACTCCCATACCAGATAGATAGGTCCTGTTTTCTATACTCACTACATTTTTCATAACCTCATAAATATTTCCAGCTACCATAGCATCCTTTACATACCCTATTATCTCCCCATTTTCCACATATATTCCAGGAGAAAGACCTATGGAGAAATCACCATTGGGAATATTTCCACTATGGGCTCCTAAAGCCTGAGATACTATTATACCCCTATCAATAGATCTAATTATCTCATAAAAATCTTTATCTCCAGGAGCCATATGGAGATGCTCCAAAGAAGGAGAGGGTCTAACCCTTATGCTCTCTTGTCCCCAATCGGTAGCTTTATAGCCATGCCCAGTGGAACCTACATTAAGTTTACTTCCATAATAGAGATCAAAATAAAAATTCTTGAGAACTCCCTTTTCTACTATAGGTAGTGCTCTACATTCTACCCCCTCATCATCAAAGGATCTTGCTCCTGGTAAAGAATCATCCAAAGGATCATCGTATATGGTTATAGAAGAGTCAAAAATTTGAGCTTCAATTTTGTCTATAAGAGGCGTGGTCTTTTCATAAACATTTTTACCGTTAGCACCATAAATCAATCTCCATATAAGAACATACATGGTATTGGGTAGAAACAATACCTTCATTCTACCACTCTTAGGTTTTACTTCCTTCTTAGAATTATTATAAAGAAAAGCTATATAATCTATATCTTCCTTAGAAAATTCTCTAAACTTTTTATCTGCAACTATTCTCATAACAGAAGAATAGGAACCAGGATACATAGCAGCAGTATAACAATAATAAACTGAACCTTTCATGTTATAATCTACTCCTCTACTATTAAGAATTCTAATTTCCGAAACCACTTTATTAAGTCCCACATTTATTTGGGTCTTTGTAGCTTCGGAAAGAACCTCTGAAATTCTTTGTCCCTCCTCTACCATTTTTGTATTGGAAAGATTTTCTATCTCAGGATCATAAGTATTTAGAGTCTTTAGATCTTTTTTTTCAGAAAAATTAAATTCTACTTTTATTTCACCTTTTAAAGAATCAATAGCGTTTTTTAAAAGAGCTTCAGGATCTAACAAGTTTTTAGTGTAGGAAAATCCAAGAAGACCATCCTTTATAATCCTTAATGATATTCCAGATTGAATAAAACTTTCTATATCCTTTAAAACTCCATTTTCAAAGGAAACTTGTGATCCAAGGTAATTTATATGATAAATCTCCACTTCACCAGCATATTTTTCCCCAAGTTCTAACAATTTTTCTAACATTACTTAAACACCTCCTATAACTACATTTTTTACCAATATATGGGGTCCACCATGGCAAGATCTAATATTTAATTGCCCTTTACCACACCCACCTGTTTTGCTTAATTCAAAATCATTTCCAATAGCCACAATGTCCTTTAAAGTTTGATAGAGATTACCAGAGATATTAATATCTCTTATCATCTTTCCAATTTTGCCTCCTTTTACTTCAAACCCATACTGAGCTCCAAAGGTAAAATTTTCTCCTGAGGTTTGTCCTCCTTTAGCATCCAAGATGTATAGTCCATCTCCTAAAAGTTCAAAAAGTTCCCCCAAAGTTTTGTCCTTTGGTTCTATAAATATATTTCCCATACGTACTATGGGAGCATACCTGTAATCTTCAGCTACACAATGTCCCGAAACAGGCTCACCAAATTCTGCTGATGTTCTTCTTGAATGAAGTCTTCCTACTAAAACTCCATCTTTCAAAAGATAAGTCCTTCTTACTCTAATCCCTTCATCATCATACTTATAAAATCCAAGCTGATTGGGTATTGTAGGGTCATCAATTATAGTTAATATATCATTCCCAAGTTTTGCTCCAATTTTCATTCTCTCCCTCATAGAAGGATTATCCTCAATGAGATCTGCTTCGGAAAAATGTCCAAAAGCTTCGTGAGTAAAAACTCCTGCCATATCAGGATTCAAGACTACGTTATATAATCCGCCCCTTACTGGCTCAGCCTTCAACAAATCTAACACAATCTTTGTCTTTTTCTCAACTTCCTCCTCTCGATTTCTAAGTCTATAAAATCCATCACTTCCCCCAATTCCTATCCTTACGTTTTGAACTATATTTTCTTCTCTACTAATAAGCATTCCTCTTATTCCTGTGGTAACTAAATCTTCTCTTATTTCTGTTCCTTCCGAGTTAATAAAATATTTTTCTCTTATAACCTCTGTATATTGCATGTTTGTGATTATATTTTCAAATTGCAAGGGAATTTCATTATAGTGCTTTAAAAGTTCCAACTTTTCATCGATAGAAATCTTTCTTGGATCCTCCTTCAATGAAGGGATAAAAGTATCTTTTATAACTTCCACCCCTGCAAGTTTCACCCTTTTCTTTGAATTTTGCGAAATCAATTCCGCATTTTCCAATGCAATTTTTAAGGCTCTCTCTGCCTCTTCTATTCTTGTAAAAGATATAAAAGAAAAGCCACCATTCTTAAGAACCCTTACCACAAAACCATCTCCTGAGTTTGAGCCCAGTTGAAAAATTTCCCTTTTATTAAGGATAATTTTAGTCTCATGCATTTTCTCATAGCGGATATCTATGTAATCAGCAGAAACTTTTGAGATTATTTCTCGAAGCCTATCAAACATTCTTCATATTACCTCCTTGCAATAAGTTACCTAAATTAGCTAACATTTCAAAGTATAACAAAAATAGTACTTTTAATCCAGAATTTAGGAGATATCCCTCAATTCACCTTTAATATAAAACTCTACAGCTCTATCTACATCAGTCTCATTGGTAACATCAATCTCCATTCCTGGAGATGTTAAATCCTCGTAAAGTCTTTTTCCCATCCCATAAGAGATAACTGCCTTACAATCCTTTAAATTTTCAATAATAGCAGAGGGGCTATTGGAGTGATGAGTACCTAAGTGATGTAATCCCCTTGCATGCCCTGTAAAAGCATTAAAAATATATTTTTCTGTCCTTTATTTTACTACTTTCAATTTCAAAAATTACAAATCCCTTTGTCCTACCAAAAATGAGAAGAGATTATTCTTCCATCATTAGAAGCCAACGCAATTTTCATTTTCTTTATCTCCTTTTTAAAAAATTCTCAATTTTATCAATAATATCTAAGAACACTTTAGTAATCTTAGAATCTCACTTCTCCTCAATAAAAGGTAATCTTTTATCACCATTCTCACTTACATTAACATCTAAAAGAATCCTGCCTAAAAATGAAACTCCCTAAATCCTTTACCATTCTTTTCCCTCTACCACTTCCAAATATATCTATCTTTGCACCACAATAGGGACAAATAAAACCCCTCATGTTTTCCTCTATTCCTAATTATTGGTAGATTAAGAGCTTTAGCAAATCCTATAGATCTCCTTACTACTCTTTCAGAAACTTCCGAAGGGATAGTCACAATAATAGCTCCATCGGGATTTGGAAGGTCTTGAGCAATACTCAAAGGCTCATCTCCAATGCCAGGAGGAAGATCAACTATTAGAAAATCCAATTCTTCCCATACTACATATGATAAGAATTGTATTATTAACTAAGCTTTCAATGGCCTCTACAAATTATTAGAGAATCTTCGTCCTGAGCTAAAAAGCCTACTGAAGCTACTTTTATTCTTAAGGGGTATTCCGCAAGAATTATTCCTTCGTTGCTTTGATACATCCTTTTGGAAATCATGTTAAACATCTTAGGAACACTATATTATTGAATATCCGCACCCAATACTCCTACTTGTATCCTTCCATAGCAAAAGAAATAGAAAGATCTGCAGAAAAAGTACTTTTGCTAATATTACCTTTTCCCCTCATAACTATAGTTTTATGTTTGATCTTCTTCATTCTTTCAGCAATCTTATTCCTCTGTAACACAAATTTTCGTTTTTCATTTTACCTTCTCCTTTCCTCTATTAATCCATATACGTTTCAAGCCTTCTCCTCTATAATAGTAAAAGGAATCCAAGAAATTTTTATTGCCAAAGTACTTAGTAAAAACTAATAGTATTGAACCCATTATTAAATTTTTCATCATCTATTAATTCTTTAGTAATTTCCTCCTCAACTTCTTCTGTTTTGCTCTCATCTTCTAAAATTTCTTCTACCACCTCTCTTACTTTAATATCTCTTTTCTCCCAAGCTTCAAGAATTAATTCACCCACTATACCAAGTATCAAAGTGACAGGTGTGATTAAAATTGCTCTAAGGATGGAAAATTTAACCCTAAAAAATGAACCTCTAAAGGAATTAATGGTGCTTTACTCCTTCAAGCTGCAATAAAGGCTAAAATTGCACCTATCGATGCTCTTCTTTCTAATAAGATAGAAAGAAGAAGAAATATAGTAAAAAGCGATCCTAACTATAAATATGGAACTGTAAAAGCAATAAGGTATTTAATCCATCCTGTTTCCTTTTCCATAATCTTGGAAAAAGTTTCAGAACTTGACCATATTTGCAATAAATCAATAAAGAAGAAAACAGCAATTATTATTTTAACTAATTGAAGGAGAGCATTATAAGCTAATTTACCAAACTCTAAAACTTTAGAGGAGGGAAAAAAGCTAAAAGTAATAGGGTAAGTCCAATCAAAATATATGTCAAAGCTTCTTTATATATCCTTTTCATATTTCTATGTCTCCTACATTAAGAAAGAAATTTGAAAAGTAAATAAAAATAACAAAAAATAAGTCGATTTCTTATAATTGAGACTTTCTTTCCAAAGAATTTTATTTCTGCTGGAAGTATAGATACTCCAATAAGAATAGTAGAAGATATAAAGGCATATATAGTTGCATAATTTATACCTTTATCTAAAAGCATACCTAAAAGAGAAAAAACCGCTGCAGGTTGAACTAAGGCAAAGGTTTCTACAAGTTCCCAATTAATACTCCAATTATCCCACTTCCTGATCCAAGCCA
This sequence comes from uncultured Dictyoglomota bacterium, assembly GCA_964612975.1. Lineage (GTDB taxonomy): Bacteria > Dictyoglomota > Dictyoglomia > Dictyoglomales > Dictyoglomaceae > NZ13-RE01. The sequence goes on along the minus strand of CAZTGC010000002.1, from coordinate 79,894 downwards.
TTAAGCAATAGTTTCTTTAGAAACTAATACAGACCAACACCCATAAGTATAAAAATCACAAAGAACACTGAAAAGACAGTTAGAGTTATTTCATACACTACTTTTAGAATTTTTCTTGTTTTATCTTTATCCCTTAGAAAGGAAAGGTAAAACTAACGCAATCATAAGATAAATATTCCCTATATCCATTTTCTAAAAATTTCCTAAATCTTTTAAGCCCAAGGACAGGAGGGAAAAAAACTTCTCCCTCCTCAAAAAACCTACTTAAGCTCTTCTAGACGTTTCTTTATATCCTCAAGTTCTGCCTCAAGATCCTTCTTCAAATCTTCTAGAAAATCCTTCTCCTCTTCCTTAGTAATCCCAGAGTACTGAAAATATCTCATTCTTTTCCACCAAGATCTTCTACCTCTCCAGTAAGACCAAGGACACCAAGGAGCACCTAAACCTCCAAATCCCCATCTAAAATCTCTTCACCATCTCATCTTTTACGCCTCCTTATCTTTCTAAAAAATCTATAAATTTATCTATGCTTTCTCTTATACCTTTAATATAGTTCATAAGTTCTTCCCAAAACCTCTCACCTTCAGGAGTAATAGAATAAATTCTCTTGGCAGGGCCCTCTCCTGTTTCCCAACGAGATTTAATAAGACCTTCCATTTCAAGCATTCTTAAAATCCTATATCCTGTTCCCATTCCAGAAGGGCCTTTACAAAAACAAAATCCTGGAAAATATTCATCAATCATATTAAGAAGCTCATATCCATAAAACTCTCTCTTCTTTAGAGAAGAAAGGACAAAAGCCCTAAACCAAAAACCTGGAGCAAGCCCCATACCCTTTCCGTACATTTCTCCTCTAAAACCTCTCAATCCAATATCACCTCAATATATATATGCTATAAACATATAGCATTCTAAAAAATATATCTGTCAAGAATTATTTAAAATTAAATTCATTAACGCCTTCCCTCCTGATTTTTCCAAAAAGAATTAAAAGAAAGAAGATTTTAGGATTTTTCCTTATAAGAAAATTTTTCTAAAACTATATTAAGAAAAGGTCTTTTTAAAAGATTTCTTATTTGGAAGTAAAGAAGTTTATTCCTTCTTCATTCTCAACAAAATACTCCTTTATCCAATTAAGAATTTCATCTCTAACCCTTCTAAAGACCTCCAATTTTTCCTCAAAAGTACCCTCTACATTTGTAGGATCTATAAAACCTCTATGAATGTACTTTTTTCCTCCAGGAAAATATGGACAGTTTTCCTTTGCATTATCACAAACAGTTACCACATAATCAAAGTTTTCTCCCTTAAACTCATCAATACTTTTACTTCTATGATGAGATATATCAATACCAATTTCCTTCAAAGCTTCTATTGCAAAGGGGTTTATACTCCTTGGTTCTGTTCCTGCAGAAAAAGCTATAAATTTATCTCCATATAGTGAATTCATTATTCCTTCTGCCATCTGAGAACGAGCTGAGTTGTGGGTACATATGAAAAGAACTTTTTTATTTCCCATATTCAACCTCCTAATTGAGAATTTATTGTTATTTTTCACTAAAATCTTTGAGAATTCAAGTTTTGAGAAGTTTAAAGAAAATTCAAAAGCTAAAAATTTTATGTTAAAATTAGATAAAAATTATTAATAAGGAGTGTTTACAAATGGAGAAAAAAATTGTGGCCTATTTTCCCGAATGGAAAACCAGTGATGAATATATGGGGTATTCAGTAGAAAACATTCCTTGGGAATATATAACACATTTAAATTATGCCTTTGGAAGAATAAAAGATGGAAAATTCTATCCCATGAAAGAAAAAAGTTTTGTAAAAAACATGATTAAGATTAAAGAATACAAGAGAAATTTCCCAGAAGTAAAAGCCCTTATATCAGTAGGAGGATGGGGAGGATCCGAAGGATTTTCTGATATATCTTTATACGAAGACTCAAGGAAAAAATTTGCAGAGAGTTTTAAAGATATAATAATCGAATATGATTTAGATGGAATAGATATAGACTGGGAATTTCCAGTAAGTGGCGGTCCAAAAAATGAAACCTCAAGACCAGAGGATAAAGAAAATTTCACCCTATTATTAAAATCTTTGAGGGAGTTTTTAAATTTGATGGAAAATAAAACAGGCAAGAAATATCTGCTCACTATTGCTGCTTCTGCAAGCTATAGTATTATCCACAATACAGAACTAGATAAATACCACTCTTATTTGGATTTCATAAATCTAATGACCTATGATTTTCATGGAATATGGGACCAATATTCTAATCATCATTCACCTCTTTATGGAAATCCTAATGATCTTGATCCAATAAGTAGTAAAAAATTAAACTGTGATTTTGCGGTAAAGGAATATTTAAAATTAGGGATCCCTTCTGAAAAAATAGTATTAGGTATTCCCTTTTATGGTAAAGGATGGATCGTAGAAGAGAATGAAAACAACGGGCTTTTTGCAAAAGTAAAAGGAATTCCTTATGGAATATTTGATGAAAAGGAGCCCTCGGGAAGCAATCCCTTCTTCTTTATAAAGGAAATTTTAGAAAATAATCCAGATTATAAAAAATTTAGAGATGATTATGCAAAGGTTCCATGGCTTTGGAATCCAAAAGAAAATATTATTTACTCCTATGACGATGAAGAGTCTATCACTATAAAATGTGAATATGTACTTAAAAATAACCTTGGAGGAATAATGTTTTGGGAGGTAACTGAAGATTACCCCTTCAAGGGTAATACATTAGTGAAATTGATATACAAAGAGCTAAAAGGGGAATAAATATGAAAATTGAATTTTTAAATTCTTCTCACATAGATGAACTTACAGAGCTTTGGAGTCAATCTTTTGTACTACCCTATGAACAGGTGAGTACCTGGATCAATGAAAAAAGTATAAGAAATTGTATAGGAGTTATTGAAAATAATAAATTAGTTTCTGCTCTAAACATTATTCCCTTTGAATTTTATATAAGAGGAAAAACCTTAGGACTCAGCGGTATAGGAGGAGTTGCAACTTTTCCTGAATACAGAGGAAAAAACCATGTCCATCATCTTTTAAAAGAAGCTATTAAAATTTCAAGAGAAAAGGAATTAATCTTTTCTGCTCTATATCCTTTTTCTTTCGAGTTTTATAGAATATTTGGATGGGAACTTACAGGATTTCAAAAAAGATATGTAAGAAAAACCTATAATCTAGCAAAATTTAAGGAATTTGAAGGGGTAAAACGAATAAATATTGAAGATTGGAAAATTATTAGACCCATCTATGAAAAGTATGCAAAAGGTTTTACAGGCCCCATAAAAAGAACCGAAGAAAGATGGGAAAGTATAATTTTTAGGAATAAGACCCTCACGTATCTATATACGTATGAGGAAAAGGGAGAAATAAAGGGATATTTACTCTATAATGTAGAAAAGAAAGATATAAACAAAATTGTAGTAAAAGAAATGATCACCCTCGAGACATCAGCATATAAAGGATTTTTAGGACTTTTTAATAAACAGATTATGACCATCGAAGAAGTAGAATGGACTTCGCCCTTAGATGATCCTTTACCTTATATACTTCCTAACCCAAGGGGAGATTGTAGAATTGAACCCACCTTTATGCTTCGAGTAGTAGATGTAGAAAAAGCTTTAACTTCCATCAATTATTCTAAAGAAATAAAGGAAAGGATAACTATCAATCTAAAAGATGAGTATGCTGACTGGAATAATAAAGTATGGGAGCTTGAAATAGAAGAAGGCAAAATGAATATAAGAAAGATAGATACTTTAAATTATGATCTTTCTTTAAATATAAGTACATTAACCCCAATTATTGCAGGAGCCTTGTCCCCATCTAAAGCTTATTCCTTAGGTTTAATAGAAGTAAGAGACAAAAAAACTATTGATAAAATGGATAAAATATTTCCTCCTTACCCTACTTTTTGTTGGGATTATTTTTAATATCCCATTTTATGCTGGATGTTTTTTTAGCTTCATGAAGTTATATTTGACTATAAAGATAAATACTTTATAAAATAATATTAGCAATAAATTGCGGATGTGGCGGAAAGGCAGACGCGCAAGATTCAGGATCTTGTGGGTATAAATTCCCGTGGGGGTTCAAGTCCCCCCATCCGCACCAATTTTTTAATAAGGAGTGTCTTTTATGGAAAAGATATCTTATGCTATATTAATTGCTCTTTCCATTATATGGGTTTTAGCCATATTATATGGTTTTATTAAGATATTTCCCTTAGGAATTATAGGAATTTTAGTTATCGTAGCCTTTGGACTTTTATTCATAAAAGTTTTAAAAGAAAAATTCGAGAAGAAAGATGAGAATGAGAAATTTAAAGACATAAAATGGTAAAGGAGGACTTTAATATGATTATTACAACCACCGAAAATATCCCTGGATTTGAAATTGTAGAGGTTCTTGGAATTGTTAAAGGAAGCTCAGCAAGAGCAAGACACTTAGGTAAAGACATTTTAGCAGGTCTAAGAAATATCGTAGGAGGAGAAGTATACGAATATACAAAATTAATAGGAGAATCAAGGGAACAGGCAATAGAAAGAATGACTAAAGAGGCAGAAAAATTAGGAGCAGATGCCATAATTGGGGTAAGGTTTGGAACCACCCAAATAATGCAGGGAGTTGCTGAAATACTTGCTTATGGGACAGCAGTAAAATTAAAACCAACGGGGTAAGTTAATAAATTTTTATTCGTAACTTTTTCTAAACAATATTGACAAACTTTAAGTTTTCTTATTATAATTTCTTTCAGAAACAAAATATGGAAGGAGAGTGATAAAGGATTAAAGTTAATCATTCTTAAATTTTTTAATTCCCTTCTATCATCAACTTTAAATGGAGGGAGAGAAAAATATGACCCCTAAAAACTTAATGCTTCTAATTTTAATCTTCTTATTAGTACCCTTTATAGTTTGTTATGCCTCGTTAACTCAGCCACCAGTAACTGATCAAAACATACTCGGTAATGGTGATTTTTCAAAGGGTATATTATACATAACCCCTAATTATCCAGAAGTTCCCACAGGTGATTTTGATACAAAGGGAACTTGGCTTTTTAGAACAGGAGATGGAGCACAAGCTGCAGGAGTTGTAGAGAACGGAGTTTTGAAAGTTAATATAACTAATGGTGGACCTAACTCTTGGTCAGTTCAAGTATTGCAATCTCCCGTTACTGTAGAATACTTAGGAATATACAAAGTAGAATTTGAGGCATGGGCAAGTAAAAATAGAAGAATAGGAGTAAAGATTGGTGCAAATGCAAATAGGGGATGGGTAGCATATAATCCACCACCCAGTGGACAACCAGTAGATCAATCAGGAGGTTATGCTATAGATATTACCACTGAAAAGAAAGTCTATACCTTTGAATTCACTATGAGGCAAGGGACTGATACAAGAGCAAGATTTGAATTTCAATTAGGACAAGATACTGGGATAATCTACATTGATAATGTGAAGTTAATAAGAGTTGGGACAGCGGAACCTCCTCCTCCACCACCAGCTCTCGGAGAAAAGTACTGGTACCAAAAGGTTTGGGAGGAGAATTTTGACACTATAAATGAAAATGTTTGGAGTTTTGAGATTGGTAATGGCCATGCCCAAGGAATTCCAGGATGGGGTAATGCTGAGTTACAATACTATAAGAGAGAAAATGCCTATGTGGAAAATGGAGTGTTAGTTATCGAGGCTAAAAAAGAACAAGCTAGTGATAAATATGGTACTTATAGCTACACCTCTTCGAGAATGAAAACCCAAGGAAAATTCAATGTAAAATTTGGAAGAACAGAATTTAGAGCAAAACTTCCATATGGAAAAGGTATATGGCCTGCCCTCTGGACCCTTGGGGAAAACATTACTAAGGTTGGATGGCCAACATGCGGAGAGATTGATGTAATGGAGCTTCTTGGCCATGAACCTAAAAAAGTATATGGCACAATACATGGACCTGGATATTCGGGAGCATCAAGTAAAGGTGGAAGCTATACTCTGCCTTCAGGAGACTTTACCCAGGACTTTCACATCTTTGCAGTAGAATGGGACCCTATAGGAATCAAATGGTATGTAGATGATGTAAAGTTCTTCCAAATAACAAGAGTAGAAGTTCCTGGAGATTGGGTATTTGACCATCCCTTCTTTATCATAATGAACGTAGCTGTTGGAGGATATTGGCCAGGATATCCTGATGCAACTACTACTTTCCCACAGAAAATGTATGTAGATTATATTAGAGTATATAAAGGTGTAAGTATGGGAACAATTGATAATGGCAACTTTGACTATCCATTAACTAACGATCAAGTCAACTGGCCCGATGATTGGTTCCTATGGTATGGATCCCCCTATGGAATGGGTGGAACTGCTACAGCAGAAATTGTAGAGAAGGTTGCAGTGGTAAATGTGCAGAGTATAGGCTGGGAACCTTGGCATGTACAATTTAATCAGTGGGTAGGACTTTCTAATGGAAGAACTTACAAGTTAACCTTTAAAGCAAAAGCTGAAAAACCAAGAGATATAAACGTAAAATTCATACATCCCACAAATTATACTTATTACGCAGGTCAAACATACAATTTAACAACAAATTGGCAAACTTTTGAATTACAATTCTTATTTACTGCAGATTATCCTGTAGCAAATCTTACTATTGAACTTGGCAAAACTCAAAATCCTGCTACAGGAAAGGTATACTTTGACGACTTTAATTTGGAAGAAGTACAATAAAAACAAAAGAGGGAGAGAATTTTCTCTCCCTCTTTTTAAAAATTTTATTATCCTCAGATAAGGAATTATAAATTAAAGGGATTTTCACCCTCGTAATATACTCCTTCGGGTAATGGATAGTATATTTCCTTCACTCCTAATAATTTTAATGTTTCGTATATATACTTTCCAACATGCTTAACACCTACAGCGGTATGATGAGGGAATTTTTTCTCAAGAAGTATATATCTATAAAATCTTCCCATCTCCTTTATTGCGATGACTCCGATACCTCCAAAGGATTTTGGATCTATATCAAGAATTTCTCCCTCCGCAATATAAGAAATCAATTTCCCCTCGGGAGTAGAGTGTAATCTAAAGATTAAAACCTCACCAGGTTTCAATCTTCCCTCGAGGGTGCCCCTTGTTATATCTGGTTCCTTTCCTGGTTCCATAAGTCTATGCATAATTAATTGATATTTTATAGAATAATCTAATAAACAAGAGGAGGGTGTATTGCCACAATGAAATCCCATAAAAAGATCTGTAAATTTATAGTTTTTTATTCTATTCTTTGATTCCTCAATTAGATCATAAGGGACAGTATTATTGACATCTAACAATGTAACAGGTAGTTCGCTTACAGTATAGATCATATACTCGCTTAATGCACCATATATATCTGACTCACAGGATACTGGTACTCCTCTTGCAGCTAACCTCGAATTTACATAGCAGGGGACAAATCCAAAATATCTTTCGAAGGAAGGCCAACATTTATTTGCGAAAATTCCAAATTCTGATGCACCTAGATTTTTTTCCATAAAATCTATTAAGGCAACTTCATATTGGGCTAATTTTGTGATTAAATCAGGATATTTATTACCTACCCCAAGTTCTTTACTCATATCTTCTGCTATTTGAGGTATTCTAGAATCATTCTCAGCTTTCTTAAAAATGTCATATAAATCCAGCTCACTATTTTCCATTATTGATATTCCAAGATCATAGAGGGGCTTTATGGGAGCATGCATAGTATAAAAATCTTGGGGTCTTGGTCCAAAGGAAAATATTTTCAGTTTTTTTAAAGCAAGAATAGATCTTGCTATGGGAATAAATTCTCTAATCATATCCACAATTTCCGAGGGTATTCCCACGGGATAATGGGGAATATAAACCCTTATATTTCTTAACCCTAAATTGTAGCATAAGCTGAGAAATCCACAGTAGGCATCTCCTCTTCCGTTGAATAAATCTTTTCCCGTCTCCTCCCCTGCTGCACATACCATTACAGGTCCTTCAAACTTTTGGGCAAGGAGAGAGGTAGGTCCCTCAGGACCAAAATTTCCAAGATAAATAACTAAAGAATTTACTCCTTTATCCTTTATTTCCTTTAAAGCCTTTAAAACATCTCCCTCATTTTCTATTATGGTCTCAATATTAGTAATAGATAATCCTTCTTTATTGCATTCTTCAACCACTTTATTTTTTCTATTTCGAGAAAGCTCAATAGGGAAACAGTCTCTGCTTACTGCAATAATACCTAATTTAACCTCAGGAATATTTTTCATTACCCTACACCTCCATTAATTAATTTTGCCCATATACCTCGTGAAATCTTTCATACCATTTCTTAACCTCTAAAGGAGATAAAGATTCTGGAGTTCCCATTGTTAATGCAAAATAATATGTTTTTGCTATCTCTTCTACAATTACCGCGTATTTCAATGCCTCAGAAGGGGTTTTTCCAAAGGTAAATACTCCATGATTCTTAAGTAAAACTATAGGAGTAAAACTTGAATGCTTTTTTACCCATTCTGGTCTATTTTCATCATTTATTACCTCAAGAAGAGCTTTTCCCACATCCTCTAAGGGGATGGGAAAAGCATATCTTGCTACTTTTATTTCTTCACCAAAGTAATCCGCATGGGAAGTAAGGTAAACAGGAATTGGTTTTCCCAATAAAGCAAAACTTGTAGCAAAGGGAGAATGGGTATGAACTATGCCACATATATCTTTTCTCTCCCTATATACTACTAAATGGGAAAGGGTATCTACTGATGGTTTTAAGTTTCCTTCAACTATATTTCCCTCAAGATCTACAACGACCATTTTTTCAGGGGAAAGATCTTCATACTTGATCCCACTTGGTTTTATAACAACAAGATTTGTTTCTAAATCTCTTCCACTTACATTTCCACTGGTCAAGACTACAAGATTATTTTTAGGTAGTTCCATATTCATCTTATAAATTTCTTCTCTTAGTTCTTTTAAAAGCATTTTAAATCACCCCATAAATTTATTACTTTTTTAATCTAAGAACATTCCAAGAGAATTTAGGAAATAAAACCTCTAAAATATTTCCATTCATCTTTGAAGTATTAATTTTATGAGGAACAATTCTATTGGGATCTTCAGGGGTATTTCCTATATAAGAATCAGAGGATTCATATACAATTTGTTCTATAACCTTATATCCATCAAAATCCCTCAATTGATACTCTACTAATAAATCATTTTCTATATCCCTATTTACAGCAAAAATAGATATAGAATCTTCCTCTTCATCATATGTAACTAAAGTATCAAGTATTGGAACATCTGTATAAAGTTTAGAATCATATTTAGGAGAATTAATCTTAGGAAGAAGAACTACCCCACGCCCATAATTTGCAATATGTAAGAAGGGATAATAAATTGTCTGCCTATATGCCATTCCACCTTTTATAGTTGTAATAGGGGCAAGAACATTAACAAGTTGTGCCAAACATGCAATTTTAATTCTATCTACATGTCTTAGAAGAGTCATCATCATACATCCTACAAGTAAAGCATCAGCGAAAATATAATCTTCTTCAAGAATAGGTGGTGCTACTTGCCACGGCTCTATATTTTTATCCTTTTCAAAGGAATGATACCAGACATTCCATTCGTCAAAGGATATATTAACATCATTTTTCATACGTTTTACTGCCTTAACATAATTAATAGTAGAAATTACTGTTTTAATAAATTCTTCCATATCTAAATTCTTTGCAATAAAGCTTTTTAAGTCTGGATCCTTTGGTAAGTTTATAAAATCTAATCCAGGCATATTTGCATAGTAATGTAGAGAAATATAATCTACTACATCATATGTATGTTCTAAAACTATTCTTTCCCATTCTGGAAAGGTGGGCATTTTAGGACCTGAACTTCCACATACCACAAGCTCTATATTAGGATCAATTTGTTTCATAACCTTTGCTACTTCCCGTGATAATCTTCCATACTCATGGGCAAGCTTATGTCCAATTTGCCATTCCCCATCCATCTCATTTCCTAAATTCCAAACTTTTATTTTATGAGGTTCATTATACCCATGCTTCCTTCTTAAATCACTATAATAAGTTCCTCCATGAAAATTACAGTATTCTACTAAATTTCTTGCAGAATCAATCCCTCGAGTTCCCAAGTTTATAGCCATCATAACCTCAGAATTTACCTTCTTGCTCCATTCAATAAATTCATTTATACCCACCTCATTGGGCTCGATACTTCTCCATGCAAGCTCTAATTTTCTTGGCCTTTGTTCCTTTGGACCTATCCCATCTTCCCAGTTATATCCCGATACAAAATTTCCACCAGGATATCTAATAATAGAAACTTTTAAGGCTTTAACCAATTCAATTACATCCTTTCTAAAGCCCCTTTCGTCTGCTGAAGGATGATCTGGTTCGTAAATTCCAGTATAAATTGCTCTTCCTAAGTGTTCTATAAAAGATCCATAAATTCTTTTATCTATTTTGGAAACAACAAACTCTTTATCTAAAATTACTTTTGCCTTTTGCATTTTTTAGAATCCTCCTTTGAGATTAAGTTTACTAAAATTTATACTATAATTTTAGATTTATTGCAAGGATTTTCTGGGATTAAAATTTATTTAAATATATAGAAGCATCAAAAAGGCAGAATTCTATAACTCTTGGATCTCATTAATTAATTCCTTTATTAGACTCTTAACGGAAACAATTTTATTTACTCTATAAACATTAGCTCCTGCAAAAGCAAAGCCAGCTTTCAAGATCCCTTTCTTTGCATTAATTAAAGCCAAGGCAATACAATAGGGGGTATTAATATAGTCACAGGTTTTTATACACTGAAAAACACACTTGAAAGGTTTCTTCTCTCCCTTTTCAACAGATTCTAAAAATTCATTTTTTATAGCCCTTCCGGGAAGCCCCACAGGACTTTTAATAAGTATAACATCTTCCTTTTTTGCATCTAAATAAGCTTTTTTAAATCTGAAATCTGCATCACACTCTTCGGTAGCAACAAATCTTGTTGCCATTTGTACTCCGGCTACACCCATTTTTAAGAATTTTGCAATATCCTTTCCATCATAAATACCACCCGCTGGTATAATTGGTATTTCTTTATCATATCTTTCTTCTATAACTCTTACCTCATTAATTACTTCCTCCAATCGCTTCTCTAGTGTAATTGTTGGATCCTCTAATTCTTCTTTTTTAAATCCCAGATGTCCTCCTGATAAAGGCCCTTCTACAACAAAGGCATCAGGTATATAGTTAAATTTTTCTATCCATGTTTTTGCAATTATTCTTGCAGCTCTACCTGAAGAGACAATTGGGACTAATTTTGTTCTACTTCCTTTTATAAGATATTTTGGTAAATCTAAAGGCAAACCTGCTCCTGAAAAAATAATATCAATTTTCTCTTCTATCGAAGTTTTTACCATATCTACAAAATTTGTTAAAGCCACCAAAATATTCACACCAATTATTCCCCTTGTTTTCTCTCTGGCTTTTCTTATCTCTTTTCTTAAGGCTCTAATATTTGCTTCTAAAAAATTATTCCCAAAATCAGGTTCCATCATACCAATACCTGCTGTTCCTATAACTCCGATCCCACCTTCTTCTGCTACCGCAGACACTAAACCTGAAAGGGAAATTCCAACGGACATTCCTCCCTGAATTATAGGGATCCTTGCAACTAAGTCGCCAATTTTTAAACTTGGAATTCTCATGATATAAACTCCTTCAAATTTTTCTTATATTATACTCCTGAAAATACTAAAAACAAAGAAAAGAAATATTATGAGAAAATCATATATTAAGAAAAGCTAAAATCTTATTCTTTATCTATTCCACATACCACTATAATCATTGTTTTTATAAAAATAAAAATGTTATAATTAGTCAAGATAGTAGACTAATTAGGAGGTGAAAGAATACTTAAAGTTGGCGTAATTGGCTATGGAACTATGGGGAGAGTTCACTGTAATGCTTATATGTGTATTCCAGAGGTAAGTCTTACAGCTATCTGTAAAGAATCTCAAGATATATCTATCCCAAATGTTAAACTCTATAAAAATCCCTCTGAACTTATTAAGGATCCAGATATTCAATTAGTAGATATATGCTATCCAACTCCTTACCATAAGGATTTAAGTATCTTAGCTTTAAAAGAAGGGAAATATGTAATATGTGAAAAACCCTTAGCTCGAACTTTAAAAGAAGGAGAAGAGATTTTAGAAACAGTAGAAAAAACAAAGGGAAAATTTTTTGTGGGACATGTTTTGAGATTTTTCCCCCAATACGAAATGGCATACTCTATGATTAAAAATGGAAGCTTGGGAAAGATAGGGATAGCAAATTTTAGAAGAGGTGGACCCTTCTCCTTAGGAAGAAGAGATTGGTATGCTAATTTTGAGATGAGTGGTGGTGTTGTTTTAGATATGATTATTCATGATTTTGATTTTGCAAGATGGGCCTTTGGAGATGTAGAAAGAGTTTATGGGAAAGGCTTAGCTTATAGGGGTTATAATCATTTAGATTACGCTTTAGTTATTTTGAGACATGAATCTGGAGTAATAACTCATGTGGAAGGAAGTTGGGCTCATGCAGAACCATTCTTTATGACGTATGAAATTACAGGAGAAAAGGGAATATTAGAATTTGATAGTAGACGAAGCGTTCCTTTAAGGATAAATGCTAAGATTATGGAAGAAAGAAAAGAAGGGGTTGCTTATCCTGAAAGTCCCTTAAGAGAAGATCCATATACTAAAGAGATAAAGCATTTTGTGGATTGTATATTGAACAATAAAGAGCCTATGGTAAGTGTGTATGATGCCTATAAAGCCTTAGAGATTTCTATTAAGGCTTTGGAATCCATAGAAAAAAGGAAAGTTATTTCCCTAAGATAAGGAGGATTAAAAATATGGTAAAAATAGGAATGGCAAGTTTTGCCCATATGCATGCCTTTAGTTATGTAAATTGTGTATTACAAAATCCCGATGCAAAGCTTGTGGGGATATGGGATGAAAATGAGGAAAGAGGAAAAATAGTAACCCAAAATTATAATACAAAGTTTTATCCTTCCTATGAGGATTTATTAAGGGAAATTGATGGGATAATCATCTGCTCTTCTAATAAGAATCATATGCCATTAACTATTAAGGCATCAGAGTTTGGGAAACACGTATTATGTGAAAAGCCATTAGCTACAACCATAGAGGATGGAAGGAAGATGTTAGAATATGCAGAGAAAAACAAAATATTCCTTATGACAGCCTTTCCTGTAAGATTTGCTCCTCTTGCCTATAGAGTAAAAGAACTTTTAGAAAGTAAGATCTTAGGAGAGATCCTTGCTATAAAATCCAGCAATCACGGGAGAATGCCGGGGGGTTGGTTTATAGATAAAGATGAGGCTGGAGGAGGAGCAGTGATGGATCATACAGTCCATGTAGTAGATTTAATAAGATGGTATACAGGAAAGGAATTTACTTCGGTATATGCAGAGATTGATTCAAGACTTCATCCTGAGATAAATATAGATGACTGTGGAATATTATTGATGACCTTAGAAAATGAAATCTTTGTCTCCTTGGATCCCTCTTGGTCAAGACCAAATGTTTTTCCCACTTGGGGAGATGTGACCATGGAGATTATTGGAACAAAAGGAACCATCACCTTAGACATTTTTTCCCAAAACATAGTTTTTTATAACGAAGCAGGAAATAGAATAACCTATGAGAATTGGGGAAGTAATATGGATTATGATTTAGTTTCTTCTTTTATAAATAGTATCAAAGAGAATAAATATCCTCCAGTAACGGGATATGATGGATATAAAGCAATGGAAGTTGCTATTTCCGCATATCTATCCTATGAAAAGGGAGAGCCTATAAAATTACCTTTATAGATCTTAAAAAAAAGGGGGGGAATCAGCCCCCTAATTAAAATTTTTACTCCTCTTTTTCTTCTAATAATCCATACTCTAAACTTTCCACCAATGCATTCCAGCTTGCCTCAATAATATTTGTAGAAACACCAACAGTACTCCAACTCCTTCCTTGATCATCCATGGAATCTATTAATACCCTCACCTTTGCTCCTGTGCCGCTCCTTCCATTAATTACTCTTACTTTAAAATCTGACAATTGAATATTTTTCAATGAAGGATAAAATTCTGTTAAGGCTTTTCTTAAAGCTTGGTCTAAAGCATTAACAGGTCCATTCCCTTCAGCTGCAACATGTACAATCCTATCTTTAACCTTTAGCTTTAAAGTAGCTTCAGTTATTGTCTCTCCATCTTCTCCTATTTTTTCCACTATTACCCTTAAACCAATCAAATCAAAAAGTTTTTTTTCTTGTCCTAGGGTGTGCCTTACTAATAATTCAAAGGATGCCTCTGCACCTTCGAAGTAATATCCTTCATTTTCTAACTTTGTGATCTTATCTAAGATCATTTTTGCCAAGGGAGATTCCTTATCAAGATCTATATTAAATTCCTTAGCCTTTGAGGCAATAGTACTTGTTCCCGAAAGCTCTGAAACTAAAATTCTTCTTTTGTTTCCTACTTTTTCGGGATTTATATGTTCATAAGATCTTGGATTTTTTAAAATTGCATTAACATGTACCCCTCCTTTATGAGCAAAGGCACTTCTTCCCACAAAGGGAGCTGAAGGCTCTGGAGGAAGATTTGCAATTTCTGAAATCCAATGGGATAAATCAGTGAGTTTTGCTAAGTTCTCTTCAGGAAGAATAGGAATACCCATTTTCAATTGAAGAATAGGTATTATGGAACATAAGTTTGCATTTCCAGATCTTTCCCCATATCCATTAATAGTTCCCTGAATATGGTTAACCCCTTCTAAAACAGCAACAATAGTATTTGCAACTGCAAGCTCTGAATCATTATGGGTATGAATCCCTAAGGGAACTTTAATTTTCTCTTTTACCTTTCTGATGGCCTCTATTATTTCCCAAGGCAAAGATCCCCCATTAGTATCTGCCAATACTATACAATCTGCCCCTCCCTCTACTGCAGATTCCAAGGTGGCTATGGCATAAGATGGATTAGATTTAAAACCATCAAAGAAATGTTCTGCATCATATATTACTTCTTTATTTTGGGATTTTAAGTATTTTATAGAGTCGTAAATTATTTGAAGATTATTATCTAAGGTTGTCTTTAATATCTCTGTAACATGAAAGTCCCAACTCTTTCCAAAAATTGTTACCACAGGGGTATCACTATCCAATAATGCCTTTAAATTTGAATCTTCCTCGGGAAGATTTTTTACTCTTCTGGTACTTCCAAAGGCAGCAATTTTTGTGTGCTTTAATGGAAGTTCTTTAACCCTTTTAAAGAAATTTAAATCCTTAGGATTTGAGCCTGGCCATCCTCCCTCAATATAGTCAATTCCAAAATCATCAAGTTTTTCTACTATTCTTAACTTATCTTCTAAGGAGAAGGAAATTCTTTCACTTTGAGCCCCATCTCGCAGAGTAGTATCATACAGATAAATCTTATTCATTAAACTCACCTCTCTCAATATATTTAACTATTAAATCTCCTATTTCTTCTGTTGAGACTAACCTCTTAGCATTAGGATTATTCACATATAAATCTTGGGTAAAGTATCCTAAATCCAAAACTTTTTCCACTGCTTCCTCAATTAATTTTGCCTCTTTTTCTAAATTTAGAGAATATCTCAAAAGAAAAGCACAGGATAGTATAGTTCCTAAGGGATTTGCAATATTCTTTCCTGCAATATCTGGAGCAGAGCCATGTATGGGTTCATATAATCCCTTTGTTCCCTCCCCAAGACTTGCAGAGGGTAGCATTCCAATAGATCCAGTTACAACTGCTGCTTCGTCACTCAATATATCTCCAAAGGTATTTTCTGTTAAAATAACATCAAATTGCCTTGGATTTCTTACTATTTGCATGGAACAATTGTCAACGTACATATATTCCAATAAAATATCTGGATATTCCTTAGAAATCTCTTCCACAACTTCTCTCCAGAGTCTTGAGGTTTCCAAAATATTTGCTTTATCTACAGAAGTAACTTTTTTTCTTCTTTTTTGGGCGATAGAAAAGGCAACCCTTGCTATTCTTTTAATCTCTTTTTCTGAATAAATCATACTATCAATAGCAAGATACTCTCCATTCTTTTCATATCTTTCCTTTGGTTTTCCAAAATAGAGACCCCCTGTAAGTTCTCTAATAATAATAAAATCTACATCCTTAATTATTTCAGGCTTTAAAGGAGAACTAAATAACAAGGAATTATATGTTTTTATAGGTCTTATATTAGCATATAAACTTAATCCTCCCCTAAGGCCCAAAAGGGCCTGCTCAGGACGAAGCTGAGAGGGTAAATTATCCCACTTTGGTCCCCCTACTGCTCCCAAAAGAATCGCATCGCTCTCTTTACAAAGTCTAAAAGTCTCATCGGGTAAAGGAGTTCCCTTTTCATCAATAGCAATTCCCCCTACCAAGGCATATTCTATCTCAAACTTATCCCCAAATACTCTTTCTATACTCTTTAAAACCTTTATTCCTTGATTAACCACCTCAGGCCCAATTCCATCTCCAGGTAATACTGCAATTTTATAACTCATAATTCTCCCCCTTTATCCTTTCCTTGGCAAAATTTATTAATCCTCCCTTAGTAATAATTTCCTGAATTAATGGTGGAAAAGGCTTTGTTTTAAATTTTTCCCCTGTAGAAAGATTCTCTACTATTCCATTAATGAAATCTACCCTTATAAGATCTCCCTCTTTGATCTTTTCCACTGCAGAAGGAAGTTCTAAAATCGGTAAACCAATATTTATAGCATTTCTATAGAAAATTCTTGCAAAGGATTTTGCAATAATACATTGAACTCCTGAAGCTTTTATAGCAATAGGAGCATGTTCCCTTGAAGATCCACATCCAAAATTTTCCCCTACAATAAGAATATTTTTTTCCTTTACCTTTTCTTTAAAGGAAGGATCTAAATCTTCCATACAATGGAGAGAAAGTTCGTAGGGATCAGTAGTATTTAAATACCTTGCAGGAATAATAACATCAGTATCTATGTTATCACTATAACATAAAGCCTTACCTTGATATATCATTCCTTCACCTCCACTTCCCAGGGAGCAGATATTTTCCCTAAAATAGCAGAAGCAGCCGCTACTGCAGGATTTGATAAATAAACATCACTTTTGGGATGCCCCATTCTCCCAACAAAATTCCTATTTGTAGTACTTAAGGCTCTCTCTCCTTCAGCTAATACTCCCAAGTGTCCTCCTAAGCATGGTCCACAACTAGGCGGAGTTATTATAGCTCCAGCAGATAAAAATATTTCAATTAAGCCCTCACGAAGGGCAGACATATATATGGAAGGGGTTGCGGGAGTAATAATAAGTCTTAAATTAGGATTTACTTTGTGTCCCTTTAGAATCTTAGCAGTAATTCTTAGGTCTTCTAATCTTCCATTGGTACAAGAACCAATATAAACTTGGTCTAAGGTTATATTTTTATTTGTGACTTCTGAAATAGGATGAACATTACTGGGAAGATGGGGAAAAGCAACCATGGGTTCTAAATTAGAAACATCCCACTCATATATTTCGCTATAATTTGCGTCTTTATCACTACTTAAAATCTCAAAATTTCTTTTTGCTCTATTCCTTACATATTCTAAAGTGATCTCATCAGGCTCAATAATACCATTTTTTGCTCCTGCTTCTATTGCCATATTGCACATTGTAAATCTATCAGCCATAGGAAGTTTCCTAATTATCTCTCCTGTAAATTCCATCGCTTTATATCTTGCTCCATCAACTCCTATCTTTCCAATTGTAAACAATATTAAATCCTTTCCTCCTACCCACTCAGAAAGTTTCCCATAATAGATAAATTTTATGGATTCAGGAACTTTAAGCCAAATTTCTCCTAAGGCCATACCATACGCTAAATCGGTACTACCAACACCTGTAGAAAAAGCCCCTAAGGCACCATAGGTGCAAGTATGTGAGTCAGCCCCAATTATGCAATCACTAGGTAAGACTAAACCTTCTTCTGGAAGGAGCACATGTTCTATACCTACTTTTCCTCCATCATAAAAATACTTTATTCCCTGCTCTCTTGCAAAATCTCTAACTTCTTTAGCTTGTTGGGCTGATTTTATATCCTTATTGGGTGTAGAATGATCTGGAATTAATGCAATTTTTTCTGGATCAAAAACTTTTTTAGCACCTATTTTCCTAAATTCTCTTATAGCTAAAGGAGCAGTGATATCATTGGCCAACATGAAATCTAATTTTACAAATATGAGATCTCCAGGCGAAATTTCTTTATTATTAGAATGTCTCAGAAGAATTCTTTCAGTAATTGTCAATCCCATATGACTGCTCCTTTCTTAATTAATCTCCAGTGTTTTCTTTATAGGTTAAGAGATTACTAATTGCCCTTAAATATGCTCTTGCACTTGCTTCAATCACATCAGTACTTGTTGCTCTTCCCACAAAGATATTTCCTGATTTATCGGAAACTTTAACTAAAGATTCTCCTAAGGCGTCAGTTCCTGAAGTTACTGATCGAAGAGAGAAATCTAACAAATTATGTTCTAATTTAACAGCTTCCGAGATAGCTTTATAAACTGCATCTATAGGTCCATTTCCTGTATTTATACTTTTAATTTTTTCTCCCTTTTTATCTATAATGATTGTTGCTGTAGGAACAATACCCAAGCCACTTACTACCTGAAGATGTTCTAACTTTATTATCTCTTCGCTCTCTTTAAATCCATTTTTAATCAGAGCTTCTAAATCTCTATCAGTAATTTCTTTCTTTTTATCTGCTAATTCTTTAAATCTTCTAAAGACTTCTTCCAATTCCTCTTTACTCAAACTATAACCCAACTCTTCTAATCGCTTCTCAAAGGCATGCCTTCCCGAATGCTTTCCTAATACCATTCTGCTTTTAGATAGCCCAATACTCTCTGGAGACATAATCTCATATGTAGATGGATCTTGAATTATACCATGTTGATGTATTCCTGACTCATGAGCAAAGGCATTATCCCCAACAATTGCTTTATTAGGTTGAATTACTATCCCTGTAAGAGAACTTACCAATCTACTTGTTTTATAAATTTCCCTTGTATTTATTCCTACATCTCTTCCTAATCTTCTTACCTTAATTGCCATAACAATTTCTTCTAATGCTGCATTTCCTGCCCTCTCTCCCAATCCATTTATAGTACATTCTACTTGCTGAGCTCCATTTATAATAGCAGATAGAGAGTTTGCTACAGCTAAACCTAAATCATTATGACAATGGACACTAAGAATCACCTTGTCTATATTTTTTACCCTTTCCCTAATTTTTTTTATGAGATCTCCAAATTCCCAAGGTAAAGCATATCCTACTGTATCAGGAATATTTATTACTGTCACACCAACTTCAATTACCTTTTCAATAACTTCACACAAAAAATCAAAATCACTCCTTACCGCATCCTCCGGAGAAAATTCAACATCATTACAATATTTCTTTGCATATTTTGCTGCATATATTGCCTGCTCCAGTACTTCCTTCCTTGTCTTTTTTAACTTCTTTTCTATGTGAATATCAGATGTCGCAATAAAGGTATGTATTCTTGGACTTTCTGCCCCTTTTAATGCTTCCCATGCTCTATCTATATCCTGAGGAGTTGCCCTTGCTAAAGCAGCTATAATGGAACCTTTTACATTCTCTGCAATAGTTTTTACTGATTGGAATTCTCCTGGAGAAGATATGGGAAATCCTGCCTCAATAACATCCACATTTAACCTAACTAATTGTCTTGCAATCTCCAATTTTTCTTCAACATTTAAACTAACTCCTGGGGTTTGTTCCCCATCCCTCAATGTTGTATCGAAAATATATATTTTCTCCATTTAAAATACCTCCCTTTAATCTGGAGACTTTAACCAAGGCATCATTTTTCTTAAAATTTTTCCAACTCTCTCAATTAAATGCTCCTCATCTTGCTTCAAAAGGGCATTAAATACAGGTCTTCCTACCTGATTCTCCAAAATCCATTCTCTTGCGAATATTCCATTTTGAATTTCCTTAAGAATTTTTTTCATTTCTTTGTAGGTTTCTTCATTAATAATCCTTGGTCCTCTTGTCACATCTCCATATTTTGCAGTATCACTTATTGCTTTTCTCATGAAGGTTATACCACCTTGATTTATAAGATCCACAATTAATTTTAGTTCATGGAGACATTCATAATAAGCCACCTCTGGTTGATATCCTGCATTTACTAAGGTTTCAAATCCTGCCTTAATTAATGCGGTTACACCCCCACAAAGAATCACCTGCTCTCCAAAAAGGTCAGTTTCTGTTTCTTCCTTAAAAGTGGTCTCTAAAACCCCTGCCCTTGTTGCTCCTATCCCTTTTGCATAGGAAAGAGCTATATCTCTACAGTTTTTAGAGTAATCTTGATAAATCGCAAAAAGAGCAGGAACACCTTTTCCTTCAATATAAAGCTGTCTAACTAAAGGACCAGGTCCCTTTGGGGCTACCATAAACACATCCACAAAAGGAGGAGGGACTATCTGGTTATAGTGGATATTGAACCCATGAGCAAACCCCAAAGCCTTATAAGGCGACAAATGTGGAGCTACTTTTTCTTTATATACTTGCGCCTGCTCAGTGTCAGGAAATAAAAACATGATTATATCTGCCTTTTGAACTGCAATTTCTATATCATATACTTCCATTCCTTCTTCTATAGCTCTTTTCCATGACTCTCCTTCTGGTCTTAAACCAAGAATAATTTTTAGACCACTGTCCTTTAGATTGTTAGAGTGCGCTCTCCCCTGACTTCCATAGCCCAAGACTGCAATAATTTTATTTTTAAGAATATCCATATTCACATCAGAATCATAATGAATATTTGCCATCCCAAAACCCTCCTTTACTTATTATTCAATCTCATGCCCCTTGACATAACTATTTTCCCTGTTCTCACCATCTCTTTAATTCCATAAGGCTCCAAATTTTTTACAAAAGCATCAATTTTATCACTATCTCCAGTAATCTCAATAATCAATTCTTTTTCACTAACATCTATAATGCTTGCCCTAAAAATTTCTACAAGATCAATTATTGTTCTCCTGTTATTAGCATCAGAGCTTACTCTAATTAAAGCTAATTCTCTTTCAACAACAGGAACATTTGTAAAGTCATTTACTTTTAAAACAACTATCAATTTATAAAGTTGTTTAGTGATCTGCTCCAAAACCCTTTCATCTCCATCTACAACTAAAGTAATATGGGAAATATCTGGAGATTCTGTGGTATTTACAGCTAGACTTTCAATATTATATCCCCTTCTACTAAATAATCCTGCAATTCTTGCTAAAACCCCAGGTTTATTCTCCACTAAAAGGGAGAGGGTATGTTTCATTCTGTATCACCTCCTAATCTATCATCATCTTATCTATAGATCCTCCTGCGGGAACCATAGGAAATACATTTTCTTCTCTTATAACTTTAAAATCTACAATAACTGGAGCATCATTCTTTTCCAAAGCCCAATAAATAGCATCCTCAACCTCAGAGGGATCCTCTACTCTTCTTCCATAAGCTCCATAGGCGGATGCGATTTTTTCAAAATCAGGAGAAAAATCAAAAAGGGTACATGAGTATCTTTTTTTATAGAAAAGTTCCTGCCATTGTCTAACCATTCCCAAACAGCTATTATTTAAGATAAATATCTTTATAGGTAGTCTTTGGGTAACAGCAGTAGCTAATTCTTGAATGTTCATCTGAATACTTCCATCTCCTGCAATATCTATTACTAATTTGTCAGGATTTGCAATCTGCGCTCCTATAGCTGCAGGTAAACCAAAACCCATGGTTCCTAGTCCCCCGGATGTTATGAATTGTCTTGGATATTTTACTTTATAGAATTGAGCAGCCCACATTTGATTTTGTCCTACCTCAGTAACTACTATAGCAGAACCCTTTGTGATTTCGTAGATTTTTTCTATAACATACTGGGGTTTAATAACACCCTCCTGATTTTTATATTTTAATGGATATTTTTCTTTCCACTCTCCAATCTGTTTCAACCACTTAGAATTATCTTTATTTTCTACCTCTTCATTTAATCTTTGAAGAGCAAGCTTTGCATCAGCCACTATAGGGACGTATGATATAACATTCTTACCAATCTCTGCAGGATCAATATCAATATGAATTATTTTGGCGTTAGAAGCAAAGGTGTCTACTCTTCCTGTAGATCTATCACTAAATCTAACACCTATCGCAATAATTAAATCGCTATTATTAATAGTAAAATTAGCATAGGCTGCTCCATGCATTCCTATAAAACCACAATAAAGATAATGATCCTCTGGGATAGAACCTTTCCCCATAAGAGTGGTAACTACAGGGGTATTTATCTTCTCTGCTAATTCAATTAACTCTGAAGAGGCAAAGGAATTTATAACCCCACCACCTGCTAAGATCACAGGTCTTTCTGCTGATTTTAAAAGACTTACTACCTTTTTAATCTGTAATGGATGGGGTTCATAGGTGGGTTTATATCCTGGAAGATTCATGCTTGAGGGATAACTATAATTTATTTTGGCCATAAAGACATCTGCAGGTATATCTATAAGAACAGGTCCCTTTCTTCCCGTTGTTGCTATATAGAAAGCTTCCTTAAATATAGTGAGTGCTTGATCTGGATCTTTAACCAAGTAATTGTGCTTTGTAATTGGCATAGTTATTCCAGTTATATCTGCCTCTTGAAAGGAATCCTTTCCCAATACACTTGTCCTTACCTGTCCTGTAATGGCAATAATAGGAGAAGAATCCATAAAAGCAGTAGCTAAACCAGTTACTAAATTTGTTGCTCCAGGTCCGGAAGTTGCCACACAAACACCAACCTTCCCACTTGCCCTTGCATATCCATCTGCAGCATGGGCTGCACCTTGTTCATGTCTTACTAATACATGCCTTAAAGAAGACTCATATAACGCATCATAAAAACCAATAACTGCTCCCCCAGGATATCCAAAAATAACTTCAACACCCTCTTCCTGCAAAAATCTTATTATTGCTTGTGCAACTGTCATTTCCATAAAATTATTCCTCCTTTCTTAAAAATAAAGGCTTCCCAACCTAAAAAGGGCGAGAAGCCTCCCACGGTACCACCTTTATCGATCCCTATCATTCCAAGGATCTCTCTATCCTTTAACGCAGGAAAGACGGAAAGCTCTACTTAACAATTAGGAAGACTTAAAAGCCTTCCTTTCCCTTCGAGCCTTCAGCTCTGAGGCGAGTTCCACAGGCTACACTGTTAGGTTTCACCAACCCCTAACTCTCTGAAAGATGTACACCTGTGTACTACTCCTCTTCTTCGCCATTGACTAAATATATAATTTAGTTTATTACAATACCACAAATAATTTTCAATGTAAAGGGGTAAAATTAAGGAAAAAATTCTCCATTTATTCTCTAAATAAGTGAAATCAGGAAGAAGATATTAACTAAGGCTTGGATAGGAGAATATTAAAAAGAAGACTTTCTTTTTCAAAGGGTAGAAGAAGTTAAACTTAATGAGGAAAGAATAAAAGATTTAAATTTCGAAGGGAGAGAAATTATTATAAGAATTCCTGAAAAGACAATAATGACCTTAGAACTAATTATCTAAACTAATTTTCTATGGTAAAATTTAATAAAAATTTAGAGAGAGGTGTATTATGAGAAAAATAATTTTTGCCTTACTTTTTGTCCTCTTATTACTTTCTCTCTCCTTTTCCTTAGATTTTGATACAGCTAATAAAGAGTTTTTTGAAGTAAGAAGAGAAAGGGATAAAAATAGAATACTTGCTTTGATCCAAAATTTGGAAGGCAATAAAAATCTCTTGAATGATTCTCAATTATTAACAGTAATTGCAGATTGTTATTTAGAATACGGACATTGGGGAGTATCAGGAAAAGAAAAAGAAAAGTATTACGAAAAGGCAAGATATCATGCAGAAAAGGCAATACAAATAGATCCTAACAATGGCAGAGCATGGTATATTGCAGGCGCATCTATTGGAAGGCTTGCTAAATATAAAGGAATAGTCCAAAGCCTCTTCATGCTGGGAGATTTTGATAAATATATTGGGAAAGCCATTGAGATTCTCAAGGATCCCCTCTATAAAGGTTTTGCCCTTCTTGCTATGGGAATGAGATATAGAGATGTACCTTGGCCCTTATACGACTATGATAAATCGGAAAAGTATATGAAAGAAGCTTTAAAGTACGTTCCCAATTATCCCAATATTTATCTTGAATTAGGTTATCTATATTTAAAGACAAATAAAAAGGACTTAGCAAAAGAGATGTTTCTAAAGGTTATAAATTCTGATCCTCATCCTTGGCTTGTAAAAGCTCACGAGGAATCAGTAGAGCTTGCTAAAAAGGAGTTAGAAAAAATAAAATAGAGAAAAAAGCGGGGGGGGTCATAAGTCCCCCCGCTTTGCAATCATGTTACTTTTTTCTTCCTTCTTTTTCCAAGATTTATATTTTAAAGAGAGCTCTTTTTCCCATATGGGATCTGTTATTCTTTTATATTCCTCAGAATAGTTATTCCAAAATTCAAATATTTCTTCTTTACTTATTACATCATAGCTCCCATTATAAGATAGCTTTTGTATTATATTATTTTACTAAATCTCCTAATACCTGGGTATTATCCATCAATGCACATGGTGTAAGTAAATTTCCATTATCACAATAGAGCTGTCTATTTTTGAACGCTTTAAAAAAGTGAGAATTTATAAAATCTATCAATCCTTTTCCCTTTATATTATCTACTGCAAATTGTTGGTTTTGTCACTCTAACTTCATTTACCTTTATTTGTTAGGGCATTTCTTTGTTCAAGAGTAGACATTAGACTTACATCTGGATCTCTTCCCATGGGAACATATTGGAAATAACATCCAAGGGAGCATCCCTTTGAAATCATAAGATCAATAAATTCAACGGACATTACAATTAGTGTACATTAAGAAATACATATCATTATGCTTCTCAAGAATTTTAAAAAGATTTGGCCAAAGAAGGGGTTCTCCTCCTGAGATTGTAATAAAATAAATCCCTAAGTTATTTTTTGCTTTAATCTACTTCTTCAAAGGATAAACCCTCATTTTCTATTTATTTGCATAACATCCTACACCATTTTTTACTTAATTCTCTTTGTCTCTGCATCTCAAGAATTGCTGCGTTAATGAAGAAATTCTCAATTAATTTATTACGACAATTTCTTGAAAGTCTCTTAAAAGTATTTCTTGTAAGTTCAATAGAGGGATACTTCTCTTGAAAAGCCCTTTTAATTTCTTGAATATAAAATTTTGTAGATTCATCACCCCAAATTCTTTCACCAAATACTTTTAAAGAAATTTTCATGGTATAATAAATTAGGATTTTTTGGAAGTAAAATATGATAAATTCTTTTGAAAAAGCTTTAAGAGAAAATCCCCTTGTCTATCTCGAAATTCCTTCAGGTTCTGGAAGAACCCATATCCTCTATTCCTTATATTCAAGATTAAAAGAAAATTCCCTTCTTATAAATTATAATTCCCATAGAACACCTATAGGAGAATTTCTATTAATGTTATTAAATTCAATAGATAGGAAAAAATTTTTAGAAGAGAAAGGGAAAACTGTTGGACCAATTTTAAGAAAATATATTCATCCAAGATTTTTAAGGGTCTTAGAAAATTATAAACCAGAGGTAGTTTTAAATATAGAAACTGAGGTTTTACAAATATTTAACGTTATAGAAGCAATACTTAGAGAAAATAATATAAAATATTTTTTTATTGATAATTATCAATTATATCTTGAATATAATGAAATTTTCAAAAGACTTATTCCTCTTATTTTGGAAAGATTAAATATTCACTTTTTTATTACTGGAGAAGATCTCCCAGAATTTCCATATATTTATAAAATTAATAAAGAAACCTGTGAAATTCCTATTAATGATAAAGATTTTATAATAGCTGAGATGGCTAAGTCTTTTAAAATAGACGTAAATAAAGCTGAAATATTGTATGAACTAAGTAAGGGAAATTGGAATAACGCAAAAATTATTTTCAAACACAGCTTCAAATCCTTAGAAAATCTTTTGAATGAAAAAATTAGTAACCTAAATTATTTAGAAAGAAAAGCATTGTTTTCTATAACCCTTATAGGAAAAACCTTTTCTACAGTAACCATTAAAACAGTAAAAGATTTATATAATCCTCTATTTTTCTTTAAAGATTTCATAGATTCCGGAATAATTCGTTGGGAATATCCTTTATGGAGATTTGCATCTAATGAAATTTTAGAATTAATAAAGAATTATATCTCTCAAGAAGAGTATTTAAATATTTATTCCTCCTTTGTTAAAAAGCTTGTATCTTATAACTACTCTGATTTATGGGGAAGAGTCGCAATTTTAGCAGATAGAGCTAAGGACGAAAAAACTTGGATTTTTTCGAGGATTAAGGAATTCAGAAATTCTAACAGTATACAAGAAGGAATAGAACTATTAAAAAAGGTCATAATTAGAAGAAGAAAGGATTTATTTCTTAGAAAAATCTCGAGAATGTTTATAGAAATCCAAAGATTTGCAGAAGCCCTTGATGTTTTAAAAGAAATTAAAGATAAAAATCTCTTAGATGAGTCGTACATGGTTCGTTGCTATTCATATTTAGGGAGATATGAAGAAGCAGAAAAAATTCTAAAGGAAGTGATTAAAGATTTAGATTCAGACTATAAAATTCCTGAGATTCTTAGCAATCTTTCATCTTATTATTTCTTAAGAAGAGAGACTATAAATGGCTTAAATCTTTTAAATCCATATCTAAAAACTATTATAGATTTAAAAACCTCTCCTAAATATCTTTCTAATTACTATAACTCTTTAGCTATTTATAATTCTATGGAAGGTAAACTTGATGATGCTCTTTATTTTTATCATTTAGCTTTAGAAAATGCTAAGAAAAGTGGAAATAAACTTTCTCTTTTCAAAGTAACAAATAACTTAGGAGACTTAGGAAGATACTTATATGGACCCAAATATGCAATTAAATACAATTTAGAAGCCTTTGAATTATCCAAGAACTTCTCAGAAAACCTTTCGGCATTAAGTTTAGCCAATGTTTTAAATAGTAGTTCCCAATTTTATCCCATAGGAGCTATAGAGACTCTAAGTCAAGAGTTAGAGAAACTTTTGAAAGACGTTACTGTTGAATACTTTAAATATGTGGGATATAGAAGATTAGTCATTTTAAATATAAATTATAATAAGCTTGAAAACATAAAAAAATTCATCCCCTATATTGGAAGCCTTAAAACTATTTCTGAAAGTGAAATATTACTCAAAATATTACAGGGATATTTGGGAGAAGATTTAGATTGGGAGTCCTTCGAAAGAGAGGTTTTAAAAACTAAAGATGATCAAATAATTCTTCTCTATCTACGTTTATTATTGAAAAAAAATATTCCCTCTAAAATAATCATTAAAGAATCTTCCTCGGAACTTCCCTTTTATAAATTCTTAAGAGATTTAATAAAGGGAGAAAATATATTATCCCTATTAAATTATATAGATTCTATGTTGGATAGATGGGAATTTTTGGATGCCCTAAATTCTTATCTTCATCTTATGGAGTATTTAGAAAGGTTAAATGATAAAAATTTAGAACCTTTTCTACACAATTCTTACTTTGAAGCCTTAAGTCTTAGTTGCCTATTAAAATTAAATCATATTAGGGAAAATTTGTTAAAGAAAATAGGAAAATTTTATGAATTCCTTATAAAAAAACATATGCAGTTTAAAGTATTAGAAAGCTATCTACATGACGCTATCATTAGCTCAGAAAATGAAGATCAAGTATTGGAGATTTTCTTTAGAATTTTTTCTGATTTCTTTAGGGATTTTCTTATTAAGATCCAGATTGGATCTAACGTTATAAAAGAAGGCAACATATTATTGGGAGAGGATACATTAAAATATTATTACACAAGACCTCCCTTTTCTCTTTTCCTATATTCAAAAGAATCCTCCGATCCTTACATTATCTTTTTATTAAGATCTTTTCTTAAAGCATTTATAATCTTCTGGGAGAGAAAGTATGGAATCTATGATCCTCTAACGGGTTTATATAACAGAGCCTATGGAGATAAAAGATTAGGAGAGACCTATTTAAACTATAAGAGAACAAAAGAGCCTTTCTCTGTAATATTTATTGACGTTGATTCTTTAAAAGTAATTAATGATACCCGAGGACATTCCTACGGAGATTTTGTCTTGCAACAGATTGCATCCTCCATAAAGAGTGTAATTCGTCAAAATGATTTCCCAATCCGATGGGGAGGGGATGAATTCTTGATTTTATTAAATAGAGCTAATTATGAAGATGCGTTAAGGGTTGTTCAAAGAATAGAGGAAAAGATAAGGGAAATTTTTAAGGGAGAGTTAGGAATAAGTTATGGGATAGAAATATCTTCTGAAGAAATAGAAAATTATGAAGATATAATAAGAAGAGCAGATATTAAAATGTATACCTCAAAATATGAAAAGTTTAAAGTTTTATGATATTCTTATTATAAGGTTAGATTTAAAAAGGAAATAAAAATGGAAAAAGCTTTAAAATATGCAAAAGAAAATAGAGATACGCATATTTCTGATCTTATTGAAATTCTATCCTATCCAAGTATTTCTACAAAGGGAATTGGAATAAAAGAATGTGCAAAAGTCCTTTCAACAATGTTGGAAGAAGTGGGATTTAGAGTAGAGCTTTATTCCCAAAACACCGATTACCCTGTAATATATGGAGAACTAATAACAGGTGCTAAAAAAACTATAATCTTTTATAACCATTATGATGTCCAGCCAGTAGAACCCTTGGAGGGATGGGAGAGTGATCCCTTTAAACCATTAATTAAAGATGGAAGGATTATTGCAAGGGGAGCTGCTGATAATAAAGGAAATATAATAAGTAGACTCAAGGCAATAGAAAGCTATTTAAAAGCTTATGGAGATTTACCTGTAAATATAAAATGGATTATAGAGGGGGAAGAAGAAATTGGTTCTAAGAATTTATCAGAATTTATTAAGAATTATAAGGAGAAATTAAAGGGAGAAGGTATAATTTGGGAGTCAGGAGGAAGGGACTCAAAGGGCTATCCTAAGTTAAGTTTTGGATGTAAAGGAATAATATATTTGGAAATTATTTCTAAAAAAGGAGAGAAAGATTTACACTCCGCCTATGCTTCTATTATAGAGAATCCAGTATGGTATCTTATATCTGCACTAAATACTTTAAAGGACATAGAAAGGGACAAAATCCTAATCCCGGGATTTTATGAAGATATATTAGAGCCATCTCCTGAAGAATTGGAGATTTTAGAGAAATATCCCTTAGAAGAAGATTTAAAAGAAAGCTTAGGAGTTAATTCCTTCCTTTATAATTTATCAGGAATAGAACTTCACAAAAGACTCTTATACAGTCCCACCTGCAATATATGTGGAATTTACTCGGGATATACAGAAGAAGGCTCAAAAACAGTTTTACCCAAATATGCAAAGGTAAAGCTTGACTTTAGATTGGTTCCCAATCAAAAAGCAGAGATTTTATTTAAAAAAATAAAGAATTATTTGAAAGAAAAAGGCTTTGAAGATTTAGAAATTATTACCTACGGATTAGAGGATCCCGTTCAGACTCATATAAACAGTCCCTTAAGAAAAGTGATTGAAGAAAGCGCCCAAAAAATATTTGGAATAAGACCTAAAATTTCTCCAAGAATGTCAGGGACAGGTCCCATGGCATTATTCTATAATGAATTAAAGCTTCCTATAATAGAAGGGATAGGTTGTGGGAATCCAGGTTCCCAAGTCCATGCACCTAATGAAAACTGTTTTTTAGAAGATTATTTCAGAACTATAAACTGGGTTATCGGAATTATTGATGAATATAGGGGGATCTCTTAAGATCCCCCAAAAATTTTTATCTTAAATTATGCAAGGCTAAAACCTCTTCTTCGGTAAGAGCTCTATCGTATATCCTAAGTTCGTCAAATTTTCCTCTCAAAGCTGGATCCCAATAATTAACTCCAACAGCAAAGGTCCCGCCAGGTTTTAAACTGAAGATATCAGGAACAAGCCCCTCCTCGGTAGGTTGTCCATTTATTTGAACCTTTGTTATCATTTGCTTGCCATTAACATATACTCTTGCCTTTCCTTTATCCACTACTATAACCACGTGATACCATTTTTCAGTTTGTAGATTTTCACTAAAAAGCCCATCATACCATATATTTTTTTCATCATCTCTTGCCCATAATAAAGTTCCCTGAGGCCAACCAAAGGGTACAAAACTAATCCAATGGAAAGCCCCCTGTGGATCAATGTAAACTCCAAAGAAGGTAGTAGTATGCATGGTAAATCTGTCAATATAAACCCAGAAGGAAACACTATAGTCATAATCTTTAATCAAGTCATCGGGCAAGAGTACTCCCCTTGGGCCTGACAATAGGAGGGCTTTTCCTATTACCCCATCAGTATACTCAATACTTGCAGCGGGCATAGGAATCCTTACACCAGTAGGTTTTCCCCCTGGAAACTTTCCAGTAGCATCCTTTAGATTATCTTCAAAGGGGAAATAAGCTATTAAATCTTTATTTGGATCAAAAGAGGAAGACTGTGAGAATCCAAGAGAAAGGGTTATAAGAGAAAATATAAGTGATAAAAGAATTAATTTTTTGAGCATTTTTTAAACCCTCCTTTATCTATTTTTTAATCCCCCATACTGAAATACCTTTCTTGGATAAACAAGAAAAAGTTGTAGTTATTTTCATAGTATGGGGATTCCATTGAGACAAGATTACTCCGTTAAATTCCTCTCCCTCAAAGTTTATATTAATAAAGCTTTCTCTCACCTCCCATTTACCATTGATCTCTCCTGTGATAGTTCCATCCTCTCTTAAAAAAATATTCAATGGGGTTTTTATATCAGCACTTATATCCTTTCCATGATTAATAAGAAAATATTCTCCGATGATATCTGTTTTGTTTAAGGTTTGAAGCTTTTCTCTCCCATATGGAAATGGAGCTATCACAGGCCAGCCCTCAGCGTTAAAGAACATCTGATGAACTCTCATTGTGAAATATTCTCCTCTACCGGGAAAACGAGTATGAAAAACTATAAACCATCTGTCTAGTTCTTTGTCATAAAGAGCAGAGTTATGTCCTGGAGAAACATATCCATAGGTCAATGTGCTTCTTGGATTTTCTCTATTTAGATTAAAATTACCAATTAGTTTTACCCCATAAGCTCCCACTTTTGTTCTATCTCTTCCACTGGCATCAACCATCTTCTTACCTTCAGAATCAAGATATGGTCCATCGGGGGTCTTTGATCGAGCAACTCTAATGTTATAACCTCCTTTAGAGTCTAAACCTCCAAAACTCAAGAATAGGTAATAAAAATCCGTTTTAGGATTATATAAAATAAAAGATCCTTCCATAGGGGCATGGCTTCCTCCTGCAAGCCGTTTCCCGTAACCTTGATTGGGAAGAGGTAAACCTGTTTTGGGATCTAACTGAATAATATAGATTCCACCAAAATAGGATCCATAAGACATCCATAAATTACCATTTTTATCATAAAAAACATGAGGATCAATGCAATTAGGATGTCTCATGGGATCATATAAGGTTCCATCAGGGGTTAATCCTTCTTCAAACCTAATTCCAGATCTAAGGATTATTTCAAGGTTTTTGTATAGACCTTCGATATTATCGGATACAGCTATTCCTATTACAGATCTAAAAGCACCAAAGGTACTAACACAATAATACATATAAAATTTGTTATTGAACTGTATTACACAAGGAGCCCAAATATCAGGGGTAGGAGTTTCTGCGTACTCAAAAGCTTCTGAAAGTTCCTTACTTACGTTGGGGATAATTCTATTGTCATCCTTTAAATCAGAGTTTATTACTTGCCAAATCATAAGATCCTTTGATTTTGCTACTGCAAGATGGGACCCAAATACATAATAGCCATCTCCCACTTTAACTATTGCTGGATCATGAACTGGAGCCCATACTTGCAGAGGCATAGTCTCCTGGGAAAATATAGGAAGAGAAAATAAAATCGCTATTAATAGAACTAAAATTATATAATGTAACATCTATAAAATCCCCCTTTAATTATTGAACATTGGACACCTTAAGTCTTAATATAGTTATAGAATAGGCCTTGAAATTATAGACAAAAGAATTTTCTAAATTTTTAATTTCTTTTTCTCTTGGGAAGATCTTTATGTCATCAAAGTAGTTCTCATCAAGAGGATTTTTAGATGAAATTTCAATTACCTTTCCATCACCAGTTAGCTTCATTTTACCTTTAATGTCAATTCTTATACTTCTATCTTCTACCCATGGATTTACAACTTTAATTATTATTTCCTTTTTGTTACTATCGTAACTACATACGTGATAAAGAGATTTAAATTTATAACCAATTAAGATTAATTGCTCTTCTGTAAGAGAGGATTTTAATAAAAAATCTCCTCTATTTTCGCTAAAAATTTTTTGCACGTAGTAATTTGGAGTTCCAAAGGCTTTGGTATTGTCAAACCATATTAAATCAGGTACCCATTGAGACCAGCTAATACGATTGAATAATGGAGCATAAGATGCCATTATTACTACATCAGAATTTTTCTCTAATCCTGTCATGAATACAGCTTCAGCAAGAGCACTTTGTAAATTATTCCTTCTTCCTACCGTATGGGCTGCATATTCTCCTACCATTACTTTAGTTCCTTCTCTTGGATATTTTGAATATCTATCTGAATTTGCTAAAAACCATTCAGGAGTTGTGTATATATGCTCGTCGAAGATATCAACGCCTATTTCTCTTGCAAAATTCCAAGCTTGTCTAAAGGCTGAACCTTCATAACTTGGAGGTCCACTGAATATAATTTTAATCTCTGGATATTTCTCTTTTATAGTCTTCCAAAATACTTGAAAGCGTTTGTGATATTCTTCACCCCAATTCTCATTTCCTATACCTATATATTTTACCTTAAAAGGTTCTGGATGCCCTAAAGAAGCTCTAATACCTCCCCAACGGGTATTTACTGGACCATTAGCAAATTCGATAAAATCAAGAACATCTTGGACCCATTCTTTTAAACCCTCCATAGAGCAATATTCTGCACCTCTAACCTGGCAAGAGATTCCTGCATTGAAAATTGGAATAGGCTCTGCCCCAATATATTCACAAAGCAAAAGATACTCATAAAAACCTATCCCATAGGATTGATGATAACCCCAAAGATTTCTATTGGTCTTTCTCTCTTCAACCTTTCCAATAGTGTCCTTCCATCTATAAGCGTTATTAAGACTGTCTCCCTCCACAAGACATCCTCCAGGAAATCTCATAAAACCAGGTTTTAATTCTTTTAACATTTCTACTAAATCTATTCTCATACCATTCCATGTTTTTTTAGGGAAAAGGGAGATCATATCTAAACAAAGATTGCCTATACCTTTTACATATATTACAAGCTGAGCCTCAGAAACCCCTTCATCAATGAGAAATTCGGTGGATATTTTCTTCCATTCCTTTGAGAATTTTTGAGTTAAAATATACGCCTTTGAGTATAATTCTCCTCTTTTATCTTCTAAAGTAAACTTAATAGTTCCCTCAAATTCTGGGTCTCCTTTAACATAGTAAGAAATGATATATTTTTCTCCCTTTTTAAGGGGAATCCCCCCATAACCACTATTTCTAATAATGATCTCGCTTTTATCTGATTTAAACTCTAATTTCAAATAATTTGTATTATTCTTATTGATAGGACTTTTGTTATCCACATATGCTTTTGAATCTGAGGTATCTTTAATTTGAATATTCCAGCCTTCTAATTTACTTGTATACTCAAAGGATCTATTCATAATAAGTTCTGCATAAAGTCCTCCATCTACTGCGTGATTTATATCCTCAAAGAATATCCCAAACAAAGTTTTTGGAATAGGAGGTCCTAAATCTGAAGTTTCAATAGAAAGAATTTGCTTTGAATTTGTAGGTAAACCAACAGAGAGAAGTATAATTATAAATATAAGAAAACTAATTATTTTCATCATTCTTACTTCCCTCCAGCACTAATTGAAATTCCCTGCATTAGATATTTATGGAATATTATAAATATCACTAATGTGGGAGCTACAGAAATAAAAGCACCAGCCATCAAAGGACCTATACCTCTAAAGGGATCTCCCCATCCCGCTGCAAATCTTACTAATGCAATAGGTAAAGTTAACTTTTCAGGAGTATTCATTACTAATAATGGCCATAAAAAGCTATTCCAAGAAGCCAGAAAGGACATTAAACCGAGGGTAAGTAAAGCTGGTTTAATGAAAGGAAGCACAATAGTTAATAAGAATCTAATTCTTGAACAGCCATCTATCCAAGCAGCATCCTCAAGTTCACGAGGTATACCAAGCATATACTGTCTTAAGAGAAAGACCCCAAAGGTACTCCCAAGCCCAGGAAGAATTAGAGCAAGAAAATTATCCATTAAACCAAAAGTGCGGATTATAAAAAATTGAGGAACTAAGAACAATACTCCTGGAAATGCTAAGATTCCTACATAGCTCCAAAAGATTGCATTTCTACCTCTAAATCTCAGTCTTGAAAGAGTATATGCTGCAGGTGTTGCAATAATTAAACCTAAAATTGTTCCTAAAGATGCAACAATAAGACTGTTAATAATTCCTCGTGATACACTTATCCCACTTGCAGGAGCAAAAACTGCATTATAATTCTCTATAGTAGGTTCTTTTGGAATCCATCGAGGTAGGTTCTCGGCAACAGCAGTATATGTTGATTTGAGAGATGTTGACAACATCCAAAAAATCGGAATAAACCAAAAACCTGCCAAAATCCAAAGAAGTATTGAAAGTATGACCCTTTGAATTTGCTTATTAGTTTTTAATAAATGTAAAATATTATTTTGTTTCATAATTTCACTCCTCAGCACTTCTAATTGTTTTTGTAAGCATTGCAAGTTGTAATAATCCAAAGATTAATACAATTGCAAATATGTACCATGAGATTGCAGCAGCCCGTCCTAATTCCTGTCGAGTAAAACCAACAAGATATAGATAGTAAACCATGGTACGAGTTGTACCTGCAGGTCCTCCTCCTGTGAAAAAGTAAACTTGATCAAAGAGACCAAAGGCTAATAGTACTTGTCTCACAACATCAAAGAAAAGAACATTTCTAATCCAAGGAAGAGTGATGTGCCAAAAACACTTCCAAGAACTTGCCCCATCAACCTTTGCAGCCTCATACTGTTCTGGAGGAATTCTTTGAAGAGCACCAAGATAGAGTAGTATACTAAATCCAACGATCCACCAAACCGTTGTGATAATAATACACATCCATGCTCGAGTAGGAGTTTCAAACCAAGAGATAGCTTCTTTCAATATTCCTGTTCTGTTAAGGTAATAATTAGCAAGACCTGAAGGATATGATGCATAGATCCATTTCCAGGTTGTAAGAATTCCAACAGAACCAAAAAAGGTAGGAGAGACAAAGGCTACTAATAGCCATAATTTTCCATATACCTTTTGCTTCAAAATTAAAGCAACAAGAAGACCAACAATAATTGTCAATGGAACACTGATAAGCGCAAAAATTACAGTATTTCTAACAGCTACCCAGAATCTATCATCATTCCATATACGTATAAAGTTTTCGAACCCTATGAAGATACTTTGTCCTAATAAATTCCAGTTATGCATACTCATAACAACATTTGTAAAAAGGGGGATAGCAATAAATGCTATGAAGAAAAAAAGGTGGGGGAGGAGGAACCCCCAATTTCCTACCTCCCACCAAATTTTCTTTGAAGAAAATCTTATCATTAGTTTTATCTCTCCTTCCTTGTTCTTAACTATTTAACTGTTGCCCAATAGTCATCTAAGATACTTTGAACAGCTTTTTCTGCTTTCTCCATGGCTTGTTCTGGTGTTAATTTTCTTGTTATTAGGACATCTTCAAGATTAACTGCTATTTCGTCTACTATCTCAGAAATATAGGGGAAGAATTGGAAAGTTTTTACGTATGGTAATTGTTGGGCAACAACATAAATATGGGGCAATCTCTTCTTAAGTTCTTCGCTTGTTGCAATAGACCTTCTTGCTGGTGTTTGTCCTGCTGCATACCAGTCAAGAGCATAATCCCAGAGATATTTTACCCACTTTATTGCAGCCTCAAATACCCTTTTATCTTCAACCATTACCTTAGGCAAAGCTATAACATGAGATCCTCCAAAAACTGCTCTTTTAGTGCCAAGTTGAGGGGCAGGTGCATAACCAAAATCTTTACCAAGAGCCTCTAACCATGGATTAATAGTCCAGATACCTGTTATTAATACGGAGGTTTGACCAGAGTGGAAAGGTGGTCCAGGATCCACTGCAGCCTTTGGCAAGATTCCTCTATCTTGTAAATCCATCATAAACTTTAAGGTTTCTACTGCTGCTGCTTTGAAAGCTGGTTTCTTGAAGTCAGGTGTTAATAGATCTCCTCCATGTTGCCAAAGGAGATGAATAAATATCCATGCCCATGTAGGTGTTTCATAGTAAGGAGTTAAGCCCTTTGGTGTAATCTTCTTAAGGGCTTCCATTGCTTTTATAAATTCAGCTCTTGTCTTTGGAGGTTTTTCTGGATCTAAAGCTGCTTTTTTAAAGTTTGCTTTATTATATGCCATATAGAAAATCCAAACATCAAGAGGAATTCCATAGTATTTATTATCCTTAACTAAACCATCTAAAAGTTGTGGATAGATATCACGAATGTTAATGCCATATCTTGTTAACTCCGCCGAAGTAAAAGGTCTAAAATGATCGAGGTATAATGGCATGTCAAACTTACGCATAAATAAAACTTGTGGTGCAGATTTTGATGCTATTCCAGTTGATAATTTCTGTTTATATTCTACTGAGGAGACTACTACTAAGTGAACCACTTCCACATCAGGGGTTTTTTTGTTGAAGTTTTGTATAATTCTATCCATGTAAGCACCATCAGCACCACCTAAAGGAGTCATAAAGGTGATAGTAGTTTTAACTTGAGGAACTGCAGGATTAAATAATACTGCAAAGATAATTAATAATACAAATAGAAGAAAATATCTTTTCATGGGCCCACCTCCTAAAAATTTTGATAAGATTTAAGGAAAATTTAGGTTTTATTTTTTCACCTCCTTATTTATTTTTTGCTGGAAAGCTTTCCAGTTAAGTTTGAAAAAAACTTTTTCACACTCAAAATTTTATTCTATTTTTTACTAAAGTCTTTACTTCGAATTTTAATTTAAAATTTTTTAAAAGTCAATAGCCTTTTGAGGCTTTGTGGTATACAAATAAAAATGTCACATATTGTTACTAAAAGGGAATGTCACATATATTTGTTAATATTCTTCTCAAGAGGATTTATAAATCTTGAGGAGGATATTTCATGGAAAAAAAGATATTTTATTACGGAGGAAGAGATTAAAAGATATATTCTTTTAAAAGATGTGGTGGATGGAAAAATCAATCTTAAGAAAGCTCAAGAGATATTAGGTCTTTCTTATAGACAGATGATAAGACTGAAGAAGAGATTTATCTTGGAAGGTATTTTAGGATTAGTAAGAAAGAGATCTGAAAAACCTAATAGCCTTAAAGTTACTGAGAAAATTAGAAGATTAATTGTAGCTCTTAGGAAGTCTATTTATTTTGACTTTAATATTCTCCACTTCAGAGATAAGCTTTCTGAGAATCATAATGTTAACTTAAGCTATGAAACAATGAGAAGGATCTGATCTGTAATCATTTTTTGTCCCCTTTCAATACAAGAACCATCCTTCTTTTCTTGCTTCCCCTCATCTTATTGGTATAGCAAAGGTCTCTTAGTCTTTATTAAAGTCTGAATATTGTATCGCCTCCTTAGGATAAGATTTTAGTTTCTCAAAAATCCTATCCCAAGGAGGCTTTCTTTTTCAAAAAATGTTTACACAACAGCTTTTATAGGATAAGGCATATTTGACTTCTCATAGAAGATTTAAAATCCTCAAAAGAAAGTTTTTTCTAACAGGCAATTTCGCAATTCCATATTTTAAGTCTAAAATCTAAAAACTAACAACTTCCCAAAAGGCCTTCTTGGGATTGTGCTTTACATCAAAAAGTAAAGGATGATCCTTCCTTCCTCTAATAGGCCACTGATCAAGCCAGGTAGCATCATCAGCTACACCCCAGAAGATTACTCCTGTAACAACATCTTTGTAATTTCTT
This sequence comes from uncultured Dictyoglomota bacterium, assembly GCA_964612975.1. Lineage (GTDB taxonomy): Bacteria > Dictyoglomota > Dictyoglomia > Dictyoglomales > Dictyoglomaceae > NZ13-RE01. The sequence continues at coordinate 41,482 of CAZTGC010000002.1, read as the reverse complement.
AAAACTCTAAAAGCTTCTTTATATAACTGAGCTTGTCTCTCAATTCGATCCTCTGGAGGAGTTGTAAAGTTAGCATTTTCATTTCTATCGTAATAGATAGAAATATCAAATTCTGTGACCTCTACTTGTAGCCCTAATGAAGAAAATTTTTTAATGGATTCTTCCAACATACGTGGAGTAGGCCAGCCTAATATCCAGTGTCCTTGTATTCCAACCCCATGAATTGGTATTCCCTTTTCCTTCAATCTTTTAACTAACTCATAAGCCTTATCTCTTTTTCTTGGTTCCTCTAAGTTATAATCGTTATAAAATAATAAAGCATCAGGATCTGCCTCATGAGCCCATATAAACGCCTTCTCTATCAATTCTTCTCCACCAATCCTGTACCAAGGAACATTTCTTAAAAACTCATTGGGATTGTCAGAAATTGCCTCATTTACTACATCCCATGCATAAACCTTTCCCTTATAATATCCTACAACTTTCTTTATATGTTCCTCGAGTCTCTTTAAGAGAATATCTTTACTAACAAAATTTCCCCTCTCATTGGTAAATACCCAAGAGGGAACCTGTTGATGCCAAACCAAGGTATGTCCTCTAACTTTCATATTATTTTTAATTGCAAATTCAACAATTTTATCTGCCTCAGAAAAGTTATAAGATTCTGGGAGAGGATGAATAATTTCCCACTTCATTTGATTTTCTGGAGTAACAACATTAAAATGCTTTTCTAAGAGACTTTTATGAGTATTTATAGTGGTAGGATTTACTGCGGCACCAATGGGAAAATAATCTTTATAAACTTGCCATAGAGATGGAGTTTCTCTATTCACATTACCCTCCCTACAAGAGATTGATAAAACGATTGAAAGTAAAAATAAAGTAAAGAAAAAAAGTCTAATCCTCATTTTTCACCATCCTTTCACAAAAAATTCTTTCTGTATTATACCCTTTTTTTCTTAAATTTTCTACAACTCCTTCCTCTCCAATTAGATGTCCTGCTCCTACTGTAACAAAATATACCTTTTTATCTTGCAAATATTCTTTTACTTTTTCCAACATATTTTTCTTCCTTTCTAAAAAAAATTTTCATAAAAGAATTTATAATCAGGATTTTTTAAGTATTCTCCAAAAATCAAATCCCAAATTTTTTTTATCATATCCTTATTATATATGCTTCTATCAATGAATTTATCCTATCTTTATAGTCACCCTTTCTTAAATCTAATAGATTTAGCCTTATTAAATTTTCCTGCTCCTTTTCAGGAAAATTTACAAAAAGATCAATTTGATAATCAATTCCCTATTTCTATAATTTCCTTACCCAGATCCTTTGCTTTTTTCGTAAAATACATATCAATTCCTAAGTTTAGATCTAAATCAACATTCTTTGGTCCTATTAAAAAATAAAAAACCAAGGGTTTGAAAAATTTTAATCTCTCCAAATTCTCTTTTCCAAATTATTCCTCCAAAAGTTTAAGAGTTTCTTCCGATACATGATTTTTTATTGAATCGTTAAAGGAGTATAAACCTTTATATAAAAATGCCTCTTGTATTTTATTTATTAAATTAGAATCTGTAATATCTGCTTCTACAAATAAAACCTGGGAGTTTTTAAAAGCTTCTTCTATATCATCCATGAAAGGATAAAGCCTATTAGTTCCATAATGAATAGAACCAAGAATATAAACAGTGGTTGTAGGAGATTCTATCCGCCAAAAAATTTCATTTGTTTAGGAGAGAGTAATACTTATTATAAATAAAAAACAAGATAAAGCAAAAACCCTTTTTAAAAGTTTTTTCACAACAAAAATCTCCTTTCTCTAAAATATTTAGTAAAATCTACTGAATATTTTGGATAACCCTTAGATCAATAACCATAAAGGGAATCTTTACTCCATTTTCATCAAAAAGTTTTTTTATTCTTATACTCAAAGAATTTATTGCATCAAAGTATGAGTCTTTGTTTACCCAAAAATATATAGTATAAGTTATACCTAAACTTCCATATTCTTTAAAGACAATAAAATTATTTACTGATTCATCTTTTACCACTAATGCCTCCTCTTCCATCGCCCCTTTCAAAAGATCAATAACCTTAATTAAATCAGAGGAATAATCTACAGTTACATCAAAATTTACCCTTCTATAAGGACCTGGCCAATACTTTGTTACAGTCCCAGACCAGACTTTTCTATTGGGAATTAAGATAAGTTTTCCATCAAAAGTTTTTATTCTTGTGTGATTCATTTCAACAATATCTACAATACCAGAAATTCCATCTATATCCACACTTTCCCCTTCAAAAACCTTTCTGGTTATAAGTACTAAGATTCCTGATAAAAAATTCGTGAGGGGTTCTTGAAAAGCAAGACCTAAGATAATTCCAGAGATTCCAAGTCCTGTTAAATAGGGAAGAAGGTTTACATTCCAAATAGATAAAACTATAGCAATACCAATTCCAAATATTAGAAATCCAATAAGCATAGAAACTGTTTTAGGTGCCTTTACTTCTCTTCCTACCCTTGATGCTATATTATTTATCCCTTTTATGATTAATCTATAAACTAAATAGGAAATTAATAAAAAGAGTAAAGACCAAAAAACATTGATATAGATATTCCAATTTTTCATAAATAGTTCCTCCAAAATTATTTTTTTCCTCTTTATCCACATAACAATGAGAAATTCCAGCCTATATTCCCTACTTATTTAATTATTGTTACATTCTCAAGAATCATATTTTCGGGGTTTTTTATAACCTTTACTAAGCTTGGAATTAAAGGTTACATAAATTTCTCTAACCCTTTTAAGCACTCTATAAATCCCTGAAACTACTCTTTCTAAACCCTTCTTATTCTTGAAACCTTAGTATAAATCTTTAGATTTTCTCTACTTGCTTTATCCTATATTTTACTCCAATCCTAATTCTCTTAATTCCATGAGACTAATTATATCAAAATTGATATAATTATCTAACTATAAAAAACTATTTTGGGAGGATAATTATGATAATGACAATCTTAGGAGAGATAAAACCAGAGGATCTTGGAAAAACACTTGTTCATGAGCATATTGCAGTAGACTTTTCCTCTGCTGAAGAACAAGTATATATAACTGATGAGTTAAGAAAAGATATTGTAAATACAATGAAACCCTATTTAGAACAAGTTAAAAATTTAGGTTTTAAAACCTTAATAGAGTGTACCCCAAAATTTGTAGGAAGAGATGTTAAATCCCTAAAAATCCTATCTGAAACTACAGGTGTAAATATTGTAACTAATATAGGATTTTATGCCTTTGGAAATTATAATTATATTCCTATTGAGATGAGGGATTTTTCTCCGGAAGATTTTGCAAAAATTTGGATAGATGAATGGAAGAATGGAATTGAAAATACGGAAATAAAACCTGGATTTATAAAAATCTCTGTTAATCATGGGAAATTGTCAGATCTTGATAAAAAAATAATTATCGCTTCTGCTATAACTCATTTAGAAACAGGACTTACTATCGCATGTCATACAGGAGAGAAAGAATGTGCCAAAGAAGTAGCAAATATTATTGAAAAAGAGGGGGTTGATCCTTCTGCTCTAATTATAGTACATGCAGATGCTATTGAAGATCTTGATACCCATTTAGAATTATTAAATAAAGGATTCATATTAGAATATGATTCCATTGGAGGAAGATCCATAGAATATCATGTGGAACTTATTAATAAAATGGTAAAAATGGGATTTATTGATCAAATACTAATATCTCATGATGCTGGATGGTATACAATAAATGAAAAAGGTGGAGCAAAGGAAAGAATAAGACCATACACTGATATATCATTAAAATTGCTACCTCAACTATATAAAAAAGGATGTAGTGCAGATATTGAAAAGAAGCTTTTGATTGAAAATCCGAGAAGGATTTTTAGTATAAAAATAAGGAAGAGATAAAAAATCTTTATTCTGATCTGTAATCATTTTTCACCCCTAAAAAGGATAGAAAAAATTTCTTTACTCTTTTTATTCAAAGGGATGTTTTGGGCTCAAGATATTATAGATAATTCTACACACTTTCTTTATAAAGCTCAACAAAATATAATTCTAAATCCTTTCCTTCTAACAGTCTTTTTGCAAAAGCACTACCCACTATTACTCCATCAACTAATCCCTTTAGTGATCTTATATGTTCCCTTTTACTTATTCCAAAGCCCCATACCAGTGGCTTATCTGTTTTTAATCTAACTTCCTTTACAAATTTTATTCCTTCAGGAGAAAGTTCATCTCTTTCTCCTGTAATTCCCTTTACTGATATACAGTAAATAAAATTTTCTGCTAATTTTAATATCTTCTCTCTTCTTTCTCTATTAGTTGTTGGAGATAAGAAAAAAATTAAATCTAAATCATATCTCTTAAAAAGGTCTAAAAATCTTTCCCCTTCTTCTAAAGGAAGATCAGGAATCACCAATCCTTCTACTCCTATTTCTTTTATACTCTGAAGATTTTCTTCCAGATTTTGATAAATTAAATTAAGATAAAGAAGAAGAACTGTAGGAATTTGGAAAGGAATATTTTTTTCTTTGAGCCATTTTAATGTATTCTTAAGATTAATACCCTTTTTAATTGTCTGATAATTTATTTCTTCTAATATAGGACCATCTGCAATGGGATCAGAAAAAGGAATTCCTAATTCCAATATATCTATATTATCTTTATGTTTTAAAATAAAATCTTCTAAGAAGAAGAAGGAAGGATACCCTGCGACAAAAAAGGGAATAAACATTAATTCTTTTTTCTTCTCTTTAAATCTCCTTAAAATTCTGCTCATTATTTTCCTCCATCATATTGTAGATAATATTTAAATCCTTATCTCCTCTTCCCGAAAGATTAACAATAATTATTGGATTTTTCTCAGAAAATTCCTTCCTCTTTTCTAATAAATATCCTATGGCATGGGCACTTTCTAAAGCTGGAATTATTCCTTCCAATTTCGTTAAGACAAAAAATCCCTTTAAAGCTGTCCCATCCTCTGCATAACCATATTTCACTCTCCCAACTTTTGCTAAAAAACTATGTTCTGGTCCGACTCCCGGATAGTCTAAACCTGCTGATATGGAATGAGTATCAGCAATATTTCCATTTTCATCTTGAAGAAGATACATTTTAGCTCCATGAAGAATTCCTACTTTACCTACACATATACTTGCAGAATGAAGCCCAGAATTAATCCCCTTCCCTCCTCCTTCTACCCCAATGATCTTTACAGGATCATTTAGAAAGGGATAGAAAAGTCCTATTGAATTACTCCCACCACCAACACAAGCTATTAAGTAATGGGGTAGGGATTTTTCTTTTTCTAAGATTTGCTCCTTTGCTTCCTCTCCGATTATTTTTTGAAAATCTCTAACAATCTTAGGATAGGGGTGAGGCCCCACTACAGAACCTAAGAGATAATAGGTATCTTCAGGATGACTTACCCAATCTCTTAATGCAGAGTTTATAGCAGATTTTAATGTTCTTGAACCAGTTTTTACAGGAATAACCTCTGCTCCAAGAAGTTTCATTCTTAAGACATTCATCTTTTGCCTATTACAATCCTCTTCTCCCATATATATGGTACACTCAAACCCAAAAAGGGCACATACTGTTGCTACTGCTACTCCATGCTGACCTGCACCAGTTTCTGCAATTATTCTTTTCTTCCCAAGGTATTTTGCTAAAAGAGCTTGTCCAATGGCATTATTTATCTTATGGGCACCTGTATGGCACAGATCTTCTCTTTTTAAATATACCCTTGCATTAATATAAGAAGATAATTTTTCTGCAAAATAAAGGGGAGTAGGTCTTCCCACATATTCCTTCAAATACTTTTTATATTCCCCCCAAAAATTTTCGTTTTCTTCTATTTTTTTATATGCCCTTTCTAATTCTAAAAGAGGTTCCATTAATGTTTCAGGAACAAATCTTCCCCCAAATTCTCCAAAATATCCAGTTTCATCAGGAAGTTTCATGCTTTTCCTTCACCTTCCTTAATAATCTTGATATTTTCTCTAAATTCTTTTCTCCCTTTTCATCTTCCACGCCACTAGAAAGGTCAATTCCCCAAGGTTTTAAACTTAATGCTAAATCTAAGTTTTCTTCATTAATCCCTCCCGCAAGAATTATAGGAAATTCTCTAGAGATTAAATGTGCTTTTTCTAAAAATTCCTCAAAGGAGATTTTAGGAAGGGTTTTTTTTCTATCTAAAAGAATATGACAGAAGGAATATTTTGAGATCTCTTTTTTAATATTTTCTATAGAAGTCTCATAATCTATGGTAAAAGCCTTAATTAAAAAGAACTCTCTAAATTCCGAACAAAAAGAAGGAGATTCCTCTCCATGAAATTGGATCCCATTTAAAGGCAATATCTTTAAAGTTTCAATAATTTTATCCTTTTCAGTATTTTGGAAGACACCAAACTTTAGAATAGGAATTTCCTTTATATGAGGAGGAAGTCTTTTAGCTTCTTCTGTAGATAAAAATCTCTTACTCTCTGGAACAAAAACAAAACCTATAGCATTACCCCCTTCTGCAAAAACATGTAATGCTGAAAAAGCATCTTTAATTCCACAAATCTTTACCCACATAATTCTAAAAGTTTGGGCTATGTTCGTAGGACATTTTCTCAAGGATAGTCTTAGATTTTAAAGGCCCCATAAGTTCCTTTATTTTTTCCTTAGGATTTGGGCTTGTTATAATACTTTCTCCAACTAATATTCCCTTCACTCCTGCTTTATACAAAATTTCCACATCTTTTTCATTTTTTATTCCACTGGCGCTTATAACACAAACATTCTTAGGAATATAGGGCAATATTTCCAAAGTATGAGAGACATTTACCTGAAAATTAGAAAGATTTCGATTGTTTATCATTAAAATTCTTGGATTTAATGGTAATACCTTTTCCAGTTCCTCTCTTTCATATATCTCTATAATAGGTTCTAAATCTAAGGTCCTTGCAAGACTATAGAGATTTTCTAGCTCTTTTTCAGATAAAATTCTTGCAATAAGAAGGATAGCATCTGCTCCCAATATTCTTCCTTCATATACTTGCTCAAAGGTAATAATAAAATCCTTTTGTAAGATAGGTTTTTTAGTAATTCTTCTGACTCCCTGAAGATTAGTTAAACTTGCTGAAAAACTTTCTGCTGTCAAAACAGATATACAAGAAACCTCCTCTAATTCATCATATATCTCCACAATCTCAGAGATAGAAAAACCTTTTATAAGTCTTCCTTTTACAGGAGAAGAAGGTTTTATCTCTGCAATTAACTTTAAACCTGGAAGACTTATAGTTTTGAAAAAAACATCCTTTTCTTTTTCTGGTAGAGAGATGGGAATAGTAAAGCTTCTTTTTTTTAAATATTTCCTTTTCTCTTCAACCAAATCCTCTAAAATACTCATACCATACTCCCCCTTAACTTCTCTAAAAATTGATACACTTTTCCCTCTGAAATATGGTTCTTTACTATATTAAATCCTTTCTTTATATCATCAACCTTTCCTAAGACTAAAAGTCCAAAGGCACTATTTAAGGATAATATATCCACCTGAGCAGGGTTTCCTTTCCCTTTAAATATATTTATCAGAATTTCTGCATTCTCCTGAGGATCTCCTCCTTTAAATTCTTCTAAAGAATATGTTCTAAGCCCAATATCTGCAGGATGGAATGTAAAATAATCTACAGATTTTTCCTTTACCCAAGCCATCTCTGTGGATCCACTTAGAGAAATTTCGTCCATCCCATCATCTTTTCCATGATAGAATAAAATATTCCTTCTCCCTAAAATTAATGCAGATTCTGCTAATTTTTTTAAAATATTTGATGAGTATACACCTAAAATTTGAGCTTGTAAATTGGCAGGATTTAACATGGGACCTGAAAGATTAAAAATTGTCCCAACCCCTAACTCCTTTCTCACTTTTCCCGCCTTCCCCACTACTGGATGATAATAAGGAGCAAATATAAAACTTATTCCCAAATTATCTATCTCCTCTGCTACCTTCTTGGGATCTGGGGAGAAACTCATACCAAGAGCCTCTACTACATCAATACTTCCAGATTTACTGGATATCGCTCTATTGCCATGTTTTGCCACTGGAACCCCAAGGCTTGCTAATACAAAGGCTACCCCAGTGGAAATGTTAAAGGTTTTTGCCTGATCTCCCCCTGTTCCACAGACATCAATAGCAGGAGATTTATTCAATACCTTTTTAGACTTTTTATGAAGAGTTGAAATAAATCCTGCGATTTCCTCTGGATTTTCTCCCTTTACTTTTAAAGAGAGAAGAATACCACCAAGTTGTGCCTCTGTTATTTCTTCTCTATCAATACTTTCTACTATCGATTGAGATTCCTCAAAGGAGAGGTGGTTTCCAAAAGAAAGCTTCCTAATAATTTCCTTTATCATTTTATTAAACCTCCTATCTTAAGAAAATTTTTTAATATTTCTTTACCCTTTTGGGTAAAGGCAGATTCAGGATGAAACTGAAGACCAAATACAGCATAATTTTCGTATTGAAGTCCCATAATAATTTTATCCTTAGTCCAGGCAATTATTTTTAATGATGGGGATAAGGTGTGATAATCAACAATTAAAGAATGATATCTTGTTGCAATAAAGGGATTCTCAATATTCTCAAAAAGGGGATGGGGAATATGATAGACTTCCGATAATTTCCCATGCATTGGCAAGTTTTTTACAATTTTTGTTCCAAAAGCAGATCCTAAGGCTTGATGTCCCAAACATATTCCTAAAATAGGTAATTTATTTTTAAAATGTTTAATAATAGGAATACTAATTCCTGCATTTTCAGGAATTGATGGACCAGGAGATATTACAATTCCTTCTGGTTTAAGCTCTTCAATCTCTTTCAAACTTATTTTGTCATTTCTAAAGACTATTACTTCTACAAATTCTGATAGGAATTGATAAAGATTATAAGTAAAGGAATCATAGTTATCAATAAGTAAAAGCATAATCTAAACCCCCTGAAATTTTTATGGCTTCAAAAAGTGCCTTTGCTTTGTTTATAGTCTCTTCGTATTCCCTCTTGGGATCAGAATCGTAAACAATTCCTGCTCCAACCTGAAGATATAAATCCTCTCCCTTCAGAAAGAAACTTCTTATAGTTATACAAGTATCTAAATTTCCATCTAAGGAGAGATAACCTACCCCTCCTGCATATGGCCCCCTTTTGTACTTTTCTAATTCCTCTATAATCTCCATGGCTCTTATTTTAGGAGCACCTGAAACAGTTCCTGCAGGAAAACATGCCCTTAAAACTTCCAAGGGATGAAGATTTTCTAAAGTCTCACATGTTACAGTACTCACAAGATGCATAACATGAGAATATTTTTCTACTTTCATTAAATCTTCTACTCTAACACTTCCTATCTTAGCGATTCTTCCAAGATCATTTCTTCCTAAATCTAAAAGCATAATATGTTCTGCTCTTTCTTTTTCGTTATTTATCAGTTCTTTTTCTAATAATTCATCTTCTAAGGAATCTCTTCCCCTTGGTCTTGTTCCTGCTATTGGTCTCACTTCAGCCTTTCCCTTTTCAACTCTAACCAAAGCTTCTGGAGATGCCCCAATCAAATAAATATCCTTGAAACGAAGATAAAACATATAAGGTGAGGGATTTATTAATCTTAATGCTCTGTAAAGAAGATAAGGATCTAAAGGATATCTCGTATAAAATCTTTGAGATAGAACCACTTGGAATATCTCTCCATCCCTAATATACTCTAATGCTTTTTTAACCATTTCTTTATAACTATTTTCAGTAGTAAAAGCCTCTAAGGGAAAATTTAAGTTGTAAGGCTTATTTTTTTTAGGAGGGTAATTAAAAATATCTAATACTTCCTTAATTTTTTCTTGATATTCCTTTAGGGAGGATTCCTTCTTAAGCTCATCCTTAGATATTAAAAGAACAATACTTATTTTTCTTTTCAAATGATCAAAAACTATAAGAAACTCAGTAAATTGAAAAGAGGCTAAAGGGAAATTTAAATTGTCTTCAGTTATATTTGGAAGATCTTCCAACTGCCTCACTAAATCATAACTTAAGAATCCAACTATTCCTCCTAAGAATCTTGGAAGTTCTTTTTCCTGATATATTTTAGAGACAGGAAATTTCAATGAAAGTTCGGAAAGAATATCTTTGGAATAATCATACGGAAAAGAAAAAACTCTTTTTGGTTTCCAGCCTATAAAAGAATATCTTCCTATCCTCTCCCCTCCCTCTGCACTTTCTAAGAGAAAGAAATACTCTTCATCTTTAATTTTTGAAATAAGGCTTACCGGGGTCTCCCAATCTCCTGGAAGATCAAAAACTAATGGAAAATAATCATAATTTTCAAAATCTTCTGGAATTTTAAAATTAAACAAAGAAAACACCTCCTTAAAAATAAAAAAGCCTTCTCGCCCGTTTAAAGGGCGAGAAGGCTAATTCTCGCGGTACCACCTTACTTAGGCAACATCGCCTATCTCCTTTCGGGTACGGGAGATATTCCTTGCTCCGATACCCTTTGCCTTGATAACGGTGGCAACATCCGTTGGAGCCTACTCAAGGATTATATCCTTTTTCGGTCCAAGGCTCCCGGGCCCATTCACCATCCACAGGATAGCCGGCTCACACCTCTTTCCAGCCTCTCTGAATCCTGCTTAGATAATTACTACTCCCGTTCTTCGCCTTTATTCTTTGTGGGAAAATTATATACCATTTTTTCAAAAAATTCAACCTGGAGTAAAGGGAATACTACCAGAAAAAAGAGAAAATATGTTCTCTTTATTTGATATAATATCAATAATGAAAGATAAAAAGATATACCTTGTTCCTATAGGAAAGGTTCGAAGGGAAATTTTAGAGGATTTAAAAGAAAATCTTCCATTAATCTTTCCCTATTTTTTTGAAATAGGAGAAAAAATCTCTATACCCGAGAATAGCTGGAATATAAAAAGAAATCAATATTTATCAGCCCCTTTCTTAGATAAACTTTCCAAATTAGAATTAGAGTATGCTTTTAAAATTCTTGGAATAACAGAAGTAGACCTATATGTCCCTCATTTAAATTATATTTTTGGTCAAGCCAAAATTAGAGGTAGAGAAGCTCTGATCAGTTTAGCTCGATTAAGTAATACTTTTTATGGACTACCTGAAGATTTAAAACTCCTAAAGAAACGTGCATTAAAAGAAGCCATTCATGAATTAGGGCATACCCTTGGTCTTGAACACTGTTTTAATTCAAAGTGTGTTATGTTTTTTTCTAATAGCATAAAGGATACTGATGATAAAGAGGAGAAATTCTGTAATCGTTGTCTCACAATAATTTCTCAATTTTTTATATAAGCTATAGCGAGAAAAATATCTTCGCCAAATTCTAAGTTAATTCTTCTAATTTAATTTTATTAAAACTCTTAATAATTAAATTTCTCCTAATATAATCTAAATCATGAGAAGTTTTTAAATATATAGTATATCTCTCCTTTGGATAGAGATTAAAATAGTTATCTTCCCATTCTGTATTATCCAATTCTAAGGCAAGCCATAAAACAATATTGTTTGACTCAAAGGCTATTTTATAATTCTCTCCTTCTTTTTCAATTTTATAAAAGACCTTTGCTTGGGGAAAGCTTATATGTTTATATTCTGCAAAGAAATATTCGTTTCTATCTATTAAATCCCCATTCTTTGAGAAGAGTTCAACTTTTAAAAATTCGTTATATGGATCTGGATTTATCTCAGAAAGAATCAATGATTTAATACTGGAATTAGCAGGAATTATTATCTCAAGATCATAATTTTTTCTTTTTCTACCCCTAAAGGACAAAATTTGAGCACTAAGTTTTCCATTAAACTCCACTAGAGTATCGTTTATCCCAAAAATTATAAATTCTTTTTCTTTTTCCTCGATGTTTACCTTTATTGGTTTAAAGGCTCTTTTCACAAAATAATAAGCAGGCTTTTCTCTCTTATAATAATCTATAATACTCCATGAAATCGCAGGCCAGCAATCATTCCATTGCCAAATTAAAGTTCCTGCTGTATTAAATTTGTTGTTTCTCCAATGTTCTATACCTGTTTTTAATGCTAAACCTTGATTTATCTGGGTAAGATAAATATATTCATCCATATCTGAAGTAATTCTAAAATGCTCTGCAAGATATCTAATTATTCTTTCTGTTCCTTGTATCTGTTTATTATGAAATTCTATTTCTCTACTTTGGGGATGATACTCATTAAGAGATGTTATAAATTTCATAATTGTATCTTTATGGGGAGGAGCTTGAAATCCAAATTCACTTATAAATTTTCCATTATCCTTTAAATATTCCCTATAGTCCATCCAACCTGACCATACTATCCAATTATGTCTATCTCCTTCCTTCTCACTATTAGGATCTTTTCCTCCAAAGGGACTACTGGGCCAGTAAGGTCTTGTCATATCTAATTTTGCGCATACATCAGGAAGAATTTTATGGTATATACTCTCACCCCAAAATCTTTCTCTTTCTCCCCACCATTTTGCATAGTATCCCCAATCATTTTCATTATTTCCACACCATAAAACTATAGATGGATGCTTTCTCAGCCTTTTTACTATAATTTCTGCCTCTTCTTTTACCTTTTCTAAAAACTTATCATCTTCAGGATATTCTGCACAAGCAAACATAAAATCTTGCCATATTAGAATTCCTAATTCGTCACATAAATCGTAGAAAATATCATTTTCATAAAATCCTCCTCCCCATATTCTAATCATATTTATTCCTATATTTTTTGCCTTTGTAAGAAGAATCTTATAATCCTCATCTTTTAATCGTGGGAGGAAAGAATCAGAAGGAATCCAATTAACTCCCTTTGCAAATATGGGAATATCATTTATATAGAAAATGAAACTATTTTTTTCATCACTTTGAGAAATTAAATCTACCTTTCTTATTGCAAATTTTTGTTCCCTTCTATCTAAAATTTCCCCATTATTATCTACTAATGCCAATTGGAGAGTATAAATAGGTTGAGGCCCATAACCATTGGGATACCAAAGCTTTGGATTTTGAATTGTTAAAGGTATTTTTATAAATACCCTTCCTTCGGGAAGGGTTAATCTTAACTTTTTCTCAAGAATAGGTTTTTCAAAAGAAATTCTTAATGGAACATCTAAGGTGGAATTTTCCATTAATTCGATTTCAAGCTCTAAATTTAATTGGGCTTTATCCCCCATAATTCCCACAGGAATCCATATATCCCTTATTCTTGCCTTCTTGTGTCCTATTAAATATACCCCTTTCCAAATTCCCGAAGTAGCAAGTCTCGGCCCCCAATCCCAACCAAAGGAATACTGTGCCTTCCTTCCAAAAATTCTGGGAGAATAAAAAGAGCCCCTTAATGAAGGATAACTTTTAGCTCTTTCTTCTAAAATCTTTATTGGAGAATGAAAATATATCTCTAATATATTTTCTCCTTCTTTTAAATAAGGTTTAACATCAAAACTCCAGGGAATAAACATATTGTCAGTTTCCCAAATTTTTTGCCCATTTAAATATATCTCTACAAAGGTATCTAAACCTTGAAATAAAATCTCAATAGAAGGGTAACTTAGAAATTCTTTATGTACATTAAATCTTTTCTGATACACCCAATCCTTTTCCTCAACCCATCTTACTTTGAGTTCATTATCCCCAATAAAGGGATCGGGTATTAAGTTGTTTTCCATTAAATCTAAATGAATACATCCCGGAACTTTTCCTTTCCACCACTTTATTTCACTTGTCTCCCTGAAAAACCAATCTCCGCAAAGATCTATTTTTTCCATTCCTTCCTCCTATCTTTATAATCAATCTATTATATCAATTATTTCAATGACTTCAATTGTTGAGCAATTTTCTTCTTTCTTCTTTTTTCTCTTGATTTTCTTCTTTTTCTCTTCTCCCTTACTCTCCATTGTCTTCCCATATTTAACCTCCCATAAATAAAGATTTATAAATCGTCAAATATTATACCAAAACATGATATAATTAAATAAATAAAATTTGGGGTGAAAAGTATGAGTAAATTTGAGATTATAGATCTTACCTTAGAACTTTCTCCAAATACAACCTTTCCTGAAGAATCCCATTCTATTTTAAAAGTAAATGAAATTGGAAAAACAATCCTATGGAACTCCCCTTTTTATAAGATAGAGCTCTCATCACATACAGGAACTTACATAGAAATTCCATGGAATGAATTTCCAAAGGATTTTCTTCTAAGGGAAGCTGTTATTGTAGATTTATTGGAAATTTGGATGAAGGATATTATTACTGAGATAAAATTTGAGAATTTATATATAGATGGAGGAATGGGAGTTATTTTGAAAACAAAATGGTATTCTCGTTGGACATCGGGAGAAGTATTTAAAGATCCTCCAATTCTTTCTCTTTCTGCTTGTAATACTCTTATTGAGAAAAGAGTAAAATTTGTTGGAATTGATTTTCCAATAAGCAAAGAGGTTCATGACTTATTCCTATCAAAGGATGTCTTTCTAATACATAACCTTTATAATCTTCTTTCTATAAAAAAGGAAAGGATTTTTTTAGTGATTGCACCATTAAGTTTTAAATCATTTAAGGCTATTCCGGCAAGAGTTTTTGCCCTTCAATCCCTTTAAGTTTATTTTTCTAAATTCTCTATAATAATTAAAATGGGAATTTCTCCGGGTCTTACCATAAATAATTTTTCCCTTGCTAATTTTTCTATTATGTATGGATCATCAAGATTTTCTACAATCTCTTTAAGCTCTTTTACTTCTCTAATCAACTTTTCATATCTTTTTTTGTTTTTTTCCAATTCCCTTTTATAATAGAAATAATCCCTTATCCCTAAATAATAAGATGGAAAGACATATAAGATTATCAATAGAAGAATAATTCTATTGTATTTTTTTCTACGTTGTACGGATGACACCTCTATATATCACTCCCCTTTCGGGATCAATGGTTATTATCTCTCCATGAGATAATTTATCTCTTATTTTTCCTGTACCAACTATAATTCCTAATCCTTTACTTCGCCATGGTATAAGCTCTGGAGGAAGCTTCTTTCCCTCTATAATTAAACCTCTTATTTTATACAAAAGAGAAATAAATCCTGAGGTAAACTCTGGGATAACAAGAATATCTCCTTCTTGAGCTTTACTAAAGGCTTCTTTCTCATTTTCTACAATACATACTCTTGCGGTTTTTGTTTCTCCTCCTAATCCATGCCCCCTTCCAATAATCTCTGAAATTATGTGAACCTTTATTAAATTTGTCATGCCTGAGATTCCCATAGGAATTCCTGCAGTTATCACTACAGTATCCCCACTTTTTATATAACTTTTTTGCAGAAGAATTCTTGTTGATTTTTCAAACATCTCATCGGTAGTATAAAAAATCTCTGTAAGTAAAGGTATTACTCCCCAAGATAAATTCAATCTCCTTTGAACCTCAGGAAAATGGGTTATTGCGAAAATAGGTGCTAAAGGTCGATATTTTGACATTTGTCTTGCAGTAAAACCACTATGGGTTGCAGTAATTATAGCTTTTGCTTTTGTTTGGCGAGCTATCTCACACGCAGAATAGGTAATAGATTGAGTTATATTCTCATCAGAAGGGGAAATTAAAAAACTTTCATATGGGAACTCTTCTTCAACTTTTCTTGCTATTTTATCCATCATTTTAAAACTTAATACTGGATATTTACCAATTGTAGTCTCATTGGAAAGCATAACTGCATCAGTTCCATCTAATATGGCATTAGCAATATCACTTACTTCAGCCCTTGTTGGAGTTGGACTGTTTACCATGGAACTCAGCATCTGAGTTGCAGTTATCACTGGTTTTCCTGATATTCTTGCCTCCCTAATAATTCTCTTTTGTAACAGAGGAACCTCTTCATTAGAAACTTCAACAGCTAAATCTCCCCTTGCCACCATAATACCGTCGGAAACCTCTAAAATCTCATTAAAGTTTTGGATAGCTTCTTTCTTTTCAATTTTTGCAATTACTGGAATTCTTGCATCGTACAATTCTAAAAATTCTTTTAACTCTAAAATATCTCCCGCCTTCTTCACAAAGGATAGTGCAATAAAATCTACTCCCATTTCTATTCCAAAGAGAACATCTTTTTTATCCTTCTCTGTTAGTGCAGACACCCTTAATTCAGAATCAGGGAAATTGACTCCCTTCCTTTCCCACAATTCTCCCCCGTGAATTACCCTGCATACTACTTTGTCCCTTTCTATTCCTTCTACTTTAAGTTCTATTAAGCCGTCATCTAATAAAATTCTTTCACCTTCCTTTAAATCTTCTAAAAGATAAGGATAATTAATATAAACTATTTTTTCATTTCCTACACATTCTTCTGGAGTTAAATAGAATTTTTGCCCATCTTCGAGGAAAATTTTTTCCTTCTCAAATTTTCCCAACCTTATTTTAGGACCTTGTAAATCTTGAAGAATTGCAACACCTTTATCTAATTCTTCAGATATTCTCTTTATAAGCTCAATTCTTTTTCCATGAACCTCATGATCACCATGAGAAAAATTCAATCTTGCAACATCCATTCCACAAGAAATAAGTTCTTTTAATGTCTTCTCATCTTCACTTACTGGACCAATGGTACATATTATTTTCGTTCTTCGAAACAATTTTTTCACCCCTTCATCTTTGTATAAATTTTAGCTCCCTCATGCAGAGCTCCTTCTAAACCTACCTCAAAACCATTCTCATCTAATACTATAAATTCTCCATTCTCACAGGATTTATAAAGGGAATAATCAAAAGAAATCAGGGCATGTTTTACTTGCATGCCCTGATAAATCTCTATAGGTTTATCATTTACATATACAATAATACTTCCTACCATCACTTTATTATTATACTTCTTCCTTCAACCCCTGGAGAAATGGGAGAATGTTTCTTTAAATATTCCACAAAAACATCCCTTAACATATCTCCATATACCAAATTCTTTCCTTCTTTGAAGGTTATAAAATTATCTCCTCCTGCAGCTAAGAAATCATTAGTTACCACTTTATATATTTTATCAAGCTCTAAAGGTTTATCTCCTACAAAAACCTCTACTACCCTTTGTCCCACAGACTTTGTCATATCATATTTTACCTTTAATCCTGATTGTTGTAAAATACCCTTCTCTAATTTAGCACTTTGTTCTAAAAGTTTTAAAACTTGTTCTCCTGTAAGCTCCATAACTACTAATACATTATCAAAGGGAAGAAGAGTATAGACCAACTCCATAGTAATAGGTCCTTTATTTATATCAGTTCTAATTCCTCCACTGTTTTGGAAAGAAATATCTGCAGATGCTGCTTTCCTCATAGCATCACAGATGACATTTCCTACATTGGATTCTTCATTATAATTTCTTACAAGATTAACTAATGTTTCTCCTACAACCTTTGCAAATTCTTCCTTCAACTGATTATTATATTTATCTACAATTCGTGCTATCCTTTCATCAAATTTATTTTCAGGACCAGCAAATACTGTCTTCAGCGTATTTTCCCTTGTGTATCCTAAAATAATATTCGTATCAGGCTGAATCTTTAATTCTAAAACCCCTAAATATATTCCATTGAATCCTGCTTGAGTTATAATAACACCTCTTTCTAAAACAGGATTTGTAACTACTGTATGACTATGTCCTCCTACTATGACATCAATCCCTGATATCTTTTCTGCCAATTTTTTATCTTCATTAAAACCTAAATGAGAGAGGAGTATAACTAAATTTGCTCCTTTACCTTTTACCTCATTTATTATTCTTGGCAAAACCTCTTCTGGATTTTTAAAGATTAGGTTCTGAACATAATCAGGTTTTGTGATATATGCGGTCTCTGGGGTTATTAAGCCAATTATTGCAATTTTTATTCCCTTTCTTTCAAGAATTACATAGGGTTTTAGATAAGGCAGATATTTCCCATCTTCATCTAAAATATTTGCGGAAAGATAGGGAAATTTGGAAATAGATACCAGTCTTTGTAATGTTTCTTGCCCCCAATCGAATTCGTGATTCCCAACAGCCATAGCATCAAAACCAAGAAGATTCATTATTTCTACTACTGGTTCACCTTTAAATACATTAGATTGGGGTGTTCCCTGAAACATATCTCCTGCGGCAAGAAGAATTGTTCCTTCAGGATTCTTTGCCCTCTCTTCATTTATTAATTGAGCCAAATAAGCAGCACCACCTACTGGAACTTTCTCACTAATACTTCTAACAATATATGGAAGAATCCTACCATGGAAATCATTAATATGAAGAATTGTTAGATTTATACTGGGAATCTCTTTGGCAAAAAGGATTGTATAAAAGAGAAGAAGGAGAAGAATAACACTAAATACTCTGGGTACTTTTTTCATAGCTATACCTCCAATTTAAGGAATTTATACTACTATTTTAAATCTAAAATGTTAAATAAATTTTAAATAAATATCCTCAGAAAATTAAAGGCTGTTAAAATTATTCCTGCTTTTATCACTTCTGGATATAGCTTATTCCATTCTGCCTGATAATATTCTCGTGTTAAAATTAAGCATAAATGAGTAGGAGACATCATTACACCAATATAACCACTTATAAAGGAAAAAGTAACCCATTTTATGCTTTCTCCATAGGGGATAAGGGAAAGTATAATGGGAAAAGTTATTCCAATAGAAGCCTGAGTTATACCAGTAAGGAGTCCAACTAAAAAGGGTAAAGAAAAGAAAATTATAATCAAAGGGATATGGAGAGAGGATAGGAAATAAGAAATATCACTAACTGCATTTACCCTTTCTAAAAGTCCCTTAAAAATCATCACCGCTACAATTAATAATAAGTTTTCTATTTTAAGAGATTCAATTAAGGCATTTTTAATATCTAAAGGATTATATTTGTAAAGTAAGAATAATACAATTAAAACTCCTAAAAGAATAAAAAGAAGTTCCCAATGAAAAATAAGAACTGCAAGAATAATAACGATAAAGGGCCAAAAGGATAAGAAAAAATTGAGAATATTGTTTTTCCAATTATTTTCTTTAATCTCCTCTCTATTTAAGGATAAATTACGGAATCCTATAAAAAGTCCAATAGCAAAAACAGCAAAACCATAGGGTAAAGTTTCTTTTATTAATAGAGGTAATGATATTTCAGCAAGGGTTGATGCCAAAATGATTCCTGGATATACAGGAAGGAAGGGTTCCCATACATGTCTAAACCAAAAATTCAAAAAACCTTTTTTCTCAGAAGAGATTTCATCTTCAGAGGAGACCTCCTCTAAAAGGGGAGCAGAGAAAAGAGCTCCTCCTACAGAAGGAAGAAGCCCCATAATCATAGGCATAGAAATTAAGGTTAATCTTTTATCCCCTATAAGATTTTTTAGTGATTGAGTCATATTCTTTAGCATTTCCCTATTCCTTAATATATTTTCCAATATAGCAATAAGATAAAGAATAATAATAATCTTAACAGTATTCCAAGAAGTTGTTGAGGAGAATGCGGATTTAAATATTTCAATTAACGGTAAACCAAAACTTACTCCTAATATGAAACTTCCACCAAGAAGAGCCCAAACTAAAGGTAATTTATTCATAATGGCACTAACAATGAGAGCAAAAATTATAATTACTTTTATAAATGCAATCATAATGTCACCTCGTATTCATATGTTTATTTTTTAAAAACCTTAGTTAAAAACCCAATATGAAGAATATTTTAACAATAAACAATTGAACTAAGCAAGAAAAAAATAGTTAAAGATATATTATCTCTCCCTTCTCTGGAAAAATTACTTTATAGGTATTTTCAAATCTTTTAAAGAAGTCTCTATTTTGAGTATGTATAGGAATAAGTATTTCGGGTTGCGATGAATTAATTATTTCTATAATTCCCTCCTCACCAATATGTCCACTGGCGTGAAAAGGAGATTCTTCTCTTTTCTCTACTAAGTTTCCCCTTATTTCTAAATTAAACTACCTTAACCAATTTTCTATTTTTTGTTGATCAATTCTCATCTCTTCATTAAAAGCTTCGCTGGAAGAAAATATGTATATTCCTGAGTTAGGAAGAATATCAAGAAGAAGATGAAAATCGTAATAGGAGATACAAAGGATATAATCTTTTTGATTTTTTCTAATTTCTTCCGCATTTATAATTTTCTCTTGAACTTTACTATATTTTTCTATAAGGTTTTCTTCCCAAGTCTCATATCTACTTTTGGGCTCTGAATAAAAGGTAATATATTCATCCTTTAAAGGATCTGGAAATCCTACATATGATAATTCTTCTAAAAGATATATATCCTTTAATGTAAGTAATAATTTTCTTTTTGTTTCTTTTCCTAGCTCTAAAAAGGTTATCAATCTATCAATATTTCTTGCTCCAAAATCTGCTATTAAATAATTCTTAGCTGATTTAATAATTTTATAAACTGTATTCCTTATATCCTCCTCTGAATAAGGTTTTCCTAAATCAGGATGGGTCTCCTCACATAATAATACCCTTACAGGGACTTTTCTAAGTTCTTCAATAAAGTTTTTTGTATATCTTGCATTTCTTCCATGGCTCCTTAAATCACCAGTGTATATGATCCATCCTGCAGAGATCTTAACTCCAAAACTTAAAGCTCCAGGAATAGAGTGGTCCACAGGAAAAGCTCTTATTTCAAAGGGACCTAACTTCACATTTTTCCTCTATCCTCTCTAATTTCTTTTCCTCAATTTCATAAAAAGTTTTTCTCTATTCTTTTCAAAAAATCAAAAACTTTAGAATTTATCTCTTCTCCAAACACAACATATGGTCTTCTGGTTAACATTTTCCTTTCTCCTTGAAGAATTCCATTTTTATATTCCCTTCTTTTAACATAAAAAAGATCTGAAATATTTCTAGTAGTATCTTCTAAACTTTTTAAAATTAACAGAGAGATAAGAGAAGTTAATATAGGAAATATATCCTGCATGATCTAAATGGGCATGGGAGATTAAAACACCAACAGGTTCTATTCCTCTATATTGATAATGATCTTTAAAATTATCAAAAAGACCAGGTAAAATTAAATCTTCTCTATATAATCCCTCAAGGGGTGGAATTAGATTTAAATTTAACAAATCATAAATACCTAAAACACTTCTTGATTTTAAAAATTCGTTAAAAAATTTTCCCTCTTCATTAAAATTAACTCCAAAATCAAAAAGAATCGAAGATTCATCTTCCTTTAATAGTATCTTATTACCACCCATACAATCTATACACCATCATAAAAGGTAAGTTTTACTCCCACAATATAAACTTCAGAGCGAGATAAATTTTCTCCAATAATCTGGAATATCAGCCTCAAAACTCATATTTTCCTTATTTACAGGATGAGAAATTATCATCTTATAACAATGTAAAAATATTTTATCTTTAAAAATTTTCTTTCCACCATACTTCTCATCACTTAATATGGGATGACCTATACTTGCAAGTTGAATTCTCAATTGATGCTTTCTTCCACTCTCTGGAACTAATTTAACTAAGGATATCCCTTTATATTCATTAATTACCTCGTAATATGTTTTAGCCTCTTTACCCATCAAATTATTTTGTATAGTCTTTGCCCTTCTTAAGCTTTCATCCCAAAAAATATATCCTTCCAAAATTCCACTTTTTTCTCTGAAAATGCCTTCACAAAGAGCTAGATAAACCTTCTTTACCTTCCTCTCCCTGAAAAACTCAGAAAGTCTTCTTGCAGTTTTTGAATTCCTTGCAAATATTACAACTCCAGAGACAGGCTTATCCAATCGATGTACTATTGCAAGAAAAACATTTCCAGGCTTTTTATATTTTTCCTTTATATAGCTCTTTGCAATTTTTAGAAGAGTGACTTTACCTGTAATATCTCCTTGTACAAGAATCCCAGCAGGTTTATCTACAACAAGAAGATGATTATCTTCGTATATAATTTTTAAACTTAAAAGGTTTGACACTTTTGAGATCCTTTTTTAAATTTATTACCGTTTATCCTCATTAAATTTTATCAAAAAGATTGCTTATATTAAAATACTTTTAATCCTAAATTTATATTTCCTTGAAAAAAATAATTTTGTATGGTATAGTTATTAATCGTAAATGGAGAAAAAAGTGTCAGTACTTAGATTTTTACTTGCTTTTTCGGAACATTTAGATAGCCAGTTACCTGAGAAAAGAAGACACTCCTCTCGAGTAGCTAATATCTCCCTATGTATAGCAGATAATTTAGGTCTTTCTGAAAAAGAAAAGTATGATTTAACCCTCTCAGCCCTTTTACATGATGCGGGAGATGATAATAAGATTCACAATTATAATATTGCTATCTCAGAGCATGCCTTAAAGGGAAGTTTATTTATCTCTGATCTAACCTTTTTAGAAAAAGTTTCTACAATTATTAAATATCATCATCTACCATGGGATTTTGGAAGAGGAAGAACCTATAAAGAAGAAACGATTCCAATTGAAAGCCACATTTTAACCCTTTCTGAGTTTATTGATAAATATTATGATAAGACAAAATACATCTTGATAGAGAGAAATAAAATCATAAATAAAGTTAAAAAAGAAGGCGAAAAACTCTTTCATCCAGATGTACTAAATACATTTTTGGAACTATCTTCTAAAGAAAGTTTTTGGTTTACAGTAAATTATGACAATATACAATCAAAGGATTTTTATTGTGATATTAATTTAAATATAGACGAATTCTTGCAATTTTCAAGAGCTATTGCAAGAATTGTCGATTATCGCAGTAAAATTCAAGTGAGACACTCAAGAAATGTAGCCAATATCGCAGCTTTTTTATCAGGAAATCTTAATTATAACGATGAAAAAATAAAAAAGATAAGGATTTCTGGATATTTACATGACATTGGAAAAGTTGCTTTATCATCCTCCATACTTCTTAAGAATCAAGGGCTAAGTAAAAAGGATATGTATTATATAAAGGTGCATCCTTATAAAACTTATATTGTTTTAAAAAGTTCCATTTCCTCTGAAGATATAACTATGTGGTCATCATATCACCATGAAAAACTAAATGGAAAGGGATATCCCTTTAGATTAAAAAATGATGAAATTCCCGAGGAAGCACGAATAGTTACTATAGCAGATATATACTCTGCCCTACGTGAAGATAGACCCTATAGAAAAGGGATAAATGAAAAAAGAGTTGTAAGTTATATGAAAAAACTTTCAAAGGAAAATTATATAGATAAAGATATCTATGAAATCTTATATGAAAATCAGGAGGAAATATCACAAATTATGAATTTATAGTTTTTTAAACTAACAAAATTCTAATATAATTAAAGTTATTCATATAAACTTCCCAAAAATCTAAAAGCTCAAGATGCCCAATTTTTTCCTCTACTATATTCTTTTAGTAAATAGGGTAGTTTATTTAAGGATTTTGATCTAAAATAAAAAGCCAATCATTAATAACTATTCTTACCGAAGTATGCTTTATGGGATCATTTTGAAATTCTATTTCTAATTACGTAAATAGCAAAATAATCCATTTTTAATAATAATTCTGTGGTAAGAAGGGCATAATCTTTACAAATTTCCTTTTTCAATTGAATTGTTTCAGAGGATAAAGCTTTTTTTCAATGCTGTATTCCTAATATGCAAAAAAAGCTTCAGAATTTATTGACGAAAATTTCAAAATAGTATATAAAATCATGTAATATATAACCTTTTAGATAAGGAGTAAAGACATGCATAAAATAGGTAGACCTGATATCATCAATAAGATTAATAGAGGATTAATTCTTCAGTTAGTAAGGGAAGATGGTCCCATATCTCGAGCCCAAATTGCACGAAAACTTGGACTTTCAAGACCAACAGTTTCTGCACATGTTCAAGATCTTATAAGTGAGGGATTACTCTTAGAAGTTGGAAAGGGAGAAACCAAAAAGGGCAGAAAGGATATTTTGTTAAGTTATAATGCAAAGCATGGATACATATTAGCAGGAGATATAGAAGGCTCTTATATTAGATTGGCTCTTTCAGATATGTCAGGAAAGATTGAAGCTGAGGAAGTAATAAGGACTCAAGAATTGAGAGAAAAAAACTTAATGGATCCAAATAAATTCCCACTGGTTTTAAAAGAAATTTTAGGAATAATGAGAATTGAGCTTGAAGGTTTAAAGATTTTAAGTTTTGGAATAACAGGCATTGTTGAAGAGGGAAGATTAATGTTTTCTCCAGGTCTTCCTGAATGGAACAATATACCTCTACTAAAAATATTAGAAAGGGAATTTCCTTATTCCATGATAATTTTAGATAGAGATGTAGACATGGCAGTATTAGGAGAATATTGGAAGGGAGCAGGAAAGGGAAAGGAAAATATAGTCTATATAACTATTAGTACTGGAATTGGGGCAGGTATAATCATAAATGGAAAAATTTATAAAGGTAAGAATAAATTTGCAGGAGAAATAGGATATATGTCCATAGATGATCTAAACTTTGCATATCCTGGGGTTCTAAATACTCCCTTTGGTTCCTTAGAATGGAACTCCTCATGGTCAGGAATTAAAAAGAGACTACAAAAAATTGGAAAAAATTATAAAAATATTGAGGAGGTTTTTGAGAAATATGAGAGGGATGGAGAGATAAAGAAAATTATAGATGTCTCTTCGGAAAATCTTGCAAGGGCTATAGTAAATCTTACCACTGTATTGGCTCCTGAAGTCATTATTATTGGGGGTATTTTAGGAAATTATCTAAATACTCTGTTTCCACATATGAAAAAAATATTTGAATATTATTTACCCATTGATATTAATATTGTCTCATCCTCCTTAGGTAATAATGCAGTAATATGGGGAAGCATATATAAGGCTATGAATGTATATCATTCCTGTCCTGTAATTATGTGATTATCTCAAAAAATTTTATTCCCCTAAGAATATATTCTTCCCAGTCCTTTAAATTTCTAAGATATCCAAAGGGGCATCTATAAATATTAATTCCATCTTTACTTAAAATTAGAGGATTATGTTCATGTCCACAAATCAAATATTTTATTTTCTTATTCTTTAAAATAATCTCTCCCAAGTATTTGCTTCCAAGATATGCGGAAAAGAAGTTTTTTATATATACTAAATCCTCAAAGGGAAGGGTATGAATAACTGCAACAATAACATCTACTTTATCCTTAACATCATTTATCTGCCCCTCTAATTCCTCTTGCATTCTTTTACAAATTTCTTTATTAGAAAGAATTTCCCCTGTATTATCCTTAAAAATTATAAGTTTCCAATATGTCTCTCTCCATTTTAAATTTCTATACTCTCCTCTATCATACTCTTCGGTACTAAACCTATCACTTCCAAGAGAGTAATCATACCACCCTATACTCCCAACAAATCCAATATTATTTATAATTAATGGAAAGGAAGGAAGATAATGAAAATTATTATCTTTAGAAATTTTTTCAAGAATATATTTATATTTTTCAAAACTATTTAATCCATTTTCTATCCAAATGTCATGATTACCGGGAACATACATTTTATAAAATTTTAGATCTTTCAGTGTTTCAAAGAAAATTTTTATATCTTCTATCCTTTTTGATATATCTCCTGCAAAGACAAAAACGTCAGGATTAAAGGATAAAATTTTATCCCTTACTTTTGTTAAAAATCCAGAAATCTCCTCTTCCTTTAGTCCATTTCTGAGCTTTATATAGTCCAAATGGATATCAGAAAGGGCTAATATCCTCATTAGAAGATATAATTTACCAGTTTATATATGAACTCCACTATGGGTTTAATAAAGGAAAAGATAATGGAATTTCGAGAAATCTGAAATTGAAGATTTAAAGGCAAAAATTTAAGAATTACACCATATACTATTATAAATAAAACTCCCCCAAAAACCACAGAAAGAATTAGAGATGGTAAAGCCAGTAATACATAGGAGAAGATAAAGGTGAGAATAAAAGAAAATATGTTGGAAGGAAGATAAGGAGGAAGATGAATATATCTCATGTAAAAGGGCAAAAGAGCAGAGGAAACAATAAAGGCAATGATTAAAGATAGAAGAAGAGCTATTTTATTACTAAAAACCTCCTTTAATCCCTTAATTGCAAGTCCTACAATTGTTAAGACACAAATAAGATCAAAAATCATTAAGAATCCTCCCATACAATTAAAATTCTTAGTACATTTCCTGATAACCCCATCTCAACTGCCTTATGAATTTCCCTTAAGGGAAATTTGTGAGAGATTATTCTTTTTACATCAATTTTCTTATCAGCAATTAGTTCCAATGCTCTACTATTAGTATAAGGATTTATAAAGGATCCCATCAAAGTAATCTCTCTATAATATATATTGAAGGGAGAAATGTTTAAAACTTCCCTTTGATCAGAAACTCCAAAAATTAAAACTTTTCCACCTCTTCTGACACAATTTATTGCAAGCTCTACTGTATCCGCTTTACCCACTGCCTCTATAGCAACATCAACCCCAACTCCTGTCAATCTTTTAATCTCTGATATCACATCATCCTTTAATGAATCAAAGGTATAAGCTGAAAGAGACTTCGCTATTTCTCTTTTTTCCTTGACAGGTTCTGATAGAAAAACCTTTGAGGCTCCATGTATATATGCAAGCTGAAGAAGAATTAACCCTAAGGCTCCCCCTCCAATTATGAGAACTGTATCACCTGCTTTAATCTGGACCTTTTCAATACCATGCAGGGCACAGGCACATGGTTCCATAATTGCTCCTTCCTCTGGGGAAACTCCATTAGGAAGTTTATATGCCCTGTCATAGGGAATAACACAATAATCCGCAAATCCCCCATCGAGATCTACTCCTAAAGCTTTAAGATTTTCACAAAGATGGACTTCTCCTCTTCTGCAAAAATAACAATTTCCACAAGGTATATTGGGATCAACAGCTACAAGATCACCAATTTTTAACCCTTTAACATTGGAACCAATTTCTATAATCTTTCCTGCAAATTCATGTCCCCTTATTACATTAGGCTTTCCATAATTTTTTCCTGAAAACACATGTAAATCCGTACCACATATTCCTGAAGCTAATACCTTTATAAGAACTTCAGATGATCCTACGAGGGGTTTTGGAGATTCCCTTAACACCAATTTACCAGTTTCATCTAAAATAGCTCCTAACATAAATCTTTACTCCTCTTCTGAAGGGAGTCTGGTAATATTTGCATGATTTCAATCTTATTTCCATCAGGATCTTCTATCCATGCTTGATAATTTCCATCAAGACCTAATATGGGATCCCCATCAATTTGCCATCCCCTATCCTTTATTTTCTTTACAGTATCCAAAATATCATCTGTAATAAAACAAAGATGCATAAAATTTTGATTTTCTCTTTGAGAAATTTCTTCTTTGGAAAAAAGCACTAAATACTGGTCTTCTGTAATTTTTAAACAAACAAGGAGGATTTTTCCATCCCTTTCTAGGTTAAAAAGTCTCTTAAAACCTAAAATTTTTTCATAGAATTCTAAGGATTTCTCAAGATTTGATACTGCAAAGGCAATATGTCCTATACCCTTAAACATTCTTATCCTCCTCAGGTTTTTAATATTATACTATATTTTTTAAAAACTTTATCCTTTTTTGGGATCTTTAACCTTTTTAATGAGGAAGATAAGATTAAAGGAACCAATTAAAAGAGATATTAAAAATAAAGTCTCATAGCCAAAAAGGTCTGAGATCTTTCCTGCAATAAGGGGAGATAGAAAAGAAAATGGAGCAATCAATAGATTAAGTACTCCAATGTATAATTCTTTTTTATCCCTTGGAGCTAAATCTAAGGTTATTGCTAAATCTCCCACCATGTAGGAACTATTTATTAGGCCGATCAAAATAAATACTATATATATAAATAAAGGAGAATTTCCCAAAAGAAGTAAGAGAAGGGAAAAAATACTAAGAGATCTTCCTATGATTAAAGTAATTTTATGTCCCAATCTATCTCCAAGGGGACCAAAGAAGAAAGAAGAAATACCTTGAGATACTAAAAGTATACCTGTAAAATCTGCAACAATTTTATCAGGAATAGAAAATTTCCTTAAGGCAAACACAACAATAAAAGGGGTGTAAGATCCAGCTAAAGCTCCTAATATTCTGAGTAGAATATAATTTCTAAAGTTTTTATCTTTTAAAACTAAGTTTACCCCCTTTATATATTCAGAAAATTTTACATCTTCTTTTATTTCATTATCAGGCTCTTCTCGGGTTAATGCTAGAAATATAAATGAAAGAAGAAGGGCAATACCTGCACATAAAAAGGAATATCCAAAATTTTGGGGAAAAGAATAATTTGATAAGAAATACCTTGCTAAACTTGCACCACCAACTCCCATTAATGCTCCAAGTCCATTTCCCATAGCAAAATAACTTCCCCTTCTTGCAGGATGAATAACCTTCTCAATTAAACTCATCCAAGGGGGACCTAAAAATCCCATGGAAAAGGTAGCTATTCCTAACATAAAAAGGGAAAGATAAAGGGCAAGTCTTGGATTGTAAGGAACCACAAAGAAGGATATGAAAGCCATAAATAAATAAGGAAGTCTTTCTCCTAAGGTGAATTTCAAAACTACATTTAGTTTCCTTTGGGCCCTTTCAGAAACCTTAGCTCCTAAGATTGCAGGAATTCCCCATCCCAAATTGGCAATTGCAGGGATAAGACCAATTTCAACATTTCCTGCACCAAGATTTTTAGCAAATAAAGGGAACAATGTAAGAATTGACCCAAAGGTCATCCCCAGACTAAAAAGGGCAAAATCAATACTATCTACAAAGAAATTCCAACGATAATCCCTTTCGCTTAAAGGCATAACAGAGGGTATTATATCAAAAGATAGTAAGGAAGGCAAATTAATCTTATTTATTTCTTTTTAAAAAGAGATACAAAAAATAAAAAGGTTAGCACTAAAATTATGGAAGCTCCACTGGGAAAATTGAGGTAAAATGATAAAATAAGTCCCAAGAATATCCCTATAAAACTTATTAATGAAGAAAATATTATCAATTCTTTTAAACTCTCAGACCAAGGAAGCATAATAGATGTAGGGATAACAAGAAGTGCAGAGATTAATATAATTCCTATCAGTTTACTTGCTAAAACAATAGAAACAGCTGATAAACTTAATATAATTTCTTCTAACATAAAAGTATTAATCCCTGAGACCTCTGCAGAGGTAGGATCCATAATAATATAAACAATCTTCCAATAATTTCTAAAAATGAAAAGAAGTAGAATAACAAGGAAAAGAGAGGAAATTAATATATCTTCATAAGTAATTGCAAGAATATTACCAAAGAGATATCCAAATAAATCCACTGAATACCCTTTATGAAGGGAGAGAAAAATAGCTCCTAATGCCATAGCAGTGGCATAAAATATGCCAATAGGAACATCCTCTTTTAATCCTATTTTTCTTTTTATAAATGGCATTATCCAAACAATAATTAGAGAGAAAATTATTGCAGAAATAATAGGATTCATTTTAAGAAGTATTCCTAAAGCTATCCCCCCAAAGGCAGAATGGCTAATACCAGATCCCATAAAGGTCATACCTTTGAGAACCAAATAAGAACCAATAATAGAAGTAATAATACTTAATAAAAACCCTGAGATTAATGCCCTTTGCATAAAAGAATAAGAAAAGAAATTCATTCTTTGTCTTCCCCCTCATGGGTTAATAATAAAAACTCTTCCCCATATATTTTTCTTAAAGTCTCATGTATTCTTATATCTTTGGGACATCCATGCAAAAAGATTCTTCTATTTAAGCAAGCTAATTTTCTAACTCTTTTCGATATCACCCCTATATCATGGGACACTAAGATTATTGTTAACCCCTTATTATTTAATTCCTGCAAGAGATTATAAAATCTCTCTTGAGCCGTAATATCAACTCCTACTGTAGGTTCATCTAATAAAATTAGTTTTGGTTCTTGAGCCAACGCTTTTGCTACCAGTACCCTTTGTTGTTGCCCTCCTGAAAGTTCGCTAAATAACTTATTTTTATATTCTAACATTCCCACATTTTCAAGAACCTGCTCAATTATTTCCTTATCCCTTTCATCAATCCTTTTCCAATTGTTCAAAATCTTTCTTCCTAATACCACTAAGTCCCAAACCTTTATTGGAAAGTACCTTTCAATTTCTGATCTTTGTGCAATATAACCTATTTTTTTCTTCTCATCCTTTAATCTCCAAGGGGCTTTTCCCAAAACCTCAACCCTCCCTTTAAGGGGTCTTAAAAGTCCTAAAATTATTTTAATTAAAGTAGTTTTTCCAGCGCCATTAGGGCCTATAATTCCCCAAAAATCTCCCTCTTCCACAATAAAATTAATATCTTCCAATATCAAAGATTTATTATATCCAAAGGACAAATTTTCAATATCAATTATTTTGTTCATTAAATACTATCTCCAAAGTTTTTACGTTTTCTCTAATTAGAGGGAAATAATCCTTTCCATAACCTAAGGGGTCTAAGGTTAATAACTTTACTCCGGTCTCCTTTTTAATCATATCTAAAACTGGAGATACAGTATAAGATTCCTTTAATATATACTTGATATTGTTCCTTTTAATAATATTTATTACTTCTAAAACCTTTTTGGGAGAAGGCTCCTTACCTTCCCCTTCCTCGATAACCCCAAGAGTTTTTATATTATATCTTTTGAAAAAGTAATACCATGCAGGATGATAAACAATAACCTCTTTTCTTTTATACTTGGAAAGTCTTATTTTTATCTCTTTGTCCAGTTCGTCTAATTTTTTTAATAGATCTTTGTAGTTTTTATAATAATAGTCTTTATTTTTAACATCCATATTTTTAAATTTCTCATATATATTTTCTGCAATTTTCTTTGCAAGAATCGGATCAAGCCATACATGAGGATTATTATCTTCAAAATTTATATTATAGGAAGCAACAAGAATTCTTCTCCTATCTATCGAGATTTTTTCTATCCAAAAATCTATATCTCCACCATTTGCAATTATTAATTCTGCTTTTTCCATTAATTTAAAAACCTCTGGAGTCGGTTCAAAAAAATGAGGATTAACATTTTGAGGAATTATTAAAGAAAATCTCCAATATTTCCCACCAATAAGGCTTGCTAAACTTTGGAGAGGAGGAATAGATACTAAAGCATTCCTTGTCCCTCCTAAGTTTTCCAAGGAAAATATCAAAAAGATAAATAAAATGATAAAAATACTTCTTTTCATAAATATATAACTATTATCTTCTAAAACTTAAAGTCCTTCTAAACTATTTATGGTAAATTAAAGTAAAGGAAGATAAGTTTCTATCTCATAATTTGTTATTTGTTTCCTATAATTATCCCACTCAATCTTCTTATTTTCTATAAAATTAGTAAAAACATGATCCCCAAGGGCTTTTCTTACTAATTCACTTTTCTCTGTAATCTCTATAGCTTCTATAAGACTTCCTGGCAGACTTTCAATTCCTCTAATCTTTCTTTCCTCCTTACTCATGTGATAAACATTTTCTTCAATAGGGTCTGGAAGGGGATATTTTTTCTCTATCCCTTCAAGTCCAGTAGCAAGAATAACTGCAAAGGCCAAGTACGGATTACATGCAGGATCAGGAGCCCTGTATTCCACTCTTGTTGCTTCTTCTTTTCCTGGTTTATACATTGGAACCCTTATTAGATCTGATCTATTTCTTAATGCCCAGGATATATAGACTGGGGCCTCGTATCCAGGTACTAATCTTTTATAGGAGTTTACCCATTGATTGGTAATAAGGGTAATTTCCCTTGCATGTTTCAAAAGGCCAGCCATAAAATGTTTTGCAATATCAGAGAGATGATATTTATCATTAGAATCAAAGAAGGCATTTTTTCCATCTTTAAAGAGACTCATATGAACGTGCATTCCCGAGCCATTTTCACCATAAAGGGGTTTTGGCATGAAAGTTGCATATACTCCATTCAAATATGCTACTTCTTTTATTGCCAATCTTGCAGTCAATATAGAATCGGCCATTTTTGATGCTTCAGCATATTTAAAATCAATTTCATGTTGAGAAGGTGCTACCTCATGATGAGTAAATTCTACTTCTATTCCCATTTCTTCTAATATAAAGACAGTTTCATGTCTTAAATCTATTGCTTCATCCCTTGGAATTAAATCAAAGTACCCTCCCCTATCTAAGACCTC
Organism: uncultured Dictyoglomota bacterium; assembly: GCA_964612975.1. Classification (GTDB taxonomy): domain Bacteria; phylum Dictyoglomota; class Dictyoglomia; order Dictyoglomales; family Dictyoglomaceae; genus NZ13-RE01. Next base: position 9,209 of record CAZTGC010000002.1, on the reverse strand, counting down.
TGGTTTTAAATCTACAGATTTAAAATAGAAAAACTCAAGTTCAGGTCCCACATAAAATGTAAATCCCATATCCTTTGCTTTCTTTAACATTCTTCTTAAGACATTTCTTGGATCTCCTTCGAAGGGAGTTCCATCGGGTTCCGTTATGGTTGCAAATATTCTTGCTACCTTTCTATCCCTCCTCCATGGAAGAAGAGTAAAGGTTTCAGGTTCAGGGAATGCCACCATATCACTTTCCTCAATTCTTGTATATCCCCTCACCGAAGATCCATCAAAACCAAGCCCCTCATCAAAGGCTTTTTCAAGCTCATGGGAAGTAATGGTAAAACTTTTTAAGTATCCTAAAATATCCACAAACCATATTTCTATAAACTGAATATTATTAGCCTTTACATAATTTATAACTTCTTCTTTTGTTTTCGGATAATCTTTCATGCTTTCCTCCTTCCTAAAATGAAAAATTTTTATATAATATTTTAAAATTGGTTTCTTATCAATCCTAAATTTTATTTCTTAAATCCTTCCAGTAGGCTTTATAAAGGGCAATATAAATTTAAATTGTCCCCACCACCAGACAGGTGCCATATAGGGACTCTCTGAATTTGGGAAATTTGTCCAAAAGAAATTATCTTGAGCACAGAATTTTACTGTTATGGTAAATATAGGAGTAGGATGTTCCTCTACAAAAAGTTTTACAAAATTTACAATAAGTTCCTTCGATTTTGGATCTTCAGGAGAAAGGAGAATTATTTTCTCTACAATTTCATCTATTTTTTTATTTTTCCATCTTATAAAATTCTGAGTTAAAGCAACTTTCCCTGTAGATTTATAAAGCTTTGAATGATACTGTTGGATAGCAAGGTAAACATCCACAGAAGGGATACTCCAATAAGAGATAACATCGAAATTTCCAAGGGCTAATTTAGTCAAAAAATTAGTTATTTCTGAAGTTTCCACCTCAACATCAATTCCAAATCTTCTCCATTGTTCTGCAACAGCAAAAGCTAATCTTGTTCCCTGGATCTCAGATCCACCAGGAGCTGTAATAGAAATTTTCCAAGTTTTTCCATTGGGAAGAAGCCATTTTCCTTTTTGATCCCTTTTAAATCCATTTTTAAGTAAAAGTTTTTCTGCTTCTTCTTTTGAGTATTTCCACCAACCTATTCCCAATATTCTTCTTATATCCCCTTCAATAGAAATTCCCTTTCTTTTCAGATGCTCCTCAATTTTAAATGGAATAGCAAAATCCCAAGGTTTAAATCCATCCTCTAACTCGAAATTTTTTAACCATTCCTCCAAAGGTAAATAATATTCTTCAATTATAAATCCTGTTGCACCTATAAACAATGGGCTTAATCTCAATATCCCATTAAAGCCAGAAACTGCTACATCAACAATATCTATCGCTAAGGTTAGTGCCCATCTTACATCTTTTAGATTATAGGGATATTTTTCTAAATTCATCCCAAGAGCTCTTGCCTTTACATCATCCATCCATGCCCAAGGAAAATCCTTATACCACACCATAGAATATGGATTATTTCTTCTTAGAGCCTCCCATGCTTCTGGGGATAAATCAAAGATTAAATCTAATTCGTGTCTTGATTGGGCAATAACTTTCTTCTCATTGGGGCCATAATATATAAATAAAACATACTTGGGAGAAGGCATTCCATAGATTTGTCCTACACTGGTCCTGTTCCAGTCCACTCTTCTTTCAAAAAGCCACCAATATCCTGCAGGATCATATTTACTTAAAATATATGGACCTAAGGAGATAGGAGGATAGAAGTCATACTTTAATGGCTCTTTAACCCTCTCAAATTTATGTTTAGGCATAATATAACATGTAGAGAAGGCCAAAGAAGTAAAGATGTAGTGGAAAAAAGGAGTAGGATTATTCAACTCAAAAACAACAGTATAATCATCGGCTTTATACACCTTAGATACATATTGATTAAAATAATCACTATAAGTTAATCCTATATTTTTCATATTATAATTTACAGTGAAGACTACATCATCCGCGGTAAAGGATTTATTATCACTCCAATAAATACCTTTCCTTAATTTCACTATCATCCTTTTATAATTTTTGTCATAATAAGGAGGGAATTCAGCTAAAGCATTAATAGTTTTTCCTGTTTGTGGATCAAAATACCAAAGAGCATCAAATAACATTTGATGAGCTCCATTTCCAGGAAGAAATCCAGGTTTCCAAAAATTAAAATCTTTTGGGGTTATTATTCTTCCATGGATGGCGTCTACAATCAAAAGTTCATTACGGGGCAAGTTGGTTATCACTTGCGATGATATTAAAGAAATATTTAAAAGAAAAATAATTATAAAAAATAAACTTCTCATCTAAATCATATTATAAAGCTCCTCCCGAGAGGGGGACTCGGGAGGAAAGGGAGAATAAGGGGGTACCTATATAAATTTTAAAATAAAAATTTTTCTCTTTCAATATCAAGTAATTATGTGCGACTTGACTTTAGGATTAATAGGATTGTGAATTAGAATATAAACATTTCTCTCCAGAAGGAAATTAAATATTCTAATCCTTCTGAAGAGAAATGTTTACGTTAATAAGTTATAATTTTTTACGAAAGGAGATTTGAATTTTTTCTAAGATCTATGTTTATTAGTTTTTTAGATTAAAATCCATACATTGCTCCTACACAGATTCCTAAAATTACCCCCGCTACATCTTCTACACGAAGAAGCATAGATCTTATATGAGCAAAGATATCAAATTGTTCTGAAAGTTTGTATTTTACTCCTAAAACTCCAGAAAGAGTAAGGAGACTCGCTGAATATCCACCCCAGCTCATCATAAAAAGTCCAATTCCACTACCAACATAAGGAGTAAGTGGGGAGCCAATTAATGGGAAATTATAAAGAAGGAAAACATCTAAGAGGGTTATATTGAGGGGCATCTGTGGTCCTGCTACAGAACCAAATTGGACTGAAGGTCTTATACTTATATTACCAAAAGTAATATCTCCTACAGCACCAAAAAGAGTACCTCCGGCTTCTGCACCTAAACCTATCTGTTCAACCTGTACACCTACAGAAAAGGTCTGAGCATTAGCTATGGAAATTAGACATGCTAAAATTATTAAAAGAGAAACTATCCTTTTCATCTTTCTCCTCCTAATTTAAAATTCTCATAGCATTTAATAAATTTAAGAGGAATACTCTCACCTCCTTTACTTAGAGATACCCAATCGTTAGTAGAGAAGAAAAAATTTCGACTTGTGGATTATCTTTAAGATATTTTAATTCTTAAATTTTATTATGTACTTTTTCATTTTATACCACATTTTTACTTGAAAATCAAGTATTCGATTTTTTATGTGTGGTATACAAATAAAAATGTCACATATATTTGTTGAGGAAAGGGCTTCCAAAATATGTGTGACTTGCCCTTAGGAATAACAAACTTAACTTCTTAAAGTTTATAAAAATTAGATATTTAAAAGAGATTAATTAGATGACTTTTTTAAATTTGACAAAACTAAAAAGTGGCTTAAAATCTTCTTTGAAAGAAGTAATGTCGATAAACTTTAATAGATAGGAAATATTTTTTATGGAGGTCTAAATGGGATTTAATTCTTGGTTTTTTGAAAAGATATTTTCTAAAAAAGAAGCCGAAAGAAAAGCAATTGGGTATTTAGAGGGTTGGATCAGCATAATTGGAAATATTGGACTATTTATTTTTAAATTCCTTTCTGGAATTTATTTAAATAGTATTTCTCTAATTGCCGATGCCTTTCATTCTCTATCTGATGTTCTTACATCTATTGTAGTAATATTAGGATTTAAACTTGCAGAAAAACCTGCAGATAGAAATCATCCCTTTGGGCATGGAAGAATTGAACAAATCGCAACTCTTATTATAGCTTTTATGCTTTTGATAATTTCCTATAATCTTGGAAAAAGTTCCATTGAAAGAATTATAGATCCTCAGAAGGTTTCTTTTAATGTTCCCATTGTAATTTTAATGTTTCTTTCGGCTCTATTTAAAGAATGGATGGCAAGATTTTCCAAATTCTTAGGAGAAAGAATTAATTCCTCTACTCTTATAGCAGATGCATGGCATCACAGAAGTGATGCTTTAGCTACAGGTTTAGTTGCTATTGGACTTATTGGAATAAATTTTGGGATATACAGAATAGATGGGATTATGGGTCTTATTGTCACCCTACTTCTCCTGTGGATTAGCATAGATCTTATAAAGGACTCTTCAAATTTTCTCATTGGGGAAGCTCCCAATCAGGATATTATTAATAAAATTAGAAATATTCTCTTTTCTATCCCAGAAGTGTCAGATTATCATGATATATCTGTCCATGATTATCAAAGCAATAAAATAATAACTTTACATATAGTTGTGGAAGATGATATCTCAGCCAAAGATGCCCACAGAATAGCATTAAAGGTGCAGGATTTAATAAAAGAAAGTATTCAGGGTGCTCAAGCTATTGTCCATATAGATCCTAAGGGGGAAAGGGAGGATTAATTCCTCCCTTTATCTATAAAGTGAGACAAATCTTCTAATAGATCTATCATATGTTTTCTCCACTTCAGAAGGGAAATAACATGCGGGAAGTTGCCCATGACTTCTATGATAGGCTAAACATTCACAGCATAATCCCTTTCTTGGACAAGACTCATAAGTGCAATTGCAATCTTTTAAATTTTTCTGAATTTTACATTCTGGCATCTCTACACCTCCTCCTTGAAAAAATTTTTTAATAATATATCATAAAGAAAGAGGAGCAACAAAATATGGAAAAAGAATTTGTCTTTCAGTGGCATATAACGGATTTATGTAATCTAAGATGTAAACATTGTTATCAAAATAAATTTGATAAAGAAAGAGATCTTCCTTTAATCTTCTTGGATAAGATTACAAAAGATATTGTTAATGCTTTAAAGAAAAATAATTATTCTTCATTAAAAATAAATATTACTGGCGGAGAGCCTTTAATTTCTCCATTACTTTTTCCCATCCTCAGTATTCTCGAAAGAGAGGATTTTGTAAAAGAATTTAATATTATAACAAATGGGATATTTATAGAGAATGTTCAAAACAAATTAAGTTTGTATAAAAAATTAAAATATTTGAAGATTTCTTTAGAAGGTGCAAAGGAAAATACCAATGATAATATAAGAGGTAAGGGAAATTTCAAAAAAGTTGTGGAAATTTTAAGGGAATGTAAATTAGAAAAGCTTCTTATGTTTACCCTTGCAAAATACAATTATAAAGAGATTTATGAAATGATAGAGCTTACAAAAAATATAGGGGGAAAGGGCTTAATTCTTGAAAGATTTATTCCATTAGGAGAAGGAGAAAAAATTGCAATAGAAACTCTGGGAAGGGAAGAATGGTATGAGTTATGCAATCTTATCTCGGAAATTTATAATCTTTCTCCTTATGATCTTTTGCCATATAAAGCCCTTTATTTAGATATAAAAGAGAATAACATTTATGGAGCATTGTGTAATTTAGGAGATGAATCCATGTGTCTTATGCCCAACGGAATTGTTTATCCATGTAGAAGACTTCCCTTAGAAATAGGAGATTTGAAGAAAGAGAATTTTTTAGATATTCTCCTAAGATTGAAAGAGTTCAGAGGGAAATTTGACAAAAAGAATTTAAAAGGAATATGTTCCTTCTGCGAAACAGAGTATTGTATTGGGTGTAGAGCTTTAACCTATGCTTTAACAAAGGATCTCATCGAAGAGGATCCCCAGTGTTACTATTTAAAATTCTAACGTCTCCAATTTTTCTTTTAGTTTTTTTAAATTTATAACATCTTCTTTGTTATATTCCAGCAGAAGATAAAGAGCAGAAAGATCATTATAATGGATATATCTATACCAAAGCTCAACAGCCATTTTTCCGTCTATATCCTTTAATCTTCTCTCAATTCCAAGTTTTTTCTCTACAACTTTAAGCCCTCCATATAAGCCTTTTTTCCAACATATGTACATAAGATCTATATGGGAAAAATATTTTCTAAGGTCCATATCAAGCTTTGACCTTATAAAAGGTAGATCAAATCTTGAACCATTATAAGTATAAATTGTTTCCACATTCTTTAAAACATATAAAAGATTATAAGGAGTAATATCTTTGCCAATGAGTTGAATAAAACTCCCACTCTCCTCTTTTTCTATATAAATACCAATAATGGAAATATATGAAAATTCTGGAAAAAGACCTGTAGTTTCTGCATCTAAATACGCACTAAACTTTCCCATTAAATCTTAATCTAGTATTCGTAACTTATCTCTATTCTCTTCCCAGTCTCGGAAGATTCCAATATAGCATCACATATTACTGCACATCTATACCCATCCCAAAAGGTAGCTCCATAGGGTTCAACAGGTTCGTTATTTACAACACAATCAATAAAGTGGTAAAGTTCATGAACAAAAGTATGTTCCCATCCAATAATATGTCCATGGGGCCACCATTTTTCATAAAAGGGATGATAGGATTCTGTGACAAGTATATTTCTAAATCCCATGATTTCCTTCCTATCATTATTAAGATATACCTCAAGTTCATTCATCCTTTCTAAATTAAAAACTATAGTCCCCTTTGACCCGTTGATTTCTATAACTTGATGATTTTTTCTTCCAGGGCAAAATCTCGATGCTTCTAAGGTTCCTATGGCACCATTTTTGAATTCTACTATTGATACAAAGGCATCATCCACATCTACAGGTTCTTTCTTAGAAGGATCTTTTTCCGATGGTCTTTCTTTTATAAAGGTTTTTACAATAGCACTTACACTCTTTGGCTCTCCAATTAAGAATCTTGCAAGATCAATTATGTGAGAACCTATATCACCCAAGGCCCCACTTCCCGATACCTCCTTTTTAAGCCTCCAAACTAAGGGAAAATTTGGATCCATAATCCACTCTTGAAGATATCTTGCTCTAAAATGATAGATATTTCCAATGGTTCCATCTTCAATTAATTCCTTTGCCAGTCTTATGGGAGGTACAAATCGATAATTAAAAGCTACCATAGTTTTTACTGGAGAATTCATGGATGCTTCAAGCATCATTTTAGCTTCCTTTGAATCCATTGCCAATGGCTTTTCACATATTACATGTTTTCCCATTTTTAACGCTAAAATAGATGGTTCTGCATGAAGATTATTAGGACCACTATTATCAAAAATTTGTACCTCTGAATCTTCCAACATCTCCTTCCAATTAGTATAATACCTTTGAAATCCATATTTTCTTGCAGATTCCTTTACCTTTTCTTCAGATCTTCCACATATAGCAACAAGCTTTGGAATTCCTGAGGGAGGCCAATAAATATATGGAATCTTTTTATATGCATTAACATGTGCTTTCCCCATAAAAGCATATCCCAATATACCTATACCAATTTCAGGAATCTCTCCTGCTGATCCCTTTATATCTCCCATACTTATAAATCCAACCTTTTTTTCCTCCATAATATCCTCCTACCACCAAACTTCTTTTAAAGGGGCCTTTATAATCAAGGGTTTTAAAAATTGAATGCATTTTTCGCATCCATCCTCCCGAGACATAACAGGATCCTCATGTTCATAGGAAAGAACATAATCATATCCTACAGTAACAAAAGCAGTTATTATTCTCCTCCAATTAACATCTCCCCATCCTGGCACTCTGAATCTAAAACCTCTATCGGGTCTCATCCAAGAACCTGTAGGAATAACACCAGATCTTGGAAGTTCATCAGACTGAAGTTCACTATCCTTGGCATGAGCATGAAAAATTCTTTTCCCAAGTCTTTTTATAAAAATTACGGGATCAATGAGTTGCCAAACAAAATGAGAAGGATCAAAATTAAAACCAAATTCAGGTCTCTCATCTAAAACTTTTAAGGCTTTTTCTGCAGTTTCAATATTATATGCAATTTCTGTAGGATGAACTTCAAGGGCAAACTTTACCCCATATTCTTTAAATTTATCCAAGATTTTATTCCATCTTTCCGCAAAAAGGTCCCATGCTCTTTCATAGATTTCTTCATTCTTAGGAGGGAAAATATACCATTTTTCCCACACATTGGAACCAGTAAATCCATTTACTATTGGCCTCTCCTGAATACCTTCCTCACAAAGAACAGATACACTTTGAGCAGTTTTTATCATTCTTTCAGTTCCATATTTTACCTTCTCTTCTGGATCCCTTAAGGGCACCCAGTCATCGGTAGATTCATCTAAGGGCCCTAAGACCAATTGTCCTTCTAAGTGATTGGAGATTGCAGAAATCTTTAAATTATATCTTTCTAATATCTCCTTTAATTTTTTAACATACTCCTTATCGGATATTACTTTATCTATATCTAAATGATTACTCCCTTTCCATGCAGGAAGTTCCACCATCTCATATCCATGAGAAGATATATATTGAGCCACTTCCTCTAAAGACCTCTCGTTATAGAGGATCGTGAAAATACCAATTTTCATAGAAAGACCTCCTTTTTATTCCCTCAAGGCTTCTATTATTGCCTGAATAAACTGGGGTAAAGAATCGGGAACTCTTCCAGTAATAACATTACTATCTCTTCTTGCAGGATGAGGTTCAAAGTCTCCCCCTGCATTTATTACATCATCTACTATAGCATCCCAACATGTCACCTTCCTTCCCCTTATAATGTCTGTCCCAAAATTTCTATCCACAGAGATAAAAACTTGAGGACCATGACAAATTGCAGCAATAATTTTCCCCATTTTATACATATCTGCAACAAGCTTTAAAGTATTTTTATCACATCTTAGAAAATCAGGAGCAAATCCCCCTGGAATTATCACAGCATCATAATTCTCAGGTTTAGCTTCGGATATCTCAATTATGTTATATCTTACCCCTTCTCCCATAACCACAATAGGCACTGTAGTTCCAAACCTGCCTGTAATTGGTTTTTCTGCCCACCATGGTCTGGTATGAAATCCTGGACCCTTTAGAGATACAACTCCAACTGTAACCTTTGCTCCCTCCTCGCTCAATCTTAGAATAGGATAAAGTAATTCAATATCCTCAAATTCATGGGCACATAAAATTAAAACATGCTTATCCTTCAACCTGTTACTGGGATTCTCAATATAATCCTTTTTAATACTCATTAAAAATTCCTCCCTTCTAAAATTTTTTAGGTGGAGAAGAGGATCCTCTAATTATAAGCTTGG
>CAZTGC010000001.1:0-399038 GCA_964612975.1 uncultured Dictyoglomota bacterium | reverse complement strand
ATGGTACTATCCTGGTAACGGGGTGGGAGAGTAGGTCATCGCCAGAAAGCCTCCTCATTAAATATCTAAAAGGTTAAAAGAAAATAACTTCCAGGCAAGGATCCCCTTCCCCCTCACCCATCACCCCCTACCTTGCCTGGAAGTTTGGGAAAGGAGAAAATGTTAAGAAGATTACTAATTTTTATTTTTTTTGGTTTTCTGTTTTTTCTAATGCAGTTAAATTTTGCTGGAGGTATAGAACTTAATTCTCCAGCTATAGATTTTACTCTTCCTAATATAAAAGGAGAAAACTTCTCTCTAAAACAATTTAGGGGGAAAGTAATCTTATTAAACTTTTGGGCAACATGGTGTCCTCCTTGTAGACTGGAGATTCCAATATTGAATAACATTTACAAAACCTATAAAAAAACAGGATTTGAGATTATAGCGGTTAGTTTAGATACCGATATTGAAAGATTGAAGACTTTTCTTAAGGAGAATACTGTTAATTTTTTGGTTCTTCATGACAAAAAGGGAACTGTAGGGTTTAAATATAAGGTAGAGGTTGTTCCTACCTCTTTTCTCCTTGATAAAAATCATATTTTGAGACAGATTTATATTGGAATTATTGATGAAAAACAATTTGTTTCTGACCTTAAAACATGGCTAAAAAAGTAATTAAGATTATAATCTTAATATTTAGTTTATTTTTTATTTTCTTAGGACTTATAAAAGCAGATTATCTTTATATTTTTAAAAATGCTGCTTTGCTTTGTCTTTCTTGCATAGGTATTCAGTAATTTTTGACTTGAATTATTCTTTTTTCACTAATTATAATATCTACGGGAACATCCTCATCATTTGTTGGAATAAATTCTATTATAAGCTCATCAAAGGTCAAGCCTATTTTTATAGGTTTTTTTACTTTTTTTAAAAATTTATCATAATATCCCTTTCCATAACCTATTCTGAAGCCCTTTATATCAAAAGCAATTCCTGGAACAATGATAATGTCGATTTTTTTCAAATCGAAATTTATAGGATTTCGAGGTTGCAATATTCCATAGGGTCCGAGAACTAAATCATTAAAGGATTTAATTTCCCCAACAAGTAAATTCTCTTTATCTATTATAGGACAAAAAACCCTTTTATTTTCAATTAATGCGTGGTAAATAATGAATCTTGTATTAACCTCACTTCTAAAGGCAACATAGGTATGAATAAATTTAGCATTTTCCCAAACTTTAAGGGTTCTAAGATTTAAATAAATACTATGAGATTTTTCCTCTTTATTTTCAATAGAATCTCTTTTCCTAATCAACTCTTTCCTTAAGATATCTTTCATAGCTAAAACTGATTTTAGCATAATTTTTTGGGTTTAGACAAAAATACATTTTTGATGTATAATCTTAAACAGAATATTAAACAAAGAGGATATGTATGCATATTTCTGAGAAATTAGAAATTTTGAGTAAAGATGCACAGTTTGATCTTTGTGGTTCTTATTTATGCTCTCCTGAATCAGTAAGAAGAAAGTCCTCAATAAATGGTTGGATTTATCCCACCATGCTTCCTAATGGAAAAACTGTAAGATTATTAAAAACCTTACTTTCTAATGATTGTATTCATAATTGTTATTATTGTGCCAATAGAGTTGACCGACTCTTTCAGAAACTAAGCTTTACTGTAGATGAAATGGTAAAACTTTTTTTGGAGCTTAAAAGAAGAGGTTTAGTGGATGGTTTATTCTTAAGTTCTGCGGTAACAAAGTCACCAAAGGAAACTATGGAGAATATGATTAAGGTAGCTGAATATTTAAGAGAAAAATATAGATTTATGGGGTATATTCATTTAAAAGTTTTACCCGAGGCATCCGAGGATTATATATCTCGGGCTATGGAGCTTGCAGACAGAGTCTCTATTAATTTAGAAGCTCCAAATACTATTTATTTGAAAAAAATTGCCCCTGAAAAGAATTTTGATAATTTATTAAAAAAAATAGAAGTTATAAATAATTTGTACACTAAAGGAATAAAACCCAAATTTGGATTTACCACACAATTGGTTATAGGTGCCAGCGAAGAGAAGGATAGGGATATCCTCTCAACTATTTCTAAACTTTATGAGAAATTTAATTTAACTCGAGCTTATTATAGTGCATTTCAACCAATTCCTAAAACTCCTTTAGAAGATCTACCTCCAACTTCAACATGGAGAGAACATAGACTCTATCAAGCAGATTTTCTTCTGAGAAAATATTATTTTTCTCTAAAGGATTTAATTTTTGATTCCAATGGGAATTTATATTTAGAGGAAGATCCTAAATTGATTTGGGCAATTAATAATCCAGAAGTTTTTCCTGTAGATATCAATAAAGCAACTCTTAAGGAACTTTTAAGGGTTCCAGGAATAGGTCCCATTAGTGCAAAAAGGATTATAGATAAGAGGAGATATGGTCTTTTTAAAAATATAAAAGAATTAGAAGCCTTAGGGGTAGTTGTAAAAAGGACAATACCATTTATTTTAATAAATGGTAAAAGACCTAAGGAAGATAATCAATTAAAATTTTCGATTTAATATAGCCAACACATGACTCCCATTCCATCAATTAATTTTAGTTCAGGTCTTTGCTTTTCACATATATCCTTTGAATGAGGACATCTTTCTACAAATTTACAACCAATTTTTTTAAATTCCTTTATTTCTAAAGGAGGAAATTTTATTTTTTCCTTCCATCTTCTTTTTGGATTAGGTTCAGGTATAGAACTTACTAACATTCTTGTATAGGGATGTAAAGGATCCATCAATGTCTTATCAACAGGGCCATATTCTATTATATTCCCTCGATACATTACTGCGATATCTCCACCAGTAATAATCCCTAAGTAATAAGAGGTAGAGAGATCATGAGTAATGTAAATAATAGAAAGGCCAAATTTTTTCTTCAGATTAGCCATCAAATTTAAAATTTCGATTCTTAAGGAAGCATCCAACATAGAAACAGGTTCATCAGCTACTAAGAGGGAAGGTTTAGTAATTAGGGCCCTTGCAATAGATAATCTTTGTAATTCTCCTCCAGAGAATTCATGGGGATATTTTCCAAATACAGCTTTTAAACTTAATCCTACACTCAATAAAGCCTCTTCTATATCTTTAAAAGCTTCCTCTTTTGTTTTAGTATTAGAAAAATTTAGAGCAGTATTTAATAAATAATATTCTACTTTATTAAAAGGGTTAAAAGTTTCAAAGGGGTCTTGAAATACTGGTTGAACTTCACATCTAAACCATTTCTTATCTCCCCTTTTAAGTTTAGATACATCTTTCTCTTTATAAATAACACAGCCATTTGTAGGTTTAAGATACCCTAAGATAATTTTCGCTAAAGTAGATTTTCCACAGCCGCTTTCTCCAGCTATGGTAAGTATTTTTGAGGATTCTAACTTAATATTCACATCGTCTACTGCTCTAAATCTAGTCCCAAAATAAATTCCTGTTTTAAATTCCCTTATCAAGTTTATTATCTCAAGAAGAAATCCCATTTTTATCCTCCATATTTTATACATGAAATAAAATGGTCAGGTGCTATTTCAATCAAGTTTAATTCTCGATTTGTGCATTCTTCCTTTCCTTCAGGACAACGAGAGACAAATCTACATCCTATTATAGGATTAATTAAAGATGGAGGAGATCCAGATATTCCAGCTTTATAAGATGCATCTCCAATTAAAGGTAAAGAATTAATTAAGGCTTTTGTATAAAAGTGGTATGGTTTTTCAAAAATGGATTCGGTAGGAGCAAACTCAACAATTCTACCTCCATACATTATTGCAATTCTATTGGTTAATTGAGCATGAATTCCTATATCATGACTTACAAAGACCAAAGTGTTTTTTAGATCCTTTTGTAAATCCTGAAGAGATTGTAATATTCCCTTTTGGGTTACCAAATCTAATCCTGTTGTAGGTTCATCACAGAAAATTATCTTAGGTTTTGCGATAATAGCTAAAGCAATAACGACTCTTTGCCTCATTCCACCTGAAAGTTGATGGGGATAAAATTTTAATATTTCCTTGGAAAGCCCCATATCTTCAAATACTTTTTCTATCATGTTTTGTGCTTCTTCTTTTGAAATGTTATTATGGGCTTTTATTGTTTCTTCAAATATTTTTTTTATTTTACTGGTAGGATTTAGGGACCCCATAACACTCTGAGGTATAAATGAGAAGAATTTCCATTTAAGTTTAAAAAATTCATTTTCAGAAAGAGAATAGATGTCTACTTTTTCATTATTTAAAAAATAGGATACTTTGCCATCAATAATACTTAAAGGAGGCTTCAAGTCTCTTATAAGAGCCTTTAATAGAGTAGATTTCCCGCATCCAGATTCTCCTGCGATGCCTATAATTTCATCTTTTCGTATAGAAAAGGAAATTTTATCTACTGCATGTACAAACAAGTTTTCTCCTATTTTGTAATAGGCCTTTAGGTTTTCAGTTTTTATTAGTTCCTCCATTTTTCACCTCTGAAAACGCTTAATCCTTAATTGAGGATTCAGATATTCTCCAAGACTTATGGATATAAAATATATAGATAAGATTAATAGAGCAACTACAATGATAGGAATAGTAAACCACCACCAGATTCCTCTTAATAATGCTTGGTATTGTAAGACCCAAAAAATTGTAGAACCTATAGTAGCTTCTTCCATTGTGGATAGCCCAAAAGTTCCAAGAGTAGTTTCCATACCAATAGACCAATTCATTAAACCTAAGAATTGCATCATAATCCAAGGCAATATGTAAGGGAAATACTCTCTAATAAAGATCTTAGGTATACTTAAACCTGAAGAAAGGGCTGTGTAGATATAAGTTCTTTCCCTTAAATCTAAAACTATTGATCTTAATTGTTTTGCTGGCCAAGCCCATCCAAATATACAAAGAATTAGACCAATAAGAATAATACTTAATCTCTCTCTAAATGTGAAAGAAAATACCAAGAGCACAGGAAGTCCAGGAATTACAGAAAAACTGTCATTTATTAAGTTTATAATATTTCCTAAAGGTGTATTAGAGAAATGTCCCGATAAAAAGCCAATTATCATGGCTATTGTTACAGAGATAGAAGCAGTAATAAAACCTAAGATGAGAGAATTTTTAATAGCTCGAGTGATTAACCAAAATAAATCCTGACCTAAAGTTGTGGTTCCAAAGGGATATTTTAAGGATGGAGGAAGGTCCTTTGGAACTCTTCCCCATCTTCGAGGATCCATTGGGGCTAATGGAGATACAATAAAACCTAAAATTAGAAATATCAAAAGAATACTAATTCCAAAGGTAAAAAGCTTGAAAGCTTTAAGAAAACTTAAAAATTTAATTAATCTTTTCATTTTCTTACTCCTCATATTTTATCCTTGGATCTATAAGAGGAAGACTCATTTCAACAATAAAAATCCCCAAACAAATACTAATTATTGCAAAGGTAGCTATTCCTACCATCAAATTATAATCTCCATTAGCGATAGCATAGTACATTAAATATCCTAAACCCGGATAGGCAAAAATATTCTCAGTAATCATGGAACCATTGAAAATAAATCCCAAATTTAAAGCTAAAGCTGTAATTTGAGGAAGAAGTGAATTTTTGAAAATATAACTTCTCATTATCTTTTTTTTAGGGATTCCTCTTAATTCTGCATAATCAACATATAATTCTGTTTTAGTATTTAAGGTTAAGGCTCTCATAGAGAGAAACCAACCACTTAAAGAGGCTATAATTACTGATATGGCAGGGAGAAAAGCATGTTTTATAACTCCTAAAATGAATTTTAAAGAGAAATTTCTTTCTACTCCCATTGGAGTTCCACCCATATAAGGAAATAATGGGATTAAATATATGAAAAGAAGGGCAATTACTAAGGCAAGTATTACATAGGGCATAGGATACATTGTCAAAAATATATTCTCCATAATTTTAGCCCACCTTCTATCGCTAAAATATCCAGCTATCGCTCCTAATAAGTTTCCAATAATCCAAGATATTATAGTAGCTGTAGCTAATAACCCAATAGTCCAAGGTATAGATTCTCTTATCAAGTCTATAACCTTTTTAGGGAAAAAGCTGAATGAAGGTCCTAAATCTCCTTTTATAAAACCTTGAATAAAAAGTATATATTGCTCAAAAATTGGCTTATCTAATCCATATAATCTCATAAAGGTTGCTTTTATTTGTTCATGTTCCTCTGAAGAAATTCTTGCTCCTATGGCGATTAATCTACTTAATATAATATCTATTGGATTTACAGGAGATAACCTACTAAGCAGAAAAATTATTGCAGTTCCAATAAAAATTGTAAAAATAAAGAAAAAGACTTGCTTCATGAAATACTTCAATAATCCCTTCACTATTTTCTTTCCCTCCCTATTAAAAGGAAGCCCAAGGAAAAATCCTTAGGCTTCCTTAAAGTTATTCTATTTTGACCTTTCAGTTTCTTACTTTCCAGTTGATTTTAATCGTGGAGTTATCCATTTAAATCCTCCACACCAGAATAAGCAAGACCAGTAAGGATTATCTCCACTTGGGAAATTTGTCCAATAGTAAGTATCATAGGGTGAGAATTTTTTACAATCTACCGCAGGTATAATAGGCATTTCTCTTATAAGTTCCTTTAAGACTTCTTTTGCGATATCTATAGCTCTCTTCTCTCTTGGACTCATTCCACCAAGTTTATCCAGTAATTCTGAAATTTTATCATTCTTAAATCTTACTTGGTTCGAAAGCGCAACCTCACCAACAGGTTGTACATTTTCTTTATGCCACCATCTATGGGTATGCCATAAGTCTTCCATAATCCCTGCTTGGCCAGCGCCCCAATAGGTTCCTACCTCAAAATTCCCAATATTATAATCGCTCCAGAATGGTCCTGCTTCAAGGGTTTCAACTTTTACGTCAATGCCAAATTCTCTCCATTGATCAGCAACTGCAAAACCAAGTCTTGTTGCATCTATTTCATATGTTGGTGTTTTTATAGTTATAACCCATGGTTTTCCATCAGGAAGATACCATTTACCAGCAACTTTTCTAAATCCGAGACCTGTTAGCATTTTAGTTGCTTTATCAGGATCATATTTCCACCAACCTACACCCCAGATATCTATAGGTTCTTTTGTCACTTTAAAACCTTTACCTCTAGCATAATCTGCTAACTTATATGGTAAAGTTGCGTCAAAGGGTTTATATCCATCTGGGAACGAGAATTCTTTTAACCAATCTAACATTCCTTTATGATAAAGGTTAAAATGAGCAACTCCTGGTCCACCATGGGTTGCCATTAGAATTTGTATGGCATCATATGCAGTAATCATAACATCATACATATTTATAGCTAAGGTTAGTGCCCATCTTACTTCTCTTTTATCATATGGAGATTTTGCATTATTGAAGTATATTCCTCTTGCTGTAGGATCGTGGAAGAATGCCCATGGAAAGTCTTTAAACCAACTTCTTGAGGTGGGACTGCCCTTCATTAAGGTATACCAGCCTTCGGTAGTTGTGTCAAAGATCCAATCTAATTCATGTCTTATTTGAGCTGCAATTCTTTTCTCTTCAGGTCCATAATGGACAAATAATATATATCTTGGAGCAGGTCTTCCTCTTATAATTCCAACTGGGGATCTTTGCCAATCTTCTCTTCTTTCAAATAACACCCAATACCCTTCAGGATCGTGGCTCTTATATTTATAAGGTCCTGTTCCTACTGGTGGAAAAAAGTCAAACTTTAGGGGATCTTCTACTTTTTCAAAGACATGTTTAGGCATTATATATAATCCCCACCAAATGTCACAAGTCAGAAGAAAATGAAATCTTGGGTTAGGTTTGTTTAATATTATTTGTACCTTATATTTATCTACTTTTTTTACTTCTTTTATCCATTCTTTACATTCTGCAGACCAATGTAAACCTGGACGATCTGCTAAATATTTTAATGTAAAAACTACATCATCTGCAGTAAATTCCTTTCCGTCATTCCAATATATTCCTTTTCTCAGAGAAATAGTCAAACTCTTAAAATCTTTGGTGTAAGTAGGAAGAGCAGAGGCTAAAGTATTTATAAATTGGCCTGTTCCATGATCTATATACCACAGTGTATCTACCACCAAATTATGGACTCCTGATCCTATCATGTCTCCTGGACGCCATGGATTAGTTTGAGTCGGTGCTGGCAGCCTTCCATGTATACTATCTACAATTAGTGTTTCCCTTCTAGGAATTCCTGCTGGAAGAGCTTGAGATGGGACTATATTAGTTAAAATCATGAGAAAGAGGAGAAGAGAGACTAAAATTTTAAGGAGAATCTTTGACCCCATGGTCATCGCCTCCTATAGAAGAGTTTTCCAATTAAATTATAAATCTTAAGGATCTAAGTTGTCAATGTAATTTTGTTCAATCGATGAAATTAGTAAGAAGATATTAACTAAGGCTTGGATAGAAGCATAGTAAAAAGGAGGCTTTTTTCTTTCTCGAAAATATGATATATATTATTAGCTAAATCTTTATAAAATTCTTGTATCCCAAGAGCTCCTAAAAAGGCATTGAAACTATATCTACGAAGCTTTTTCATTTTTCTCTTCATAAAATTCAACTTATATAATATAATATCAAAATAGTTGGCTCGCATATAGGGCTTCTATGGCGAGACCAATTTAATTTTTGAATAATTTAAAAATAAAAACGGCATCTCCTAAGGGAGAGCTGGAAAGGAGGTTTAGAATGATTAATTTAAAAGATCCTAAAACTTTATCCCTTGCAGGTGTAGTTACTGCTATTACTTTACTTCTTGGATTTACTCAATGGGGTTTTATTCCATTACCCACTCCCGCTGGAGCAGCAACAATTATGCATATTCCTACAATCATTGGAGGATTAGTTCTTGGCCCTTTGTTTGGAGCAATAATTGGGCTATTATTTGGGATAATTACTGTATTTTTCTTTAGTCATATTGCTCCTTTTTGGGTTTTAATTCCTGCAAGACCCTTTATAGGGATAGTATCAGGAATAGTTTTTTACCTCCTATATAAACTTTTGGGAAAAAGTATACGCGTAAAGTTCTATAGTACTTTAATCTTCTCTCTTCTTATTTTTATTCTTATCCTTTGGTTAGGGGCAAAATATTTTCATAATATTACCTATTGGTGGGCTGGAATAAGTTATATCTTAGCACTTTCTTTATTTTCATTTCTCAAAGACAGAAATCCTGAAATTCTTTCTTTATCTATAGCTTCCTTTTTAGGAAGCATGACAAACACTGTAGGGACTCTAGGGCTGGCAGTAATATTTAAAATTTTTCCTATAGAAACTGCAATTTCTGTGGGAGTTCTTCATGGACTGCCTGAAGCTATTTTAGCAGTTATTATCTGTGTCCCTACTGCAATAACATTAAGAAGATATTTGGGAAGGGGGGATAAGTTCTGATTTTAGCTATAGACATTGGTAATTCCAATATAGATCTTGCTTTGTTTAAAGATGGAGAAATTTTAAAGCATTTGGATTTTTCTACAGATAAAACTTCTACAAGTTATGAGTATGCTATGAAACTAAATTGGGTTTTAGAAAAGAATAAAACTAAAATTTCTCAGATTGAGGGGATCGCCCTTGCATCGGTGGTCCCCTCCTTAACTTCAGTTTTTGAGGATGCAATAAATTTTCTTTTTAACTTAAAACCTTTTATTGTAGAGTCAGGAATTAGAACAGGTATAAGTATAGATACTGAGAATCCAAAAGAAGTAGGCGCAGATCTTATATGTAACGTAGTAGCAATAGATGAGGAATATGGAAATTGTGGAATTGCAGTAGATTTTGGAACTGCGACTACCTTTTCAGTTATAAATAATAAAAAATTTTTAGGTGTTGCTATTGCTCCTGGAGTTGGAACCTCTGCTTATGCCCTTTTTGAAAAAACTGCAAAACTTCCTCAGGTAGACATAGTTCCTCCTAAAAGTTCCATTGGAAAAAACACTATAAATGCTATGCAAGCAGGTATTGTTTATGGCTTTGCAGGATTAATAGATGGAATTATCGAAAAACAAATAAAGGAGTTAAAAATAAAGCCTGTCATTGTGGCAACGGGAGGATGGGCAAAAAGAATAGTTCCCTGTACAAAGCATATAAAAAAAATTGATCCTTATCTTACTTTGAAGGGTTTATACTATCTTTTTAAAAAGAATCAAGAAATGTGATATAAATCACTTTTATTTTAGAAAAAACTGTTATAATTTATAGTTAGGAAGTGGAAATAAAATTATTGAAGAGGTGAAAAAATGAAAAGATATTTAGTTTTTTTCCTCTTATTTCTTTTTATCCTAAATATTTCCTGGGCACAAACTCAAGAAAGAAGATCCGCTACACTAACTTCTCTAAGGGGTAAGGTTTTTGTTAAAAGGGCAGGAAGTGAAATATTTGCTTCTGCAAAACTAAATATGGCATTATTTTCAGGAGATAGGGTTTGGGTTCAAGATAACTCTTATGCAATAATAACTTTTTCTGACAAATCTACGTTAAGACTTTCTGCAAATACTCAATTGGATATTGTGGAACTTTCTAAAGAAGAAGATAAAGAAAAATCCATATTCAAACTTTGGCTTGGAAAACTCTGGGCAACTGTGGAAAGAATAATAAAACCAGGGGAAAGAGTTGAGGTTCAGACCCCCACTGCAGTTGCTGGTGTTAGGGGAACCTCGTGGGTAATAAATGTTAGTGAGGATGGACTTACTACTGTGAATACTTTAAGTGGAATAGTATCCCTTATAGCTGGAGGTATAGAAAAGAGCATAGGAGAGGGTATTCAAGTTATTGTAAATCCTGATGAAACTTTCGGGGTAGAAAGACCCTTTAATATTCAAGAATACATAAGGGAATTGGAAAAAGAAATAGAGAAAGTGGAAGAGGCCATTAAAGAAGAATTAAAAGAAGCAAAAAAGGTTACTCCTGAGGAAATGGAGAAAATGAAACCTGAGACAAAGACGCAACTTTTAAAGAATGAAGCAGGATATGGGGTTGAAAGTAGAGATGGAGAAATGTTTATAAAATTTGCCTTTACACCAGAGTTGAATTTTAACGTAGTAAAACTTGGTTTGGAGCTATCTCTTCTTACAAACGGACAAGGTACTACATTTTTTGAAATAGGATTTAGATATGGAGAAGTAAATCTTCCATCCTTTGGATTAAGATATGGTGTAGTGGATAATTATAATTTAGGATACGGATTAATTGCTAATAGATATTCTACAAATCAGATGGATAGCTTTCTAATAAGATTAGAAAAACCTCAAAAATTTGGATTGAATCTTCTTATTTCTTCTCCATATAAATTAAGATTAATATGGGATCCCAATAGGGGGATAATGTCTGAATTATCAGAAAATCCAATAACTACTTATGGAATGAGAGTTTTTTATCGTCCTATTTCAAAATTAGAGTTAGGCATTAATGCTATGGCAGACTTAGATGCAACCTATACGAAGCAACAACTTATTTTGGGAGTAGATGCTGGATATTTTATAACAAAGGATATTGTAGCCTATGCTTCCCTTGCACAAAGGATCATCCATGATGGAGTAAATCTCTCCCAAGAGCCTAAGGTTGCTTCAGAAAATGGTATTATAGCAGGAGTTCAGGCAAAATTCTTAGGGTTTATTAATGCTGAGATTCAGTTGAGAAGCATTTCCGATAACTTTACCTTAGGATATTTTGACGCCTTTTATGAAAAAAATAAAGCAAAAGATAATTTACCAGGAATAACTCCTTCTACAAAGAGGATTAATGGAATTCTTGCTGGTATTAATTCAAGAATAATGAATATTGCAGAGTTTTTAATCTTATATGAAGCATATCAAGATCTTCTTCCTTCTCTTCATGGAGAATTGGCTGTAAGAATTGGTCCAAGAATAAATGGATTGATAATTTATGAGCAGAAGAATATTCCCCTTGGACCCTTTAGCCTTATAACTGAAAACACTAAGATGTATGGACAGGTTCAATATCCTATAGCCCAAAATGTGGATATGATAATAAAAGTATTAAGAACCTTTGATTCTCAAGGTAATGCCATAGATTATTATACTGTAGATACAAAGATTTATTTCTAAATTGAAGAAAAAATTAAATGAACTTCTAAAAGAAAAATCTATAGATGTGAGGACAAGAGTTTTAATACTTCTCACAACTCTTGTCCTCGTTTTCCTTTTAAATCAAATTCCTTGGTTTCGTATTTTAGAGTTTAAAACTTTGGATTGGAGATTTGAAATCCGAGGGGAAATTCCTGTTAAAGAACCCATAGTAATTATCGCTATAGATGACAATTCCATAGAGGAATTTGGTAATTGGCCATGGTCTCGGACATTGCATATTAAGCTTGTTGAAAAGCTAAGAAAATATGGTGTTAAGACAATAGCTTTTGATATATATTTTGATACCTATGGAGAAAAGAAGGAAGATTTAGCTTTTTCTATGATTTTAGATAAAGATATAATATTAGCAAGTTTTTTTGTTTCCTTTAATGATCCAAGGTATGGAACTATAAGGAGAATTATAGAACCTATTGAATTGTTCGCATTAAAGTCAGAAGTGGGCTTAGTAAATCCAGTATATGATGAGGATGGTTTTATAAGAAGATTTAGCCTTACATCAAAAATTTTTGAAAAAAATTGGTTTTCTTTTCCTCTATTAGTTCTTTGCTCCTATCTTTCCATTGATCCTATTTCATATTTAAAAGAAAATAAAATTCCTTTATATAAAAACAAGTTTGTTTATATAAATTACAAGGGAGGAATATTAAAATTTCCTACATTTTCTTATAGTGAAGTATTAAAGGGAAGGATAGATCCAAAGCTTTTAAAGGATAAAATTGTATTAGTTGGAGCTACTACGGAAGCTTTTCATGATACTCATTTTACTCCCTTTTATAATTATTTAAGATTTGGTTCCAATTTAAGATTGGGTAAGATGCCAGGAGTTGAAATTCATGCAAATAGTATAGCCACTCTTTTGTCGAAAGACTACATATATCCTCTTTTTGACAGCTTTCCCCTATTATTTATTTTAAGTTTTTTATTTACTTTAATACCAGCACTTCCCTTTAAGAAGGTATCAGGTTTTAAAAATCTTATAATGATAGTCTTTTTATTAATAAGTTATGTAATTCTAAGTATAACAATTTTTGTTAAATTTAGACTTCTTTTACCCATTACTACACCTATTTTTGCCTTAATTATTTGTTATTTTTTTGTCCTTCTTTACAATTTTATAAGGGAAGAGAGGGAAAAGAAAGAAATTAAAAATGTATTTCAAAGATTTGTTCCTCCATCAGTAGTAGATATTATTCTTTCAAACATAGAATATCAACTATTGAAGACAAAAAGACAGTGGATAAGTATTATGTTTGCAGATATTAGAAATTTTACCCATTATTCTGATATTTTGCTTCCTGAAGAGATAACAAAAATTTTGAACGAATATTTTACTTATGCTACGGAGATAATATTTAAACATGGGGGGACAGTAGACAAATTTTTAGGAGACGCTATCATGGCTCTTTTTGGAACACCTATATATTATGAAGATACTCCTATAAGAGCTATTAAAACTGCCTTAGAAATACAAAATATATTAAAAAACCTGAGGGAGGGTTGGAAAAAAAGGGGATATCCTCCCTTTAATGTAGGTATTGGTATAACTACAGGCGAGGCTGTGGCTGGGACTATTGGGTCAAAACAAAGAATGGAATTTACTGCTATAGGATCCACTGTAAATTTAGCTCAGAGATTAGAAAGTCTTGCAAAGGGTGGAGAAATTTTAGTTTGTGAAAATACCTTTAATTTTACAAAGGACATTTTTGAGTTTGAAGATTTAGGCCTTGTTAAAGTAAAGGGAAAAGAAGAACCGGTGCATATTTATAAAGTTATTGGTGAAAAGGATGGAAGAGCTTAAGTTATTGTCAGAAATTTTAGATGCTTTTTTTAAACAGGAGTATATATGTTCCTACGGAGTATTTTTGAGAGATTACAAAGGGGAAGTTATCTTTGAAAAAGGTGAAAGGAAAGGTGAAAAATTTATATATAAATTAGGGGATAATCTCTTAGAAATATTTTTAAGTTATTGTGAAAGATACAATCAAGAAATTATCAGGTTTTTATTAGAACAATACATTTCCCTTATAAATAGGATTATTAATCTTGAGAAAAGGGTTAAAGAGTTAAACATACTTCAGGAAATAGGAATTCAAATAAATTCAATCCTCAGATTAAAAGACTTATTGAATCTTATTATGGCATTATCTAAGGAGACCTTAGAAGCAGAAGCAAGTTCTTTAATGCTTTTAGATGAAAAGAATAATGAGCTTACCTTCGAAGTAGCCTTGGGGGAAAAGGAAGATATCATAAAGAAATTTAGAATTCCCTTAGGGGAAGGTATTGCGGGATGGGTAGCTATGACCGGAGAATCTCTCATTGTTAATGATGTAGAAAAGGATTTAAGATTTGCCAAGAAATATGATTCTGTTACTTCTTTTAAGACAAAATCTATATTATGCGTTCCATTAAAAACTAAGGAAAAGACTATTGGTGTTATCGAGGTTATTAATAAAACTGGAAATGATTATTTTGATGAGAATGATTTAAATTTATTACAGGCTATAGCAAATGAGGCTGCTATAGCTATTGAAAATGCCCAATTATATCAAGATTTAAAAGACTTATTCTTTGATACAGTGAAGTCCCTAGCATCTGCTATTGACGCTAAGGATCCTTATACCCATGGACATTCAAGAAGAGTTGCCCAATATTCAGAGATGATTGCAAAGGAAATGGGATATGATGGGAAATTTATTGAAAAGGTTAGGTTGTCTGCACTTCTTCATGATATAGGAAAAATTGGAATAGATGAATCTATATTAAGAAAAAAAGAGAAGTTAACTGAAGAGGAAAAGAAAGAAATTGAAAAACATCCCTTAGTAGGAAGGAAGATCTTAGAGCCTCTTTCCTCCTTAGGAGATATTATTCCTGGAGTTGAGGAACATCATGAAAAATTTGATGGTGTCGGGTATCCCAATAAATTATATGGAGAAAAGATATCTATATTGGGAAGAATAATAGCTGTGGCAGATGCATTGGATGCAATGACCTCTGATCGACCCTATAGAAAGGGATTAAGTATGGAGTTTGCTATAAAAGAAATTGAAAATCAGAAGGGAAAACAATTTGATCCTACAGTAGTTTCTGCCTTACTATCCCTTTGGAAGAAGGGAATATTATGTTCTGGCTCCTAAGATTGTGGTTGGCACATTTATTAGCAGATTTTCCTTTGCAAACAAATTTAGTTTTTAAGTTAAAGAAAAAGTCTTTATTAGGAGTTGTTCTTCATGCCTCTATTTTTTTAATTTTTGCTTTATTTTTATCCCTTCCCTACTTAAAATATGTATCTTCAATTTTTTATATTCTTTTCGTATGGATCTTTCACATATATATTGATTGGGCCAGAGTTAAGGTGTCCAACGTATCTCGAGAACAGGATAATGTATGGTATTTTCTTTTGGATCAACTAATACATTTTCTCTCTCTTATTTTTGTATTTCTTTTTCCATATAGTAAATATCCTATATTTTGGGAAGAACCTAATTTGGGACCTTTTTGGGCAAGATTCTATAACAGTGATTACTATATTTTGCTATCTATAGGATATATAATATCTGTTTTTGCAGGGACAATCTTAGCTTTTTATATAGGAAAAGGATTAAACTTAAGGAAGGATTTCGTAACAAATGGAATATCTCCTCTTGAAAAGTATATAGGGGGAATTTTTAAGAGCTTAATTTTTTTCTTATTATGGTTTGAAATAAAATATATTTATTTTTTCTTCTGTTTAATATTTTTAATAAAAATTATAATAGATAGATACTTTATTAAAATTTCATTCTTTACCTCTATAATTAACATTTTTATTGACATTTTTTTAATAATTTCTGTTATTTACCTACTTAAACTTCTTCTTTAAAAATTCTATAACTTCTGAAAGATTTTTAAAAACATAATCAGGTTTTATTTTACTTTTTCTTAGATCATCCTCTGAGGATATACCTGTTAGAACTAAAAAGGATAAGGACTTCATTCTTTTAGCAAATAGTATATCAGTATCTATGCGATCGCCTAAAATAACTATTTCGTTATTACTAAGTCCTAATCTTGACAAAGCAATTTTTCCTATATAAGGTGAGGGTTTTCCTATAACAATTGGCCTCTTCTGGGATGCAGAACTTATTGCAGAAACTAAGGAACCAGCACCAGGCTCAATGGTATTTTCCTGGGGGAAAGTCTTATCAGGATTTGTAGCAATAAATTTTGCACCATTCCTTATTAAAAAACTTGCTTTTTTAAGTTTATCGAAGGTAAAATTTTTATCTAATCCTACAATTACTGCATCTACATTTTCATCGGATATTTCCCAATTAACTTTTATTATAGCTTCCTTTAATGCTTCTTCTCCTATAACATAGGCTTTTCCTTTATCTTTCCATCTTTTTAAATATATACTAGTAGCTATTCCTGAGGTTAAAAACTCATCTTCATATACATTAATACCCATATTCTTTAATTTTTGGGAATAATTTAGAGGCAGTTTAGTAGAATTATTTGTGACAAATAAGATTTTAATTGAATTTTCGTGAAGAAAATCTATAAATTCCTTTGCTGAAGGTAAAAGGTTATTTCCTCTATAAATACATCCATCAAGATCAATAAGAAAACCTTTTATTTTGTTAAGATCTAACACTTATAACACCCCAACTATAGTTTTTAATTTTTCCATTTTCTTCTACTAATAAAGATCCATCTCTTAAAATATTTACAATTTTTACTGTTTTTTGTAAAGATTCCGAAGATAAAAATACTTCTCTTCCAATATATGGAAACTTTTGGAGATAATAATTATAGATGATTTCTTTATTGTCTGGAAAGTTTTTATAATTTTCTATAATTTTCTTATACAGAGCTTCTAAAATAATAAACTTATTCTTTTCTTTAAGATAGGGTAAAAGAGACGTAGCATTAAAATCCTTATTTTCAAAAATTTTTGGGGGAATTATGAGATTTATACCAATTCCTATATTTACATATCTTAAGATATAATTGTCCCATCTACTCTCCATAAGGATTCCACCAATCTTTTTTCCATCTAATTCTAAGTCATTGGGCCATTTAAGATTTATGGAAACTGATAAAAATGGCTCTAAACCTTGAATAACACTGACACCTATAAGGATCGGTAAAAAATTTAGATCCTCTTTTTTAAATTTAGGATATAATATTAAAGTAAACCATAGTCCACCCTCTGGAGAAAACCATTTTCTCCCTTTTCTTCCCCTTCCTTCTCTTTGTATATCTGCTAAGACAATACTTCCTTCTGGTACTTTTCTTTCTGCTAAGCTATGGGCAATATCCATTGTTGAATTTATTTCTTTATAGTAAAAAATTATCATTTTGCTTTAAGAAATAATGAGATTATTTTTAAAAGAGCTTCTTTTGGAGATAAATTTGAAGTATCAATTAAAAAGGCATCCTTTGGAATTTTTAAGGGAGAATAAATTCTTTCACTATCTCTTTGATCTCTTTCTTTAATTGATTTTATTATCTTTTCAAGATTTTCTCCTAATTCTTTTGCTCTTCTTTCAGCTCTTGTTTTTAGATTTGCAGTAATATAAAGTTTTAAAGTAGCCGAAGGAAAAACCACCGTTCCACTATCTCTTCCTTCTATTACTAATCCTTTTTTTATTTTTTTTAAGTATTCTCTTTGCCATAGGGTTAAAATTTCTCTAATCTTAGGAATACTCCCAACCTTTGATGCTTCATTACCTATCTCATCGGTTCTTATAACATTTGAGAGATCTTTTTCATTATAAAATATTTTACAATTTTCTCCATCCCAGGTCCACCTAAAGGGTTTTTCCTTTATTATTTCAAGAATCTCATCCTCAGAAGTTAGGTTTTTCTCTCTTGCAAGCCATCCTACTGATCTGTAGAGGGCACCACTATCTAAATAATTAAAATTCAAAGATTTTGCTAGAAGCCTTGCAATAGTAGTTTTTCCTGAACCTGCAGGGCCATCAATTGTTATGATATAAAGATTCTCCTCTTTTTTCCCTTTTATGTATTCTATATCCTTTGAGATTTGTAATCTTAATGCCTCTATGTTGGGAAATTTTTTTTCTTCCCTTATAAATTCTTCAAATATTATCTCTACTTCTTTTCCAACTAACTCTTCATTATGGTCCAAAATGTGGACTTCTAAAGTCTTATGTTTATAATTAAAAGTGGGTTTGGTTCCTATATATATTGCAGAAGTGTAGAATTTATCTTCAATAATTATTTTACCCTTATATATTCCATTAGAGGGTAGGAGTTTCTTTCCATAAATTTTGATATTTGCAGTAGGAAATCCAATTTTTCTACCTATTTTTTCTCCTTCAATAATCTTTCCTTTAAGAAAATAGTTGTATCCAAGCTGTTCCTTGACCTTTTCTAACTTTCCCTCTTTTAGGAATTTCCTTATTAAAGTGCTTGATAGTATTTCATTGTTCTCTAAAAGTAGGGGAAAAAATATTACATCAAAATTGTAAAGAGAGCCTAGATTCTTTAAAGTATTTACATCTCCACTTCTTTGATATCCAAATCTAAAATTCTCTCCTATTAAGATATATTTAAAAGGAATAATATTTAAAACTTCCATTATAAATTCTTCGGGACTTAGACGACTTACCTCTGGAGAAAATTTTATTAAAAATAAATAATCTATACCAAGAAGACTTAAAAATTCTTCTTTTTCTTTATTAGTAAGAAGAAACTCTGATAGTTTCTTAGTATTTTTAGAAAAGTTGTCATCAAAGGAAAAAACGATGGAATTTAAATTATTTTCGAAGGCAATATTTCTCAATTCCTTTAATAGCAGTTGATGTCCTTTATGGACTCCATCAAATACTCCAATAGTAATTGCATACTCTTTTTTTTCTTCTAAATTATTAAGTTTTATTTTCGAAATATAATTTTCTAACATTTTTAACTAAATACCTTTTTTGGCTTAATAATATCACCATTATGATACGCGATTGCCAAGAGTTCTTTATTTTCATCAACTAGAATAATGGGATTAGAACATGGATAAAAATTATTGATTTCTTTAATTTTTATAGGATTTCCATTTTTTATTCTTTTTGTGTTTTCTTTAGAAATCATAAACAAAGGGAAATCTAATACATCTAATGCCGAAATAAGCTTTCTTTTCCACTTTTTTTCTAAATCTTTAAACAAGAGAGCATCATTTACATGAAACTTTCCAATTTGTGTTCTTAATAGAAAGGAAGTTATTGTAGGAATATTAAGAATTTCTCCTATATCTTTAATTAGACTTCTTATATATGTTCCTGAAGAAACAGTAAATTCTATAATTGCTCTTGGAAATATACTTTTTTCAAAATATTTTAAATTGGCATTATATATTGTTATTTTTCTTTTAGGAAGAGTTATTTTTTCTCCCTTTCTTGCCAACTCATAGGCTCTTTTTCCTTTAATATGTAAAGCAGAGAAATATGGAGGAGTTTGTTCTCTTTCTCCAACAAGAGAATTAATAACTTTTTCTAAATCTTCTTTATTTATATACTTAGGATTATATATGAAATTTTGGGCTTCTCTATCATAAGTTTCACTACTTAGTCCAAAGATTATTTCTGCTATATATGTTTTTTTCAAGTTTAATATATATTCTTCTAATCTCACTGCTTTATCTAATCCTACAATTAATAGACCACATGCCCGAGGATCTAAGGTTCCCATATGTCCCACTTTATCAATTCCTGTTATTTCCCTTACTTTTTTAACTACCGAAAAAGATGTAATACCTGGCGGTTTATTTATCAATAAGAAGTGATTCATATTCCACTATAAATCCCAATAAATCTTCAACAACATTCAAAACTAAATTTTGAGGTTCTCCTTCCTTCTCAAATCCTGCTGCTTCTTTATGTCCTCCACCACCAAATTTCCTTGCAAATAATCCCACATCAATATATGGAGATTTTGATCTTAAACTTATTTTAGTTTTAAATGAAGATATGGGATATAAAAATATAACTACTTTAGCATCTTTTAGGGTTCTTAATGTATCTATAATTCCCTCTGTATCTTCAAGTTTAGAATTTGTTTCTTCCATGTCTTCTATAGTTATAAAGCTGAAGGCAACTTTATCCTTTAATTTTAGTCTGAGAAGAGCTTTTCCTAAAAGATATAAAGAAGAAAGAATTTTTCTATCATATACTTGTTGAGAAATATACGAAATATCTCCACCTTTTTCAGTAAGCTTTATTGCAGTTCTAAGGGAATTTGTATTGGTATTACTAAATTTAAAACTGCCAGTATCCGTTATTAAACCCGTAAGGAGACATTGGGAAACTTTTTGGGTTATATTTTCCTTATATCTAAAAAAAAAGTTAGCTAATATTTCTGTAGTTGAGGAAGCCTTTGGATTTACAAGATTTAAATTACCAAAAAAAGTATTTGTTGGATGATGATCAATATTAATTATTAAAGGGATATTTTTTAGGAAGCTATTTTTCTCTCCTATTCTTTCTACATCCCCACAATCAAGAAAAATAGCCACATTAAAATTTATATTTTGAGATCCACTAAATACTTGAAGTTCCTCAAAAACTAAGAATTGGTAGATAAAAGGAATACCATCAGGAAGGTATAAATATACATTCTTTCCTTTTTCTTTCAAGTAGTAATAAAAACCTAAAATAGATCCTATTGCATCTCCGTCAGGATTTTTATGGGTTATAAGTAGAAAATTATCTTTTTTATTAATAATTTCCCAAATACTTTTTAAAGTTTTAGTCTTTTTCATTTAATTCTAGATTTTTTATGATTTTTAAGATTCTATCTCCTCTTTCCAAAGAATCATCAAGCTCAAAAATAATCTCTGGTATAAATCTTATTCTCAAATCTTTCCCTATTTCGCTTTTTATAAAACCCTTAGCACTCTCTAAACCTGTTAATGTTTCTCTTTTTGTTTTTTCATCACCAAATATACTTACAAATACATGAGCATATCTTAAATCTTTGCTTAATTTAATTTCTGTAATGGATACTAAGGAAGATATCCTTGGATCTTTAACTCTTTTTAGGAGAATTTCACTAATTTCAATTTTTAATAGTTCCCTTAACCTTTCTTGTCTTTGTCTCAAAATTTTCATCTCCTTTACTATTTTATAAAATATTTATCTCGTAGTCTACTATAAAACTGTCTTTTTCCTTTTCCACTAATTTTATTACGTCAGAAAATACTCTATATATTTGATTAGGATCTGTAGAAACATAGCTTATTCCAAGGACTAATTCATTTAAGCTGTCTTGAGCTTCGATCTCTGAAATAGATACGTTAAACTTATTTCTTACCTTCTCTACTATACTTCTTTTTATCCTTCTCTTATCCTTTAATGAAAAACTTTCAGGAATTGATAAAACTATTTTACAGACTCCTATGATCATAATTTTATTGAGTTTGTAAAATGTAAACCTCTAATTGATCTCCTGGTTTTATATCTCCAAAATTTTCTAACCCTACACCACATTCAAAATTTGTTAAGACCTCAGTAACATCTTCTTTGAATCTTTTTAAAGACGATATTCTTCCATCATAGATAATTCTTCCGTCTCTTAGAAGTCTTACCTTTGCATTTCTTTGTATCTTTCCTTCTCTTACGTATACCCCTGCTACAGTACCAGCCCTTGGTATATTAAATATAGCCTTTACCTCCGCCAATCCAATAATAACCTCTTTTATTTCTGGTTTCTTAAATCCTTTTATAATATTTTCTAAATCATCAATAACTTCATATATTATTCTGTAAGTTTTTACTTGAATTTTTTCTCGAGCTAAAGCTTCATTAGCTTTGTTATCTGGTCTCACATTGAACCCAATAATTAATGCTTTTGAGGCAGAGGCAAGCATTACATCACTTTCTGTTATACTTCCAATTCCCGAATGAATTACTTTGATGGTGATTTCTTCACTATCTATTTTTCCTATAGATTGCAAAATGGCTTCTAAGGAACCTTGAGTATCTGCTTTTATTATTAAAGGAAGAATTTTTTCTCCCAAACCAATAATCTCAAAATTAGAAGTTTCTTTTTTCTTTCTTCTTTCTTCTAAAATTTCTTCTGCTTCCTTCTCATCTCTGACTACTTGTAATATATCCCCTGCCTGAGGAAGTCCTTCAAATCCTGAAACCTCTACAGGTTGAGATGGAGAGGCTTCCTTGAGGGGGCAATTCTTATCATCAAACATTGTTCTTATTTTCCCTTTCACTTCACCTGCCACAAAATACTGTCCGATCTTTAAGGTACCTTCCTGAACAATAACAGTCCCAACTGGACCTTTTCCTTTGTCAATTCTTGTTTCAATAATAACTCCCTTTGGAGTTGTATTGGAATCTGCTCTTAATTCCTGTATTTCTGCAACTAATAATATCATTTCTAAAAGATTTTCAATTCCTTGTTTTCTTTTAGCAGAGACAGGAACCATTATGGTCTCTCCGCCCCATTCTTCTGGAATTAGACCAAACCCTGACAATTGCTGTTTAACCCTCTCAGGATTGGCCTCAGGCTTATCAATTTTATTTATTGCAACAATTATGGGAATATTACCTGCCTTTGCATGGTTAATGGCTTCAATAGTTTGAGGCATAACGCCATCGTCAGCAGCAACAACTAAGATAGCAATATCAGTAACTTGAGCCCCTCGTGCTCTTAATGCTGTAAAAGCTTCATGTCCTGGTGTATCTAAGAAGACTATTTTTTTAAATTGATATTCAACTACTGATGCTCCTATATGTTGAGTAATTCCTCCAAACTCCCTATCAGCAACATTAGTTTGTCTTATTGCATCTAAAAGGGTTGTTTTCCCGTGATCCACATGTCCCATTACTACAACAACAGGAGGACGAGGTTTTAATCTTTCTAATTCTTCAGGAGTTAATTCTCTTTTTTTTGAAATTCCTTTAGTTTTTATTTCTTCTATTTTATATCCCAACTTTTCTCCTACTTTTTTAATAATGTCAGGTTCTAAAATTTGATTAATATTTGCCATAATTTTCATTTCCATAAGCTTCAATATCAAATTAGTGGGAGAAATATCTAAAAGTTCAGCAAATTCCCTTACAGTAATTGCTCCGGAAATTGTTATAAGTTTCTCCTTTTTCTCAAATTTTTCTTGTTTTACCTCTTCTTTTTTCTCCTCTTTTATTTCTATTTTAGGGGGAGATTTATGGGATTCTTCTTTCTTCAATAAATCCTTTATTATCTCTTCTGTTTCCTCATCAATTATATTTAAAGCAGATTTCAGATTTAATCCTAAATCTGAAAGTAGCTTTAATAGTTCTTTACTTTCTATTCCTAACTCTCTACTTAATTCATAAATTCTTTTTTTCATCTTTCTCCCCCCGTTTTAATATTTCTTGGCATAAATTCCTTTTTAAATCTTCAAGAACCTCTGAGGGTATGTGATATCTTAATGCATGAGAAAAAGCCTTTTTCTTTATGGCTTTTTCTAAACAATCTAGGCTTACACATATATAGGCCCCTCTTCCAGAAGCTTTTCCCTTTGGATCAATAAAAATATTCTCGTCTTGGCAAACAATCCTAATCATTTCTCTTTTAGGTTTTTTTTCTCCACATCCAATACAACTTCTAATAGGAATATGTCCTCTACTCCTCATTCTTTAATGATAGCTTTATTTTCTATTTTTTCTGAGGATTCTGTTCTTACATCTATCTTCCAAGATGTAAGGCGAACAGCAAGTCTTACATTCTGTCCATCTTTTCCTATAGCAAGGGAAAGCTGATCTGGAGGGACAATTACCAATGCTCTCCTTTCATCTTCTTTTAACTCAACTTTTATCGGTTTTGCTGGACTGAGACTTCTCATTATGAACTCTACTGGATCTTTACTCCAATGAATTAAATCTATCTTTTCACCATTCAATTCATTAATTATATTTTGTATTCTTACCCCTTTATACCCAACACATGCACCTATTGGATCAATTTCTGGATAATTAGAATAAACAGCAACCTTTGCTCTAACCCCTGGATCTCTTACAACATTAATAATTTCTATAATTCCCTCCTTTATTTCAGGAACTTCCAATTCCAAAAGCCTCTTCAAAAATCCTGGATGACTTCTGGAGAGAATAATAAGGGGTTCCTTTGTTGTTTTTTGAACCTCTAATAGATAAGCTCTTACCCTTCTTCCTATCCAATAGTTTTCGCTGGGAATTTGTTCTTTATAAGGTAAACTAGCTTCGATATCTGGGAGCCTTATATATACAGTTCCCCTTTCTACCCTTAAGACAGAACCACTTATTATTTCTCCTTCTTTTGCCTTATACTTTTCATAAAGAACTTTTCTTTCTGCCTCTTTCAAACTCTGGATTATTACTTGTTTTGCTACTTGAACAGCAATCCTGCCAAAATCCTGAGGTTCTACTTCAATTTCCACTTCATCTCCCTGTTGAGACTCTTTATTTAGAAGTTTACTTTCCTCTAAGGAAATCTCAGCAATGGGATCTTTAACACTTTCAACCACTCTTTTTGTTACAAAAATTTTTATTTCTTGATTAGCAAGATCTATTTCTACCCTTGCACCTTTGCTTGTTCCATATGCTTTTTTAAAGGCAGAAAGAAGAGCTCTTCTTAGAGCTTCTATTATTGTCTCCTTATTTATTTTCTTTTCTTTTATTATCTGTTCTAAGACTACCCAGAAATCCTCACCTAATTTCATCTTTTTCCCTCCCTAAAATTCTACAATCAACTTGGCATGATGAATTTTTTCAATGTTAATATTTATAATTTCTCCTTGAATTTCTAAAATAACATCATTTTTTTCTACTCCTAAAATCCTACCTTGGAATTTTTTTTCTCCTTTATAGTCTTCTTTAAGAAATATTATTGCCTTTTCTCCAATATTTCTCTTAAAGTCATTAATCTTAGTTAAAGGTCTATCTAAACCTGGAGAAGATACCTCTAAGGTATAAGAATGGGGTATTGGATCATGGAAATCCAATTCTCTTCCTATTTTTTCACTAATAAAAGCACAATCTTCCACAGAAACTCCTCCAGGCTTATGGATATAAAATCTTAGAACCCATCCTTGCCTTTCACGTTGATATTCAATATCCACAACCTCTATCCCTTCCTTTTCAAGAATAGGTTCGGTAATTTCTTTTACCTTTTTAATAATTTCCAACCTAATTTGTTCCTTCATAACTAAAAAGAAAAAGTGGGATTTCCCACTTTTAATCTATTTTCTTTATGATATAATATTCTTCTACTAATTTTTACAGATATAGTATACCTAAAAAATTATAAAATAGCAAATTTTATTACATAAAAATTTCTCGAGGAATTTCATACATCTCAATTATCTTCATTTTTTCAAGTAGTTTTAAAAAGTCTAAAACCTCCATAAAATCAGTATTATAATCGAAGGTTTCTGCAAGTTTTTTGTAATATTTAAAAAATTCTAAAAGACTTATTTTAGGAGTAAGAAGATTTTTGCAAAGGAGAAGAATTTCCCGTGCATTCCCAATAGCAAGAATAGGGATGTTTTCTTTTATATTACTTTCTCTATCCTTTTCCCAAATTAGTACTAAAAAAAGAGAATTTTTTTCTATTTTCAATTTTTTAAATCTTTTAAGCCTTTTGAAATAAAGTATATCATAAAAGTACTTGTAATTAAATAGTCTTCATGATATACTTCTTTTCGAATTAAAACACACCCTCTCAGATTCTCTTAGGGGTGCTTTCTTGTCTGAAGGAAAGTTCTAAGAGGAGAAGAAGAGCGGGGTGGAAAAAACCAAATATTAATGGAGGTGCAGATGGCCCATATACTAATGAAACAATTATTGGAAGCAGGTGTGCATTTTGGACACCAGACAAAAAGATGGTGTCCTAAGATGAAAGAGTATATCTTTTCCGAAAGAAACGGTATTCATATTATTGATCTTCAAAAAACTTTAGTAAAATTAGAAGAGGCATATGAATTTCTAAAAGACCAAGCGAAAGAAGGTAAAACCTTTTTATTTGTGGGAACTAAAAAACAAGCCCAACAAAGTGTCGAGGAAGAAGCAAAAAGATGTGGGGCTTTTTATGTAACTCAGAGATGGCTTGGTGGTATGTTGACTAATTTTTCTACAATAAAACCTCGAATTGAGTATATGATTCGATTGGAAGAGATGAAAAATAATGGGAAATTAGAAAAACTACCAAAAAAAGAAGCTTTAAAATATGAAAGGGAATTAGAAAAATTGGTTAAGCTTTTTGACGGTTTAAGGAGAATAGACACTCTTCCTGATGTAGTATTTATTGTAGATCCAAAGAGAGAGGAAATTGCAGTAAGGGAGGCAAAAAGACTGAATATACCAATTGTTGCCATAGTAGATACTAATTGTGATCCTGAGTCAATTGATTATCCAATTCCGGGAAATGATGATGCTATTAGAGCAGTAAAATTAATAGTTTCAAAAATGGCAGATGCGATTATCGAAGGAAGAGACCTACGAGAAAAAGAAGTAGAGCTTCAAGAAAAAGAAATGGAAGTTGAATAAGGAGGTATTTAAAATGGAAGTCTCTTTGGAGATGATTAAAGAATTGAGAGAAAAAACTGGTGCAGGAGTAATGGATGCTAAGCGTGCTTTGCAAGAAGCTAATGGAGATATAGAAAAGGCAATTTTGATCTTAAGGGAAAAAGGAATAGTAAAAGCAGCAAAAAAAACTACAAGGGTTGCAAAAGAGGGAATTATAGAGTCTTATGTACATACAGGTTCAAAATTAGGGGTTTTATTAGAACTTAATTGTGAGACAGATTTTGTTGCAAGAACCGATGAATTTAAAAATTTAGCAAAGGATTTGTGTCTTCAAATTGCAGGTATGAATCCTTTATATATAAGTAGAGAGGATTTAGCTCAAGAAGTTTTAGAAAGAGAAAAAAATATATACTTATCTCAATTGGAAAAGGAAGGAAATAAACCTCTCCATGTTATAGAAAAAATAGTTAATGGAAGACTTGAAAAGTTTTTTGAAGAGGTTTGTTTATTGGAACAACCCTTTGTAAAGAATCCAGAGATTAAAGTTAAAGATCTTCTAATGGAGGCTATATCAAAATTTGGTGAAAATATCGTAATAAGAAGGTTTACGAGATATGTGGTAGGAGAGGAAGAATAGTCTATGACATTACCAAAATTTAAAAGGATTTTATTAAAGATTTCAGGGGAGATTTTTAGTGGCTCTCAGGGATTTGGATTAGATCCTACAAGTGTCTATCAAATTGCTCAAGATATAAAAGAGGTTCATGATTTAGGTGTAGAAGTAGGAATTGTAGTGGGAGGCGGAAATTTTTTTAGGGGAAGAGAAAGCAAAAGCTTGGGTATAGATAGGGCTACTGCAGATTATATGGGAATGCTGGCTACAGTTATAAATGCTCTAGCTCTTCAGGATGCTTTGGAAAGATTAGGGATAAATACTAGAGTCCAAACTGCAATAGAGATGAGACAAATTGCAGAACCTTTTATTCGTAGAAGGGCAATAAGACATTTAGAAAAAGGAAGAATAGTAATTTTCGCTGCAGGAACTGGAAATCCATTTTTTACAACCGATACAGCAGCAGTTTTAAGAGCATCCGAGATAAAAGCAGAAGTAATTTTAAAGGAAACAAAAGTTGATGGTGTATACACTGAAGATCCCTTTTTAAATCCTAATGCTAAGAAATTTGACACCATTAATGCCCTTGACTTTCTTAAATTAAGATTAAATGCCTTAGATGCTACTGCTGTTTCCTTATCAATGGAAAACAAGATTCCTATAATAGTTTTTTCTATGTCTGAAAAGGGGAATTTGAAAGGGATTATCATGGGAGAAAAAATAGGAACATATATAGGACCTTAAATAATAAATAGGGGGGATAAATATGGGTAAAGAAAGCTTTAAAGAAATTGAAGAGAGAATGAAAAAGACTATAGAAGCTGTAAAGAAGGAATTTCAGGGTATTAGAACAGGAAAGCCATCTATTAGCCTTTTTGATGATATAAAAGTTAATTATTATAGCAATATGATGCCTTTAAATCAAGTTGCCTCATTGAAAATAAGTGATAGTAGAACTATAGTAATTCAGCCATGGGATAAGAATATTCTTCATGAAATTGAGAGATCAATTTTAAAATCAAATCTTGGATTAAATCCCCAAAATGATGGACAGGTAATTCGGGTTAATTTTCCACCATTATCTGAAGAAAGAAGAAAAGAGCTGGTAAAGATTGTTCACAAAGAGGCCGAAAATGGAAGGGTGGCAATAAGAAATATTAGAAGAGATTATTTAGAAACTTTTAAAAAAGAAAAACAAGAAGGTAAAATTTCAGAAGATGAATTTCATAGATTACAGGATGAATTACAGAAGTTAACTGATAAATATATCAATGAAATAGACAAATTATTATCCATAAAAGAAAAAGAGATTATGGAAATTTAATATGGAAGACTTTCTTGGATGGAAAATAGGAGATGTTCTTAAAATTATATCAAAAGAAAAAATAAGATATGAGTTAGATTACCCCTTTTTATCACAGGAAGCCTTTGGAGATTTGCGGGTTATAATGGAAAGATATGAAGATGGAAAATGGTTTTTTATTTTATCCTATGAAAATTATCAAGAGAGAAAATAATGGAGATTGAAATTTCCAAAGATAAACTTCCAAAGCATGTTGCCTTCATAATGGATGGAAATGGAAGATGGGCTCAGCAAAGAATGCTTCCCAGAATTGTGGGACATAGGGAAGGAGCTTTAGTTGTGGAAAGAATCTCAGAAGTGGGATTTAGATGGGGTATTCCTTATTTAACCTTTTTTGCCTTTTCAACAGAGAATTGGAAAAGACCAAGGGACGAAGTAGAAGGATTGATGAGAATCTTAGATGAAAGTATTGATAAATTCAAAGATAAATTAATTGAGAATGGAATTCAACTGAAGGTTATAGGGAATATTTCTGATATTCCTTCCTATCTTCAAGAAAGAATTGGAAGGGTTGTTAATGAAACACAATATGGAAGTAAAGGGATAGTTACTGTTGCATTAAACTATGGAGGAAGATGGGATATTGTTTCTGCATGTAAAAAAATTGCTTCTGATGTAATTGAGAAAAAAATTTCCTTAGAGGAAATTAGTATAGAAAATTTTTATAAATATCTCTCTACCTATGATCTTCCTGATCCTGATCTTCTTATAAGAACCAGTGGAGAATATAGGATAAGCAATTTTCTTCTTTGGCAATTGGCATATACTGAGCTTTGGTTTACAAATAAATATTGGCCCGATTTTAATGAGGAAGATTTAAAGCAAGCATGCTTAGAATATGCGCAAAGAAAAAGACGTTTTGGAGGATTATAGGTGTTAGAGAGGATAATTACGGGACTTTGGGGTATTCCTCTTGTTCTTTGGACTATACATATGGGGGGGCAAATATTGTTTATCCTTGTAATGATTTTAGGGGGTTTTGGTTTATTAGAATTCTATACCCTTTTAGAAAGATACAAATTTAGACCTTTAAAGTTAGAAGGAATAATTTTAGGACTCCTCTATTTAACTTTCATTTATTTTGGTTCGAAAAGAGCTTTAATAATTTTCTTACCTTTCCTAATCTTAGTTTTATTTATATATAAGCTTTTTCGAAGAAGAAAATCTATTGCCGATCTTTCTTTGACCTTCTTAGGATTTTTTTATATTCCCTTCCTCTTAGGATATCTTTTAATGCTAAGAAATTTACCCAATGGAGAAAAAATTTGTTGTTTCACATTTATTTTAGTTTGGATTTCTGATACGTCTGCATTTTTTATAGGAAAAACTTTTGGAAAACATCCCTTGGCTCCTTCTATTAGTCCTAAGAAAACTATTGAGGGAACAATAGTCAGTATTATCTTTTCTGGTTTAACTTCTTTAATATTTTCCTATATTTATTCTTGGAGGCCCTTATCTACTATAATTCTTGGAATTGTAGTGAGTATTATGGGACAATTAGGAGACTTGGTAGAGTCAATGTTAAAGAGAGAAATTGGAGTAAAGGATACTTCCTCACTTCTTCCTGGACATGGAGGAGTTTTAGATAGATTTGATAGTCTTCTTTTTGCTATACCAACAGTTTACTATTTTCTTTCCCTATTAAGATTATGAAGAAAGTGGTAATTCTTGGAGCTTCAGGTTCTATAGGACTACAGACCCTTGAAATAATAAGAGAACACAGAGATAAATTTGAAATAACAGGATTAGCAGTTAAAGAAAATATCTCAGTATTAAAAAATTTAGCGGAAGAATTTAAACCTCCTTATTTAGCTATTTATAATCCTCAGATAGAAACTCTTTCTTTTACCTATAATCCTCAGATTTTTTTTGGAAGAAAAGGGATAGAAATTTTAGCAGGTTTAGAGGAATCAGATTTAGTTATAATAGCAATTTCTGGAATTGAGGCAATTTATCCTACAAAAAAAGCAATATTAAAAAACAAAAAAATTGCCTTAGCAACAAAGGAAGTGATTGTCATGGGTGGAAAATTTTTAAAGAGCTGGCTTAAAGACTCAAATTCCGAAATAATTCCTATAGATAGTGAACATAGTGCTATCTTTCAACTTCTTTTAAACAGAGAAAAAGAAGTTGAAAAAATAATATTAACTGCATCAGGAGGTCCCTTTTTCGGAAAAGAGGAAAAATATATAGAAGAGGTAAAATTAGAGGAAGTCTTAAATCATCCTCGATGGAAAATGGGAAAGAAGACTACTATTGATTCTGCGAATCTTGTAAATAAGGCTTTAGAGATTATAGAAGCTCATTATCTTTTTGATTTACCTTATGAAAAAATTGATGTTCTTATTCATCCCCAAAGTATTATCCATGGAATTGTTGAGTTTGTTGATGGTTCTTTTATGGCTTATCTTTCTCCCACAAATATGAAATTTGCCATCCAATATGCACTTTTCTATCCTAAAAGAATAAATTTTAAATGGGAACAACTTGATTTGAGTAAAATAAAATTGGAATTTTATCCAGTAGATGATAGGGCTTTTCCCATCATTAACTATTTATACGAAGTAGTTAAGAGAGGAGATATTTACCCAGCTATTCTTGCTATCTCTGATGAAATTCTTGTTTCTTACTTTTTAAAGAAAAGGATAAAGTTTTCCCAGATAGTTCCATTAATAATTAAAATAATGGAAAATTGGAAAGGAAAAACTGAAATAGAA
This sequence comes from uncultured Dictyoglomota bacterium, assembly GCA_964612975.1. Lineage (GTDB taxonomy): Bacteria > Dictyoglomota > Dictyoglomia > Dictyoglomales > Dictyoglomaceae > NZ13-RE01. The sequence continues at coordinate 367,689 of CAZTGC010000001.1, read as the reverse complement.
TGTGAAGAAGACTTGTTTAATTTAATGGATTGGACTGAAAAAGAAGTTATAAAATTATTAAAGAAGTATAGTTAATAGGGAGGAATTTTCTATGAGAAAATGGAAAATGATAAAAAGAATAGAAAAAAAAGAAGATGGAAGACTAATGTATTATTACGACTTTGAACTAGAAGGAGAGGTAAAGGATGAGTAGTGATTTAAGATGGCATCCATTTTTAAAAGAGTGGATTATTGTAGCTGGAAAGGTTCAAGAAAGACCTGTGCTTCCACCAAGGAAGGAGTGTCCTTTATGTTATGGGGGAATTGAAGTTCCAAAGCCTTATGATCTCTTAGTCTTTGAAAATAGATTTCCATCTTTAACGAAAGAAACATATGATGTGATTCCCTTTGAAGATGAAATTTACAAACTAAAAGGGGGACAGGGAGTCTGTGAGGTAGTTTTATATACCATGGATCATGATTCTTCGGTATCTAGAATGCCCTTAGAACAAATTGAAAAGCTAGTATTAGTTTGGGAGGATAGATTTAAGGATTTAAGTTCTTTAGAATTTATAAAATATGTGTTTATTTTTGAAAATAGAGGGGAAATAATTGGGGTGAGTTTACATCATCCCCATGGACAAATCTATGCTTTCCCCTTTATTCCCCCAATAATCGAAAGAGAGTTAACTTCCTCAAAGGAATATTATGACAAAAATAATAAATGTCTTTTTTGCTCTATATTAGATAAGGAGAAAAATGAAAAGGATAGATTGGTTTATGAAAATAAATATTTTACAGCCTTTATGCCTTTTTTTGGTAGATATCCCTTTGAATTACATATTTATTCTAATAGACATTTAGGTTCTCTCTCTGAAATGACCTATGGAGAAAAAATGTATTTAGCTGAGATAATACAGAAAATTGCTAAAGCTTATGATAATGTATATGGTTTTAATTTCTCATATATGATGGTTCTCCATCAAAAACCTTCAAAAGGAAATTATCCCTTTTATCATTTTCATATTGAATTTTATTCCCTTCATAGAGATAAAGATAAAATTAAGTATCTTGCGAGTGTGGAATCAGGAGCAGGTACCTTTATCAATCCTTTAGCTCCTGAGGATTCTGCTAAACTTTTGAGAGATTCCATAGGGAGGTTATAAATAATGAAGGAGAAATTAAAGGAATTTTTTGGAAATACTGAAAAAGTAAGAGGTTTTAGAGCACCAGGAAGAGTAAATCTTATTGGAGAGCATACAGATTACCATCTAGGATATGTTCTTCCTTGTGCAATAAACAAGTATTTTTATTTTTATTTAAAAGAAAATAAAAATAAAAAAGTTAGAATATATTCTGAAAATTTTTCTCAATCTTTTGAATTTAGTATAGATAAAATTGAATATAACAATGACTGTTCATGGGCTAATTATTTACAGGGAGTTTTGAAGGAAATAAAGGAAAAGGTTGGAGATATTCCGGGTTTTGATGGGTATATATATAGTGAAATTCCCATAGGTGCAGGATTATCAAGTTCTGCAGCATATGAAGTTTCTGTTTCCTATGGATTAAAGGAATATTTTCAGCTTCCCCTAAGCTTAATAGATATTGTTAAGTTATCTCAAAGGGCTGAAAATGAATTTGTAGGAGCAAGATGTGGTATTATGGATCAATTTATCTCAGCTTTTGGGAAAAAAGATTATGCTCTTTTAATAGATACAAGAAGTTTAGAATATGAATACATTCCCTTTGATATAAAGAGCAAAGGTTTGGAATTAGTAATTGTAGATACAAAGGTAAAACATTCCATTGCAGGAGAGGGATACTCCAAAAGGAGAGAGGAAGGAGAAAAAGCCTTAGAAATTTTAAAAAATTATCTTCCCGTAAGTTCATTAAGGGATTTAGACGAGGAAGGGTTTAATTTATCTCAAAAAATTCTTCCAGATCCTTTAAAAAGAAGGGTAGAACATGTTTATAAAGAAAATATGAGAGTTATTAATTTCGTAAATGCATTAAAGGGGAATAAATGGGAAGAATTAGATAAGTATATGGTGGAATCTCATAATAGTTTAAGATATCTTTATGAAGTTACCTGTGAAGAATTAGACTTTCTTTTTGAAAAGGCTCATGAATTTTATGCTTTTACCTCAAGAATGACAGGAGGAGGATTTGGCGGTTCTACGATAAATCTTGTTCCCTCCAAAATGCTTAATCTTTGGTGTCAAAAAATTAAAGAGTCTTATAAACTCAGATTTGGTTTTCCTCCTGATATTTTGATTTTAGAAGTAACAGATGGGGTAGGAGAGATAGGGTTATAATTCTCCTTTTTCAAGTTGTGCTAATGTGTAATTTATCTGTTCTCTGGCTACCTTTGGAAGGCCAGGAATATCTAGGTTTAAAAAGCCTCGGGTTATAGTTGATATAGCTTCATCTCTATTAAAACCACGCGTTGTTAAATATTCAATCTCTTCTTCTGCTATGGGTCCTATAGCGGCTTCATGAGATAATTCACTTTCAGGATTTAGAGCAGTAAGGATTGGAATAGCAGAAATTTTTGCTGATGGTTTTAACAGTATTCCCTTACAATCTAAATACCCTTTAGTTTTTTTCTCCTTTCCAATAATTTCACCTCTACTATATATTTCAGAAGATTCATCTGCAATAATTCTTGAGACTATTTCTCCTCGGGCTCCTTCTTCTTTTAAAACTATTCTTGTCCCTAAATCTATATAGGAGTGTTTTCTTCCATATATAATACTATAAAATCTTGCAATTCCGTTTCTCTCTACATAAGCGGTGGGAAAACTTTGAATTGATCTTACCGGTTTTAATGATATATAGTTATTTACAAATATACCTCCTTCTTCTACCTTAACTACAGTCCTTGGTCTCACATGAAATTCCTCAGACCAATTATGGATCATTGTGAAAAATAATTTAGCTCCTTTTTTTACAAAAAATTCAGATATTCCAATATGAACTCCAGGTTCGTTTTTGAGGTGAGTTAAACAACCAGTAGTTACAAATACTTCTGCCCCTTCCTCTACAATAATTATATTATGAGCATTTTGACTTATATTTCCTTCTTTTATGTATAAACAAGCTTGAACTGGCGATGGTATTATCTGGTTTGGATATATATGAATAAAATAGCCCCCTGTAGGGTTTAGTTCTGCCCAAGCAGTATACTTATCAGTATCTGGGGGAACTAATTTTCCATAATAATCTTCTAACCAATCGTACTTGTTTAAAGCCTCTTCAATAGAGGTTATTTCCATTTTACCTTGATAAATGCTATTTAATTTTTCGTATATTACACTATGATTTATTTGAAAAAAGGTACCTGCTCTATCTCCTTCATTTGGTGAAATTCCAGAATATTGAATATTCTCAATAATTTCAGAAGGTAATTGAGATAGATCTTCAATAGAATCTTCATTTACTTCTTTGAAAAAATCCTTCAAATTAATATCTGGTCCAAAAGGTGACATCTTATCCTTAGCTTTTAACGCTTTTTCTCTAATTTCCAAAAGGTAAGTTTTCAACATACAGTTTCCTCCTTAAGAAATCATATCCTCTTTCCTCAATAATATGGATAATCTCTGTACCATCGGTATATATATACTTACCATCTATTAAAACTAAAACAGAATTTGGTTTTACGTAGTCTAATACTTTAAGATTGTGAGAAACTATAAGTAAATTACACTCTTTTGAAATCCTTTGAATTGCTTTACCTATTGATTTTAAGGAGTCTATATCTACTCCTGAATCAGGCTCGTCTAAAAGAGCTAGTTTAGGTTTTGCTAATAAAACTTGAAGAATCTCACTCTTTTTTCTCTCTCCCCCTGAAAACCCTTGGTTTATCTCCCTATCTAAAAAGGCTTCATCAAGATCTAAATCTTTAAGATATTGATAAACCTCTTCCGGAAGGTTCGTTTTGGGATTAATATTTAATATCTTTTTAATTACATCCTTCAATCTAACTCCTCTTACCACTGGAGGTAATTGGTAAGCCAGAAATATTCCCTTTTGGAATCTTTTATCAGGGGATAAATTTGTAATATTTTCATCCTTCCAAAGGACTTCTCCAGTCATTTTAAATCTTTCCAATCCCATGATGGAGCCTAATAATGTAGACTTTCCAGCCCCATTTGGTCCCAAAAGTATATGAATCCCTGGATTTAATTTAAAATTTAAATTTTGAATAATATTATTTTCTCCCACCTTTACCCATAAATTTTTTGTCTCTAAAATTGGCCTATTCATAAAAGTATAACCTCCTCATTTCTTTCAATTCCCATAATGAGATCTTCTAAGGTAAAACTTTCTAAAATTTCCAGGATTCTTCTCTCAATATATTCCCATGCCCTTTTCGGGGAACAAATATTTTGTATTTTACATATTTCTTCAGATGTATGGATACACCTGATAATGCTTAAGGGTCCCTCTACGGCTTCAAATATCTCTTTAAGGGTTATATCTGAAGGAGGCCTTTTTAATATATACCCTCCACTAATTCCCTTAAAACTTTCAACAATATTTGCTTTTTTTAAATCTAACATTAATTGTGCTAAAAAATCTTTAGAAATTCCTTCTTCTTCTGATATTTTATTTAATGAAAAAACTTCTTTACCATAGTTCTTTCCTAAAAGAATTAATGCTCTCAAACTGCAGTCCAATTTAGCAGAAATTTTAAACATATTTCCTCCATAAAATATTGACTAAATTACTCAACATTATATATTATAATAAGACTTTGTCTTTTTGTCAAATAAAAGTTATAATTTATTGAAGAAAATGTTGGAAGGAGGATAGAAGATGAAATTTATTACTCAACAGGAAGATTTAAGTAATGCTTTACAAATAGTAAAAACTGCTATTGCTACAAAGACAACTATGCCTATTCTTACCTATGTTTATCTTAAGGCAGAAAATGATATTCTCTATCTTCAATCTAATAATCTTGAGATAGGACTGTCTTTGAGTATTCCTGTAATAGTAGAAGAACCTGGAGAAGTTTGTCTTCCTGGAAATCTTTTCGGAGATATTGTAAATAAGCTTCCCTCTTTATCCTTAGAATTCACTGTAAATGAGAGAAATAGAGCAATTATTTATGCAGGCTATTCTACCGTAGAAATTCAAGGAGAAAATACTGAGGAATTTCCTAAATTGGATTTAGAAAATATTCAACCTCAAATTTATCTAAATAGAGAAGGTTTTTTAAAAGGCATAAAACAAACCATATTTGCAGCAGCAGAAGATGAAATTAAACAAGTTCTCACAGGAGTATTAATGGAAAGTAAAGATGGATATATAAATATTATAGCAGTAGATGGACACAGACTTGCTCTTACTAAAATATCAAATTCTGTAGAAATTTCTAGCGTCATAATACCTGCCAAAAGTCTTAAAGAATTTCAAAGAATAATTTCTAAAATAAAAACAGAGAATATTGGTGTGACCTTTTTAGATAGTCAGATTCTTTTTAAATGTGAATCTGTCTACTTTACTTCTCGACTTCTTCAAGGGCAATTTCCTTCTTACGATAAAATTATTCCATCTGATTTTATTATTGGATTTAAATGTAAGAGAGAAGATTTATTAGGTGTTTTAGAAAGAATAGAGGTTTTGGCCTCTGCAGATCAAACAAATACAGTAAAAATTAATATTTCTTCCCAAGAAGTGGTTCTCTCTTCTTTAACTTCAGAAAGGGGAGCAGGGAGAGAGGTTATTCCTGCAGAGATTATTGGAAGTGAAGAGAATTTAGAAATTGGATTTAATGTGGAATATCTTATTGAGCCTTTAGAAAACGTAGACTCTGAAGAGATAGAATTGAGATTTACTTCTAGTTTAGGTCCCGCCTTGATTAAAATTCCCAATGATGAAAGTTATATTTATGTTTTAATGCCTGTAAGATTATGAAGATAAAAGAAATCGAAATTTACACTTTGGGTATTACTTTAAATAAATTTTTAAAATGGGCTCATATTGTTGAAACAGGTGGTCAAGCTAAAATGCTTATTATCTCTGGAAGAGTCAAAGTAAATGGAGAAACTGAAGTTCGAAGACATAAGGTTTTGAAGGATGGGGATCTTGTGGAAATTAATGGAAATATTTATATGGTGGTGTACAAAAAATAATTGTTTTTAGAGAAACTTAGGATAGTTAACTTTAGAAATATAAAAAATATAGAAGTAAATTTTTCACAAGTTAATATTCTCTATGGAAAAAATTCTCAAGGAAAAACAAATTTATTAGAAGCTATATATTTTCTTTTTACTGGTAAATCCTTTAAAACTTTTATAGAAAAGGAATTAATTAAATGGAGGGAAGATTTCTTATATATAAAAGGAAATGTACTTTGGCAGGAACGAAATATATTATTAGAATCTGCTTTAAATACTTCTGGAGAAAAAAAGATGAAAATTAATCAAAAAAATGTTAAAAGACAAAGGGAACTTATTTATTTGTTTCCTCTAATTCTCTTTACTCAAGAAGAGGTTTCAAAAATAAAAGAGGAACCAAGTAAAAGAAGATTTTTACTTGATAGATTTATATCGACATTGTTTTATTCTTATAACAAGGTATTAATTGAATATCAAAAAGCTTTATATCAAAGGAATTTGTCTCTAAAAAATTATCAAAAAGAGAAAGAGTTAGAAGTATGGAATAAAATACTTATTGAAAAGGGAAGTAATGTTTTGTGGCATAGATTATCAACTCTAAAAGAGATGGAAAAATATTTGAAGGAAATAAGTAGAAAGCTTTTAGGAGAAGAGGTATTAGAGGTTGAATATAGAGGAAGTTTTCTTTTTAATAGTTCCGATGAAAAAAAGATTAAAGAGTCTTTTGAAAAAACTTTAATAGATTCTCAGGCTAATGATTTAGAAAAAAAGTATACTTCTATAGGACCTCACCGAGATGATCTTATTTTTTATTGGAAAAAGGATAAAGAAAGATATAATCTAAAAATTTTTGGCTCTGGTGGAGAAAGAAAGATGGCTTTTTTAATTTGGAAGCTTTCAGAATTGAAATTACTTTCTGAGAAAAGGAAAGAAAAAGCAATTTTGTTAATTGATGATCTGTTTTCAGAATTGGATGAAGAAAAACAAGAAATGGTATGGAATTCTATAAAGGACTATCAACTCTTTATTACTTCTGCTCATAAGTTAAAAATATTGGAGAGTCTTCCCTTTTTTGAGGTAATTTCAGGAGAGGTTTATTATCGTGCCTAAACCAATTTCTGATAAACTCTGGGAAGTTTTTTCAAAATTAAAAATAGAAAAAAATATTTGTGGATATCTTGCTTTAGAAAATTGGTCAAGAGTTGTCGGAGAAACTTTAGCTTCTCATACTTATCCTAAATTTATTAAAAATGGAATTTTATACGTATATGTAGATAGCGGAGTATGGACCCAAGAATTAAATCTTTTGAAGCCAAAGATTTTAAAAGATCTAAATAATTTTTTAAGATATCCTGTCATTAAAGATATTATTTTTTTAGATAAAGGAACTTCTTTTAAAAAAACAAAAGGGATCCAAGAAAAACCTAAAATTAAGCTCTCTTTGCGAGAAGAAGAAAGAGTTGCTAAAATAGTTGAGGTAATTAAAGATGAAGAGTTCAAAGCTATTTTTGAGAAATACATTAAAAGTCTATTAATTCTACAAAAAGGAGGAAAACATGGTAAGAAAAGATAATTATACTGCAGAAAGTATTCAGATCCTTGAAGGGACAGAAGCAGTTAGAAGAAGACCGGGGATGTATATAGGAGATACTGGAATTCGCGGTCTTCATCATCTGGTGTTTGAATTGGTTGACAATAGTATTGATGAAGTATTATCTGGGTTTTGTAATTATATATTAGTCATTTTAAGAAGAGATGGAGGAGTTACTGTACAAGATAATGGAAGAGGTATTCCTGTAGAGGTTCATCCCCAAGCGAAGAAGTCTGCATTAGAGGTAGTTTTAACCACCCTTCATGCAGGAGGTAAGTTTTCTAATTCTATATATAAAATAAGTGGAGGACTTCATGGAGTAGGGCTGTCTGTGGTAAATGCCTTGTCTTCAAGACTTGAAATTGAAGTAAAAAGAGATGGAAATATCTATTATCAGATTTATGAGAAGGGTAAACCCAAAGGGGACATAAAAATAATAGGAGAAACTGCAGAAACAGGAACAAAGGTTTTATTTTATCCTGATTCCAATATATTTGAAACTGTAAAATTTGATTATGATATTATTGCTAATAGATTAAGGGAACTTGCCTTTCTTAATAAAGAGGTAACCATTGAATTAATAGATGAATTATCAAATAGAAAAAATATTTTTCATTTTGAGGGTGGATTATTGGAATTTATTGAATATCTTTCCAAAGGTAAAGAAATCTTACATGAGCCATATTATTTTAAAAGAGAAGAAAACAATTTAGTCTTAGAAGTTGTATTCCAATATCATACTGGATATGATGAACTCTTATTGTCTTATGTAAATGGAATTCACACTATAGAAGGAGGAACTCATGTTTCAGGAGTCAGAACCGCTTTAACAAGAGTTGCTAATAATTTTGCCAGAAGTTGGAACCTATGGAAAGAGGAAGAATCTTTATCTGGAGAAGATGTGAGAGAAGGATTAGTAGTAATAATAAATACAAAGGTACCAGATCCCCAATTTGAGGGACAAACAAAAACAAAGCTTGGAAATTCAGAGGTAAGAAGATTTGTTGAAACTGTAACAGAAGAAGAATTAACTAAGTTTTTCTCAGAAAATCCAGAGAAGGGAAAGTTAATTTTGAATAAAGTTATTGAGGCATATAGAGCAAGACAAGCTGCAAGAAAGGCAAGGGAATTAGTGAGAAGAAAGGGAATTTTAGAATCAACTTTACTTCCTGGGAAACTTGCAGATTGTTCAGAAAGGGATCCAAGACTCTGCGAACTATTTATAGTGGAAGGGGAATCTGCAGGTGGTTCTGCAAAACAAGGAAGAGATAGAAGATATCAGGCTATTCTTCCATTAAAAGGTAAAATTCTAAATGTTGAAAAAGCTCAACATCTCTCAAGAATTCTTTCCAGCGAAGAAATAAGAGCTATAATCTCATCCTTAGGGACAGGTATTGGCCAAGATTTTGATTTATCGAAGATAAGATATCACAAGATTATAATAATGACAGATGCCGATGTTGATGGTGCTCATATAAGAACTCTTCTTTTAACTTTCTTTTATAGACATTTAAGACCTCTTATTGAAGGAGGGTATGTATATATTGCTCAACCCCCCCTCTATCTCCTAAAAAAGGGGAAGGAGGAAAGATATGCATATAGTGAAGAAGAGAAGGAACAGATTTTGAAGGACTGGAATTATCCAGATAATGTATATATCCAAAGATATAAAGGATTGGGAGAAATGGATCCTGAGCAACTAAGGGAGACAACAATGGATCCTCAAAAAAGAGTTCTATTACAGGTAACCATTGAAGATGCCTTAGAGGCGGAGAGAATATTTTCTGTATTGATGGGGAATAATGTTGAGGAAAGAAGAGCCTTTATTGAGGATAGGGCAAAATTTGTTAGAAATTTAGATATTTAGGTGATTTTTAATGATAAAAGTTTGTAGGGAGAAAATAAGAGAAGATGAAAATTTTATAACGTATAAGATTTATTTTTCTCCTCATGATTTATCAAAAATTTTAAAGGAAAATGGCATAGAAAAAGTTTTTAAAGGGGACCAAAATATTCTTTGGGATGGTCTTATTACGGATATTGCTCTTAAAAGATTTCTTAAAGATGAGATTCCCTTTTATCCCTTTATCCATGATGAGAAATTGGGGACAGGTGATCAAAGATTAATTTCTTTTTATAAAGATAACCAGAGATTTACAATAACAGAAGACTATACCCAAAGGATCACTGGAGCAGTTTACATAAATCAAGATATTTCCTATGGACTATTTTATGCTGTTCCCATCGAACCTAAAGAATATAAAAATTTAAATTTTTGTCTTTCTTGGCTTGCAAAAAAATGGGAAGAATTTAGAGAAATATTAGATAAAGATAGAGAATTTAAAAAGTCTTTAGAATCTCTAAGCTTTTCCTGGGATTATGAAAGAGTATCAGAAGTAACCCATGAGGGACCATTTGCTAATAGGGATGTATTAAAGGAATATTTTAGAAAAAATCCAACCTCTGAAATATATTATCTTTTTTCAAAGTCCTTAGGTTGGTACGGTATAGTCCCAAGACATTTAGAAGAGATAAGTTTATCCAGTATATATATTGATGAATCAAATCTTTTAGATTTGATTAAAAAACTTTTTTCTCTTGCGGTAATAGGATGTCTAAGACAAATCAAAGATAAAGATAAAAGAAGGGAAATACTAATAAGAGCGAGAAAAATTAAAAAATGGTTTAAAGAATTATTAAAAGAACAAAAGCCTATCTCCGTAGTAGAGCTTCAAAAATATTTATCAAAAAAGATTATGAGTGATATTTATTCTGATTCTATAAGTTTAGAACTCTCAACTACTTCTGAGATGTTAAAAATATTGTCAGATAATGAGCTAAATAGAGAAAATTATTACTTTTTTGATCTCTGTTTGAGATATCCCAATATCTTTGTAGACTCATATAATACCTCTTTAAACAAAACTAAATTACATTTAAAGAGACTAAGTATTACCCAAGATTTATTTCATCCTCCATTTTTTATAGAAATATTCTCCAAGGATAAATTGGGAAGAGATATTTTAACTCGATGTAGTATTGAAATAAAAAATGGAAAAGATGAAAATTATATAAGGTTATTCTCTCCACATTGTTCATCTACTACCTTCCTTTCTAAATATGACTTAAATAATGCTTGTAAATTTATTAAGACATTAATATCTTCTAATAATTTTCCTTATGGATTTGCAATTATTGGGAAAGCAGGACCTTTTATGGCTGAGATGAGAAGACCACCAAAAGTCTTATCAGTTCCTGAATTTGGATCAAAATATTCCCCTATGGTGGATTACTTTTTAGGCGAATTAATAAAAAATGGTATTAATGTTCCTCAAAGTTTTTTATTAAGAATTAGATTGAATATTTTGGATAACTTAAGATATTTAAAGGATTACACCTTTAAATTACCAAAATTTCTTTCCATATATTTTGGTGAAGAAATAAATGGTGAGGATTTTGCCAATTCTTGGAGAGAAAAAGTCAAAATAATAGAAAATATTTTGAACATTTTCCCCTACACAGAACAAGGAGAATATTTCCATTTAGCAACAATTCTGTTGAGCAAAAAGGGTTATTTACCAGAAGTTTTTTTTGAAAATGAAAAACTTAAAAAATATCTTAATAAGATCCAGAATAATCTTCCCTTTTTATTAAAAATAAACCTTCCTCCTGAGTTTATGGGAATTTTGAAGGCTTTAGTTGAAGAGAGAATTAAGGTTCTTTTTGAGCTTAATCAAAAAAAGGAAAGAACAAATAAGGAATTACATAAAAAGAGAGAAATTATTGAATATAAAATTCTTTTCCTATTTGGAGTTTTAATTAGAAGTTTATTACTTATAAAAGAATCCCTAAACTATTTAAATTATCGTCCCTATTCCCTTTCTATTTATCTAATAGGAGGGGAAAATTTCTTTAAATATTTAGTAGAAAATGTTAATTTTAATCTTGAAAAGGTTGTATTTAAGACTTAGGTACAAATTGAGGACAAGAACCTTCTGCTTTTACTGGAATGCCAAAGCACATTCCTTTATTGGGATCCGATGGACTTGGCTGGAAGAATTTACAATTCTTACATTTTTTTTCTTCCATCATATATTCCCCCTTTTCTTGAAAATCTTATATAATATTTTATCACAAGTTCAAGGAGTCTCTTAAGATGTTTTGTGTAATTGATTTTGGATCTCAATATACTCAATTAATTGCGAGAAGGTTAAGGGAGCTTAATGTATATTCTTTAATTTTTCCTCCAAGTATAAAAGGTAAAGATTTAGAAAAAGATAAAGTCAAGGGAATAATTCTATCAGGAGGTCCTGGTAGTGTTTATGAAGAGGATTTTGAAGTAGATATGGAAATTTTTAGAATGGGAATTCCAATCTTAGGAATTTGTTTTGGATTTCAATTATTAGCCAAAATTTTTGGGGGAAGAGTAAGAAGGGGAGAAAAGGGAGAATATGGATTAACAAGAATAAGAATAGTAGAAAAATCAGTTCTCTTTGATGGGTTAGATGAAGAGGAAATTGTATGGATGAGTCATCAAGATATAGTAGAGACCCTTCCTGAAGAGTTTATACCTTTAGCTTATACAGAGAATAATTATATCGCTGCCGCAGAATCTCAAGTCTTTCCCTTTTATGCCCTTCAATTTCATCCAGAGGTTAGTCATACAAATAAAGGAAAGGAAATTTTAAAGAATTTTGTTTTTAAAATTTGTAAAGCTAAAGAAGATTGGAATTTAGATAAATTTGTAGAAGAAAATATTAAAGAAATAAAAGAAAAAGTAGGAGAGAAAAAAGTGCTTTTAGCAGTAAGTGGAGGAGTAGATTCGTCTACATTGGCAGTATTTTTACAAAAAGCTATAGGAAATAACTTAACAGCCATTTTTGTGGATCACGGGTTATTAAGAAGGGGAGAAAAGGAGGAGGTGGAAGAAGCATTAAGAAGTTTAGGGGTAAATCTCTTAACGTTAAATTGTGAAAAAAGATTTTTAAGTAGATTAAGAGGTGTAGAAGATCCTGAAGAAAAAAGAAAAATTATTGGGCATGAGTTTATAAAAGTTTTTGAAGAGAAAGCAAAAGAACTAGGTCCTTTCCATTATTTAGCCCAGGGAACCCTTTATCCTGATGTTATTGAGAGTGCCCATTCATCTACAGGAAAACCATCAAAAATAAAATCTCACCACAATGTTGGTGGTCTTCCTGAAAAGTTAAATTTTGAAATATTAGAACCTTTTAGATATCTTTTTAAGGATGAAGTAAGAATAATTGGAAGAAAATTAGGACTTCCTGATTTCTTTATAAAAAGGCAACCCTTTCCAGGACCCGGATTATCAGTAAGAATAATTGGAGAAATTACTAAAGAAAGGTTAGAAATATTAAGATCTGCAGATTATATTTTGCAAGAAGAACTTAAGAGATGGGAAAATTATGAAAGAATATGGCAGTCTTTTACTATACTTCTTCCTGTAAGAACTGTAGGGATAAAGGGAGATCAAAGATCTTATGAATATACCATTGCAGTAAGAATTGTAGAAAGTGAAGATGGGATGACCGCCCAATGGACGAGGGTTCCTTATGAAATATTGGAGAGAATTTCAACGAGGATTACTAACGAAGTTACTGGCATTAATAGAGTTGTTTATGATATTACTAATAAACCCCCAGCAACTATAGAATGGGAGTAGAGGTGAAAAAAATGATGGATTTAGAAAATTGGTTAGAAGAAAAAAGATTACAAAGAGTTGAGAAATTTTTAAAGGAAAGAGGGTTTAATGTTTTTTTAGTTCCAGATAAAGATTCAGCAAAAAATAAAATATTAGAAATTATTCCTAAGGAAGCAACTATTGGTATTGGTGGAAGTGTAACTATAAGACAAATGGGAATAATTGAAGAATTGGAAAAGAGAGGATATATTGTATATCATCATTGGAAGAAAGGTTTAAGTTTTGAAGAGGACCTAGAAATAAGGAAAAAAGAGTTATTATCTGATGTATTTTTATCCAGTGTCAATGCCATCACTCTTACAGGAGAGCTGGTAAATATAGATGGAATAGGAAATAGAGTTTCAGCACAAATTTTTGGGCCAGGTCAGGTTATTGTTGTTGTGGGAAGAAATAAAATTGTAGTTAATTTAGAGACTGCTTTATGGCGTATAAAAAATGTTACTGCTCCTTTAAACGCTAAAAGATTAAATTTAAATGTTCCCTGTGCAGAGTTAGGCTATTGTGAAGAAGAATGTAATTCTCCTAATAAAATGTGTAGAATTACTACCATTTTAAGTGCTCCTCCCTCAAGGACTCCCTTTACAGTGATTTTAGTAAATGAGAATTTAGGATTTTAGGGAAAAATCTTTAAAAGAAGAATTATGAAAATTAAAGATGGAAGGAGATTTGCTACCTTAATATTTTTTATCTCTAACAAATTTAAAGCTATTCCAAGAATTAAAACTCCACCAACGGAAGTCATTTCTTGAACTATAAACTCGGTAAGCAATGGACTAATATAACTTGCAAAGAGGGTTATGAAACCTTGAACAATAAGTACTGAAAAGGAAGAAAAAGCAACCCCAATTCCCAAAGCAGATGCAAGGGCAATAGATGCTGTTCCATCCAAGAGAGATTTTGTTAATAGAATTGTTGGGGGTTGTCCTAAACCGTCTTGAATAGATCCCATAACTGTCATAGGCCCAATGCAATATAAAAGACTTGCAGTTAAAAAACCCTTTGCAAAAGTACCCCTTTCTTTACTAAATCTTTCTTCTACTTTCTCAGATAATTTCTTAAAAATTCCATCTAAATTAATTATTTCTCCTAATATTCCACCAAGGACAAGACTGAACACAAGGTGAAGGAATTTTTCCCCTTTTAATGCCATTTGTAATCCTAAGGGAATACAAACTAATCCTAAGGTTTCCATGAGTAATTTTCTCATGCTTTCTGAGAAACGTCCCTTTAGTATTAAGCCAATAATACTACCAATAAATACTGCTATACTATTAATTATTGTTCCCATTTAGTCTAATAAATTAACATAAATTTTATATTAAGTAAAGAAATTTTTACTTTTATCATCTATAGAAGAAAGAATAAAAACTAAGATGTTTGATATAATAAATACAAAAATATGAGAGCTTTTATAACAGGACAACCTGGTATAGGAAAAACCACTTTACTCAAGAAGGTTAGTAAATTTTGTAAGGAACTTGAAATACCAATTTATGGTTTTATCACTGAGGAAATAAGGGAAGGAAATAAAAGAATCGGCTTTGATTTGATAAATCTAAAAACTGAAGAAAGATTTAATTTTGCATCTATTCATAAAAGCACCTGTTATAAGTTTGGAAAATATTTTCTAAATATAGATAAATTTGAAGAGATAATAGAGCATATTTTTTATCAACATGGGAATCTTCTTATTCTTGATGAGATAGGAAAGATGGAGTTTTATTCTGAAAAATTTAGAAAAGAAATATTTAATTTCTTAGAAGGTGAGAGAAATATAATTGCTTCTCTTCATAGAGATTTTGTATCAACTTTTAAGAAATATGGAAGAATTTATTATCTAACCTATGACAATAGGGATACAATTTTTGATGAAATAAAGATAGAAATTTTAAATCTTAATTTTACATCAAAATAGCGTAAAATAAGAAAAAAATTTAATAGTGAAGGATGTTATAGATACTTTTAGTCATAGAAATAATAATTAAGATATTTTGCTGTTAGAGATAAAGCTGGTAATTATTTAGGAACTTTGGAAGTCACTTAAAATGTAAAAGAGATTAAAAGGCTTGAAGGGGAGAAACATCTTCTTGCTTGGTAAGGAGAGATTGAAGAAGTATAATTCTTTGAGTTGGGGAGTCTTCCTCCCCAATTTTATTTATAAAGTCTTCTTAAACCAGTTGACTGTTTTTTCGATAACTTGTTTTTCCCATTCTATGGAGTTAAAGGTGTGATCTCCCTCTTCTATAATTTCTAATCCTACCTCATGGGTGCCCTTAAGGCCATTGTAATAATCATAAGCATGTTGAATAGGAACAACCATATCTCCATTTCCATGGATTACAAGAACTGGAATGTTTCTTTTTTTAAGTTCTTCTAAGGGTTTTATATTAATAATTTCTGCCAAGAATCTTTTTCCTACGGGATTTCCTCCAAGATCAATAAAATCCCCATAGTCTCTTATTTTTTGCATCTCTTCAGGGGATCTATTAAAAAAGATATCAAAATGACATACTGCAGCCCATAGAACACAAGATTTTACAAGAGGATTTCTTCCTGAGGTTATACTTGCCACAGCACCCCCCATAGATAATCCAAGAATTCCAATTCTTTCCTTATCTACAAAATCACATTTTGAGAGATGATCTAATGCTACCATTGCATCAGAAACCTCTCCTTCTAAAGTCATATCTTTAAAAGAGCCCTCACTATCTCCTGAACCCCTGAAATCAATTCTTAATGCTCCTATACCTTCTTTTGTTAGAGCCTCAGCAGTATTTACAAATATTCTGTGGGGTTCTATTTTTGTTCCAGTAAAACCATGACATAATAATATAAATGGAGCAGGAAGCTTTTCAGGAATATGAATTACTCCTAAAATTTTTTGTCCTAGATTTTCTAAAACAATAGGTTCTCTTCTTTCCTTCATGTTTCACCTCCAATTATATAAAAATAAGAAGAAACTTTGATTTTTATTATAATCTAAGGTTAGAATTTAATAAATATTTTTTGAAGGAACAAGTTGTTCCTGGGGATGAAGTTTATTATAAATTTTTTGTGGCAAGATCTTACAATTGGGATGCCATTGTTTACACAAAAGGAAATCTAAAAGATAAAAATGTGTTTAAAGAAATGGAAGATTATGGAATAAGATTAATAAGAATAGAATTAGCTTAATAATAGAAAGATCACATCCTTTTAATCTGGAAGATATTCAAAAAATTAAAGGATAAATAATTCATAAACTTCTCCTTGTTAAAGAGATGAAAGATCATTGGTCTTGATGCTCATGGGGTCTTAAAAAATGTAGATGAGAGTGGGAAAAATGATTTACAAAGATTGAGAGAAAAAACAAGAATATTTACCTTATAGAACTTTTCCTATTGTATAGAAGGTAACTTTATTTTTATAGATGTTCCCTTATATTTCTCACTATTAATGGTTAAACCATAATTTTCTCCAAAAAGTAGCTTTATTCTTTTATTAACATTTGCTAAGCCTCTATTATTATCATCTTTATCTAAATAGGATGTTAAAAGGTTCAAACTATTTTTTTCTATCCCTTTGCCATTGTCCTCTACTAATATCACTAAATCAATATTCTCCTTAAAAATTTTAATTATCAAAATATTTTTCCCTTTTCTATTTTTAAATTTGAAAGCATGCTTAAAGACATTTTCAACTATTGGTTGAATGATAAGCACAGGTATTTTATGATTTAACAAAGATTTATCAACTTCTTTTATATATTGAACATTTTTTACTCTTTTTGACATTAGATATATATAACTGTCTAAGTATCTAAGCTCTTCTTCGATTTCTATAAGAAGTCTATCTTCTTTATTCATATGGGCTTCAAGTATATTAGAAAAAGCATCTATCATATCCGTAACTTCATCTGCACCTGAAAATCTTGCTTTCCAACTTATCATTTCTAAAGTATTAAAAATAAAATGAGGATTTATCTTAGATTGTAATGCCTTAATTTGAGAGTCTTTGGCAATAATTTGAGCCTTATAGACTGTATCTATAAGATTATTTATTTTAGAGATGGCATTATTAAATGATTTTATAAGAAAACCCAATTCATCTCTCCTTTGAGTTTCTAAATTTATTTTTATATCTCCCTTTTCTACCCTTCTCATACCCTCTGTAAGGACATTTATAGGAGAAAGTATATCTCTATATAAAAAGTTAACAATAAGGGAGAGAATAGATATAACCACAACAAATATAAGGAATAATAACTTACTAACGGGATAAATTTTTGCTAAAAGTTGTTTTTCATAAATTAATAAATAAATATACCAGTTTAAATTTTTGATTTTTTTACTTAGAGATATGATGTCTTTGGAGTTTTTTAAGCTTATTATAGATCCAATGATTTCTTTCTCAGTTAAGGAAAAAATGATTTTATTTTCATTAGAAAAAATTATATCCTTACAATCAATATTCTTAAAGAATTTTGTGCTCTCAAATATTGTATAAGAATTTATTTTAACTATCAATAAACCTATTTCTTTTAATGTATTTCTATCATAGACGATTCTTGAGATAAAAAGCTCTGGCTCTTTTAGTGCAGAAATATTAACATAGATTAAAGGTTTTCCCTTTAAAATTAAACTTTGAGAATATAAAGTTTTTATCAATTCTTCAGAAAATAATTGAGAGGAACGGGAGACATTAAATAAAAAATTTTTAGAAGAGAATTTGAATGAAATAGATATTATATCATTTCTTGAGAAAAGTATTGAACTTAGGAATTCTTCAATCATTTTTTTTAAATTATAAAAGGTAATTTCATCTTGAGAGGAGATATTATGGAGATAAATATTAGCTTTATAGAGAAAATCATTGTATAGTATCTCTTGGGTGAATTTTATAAGATTTTCTATTTTTTCTTCTATGTAAAAGCTTATTTGTTCAAGATTTGTTTGGTAGGCATCTATAAGTTTATTTTTTAGTATTTTTACAGTAAAAGAATTCACATATATAAAAGCTATAGATGGGACAAAAATAATTATAAAGAAGATAATAAAAATTTTACTTCGAATAGAAAGATTATAGTAAAGATTTTTCATTTCGATATTTACGAGGATTTTTTCCCGTCAGTTTTTTAAATATTTTCCAGAAATAAGTAATATCACTATATCCTACCATTTCTGCAATGTCATTAATTTTGTATTTGGGAATAGTTAAAAGCGTTTTTGCTTTTTCTATTCTTATAATATTAACTAATTGGTTAAAAGTTAAGCCTAATTCTTTCTTTATAAGCCTTGATAAATGCCAATAACTAATGTAGAAGTTTTTAGATAAATCTCTCAAGGTTAAATTTTTATTGTTATAATTTTGAACTGTATATTCTATGATTTTTTTTGTGAGAAAGCTAAAATTATTTTTATAAGTTGTGGATTTTAGAATTTCAATTATTTTTTCTTTGAAATCTAATTCATCTAAATTTAACTCTATATTCATCTCTTCTAAAGCATCTTTTATACTCTCTTCTAATTCCTCAACCTTTATTGGTTTAAAAAGTAGTCTAAATGCTCCAAGTTTTATAGCCTCTTGAGCATAAGCAAGATTTCTGTATGCTGTAATAATTATTATTTTTCCATTAATATATGTTTTTTTAATTCTTTTAATCATTTCTAATCCACTCATTCCAGGCATTACTATATCAGTTATTATAATTTCTGGTTTTAATTTTTCTATAAAATATAGAGCTTCCATAGCATCCTCTGCTAGTCCTACTAATGTACAGTTAAATTTATTCCAGTTGATGAATTTTTTTAATCCTTCACAGGTTATAGGTTCATCCTCAACAATTAAAACCTTTAAAATACTATCATCCCCTTATAAAACTTTTTAAAGCTTAACCCTTAATTGCCCCTGCTGTCAATCCTTTAATTACAAACTCCTGAAGAGATATATATAAAATGAGAACTGGAATGATAGTAATAACAAGCGCAGACATCATTGCTCCATAGTTTGTACCATAAATACTAGACACTAAGGATAAGAGAACACATATAGGTTGTTTTTCTCTTATCGGAATAAAAATCATAGACATGAATAAATCGTTATAAGACCATAAAAAAACAAAGATTGCTACAGTTACAATACCTGGAATAGATAGAGGTAATAAAATTTTGAAGAGAATAGTTAAAAAATTAGCACCATCAATAAGAGCAGATTCTTCCAATTCCTTAGGAAGGGTTATCATGAAACTTGATAAGACTAAGATAGCAAAAGGCAAATTAAGTGCTGTTTGGGGTAGGATTAAAGATAGATAACTGCCACTTATTCCTAATTTTCTTACCAGAACAAGAGCAGGAATAACAATAGAAAAAGTAGGAACTAACATTGCTACAGTAGCAAGGGATTTGAACGTGTTATTGATTTTAAAATCGAATCTTGAGAGAACGAAAGAGGCTAAACTTGAAATAAATAAAACTAATAAGACAACACTTCCTGAGATTATAAAGCTATTTAAGAAACCCTTGAACATATTTATATTACCATAATTTCCTAATTGCTGATAATTTCTAAAGGACAATTCTTTAGGAAAGCCCAATGAATTTAAGAGAATTTCTGAGGTGGTTTTAAAGGAATTATTTATAACCCACAAAAAGGGAGATATTGTAGATATTGCCCAAAGAATTAATATAAGATAAACTATAATGTTTAGAATAGAAATTTTATCTCTTCTCATAATGAAACCTCCTTAATAAGTTATTCTGTCTCTCTTCAAAAATTTATTAGTAATGAGAGATAATAAAAGACCTAAAAAAATAATTAGTGTACCAATTGCTGAACCATAACCTTGATTTTGCCCAGTGAAGGCTACACTATGGAGATAGGTTCCCAAAACTTGACTTGCATTCATTGGCCCCCCACCTGTTATTACATATACAATATCAAAGACTTTAAAAGTTCCAACAATTGCAAGGGAGATAGAGACTGCTATAACATCCCATATTAGGGGAATAGAAATATATATTGCGCTATAAAATTTTGATACACCATCAATCAAGGCAGAATCATAAAAATCTTGAGGAATTTTGGAGAGAGCAGCTAGAAATATAACAAAATAAAATCCAATATATTGCCATATTATGGGAATCAATACCATGAATAATGCTGAATTCTCAGTTATCCAAACTATCTTTTCTTTTCCAAAGGAGGTTAAAATTGAATTTAAAAATCCATATTCATAACTGTATGTCAAATAAAACATAAGCCCAATAGCTGTGCCAGAAATAGTTACAGGAAAAAAATAAACAGTTCTAAAAAATTTTTGACCTTTTTGTAAATAATGCACTAATAGAGCAAGAATAAGAGCAAATCCAACTTGGAATATTATAACACTGATTAACATAATAAATGTATTAATAACTGCTTTATGAATAGCAATATCTTTGATTAATCTTTCATAATTTCCTAAACCTATAAAGTTCCTAAAATTTGAAAAATCTCTCCAATTGTAGAAACTATGATATATTGTAGAAAACAAGGGATAATAAACAAATATAGCTATTAAAATTAACGAGGGAATTAAAAAAATTAATATATGTCTTTTATTCTGAAAAAACAATCTTAAAACCTCCTTTTAATAAAATTTAATGGGGTGGGGCGCCTATTAGCGCCCCCATTCATTAATTAATATCCTATCTTTTTGCCTCCTCGTGAATTTTCTTTGCTTCAGCTAATAAGGCTTTAGCTGTCTTCTTTCCAGTTACAACGTATGCAAGATTTGTTCTTATGTATGTAAAAGCTTCAGGATTAATTTGAGCATCTATTGGCATGGAAACAGTTCTTGCTCTTTCCATCATATCATATCCACTTTGGGCAGCAGGTGATACCTTTTCAACCTTACATTTAATAGCAGGCACACCACCTATAGCGATAAATTTTGCTTCAACCTCAGGAGAAGTTATATATTTTACAAATTTAACAGGTATCCCATTCTTTTTCTCGTTAAGTTCCTTACTTACATACCAGCCTGATCCAAATCCTCCAATTATATCTGTTGGATGTGCTTTACCTCCTGGAATTACAGGTACAGGCATTATTATCGTATTCACTTTATCCTTTAATCCCCCTACACACCAGGATCCATTTATCATCATTCCAGCTTTTTTATCGAAAAATAACTCTCTGGCTTGTTCATCTTTAAGAGTTAATGAGTCTTTTGGAAATGCGTTTAGAATATATAATCTTTTTATATAATCCAGACCTTTTTCCCAGGATGGATGGAATGGAGTTTTATGTCCTTCTGGGCCTCCTGCTGAGAGGATCAAAGTTTCAATTAAATAGTAAGAATCAAGAATAGATCCTGCTATAGGGATTATATTCTTGCTTTTTAACACGCTAATAGCCTTTAATAACTTATCCCAGGTTGTAGGAAGATCTAACTTATATTTGTCAAACAAATCTTTATTTACAAATAATCCCTCATAAAACCCAATGGTGGGAAGGGCATAAATTTTCCCATCGTAGTCTTTTATAGGACCTTTATATCTTGCAAATTCTAAAGCTCCTTTATAAAAATTCTTGCTCCAGTCTGTATCTTTTTCTAAATCTTCATCCCATGCGTATACTTTTCTTGTCTTTAATAAAGGTTCTGCATCTGCTCCTATAAAAAAGAAGGCCACATCTGGTTCATTTCCTGATGCAAAATCTGTTTTTATTTTTGTTCTAATTAAATCACCAGCAGTAGGTGTAGCCTCGTCAATAATTTCTACATTTGGATACTTTTTCATGAATTCTTTTATTACACTTTGCCATACACTTGTCCATGGATCTTCCCCTGTAAAATATGTTACTGCTCTAATTTTAATTTTTTCTTGTGCAGATCCCATAAGGAGAGAAAAAAGTAAGAAGAATACAAGGATAAGGAAAGATATTTTTTTAAAGCTTCTTCTCATGGTAAACCCTCCTTGATTAAATTTTTATCTAAACTATAAATCTTAAACTTTTATAAATTAATATAAAATTTTTGATATTTTTTGGAATTTTTTGTCATTTTAGTCAGATATCTTTAGCACGTGGTGAAGACATATTTACCACCCAATTTATCATAGAAAAGAGAATTGAAAGACCTATTCGAATTAGATTATTTTTCAGGAAGATCGCCCTCTTGCCATATAGGACAAAATATTTTATAATTATTACAAAAAGATGGGCCCGTAGCTCAACGGCAGAGCAGCCGGCTCATAACCGGTTGGTTCTAGGTTCGAATCCTGGCGGGCCCACCATTTTTTATATATTCTTTATCTTAACAAAATCTTTTATTTTTTATCTTCAATGAAGAGGGCGGATGGCTCAGTGGTTAGAGCACCTGCTTCACACGCAGGAGGTCGCAGGTTCAAATCCTGCTCCGCCCACCAGGATGATGTAAAATTAGACTAGTAATTGGTTTTTCTTGTTAGAGCTCCATTCCTTCTTGCAATTTTTTCAGAAATTAAAAATGTTGTTATTCCTATTATTATGGTCAATAAGCTTGTTAGAAGACTATAAGAAACTAATCTTTCTGAAGAAATCTCTTGGATAAAGAAAGAGGAAAGTCCTAAAGATCTTCTTCCTCCTTCTATAAGATATAAAAAGGGATTAATAAAGGCAATTTTTTGTAAAAAATTGGGAAGAAGTTGAGGAGCAAAGGAGACACCAGATATTAATTGAAGAGCAGAGATCGTCCCCTCAATAAGATAGCCTGCTCCCTCTCCCATAAATAAGGAAAAAGAGGCAAGGATCAATCCAAAGCCTATTCCTGTTAAAAGAAAAAGTAAAACATAATAAAAAAAGGAAGGCCTTATAGAATAATCTGCACCCAGTAAAAAAGCAAGAAGAAGTATAAAGGATGAGGTAAAAATTCCCGTTACTCCCACTCCAAGGGATCTTCCTATGACTTTTTCTAAAAAACTTCCTGGAGAAATATATATAGGAATTAATGTCTCATAAAAATTTCTATCATCAAATATAGTCCAGACCATTCCTGTGCTTGTTCCTGAAAGAATTTGAAATAGGGCATTTCCAGCTAAAATCCAGAAGAAAAGATTCATTCCCTTATTTCCTTGGGCAAAATAAATCACCATATACAAAATTGCAACTCCAAAAATTGGCCTTATTAATAGATACCCCAAAAAAACCCACCATTGTGCCCAATCACTCCATATTTTCCAGCCAAGAACAAAGAAATAATAAAGCCTTTTTATTATTGCCATCTTGTTATCAATCTTCCTTCTCTTCGAGCAATTTTTTCAATCTTTTTTACCAAAATAAAGGACATGTAGATATAAATTATAGATAAAATACAAAGAATAATTATCTCTATTTCGAATGATAAAAAGGCAAAGGGTTTACTTTCTGGTATCAAACTTTGTCTAAGAGAATCTAATCCTAAGGATGCAGGAATTAACGAAGCAAGGGAAGCTATCCAGAATCCTAAGGTTTTTATGGGGAAGAAAAATCCTGAAAAAAGATAAATGGGTTCTTGAAGAAGATTAGAAAGATGCCAAGCTTCTCTTCCTGATAAAAGAAAAATACTACTTAACATCATTCCAAGTCCATAAAGAGATAGAAGAGTAAGTAGAAAAGCTAAGATTGCTTGAGGAAGCCCCTGCCAGTATATAGGAATTTTAAAAAAAATTATTCCTAAAAGAATAATAGATAAAGCTCTGACAGAAGTTGCATAAATCCCACCAATTGCCATTCCAATGAGAATACTATTTATAGAACATGGAGCAATAAAAAATAATGGAAGATTTCCTGTCATTCTCTCCCAGTATAACTGAGAGGCCATAGACCACAATATATTCAACCAATAAGATATCATAGATCCCCCTAAGATCACAAAGGTATAGGTAATAGGAGGCATTTTTAGTGATTTATATATAAATATAAAAGTAGAAACTCCTAAAAGTGGTAGTAATACATCGAAGGGAATCCAATAAAGATCTCTTTTTAGCCCAATAAACCTTACTTGAGCCCTTCCAAGGCATGCTTTAATATTAAGCATTAAATTTTTAGTCATCATCTATTGGTCTACCTACTATATTAATAAAGGCATCTTCTAAAGATGTTTCCTTTTTCCTAAGATAAATTATATTTGACCCAAGTTCAGAAATCTTATTAATAACATTACTTATTAAACTCTCACTTTCTAAAGATATTTTAAAAGAGATCTTTCCATCTAAATTTTTACCTTGAATAAGGGATACACCTCTTATATTTTTTAAAAACTCCAAAGAAAAAGGAGTTGTTTCAATTTCATAGAGAATTTCTTTACTACCCATAGCTTTTAATCCAGAAGGAGTATCCAAAGCTAAAATTCTTCCTGAATCTATTATGGCAATAAGATTGCATAATTCTTCTGCTTCTGCTAAATAATGAGTTGTAAGAATAACACTCTTTCCTGTCTCTTCTATCCATTTTTTTATAAATTGCCTTATAAATCTTGAAGATTCCACATCTAATCCTACAGTTGGTTCATCTAAAAAGAGAACTTCTGGATCGTTTAATAATCCTCTAATAAGTTGCATTCTTTGTTTCTCTCCTGTGGAGAGAGTATTTACTAAATTATATGTTCTCTCTTCTAAACCGAATTCCTTAATGTATTTATCTATCTTTTCCTTTGCTAATTTTCTTGGAATTCCATATAATTGAGAAAAGAAAAATAAATTTTCCTTTATATTTAATATTCCATATCCAGGGTTTTCTCCTCCAGATACAAGATTTATATATGTTCTTATTTTGTAATATTCATTTTCCACATTATGTCCTAAAACATAAGCAGAGCCAGATGTAGGCAATAATAGGGTCGTAAGAATTCTAATTAGGGTGGTTTTTCCTGCGCCATTTCTTCCTAAAATACCAAATATTTGTCCTCCTTGAATTTGTAGAGAAACATTCCTTATAGCTTCTATTCTTTTTTTGGTTTTCTTGTTTACAAAGACTCTATTAAGATTAATAGTTTCAATAACTAACATAACCTTCAAGTATATCACATATATAAATTTGTTGCCAACTATCATCTATAATGATATAATTTTCCCCGAGGGGAGAGGTGGCCGAGTTGGTTTAAGGCAGCCGCCTGCTAAGCGGTTGTACGGGCAAAAACCCGTACCGTGGGTTCGAATCCCACCCTCTCCGCCAATCCTTTTAAGAAGCTCCTTAAAGAATTTTAGCTATTAATTTTTTATATACTTGAAATTTTTCTTGATAAGATTGAGAGTTTGAAGAGGGATATATTTCTTTAAACTCATTATTTAAAAAGTTCTTCTGAATCTCATAGGGATATATACTCTTTGCCACTAAATATGCAGAAGATTTACTTGTTAATTCTCTTTCCTTTGAAATTAATAAAGGAATATTTAAGATGTCGCTTTTTAATTCCAATAAATTTTTATATCTTGTCATACCTCCACTTATAATAATTTTTTCAATAGAAAAACCTAAATTCTTAAATTCTTCAATAATAATCTTGGTTTCATAAAAAATTCCTTCCCAGATAGCCCTTTTGAAATCTAAAATATTAGTATTTATGTCTATCCCATAGAATATTCCTTTTACATTGGGGTTAGGAGAAGGTATATTTCTTCCTAAAATATAGGGAAAAAAATAGATATTTGTGGGTTTATTAAAACTCTTAGGAATATGCCATTTTAATTTTTCCTTTATCCATTTTCTTATACCTCCCGAAAAATATATACCTGCAATTATATAGTATTTTTCCTCAAAAAAGTATCCTATGGAAAAACCCTTTCTTCCAATTTCTCTATCTAATAAAGGATAAGAAGTGGACAAAAGAAAGGCCTCAGCAGTTCCCCAAGAATCTAAAAGAATCTTATTGGATAAGGATAAAGAAAGGCTTCCTATAGGATGATCATGCCCTCCTAAAATTACAGGGATTGGTGGAAGAGAATATTTTTCTTGCCAATATGGTAATAAATGTCCTATTATACTACCTGCAGAGTTAATCTCAGGAAAGAGAGAGCTCTCTAAATCACATAAATTAATAATTTCTTTTGACCAATCTCTTTTTCTAATATCAAATAAAAGCATTCTGTTGGCAAGGGTATAATCTGTTACAATTTTTCCTGTTAATAGATAGCTTAAATAATCAACTGCATTTAACCACTTATATCTCTTTTTCCAGAGATCCTTTAAATTTTCTCTAACCCATAAAATTTTTGCTAAGGAGTATTTTGGAGAGATTTTTAACCCTGTTATTTCAAATACTCTATCTTTACCTATCTCCTCCAAAGTTTTTATTTCCTTTTCTCCTCGAGAATCCAACCATGAGAATATATTTGTTAAAGGTTTTCCTGTGAAATCAATTAAAAGGCCTGCTTCTCCCATTCCTGAAATGGATATTCCCATAACTTTTTTTACCATTTTACCTAAGCCTTCAAGGGTATTTTCTAAATAATTTTTAAGTATAAATGGAGAAATAGAGTAATCTTTATCTAAAGGGGTTGGAAGGAATTTTTTAAAAATTATTTTTCCCTCTTTATTCCAAAGAAAAACTTTGAAATTTGTTGTTCCTAAATCTATTGTCAAAATATACATGACTATCAAATTATACAATAAAAATTTACTATACTGGATTAAAAATTGACATAGCAAATTTTTCTTCTTATACTATTATTGTCTCGTATAATCCCAAGAATAAGGCTTGGGAGTTTCTACCAGGCAACCATAAATTGCCTGACTACGAGCGGAAGAGTCCCTTAGGGCTCTAATAGAGTCCAAGCGGGACGGGCAAGACAAAGAAAGTCTTGCTACACCGAAGGGATAAAAACCCAGGCGGGTAGGTTCCCTCGTAAGATCCTACCCTCCTGGGTTTTAAATTTTATAAGGGGTGAAATAATGTTAGATAGATATTGCAGAAGGGAATTAAAAGAAGTTTGGTCTGATGAAAATAGATATAATTTGTGGTTAAAAGTAGAATTAGCATTTTTAAAAGCTAGATCCTTTTATGGTGAGATTCCGTGGGAGATCGTAGATGAGATAGAAAAAAAAGCAAGATTTTCTATAGAAGAGATAAGAAGAATAGAAAAAGAGACTAATCATGAAATGATAGCTTTTTTGAGTAACATATCTCAAAATATAGGAAAAGGGTCTGAACATATTCACCAAGGATTAACTTCCTCTGATATAATGGATACTGCTTTTTCTTTGCAGATTCTTTCAGCATTAAATTATATTGAACAGGATCTTTTAATACTCTTAGAAATCCTGAGGGAAAAGACATTGGAATATAAGTATCTTCCTATGATGGGAAGAACTCATGGTATGCATGCAGAACCTATAACCTTAGGATTTAAATTTTTAGGTTGGTGGTCTGAACTGAGAAGGAATCTTGAAAGATTTCAAAAAGCAAAGGAGAATATAAAATTTGGAAAATTTTCAGGAGTTGTGGGAACTTTAGCTCATATAGATCCAAGGGTTGAGGAGAAGGCTTGTGAGATATTAGGTCTTAATCCAGAACCTGTAGCAACTCAAATTATTCCTAGAGATAGACATGCAGAAGTTATGTATAGCTTATCTATAATCGCCACCTCCTTAGAGAGGATTGCTCAAGAAATAAGACA
This sequence comes from uncultured Dictyoglomota bacterium, assembly GCA_964612975.1. GTDB lineage: Bacteria > Dictyoglomota > Dictyoglomia > Dictyoglomales > Dictyoglomaceae > NZ13-RE01. The sequence goes on along the minus strand of CAZTGC010000001.1, from coordinate 339,681 downwards.
TTTACAAAGAACAGAGGTTGGAGAATTAGAAGAACCTTTCCGAGAAAAACAAAAAGGTTCTTCTGCCATGCCTCATAAGAGAAATCCAATTTTATCAGAAAGAATATGTGGGTTGGCAAGAGTAATAAGAAGTTATTTGATAACAGCATTAGAAAATATTCCCCTTTGGCACGAAAGGGATATTAGTCATTCTTCTGCAGAAAGGGTTATTTTCCCAGATGCTACTTCTCTATTAGATTATCTATTGAACATCTTAGCAGATATCATTAAAAATCTAAAGATTAATAAAGAAAAAATCTTAAATAATTTAGAGATAAATCAAGGTATATTTTATTCTCAAAATCTTCTTATTGCATTAACTGAGAAGGGAGTTTTAAGAGATACTGCATATTCTTGGATCCAAGAAGATTCATTTAAATCTATAAATGAGAATATATCCTTTAAAGAAGTGGTATTAAAAGATGAAAGAGTTAAAGAGAAATTATCTCAAGAGGAAATTGAGGGATGTTTTTCTTTAGAGTTTTTCTTAAAGAATATAGATAAAATCTATGAAAGAGCAGGAATATAGAAGATAGGAGGAAATTATCAGTGGGTAAATGGTGGGTTAAATTAGAGATATTTCTGAAAGATGGGGTTCTTGATCCCCAGGGAAAGGCTATTAATTCTGCCCTCCATTCTTTAGGATTTGAAGAGGTAGAAGAGGTTCGTATGGGAAAAATTTTAAGATTAAAGATTGATGGAAAAACAGAAGAAGATATTAGAGATAAAGTAAGAAAAATGAGTGAAATATTTTTAGCAAATCCTGTTACTGAGAATTTTGAAATAAAGGTAGAGAAAATATGCGAGTAGGTATTGTGGTTTTTCCGGGAACAAACTGTGATTATGATACCTTTTGGGCATTGAAATTAGTGGGGTTAGAGCCAGTTTTTCTATGGCATAAAGATACTAATCTTGTAAATGTTTCTGTAGTAATTCTTCCCGGTGGATTTTCCTATGGAGATTATCTAAGAGCAGGTGCTATCGCAAGATTTTCTCCTTTAATTGATAGAATTTTTGACTTTGCTGAGAAGGGTGGTTTAGTATTGGGAATATGTAATGGTTTTCAGATATTATTAGAGATGGGTCTTCTTCCAGGAGCTATGCTTCCCAATAATACAAATACATTTATTTGTAGGCAAGTTTATTTAAAAGTGGAGAATAATGATACACCCTTTTTAAAAAAATATTCTATAGGAGAAATATTGAAGATGCCTATTGCTCATAAAGAAGGAAGATATTATGTTTCAGATTCAGAACTTGTTAAATTAGAGGATAAAAAGCAAGTGGTTTTAAGATATGTGGGACCAAAGGGAGAAATAGATTCAATAAGGAATCCCAATGGTTCAGTAAATAATATTGCAGGAATAGTAAATGAGAAAAGAAATGTTATGGGATTAATGCCTCATCCTGAAAGAGCGGTAGAGAAATTATTGGGAAGTGATTCAGGACTAAGATTATTCTTATCCTTTTTAAATTAGGGGGTATACAGATGGGAATATACGGTTTAAAAGACGAAGAAGTTAATCACGCAAGAAAATTGTTGGGAAGAGAACCTAAGGATGTGGAATGGTCAGTAATTTCAGTGATTTGGTCAGAGCATTGTAGTTATAAACATTCAAGAAAATATTTAAAAAAATTTTTAACAAAAGCTAGATGGGTAGAGCAGGGACCAGGAGAAAATGCAGGAGTAATAGAATTAGGAGATGGATATAGATTGGTCTTTAAAGTGGAAAGTCATAATCATCCTTCTGCTGTTGAGCCCTTTCAGGGATCAGCAACAGGAGTAGGAGGAATTGTTAGAGATATATTAGCCTTAGGGGCACGACCCATTGCATTATTGGATTCCTTAAGATTCGGTCCTCAGGATAATTTAAGAAATAGATATCTATTTAATGGAGTTGTATCTGGGATAAGTTTTTATGGTAATTGTATAGGGGTTCCTGTAGTTGGTGGAGAAATTATCTTTGAAGACTGTTATAGTTCTAACCCATTAATAAATGTAATGTGTGTAGGAATAGTTCCTCCTGGAGGGAAAATATATAAGGGTAGAGCAGAGGGAAAAGGAAACTTAATATTGTTAGTAGGAGCAAGAACAGGTAGAGATGGAATTCATGGAGCAAGCTTTGCATCGGAAAAGTTGGAGGAAGATGTTCATTCCCAAAGGCCATCGGTCCAAGTAGGAGATCCCTTTATGGGAAAACTTCTCATTGAAGCATGTTTAGAAGCAGGATCCTTAGGAGGAGTTATTGGAATTCAAGATTTAGGTGCAGCAGGTCTTGTGAGTGCTTTATCAGAATCTGCAAGTAGAGGGAATTCAGGGGTATTAGTTTATTTAGATAAGGTTCCCCAAAGAGAAGAAAATATGACTTCTGAAGAGATTTTAATTTCTGAATCTCAAGAAAGAATGATTCTTATAGTGGAGCCAGAGAAAATAGATGGAATAAAAAATGTTTTTAAAAAATGGGATTTAGAAGCAGAAGTTATTGGAGAGGTTATAAATGAAGAAAAATTCGCTGCCTATTTTAAGGGAGAGAAAGTTGTTGATTTACCTATAAAATTATTAACAAAAGATTCCTTGGAATTTGATCCTCCCTTTAAAATTCAAGAAAAAATTCCAATGCCTATTCTCTCAAAGAACAAAGAAAAAATAGAAGAATTTATCAAAAAATTAATAGAGAATATAAGAATTAAAGAATGTATCTATCAGCAATATGATTACTCAGTCCAAACTAATACTGTTCTTCCTCCTGGAAGAGGAGATTCTGCGGTTTTAAGAATTAAAGATACAAAAATGGCTATAGCTCTCACTATTGATGGAAATGGAAGATATTGCTTTTTGGATCCTAAAATGGGAGCTATGAATGCAGTTTCTGAAGCATGTAGAAATATTTTATGTGTTGGGGGAAGGCCTTTAGCAATAACTGATGGTCTTAATTTTGGAGATCCTGATGAACCTGAAGTTTTCTATCAATTTAGAGAGGTGGTATCTGGAATTAATATCTCCTCAAGAATTTTAGAAATCCCAGTAGTTAGTGGAAATGTAAGTTTTTATAATGGACAGGGGGATAACAGGATATTTCCTACTCCAATTATTGGAATGGTGGGAATATTAGAAAATATAGAGTATTTGATTACTCCTGATTTTAAGGAAGAAGGAAATTTGATTTACCTTTTAGGAGATTTAGATCGGTTATCTATAGAAGGAAGCGAATATATTAAATATTCCTACAATATTATTGCAGGTAATCCTCCTTACGTAGATCTTATCTGGGAAAAAAGACTTAAAAGTTTTATGGAGGATATAAGAAGGGAAAAAATTATTTTGTCTGCGCATGATATAAGTGATGGTGGACTTTTAAATTCACTTTTGGAAATGAGTTTTTGGGGAGAAAAGGGAATAGATATTAATCTTCCAGAAGTGGAAGACTATGAAAGAATTCTTTTTGGAGAAGGTTCGGGTTTAATAATTGTTGAGATTTCCGAGAAGGATAAAGAATATTTCATTAAAAAAGTTGAGGAATATAAATTGAAGACTCTTTTATTAGGAAAAGTTATAGGGGAGAATTTTAGGATTAAGCCTTATATTGATTATCCCCTTAAGAAAATAATAGAAAGAGGGGATTTAAATGGAGAATAATTTAAAAGAAGAGTGTGGAATCGTAGGAATTATAAATTCAATAAAAAATAATTATGCAAGTTTTTTAGTATATCAAGGACTATTTAATTTACAGCATAGGGGACAAGAAGGTGCTGGGATTGTAAGTTTTAAGGGATCAGAAATTGTTTATCATAAAGATTTTGGTCTGGTAAATAATATATTTAATATGGAAATTCTAAAGAAATTAAAAGGAAGAATTGCATTGGGACATGTCAGATATTCCACATCTGGTAAAGAAAACCCCAACAATATTCAACCCTTAATTGTGAATCTTCCTAAATTCGGATTTTTGGCCTTGGCTCATAATGGACATATCTCTAATGCTAATTCTTTAAGAAGAAAACTTGAGAATGAAGGGGCTATCTTCCAAAGTACTTCAGATAGTGAAATATTCCTTCATCTCATTGCCCGTTCCCCTAAGGATACCTTAGAGGAAAGACTTGAAGATGCCTTAGATAGGATAAATGGTAGCTATTCTTTAATAATTGGAAATGGCAAAGGTCTTTGGGCGATAAAAGATCCCTATGGTTTCAGACCTCTCTTCATGGCAAAGATTAAAGATGGAACAATAATGTTTGCATCAGAGACATGTGCTTTTAAGCATCTTCAGGTTATAGAAATTAGAGAATTGGATAGAGGAGAAATATTATTTGTTGATTTAGAAGGAAATATAAGAGAAAAGGTTTATAAAAAAGAAAAATCAAGATTTTGTCTCTTTGAATTTATTTACTTTTCAAGACCTGATAGTCTATACAATAATAAGACAGTTTATAATTACAGAAAGGATATGGGAAGGATTTTAGCAAAGGAGTCTTATGTTTCTGCTGATTTAATTGTTCCAGTTCCAGATTCAGGGATACCTACAGCTATTGGATTCAGCGAATATAGTGGAATACCATTAGAAATGGCATTGATAAGAAGTCATTATATAGGAAGAACCTTTATTCAACCTCACCAAAAGGAAAGAGAAGGAGCAGTAAGAATGAAACTTCTTTTAATAGGAGATTTAATAAAAAATAAAAGAGTAATAATAGTTGACGATTCACTAGTTAGAGGTACCACTGCAAAAAGATTAGCAGAGATGTTTAGAAAAGAGGGAGCCTTAGAAATTCATCTAAGATTGTCCTCTCCTCCATTGATTGCTCCTTGTCATTATGGGGTGGACATACCAAACGCAAGAGAGTTAGTAAGTTATCACTATACCCCAGAAGAGATAGCAAAACTTTTGGGATTTGATTCTGTAGTCTTTCTAAGTCTTGAGGGATTGGTGAGTATTTTACCAGATAAGGGTTATTGTGGAGAGTGTTTTGGAAAACAAGTGGTGGAGAGAGAAATATGCGTAAAAGAATTACATATAGTTTAGCAGGGGTACACATAAGTAAGGTTGATAAAAGTCTTTCTCTTTTGAGACCCTACTTCGAATCTACTTATACATCCAATATTATTCCCTTTTGGAACGGTTTTTCATCAGTTTTGAAAATTGATTGGAAAAACCATGAGAATCCTCTTATTCTTTTAACTACCGATGGAATTGGAACAAAGCTAAAAATTGCTCTTCAAAAGAAAAAATATGAGATTATAGGGCAAGATTTGGTTGCTATGAATACAAATGATCTTTTAACTTGTGGTGCAAAACCTCTTGCCTTTTTAGATTATTTCGGTACTGGAAGGTTTGATAAGGAAATTTATCAAAATATTTTGATAAGTATTTCAAATGCATGTAAATTGGTAGAATGTAGTTTTGTAGGAGGAGAAACTGCAGAATTACCTGGTATATATAAAGGAAAAGATATAGATCTTGCTGGATTTGCCTTAGGAATTGTGGAAGAGAAATACTTATTACCTAAGTTAGATGATATAAATGAAGATTGCGAACTAGTTGGAATTTCCTCTTCTGGATTACATAGTAATGGATATTCACTTTTAAGATATATTATGAGAAAAAAAAGAATATCATGGAAAACTAAAATAGGAGAAAATACATTAGAGGAAGAAGTTTTAAAGCCAACAAAGCTTTATTCCTCAACTATTCTTTCCCTTTTAGAAGAATTTAGAGACTTTATTAAAGGGATAGCCCATATTACTGGAGGAGGAATTCCAGGAAATCTTCCAAGAATTCTTCCTGAAGGATATGGTGCCTTAATTGATGTTTCTTCCTGGGAAATTCCTCCAATTTTTTCATGGATTATTAATAAAGGTAATTTATCTAAGAAGGAAGCTTTTAAGGTTTTTAATATGGGAATTGGACTTATATTGGTTGTAAAAAATAAAGGAAGAGAAATTATAAGATATTTAAAAAATAAAGGGGAAGATGTATTTTTAATAGGTAAAGTTGAGAGGGGAAAAGGGGTTAAGATTATTTGAAAAAAAGATTAGGAGTTCTTGTTTCAGGAAGAGGAACAAATCTTCAGGCCCTAATAGATGCAGGAAAAAAGAAGAATTATCCTACTGAAGTAGCAGTAGTTATTAGTGATAATCCAAATGCTTATGCTATAACTCGTGCTCAAAAGGCTAATATTCCTGTTTATGTTATTCAAAGAGAAGATTATAAAACTAAAAGGGAATATGAGGAAAAAATTAAGGAAGTTCTTATATCATATAAAGTAGATCTTGTTGTTCTTGCAGGATATATGAGAATTGTAGGTAGAACTCTTCTTTTGGCTTTTCCCATGAAAATAATTAACATCCATCCTTCTCTCCTTCCCTCTTTTCCTGGACTTAATGCTCAAAAACAAGCATGGGAACATGGGGTAAGATTTTCAGGATGTACTGTACATTTTGTAGATGAAGGTGTAGATACAGGACCGATAATTGGACAAAAAGTTGTTCCTGTATATGATCATGATACTCCTGAATCCTTAGCAGAAAGAATATTGAAAAAAGAACATAAACTTTTAGTAGAGGTTGTAAAAAAGTTATTTACCGAAAATTATAAATTAGAAGGAAGAAGGGTGATTTTTCTCAAGGATAAGGAGGATGAGAAAAGATGAGAGTTCTTGTAATAGGTAATGGTGCAAGGGAACATGCTATAGTGTGGAAATTGATCCAAGATGAGAATGTTAGTGAGATTTTTGCTATTCCTGGAAATGCAGGTATTGCTCAAATTGCAAAGTGTATTGAAGAAAAAATGGATAATATTCAAGGAATTATAGATATTGCTAAGGAGTATAAGATTGACTGGACTATAGTAGGACCAGAACTTCCTCTTTCTCTCGGTATTGTTGATATCTTTGAGAAAGAAGGATTAAAAATTTGGGGACCAAATAAAGATGGAGCTAGATTAGAGTATAGCAAAGCCTTTGCTAAGGAAATAATGAAGAGCTCAAAAATTCCAACTGCTGAGTTCAAAATATTTGATTCTTTTTCTTCTGCAGTGGAATTTGTTAAAAAAGTATCTTATCCTATAGTAATTAAAGCAGATGGTCTTTGTGGAGGAAAGGGAGTAAAAATTGCTGAATCCTATGAATCTGCTGTTCAAATTTTACATGAATATATGATTAATAAAATTTTTGGTCCTTCAGGAGAAAAGGTGGTTATTGAAGAATATCTTGAAGGAAGGGAATTCTCACTTATTGTAATAATTAAAGATGGGAATTTTTACTTTTTGCCATCAGCACAGGATTATAAAAGGGTAGGGGAGGGGAATACAGGAGAAAATACAGGAGGAATGGGATCTTTTTCTCCGGTCCCTTGGATTAATGAGGAAATATTAAAAAAATGTGAAAAAAATATATTTTGGCCATTATTGGATGAACTAATTAAGAAGAATATAAATTACCGAGGTTTTTTATATGGTGGTTTGATCTTAGTAAGAAATGAGCCATATGTATTAGAATTTAATGTCCGTTTAGGAGACCCTGAGGCACAAGTAATTTTGCCCCTTTTAAACTTTAATTTTACTGATATCCTTTATAAATCTAATTTTCCTTGGCTTTCAGATAAAAAGGCATTATGTGTGGTATTAGCATCTAAGGGATATCCTGGTAACTATGAGGTAGGGAAAGAAATAATATTTAAGAATATAAATTTTGAAAAATTATATATATTTCATGCTGGAACTGTTAAAAGAAATGGAAAAATTCTAACCTCAGGAGGAAGGGTTCTTTCTGTTACTTCTTGGGGAGAGAATTTCCAGGAAGTCAGGGAAAGAGTATATAATGCTATTGATGAAATATATTTTGAAAATAAATATTATAGAAAGGATATAGGAATAGAACTTATTTAGAATTCAGAGTTAGTGCTAATATTCCTGAAGAAAAGATAAAAAAAGATATAAGGATAAAACTTAATAAATAAGTCCCAGAGATATCTTTAGCATAGCCTATAATAGATGGACCTAATAATGTTCCTAAATTAATTAATGAGCTTAATACAGAATATCCAATTCCAAATCTATTAGTAAATTTGGGGAGTAAATAGAACACAGAGGGTGGAATTAGAGCAGAAAAGAGTCCTGCTATTATTATAAAGATTAGAGGGATGCTTGAAAAATACATTAAAATGAGAAAGATAGAGAGAAAGAATGCTCCTATAAAAATGAAAAACTGAGGTTTAGAAGTTTTATCTAAAGAGTATCCTATTATTGGAGAAAAGAAGGCTCCTATCATATATAGACTACTCATTGATGAGGAGAAACTATAGGAAAATCCTTTTGAGATAAAATAATCTGGGGAAAAGGTCAAAAAGGATAGAGAACCCATGTTAAATAAAAGCCATATAATACCTAAAATCCACACATTTTTAGAAAGATTTTTAATAGAAGAAAGAAAATTCTCTGTATTATCTTTTTTTATCTTCTCCTCTTTGAAAGTAAAGCTAAATAATATAATAAAAATAAAGGTAAAGATAAATAAGATAGTCATCGGTGTTTTCCAAGAATAAGTTTTTGCAATATAACTTAATAGATTAAAGGAAATTATGGTAGAGATAGGCATTGCAGTGCTATTTAATCCCACAAATTTTCCAAGATCTTTTCTCTGAAACTTTTCTGCAAGAAGTTTAAAGCCTACGACTGCTAAGACTATGGCACCAATTCCAAGAATTAATCTTGAGATAAGAAGAAGTGTGAAATTTTTTGCTAAAACAAATATAAACTGCCCCATTAAATAAAAAATTAAAGAAATTATTGTAGAAATCTTAATTCCAAAATTATCTAAAATATATCCCCCTAATATACCAAAGAATAAAGGAGGAAGAGAAACTATACCCATTAGTAATCCTGCCTCTCCTCTTTGTATATTCCAATCTTTAATAATATGAGGAATCAAAGGAGGAAAAACCTGCATGTTAAGTGTAAGAACAAGAGATATTAGATATATGATAAAAAAATAATAAACTTTTGTCTTCATTTTCTACTTATAAGAAGTTTATCATTAATTAGCAATTAAAACAAGAAAAAATTATGTATATAGTGAAATGAGATTGGAAATACCATATTTTAATATTTTTATGTATTCTTTCACTCTGGTAAGTATCTCTATATTTGTTTGAAGGCAATTATAGAAAAATCATTGACAGGAGGGGTGGTTTGGTATATATTTAGTTTTGAGTTTTTTAGGGAAAGGAGATTAAAGAAAAAGAGATGTTGGGACCGCATGTTGTTTTAGACTTCTATGGATGTCCCAAAGAGTTATTAGAGGATATGAATTATATTTATGAAGTTTTAGACGAACTTCCCGAAGAAATAGATATGCATAAGATTATGCCACCTTATGTAATGAAATATCTTCCAGATGATGACCCAATGGATTGGGGAATATCTAGTGTTGTTTTAATTGCGGAGAGTCATATAACTATTCATACTTGGCCAGAATTGAAATACGTAAGTATAGATATTTTCTCTTGTAAAGCCTTTGATATCGAAAAAGCAAAGAAATTTTTAGAAAAAAAATTTAAACCAGAGAAAATAGAATGGGAGGTATTGATTAGAGGAAAGGAATTCCCATCTCATCTTCTAAAAAGAGGAAGACATGGAACAGATTAAATCAACCCCTTCTTTTGCAGGTTTACTAAATTGTTCCTTTGAAGATGCGAAGGTAGTTATTGTTCCAATATCATATGAAGTTACTACTTCCTATAGGAAGGGTACAAAAGAAGGTCCTATAGCAGTTCTCAATTCTTCCTATAATTTGGAACTATATGATGAGGAATTGGATACAACTCCAGGAGAGGTAGGAATCTATACCTATCCTGAGCCTCTTCTTCCTATTGGAGATTTAAAACTCCCTTTAAAATATATTAAGGAAATTGCTAATAAAATAATTGAGTCGAAAAAATTTCCCATATTCTTAGGTGGAGAGCATACAATAACTATGGGAATTCTCTCTGCATACATTGAGAAATTTTATAATAATATAAATGTTTTGCATTTAGATGCTCATTGTGACTTAAGAAAGGAATATGAAGGAACATCTTATCATCATGCTTGTGCCTTGAGGATTGCGGGAGAGAAAATTCCGTTGGTTCAAGTTGGAATTAGAAGTCTTTCTAAGGAAGAGAAAGAATTTATAAAGAAAAGGGAAAATATAAGAATATTTTGGAATTGGATTATTAAAGAGAAAAATAATTGGATTGAGGATGTAATCTTATCTTTAAAAGATACGGTTTACATAACATTAGATTTAGATGTCCTTGATCCTTCAATTATGCCTTCAGTAGGAACACCAGAGCCCGGAGGTTTGGATTGGTGGGACATTTTAAGATTGTTAAAGAGGGTTTTTGAAAAAAAGAAGGTTTTGGGGATAGATATTGTTGAACTTTCTCCTATCCCTGGGTTGGTTTTTCCTGATTATTTAGTCTCAAGATTGGTTTATAAAATAATAGGTTATTACAAAGTCTTTCAAAGATGATGAAAATAGCTTTAGTTTTTGGAACACGACCCGAGGCCATTAAGATGGCACCTGTAGCTTATACCTTTAAAAACTCACAATGCTTTGATACTCAAATTATCTTGACAGCTCAACATAGAGAATTATTAGATCAAGTTATGGAACTATTTAATCTTTTCTCAAATTATGATTTAAATATCATGGAAGAAGGTCAGTCCTTAACAGATATAACTATAAGGGTATTAACTGGACTTGATAATATTTGGAAAAAAGACAAGCCTAATATGGTTCTGGTTCATGGAGACACCACAACAACCTTTTCAGCAAGTTTATCTGCTTTTTATAATAAAATTCCCATCGCCCATGTGGAAGCGGGACTTAGAACATATAATAAATATCAGCCTTATCCCGAAGAGATAAACAGGCATCTTACAGGAGTTTTAACAGATCTTCATTTTGCTCCTACACGGACAGCAAAGGAAAATTTATTAAAGGAAAATATCCCTGAGAAGAATATTTTTATAACGGGAAATACAGTAATTGATGCACTTTTATACACTTATAATAATTTAGGAGATTTTAAACCAAAGGAAATTAATCTTTTAGATGGAAGAATGATTTTAGTTACCGCTCATAGAAGGGAAAATTGGGGGAAACCTTTAAGAGATGTTGCTTTAGCATTAAAGGAAATTTTAGAGAGATTTTCTGATGTATATATAGTTTTTCCAATGCATCCTAATCCAATTGTAAGAAAAGAATTCTTACCCCTTTTGGGTAATAACAAAAGGGCAATTTTAACTTCTCCCGTTGATTATAGAACTATGGTATATTTAATTGCTAATTCATATGTTATTCTTTCTGATTCGGGAGGTATTCAAGAAGAAGCACCCTCTCTTGGAAAGCCTGTCTTGGTATTAAGGGAGGTAACAGAAAGACCAGAAGCAGTAAGAGCAGGAACTGTAAAATTGGTAGGAACAGATAGAGAAAGAATTGTAAAAGAATTATCGGAACTTCTGGAAAATGAAGAATCTTATATGAAAATGTCCTCCGCAATAAATCCCTATGGTGATGGGAAAGCAAGCTTAAGGATCTTGGAAATCTTAAAATATTATTTTAAAATCTCACCAAATCTTCCTGAAGAGTTTAAAGGTGAATATTATTTATAACCTAAAGGAGATATTATTAGAACTTCTATTTCCATCAAGATGCATATTCTGCGGGACTTATTTGGAGGGATATATTTGTCCAAAATGTATTAAAAAATTGGATTTTGCGAAGAATTACTGTATTTTTTGTGGGACACCCCTTACATCTTCAGAAAATATTTGTTATAATTGTAAAAAAGAAGAAAGGATAGTTGATGGATTAGAATTATTAGGGTATTATAAAGAAAGTTGGGAAACTCTTATTTTTAAATTCAAATTTGAAAATAAACCTTATTTAGCAAAAATCCTTGCCCATTTTGGAAAAGAGAAAATTGGAAGTAGAGATTGGAAGATTGATTTTATTACTTATGTTCCCCTGGGGCGAGAAAGGGAATTAAAAAGGGGATATAATCAGGCAGAGATTCTCGCTAAGTTTTTAGGAAAGGAATTAAATATTGGAGTTGTAAATGCATTAATTTTAAAAAGGCCTATCTTAGAACAAAAAGCCCTTAAATACGAGGAGAGAATTGAGAATGTGAAGAATGCTTATGTGATAAACCCCAAGGTTAATCTTACTGGAAAAAATATTCTATTAGTAGATGATGTCTATACTACTGGAGCAACATTAGAGGAATGTACCAAAGAACTTAAAAAAGGAAGAGCTGGAAAAGTCTTTTCCTTTATAATATGTAAAACTTTGATTTAATAGGGAGGTCTTAGTATGCAGATTAATATAACAGGGAAGAATGTAACTATTTCTCAAACAATGCAAGATTATGTAGAAAAAAAACTATCAAAATTATCAAGATTTTTTGATCATATTTCCCATGCTGAGGTAGTATTTAAGGGAGAAGATAGAAAAGATGCTGGAAAAAGTCACATAGTTGAGATTACTTTAGATGTCAATGGTGCCATTATTAAAGCTTCTGAGGAAAATCGAGACTTTAGAACATGTATTGATTTAGTGATTGATAAATTAGAAGGTCAATTAAAGAGATATAAAGAAAAATTACTTGAAAAAAGAAGAAGGGAGCCCAGTATTCGAGAGCTTTTGCCTTCAAAAGAGGAGTCTAAGCTGAAAGTTGTAAAGGTAAAAAGATTTGGACTTAAACCAATGGATATTGAAGAGGCGATTTTAGAGATGGAAATGTTGGGGCATGATTTTTTCTTATACTTAGATTCCGAAACTAATAAAATATCCTTATTATACAAAAGAAAAGATGAAAATTATGGTCTAATAATTACTGAGGAGGAATAATGGGTTTTTTCTCAAGACTTTTTGATTCTAATGCCAAGATCCTAAAAAGACTAGAAGAATATTTAAAAAGAATAAATGCCTTAGAACCAGAGATTTCTAAGCTCTCCGATGAGGAATTAAGAAATAAAACAGTAGAATTTAAAAACAGATTAGAAAGGGGAGCAACCATAAATGATTTATTGATAGAAGCCTTTGCAGTAGTGAGAGAGACTGCAAAGAGAAAGGTAGGGATGAGGCCTTTTGACGTTCAGTTAATGGGAGGAATTGTTCTTCATCAGGGAAAGATTGCAGAAATGCAAACAGGAGAAGGAAAAACTTTAGTTGCTACTATGCCTGCTTATCTTAATGCTTTAGAGGGAAAGGGAGTTCATATTATAACTGTAAATGACTATTTAGCAAAAAGGGATAGGTATTGGATGGGGACAATATATGAATCCCTAGGTTTAAGCGTGGGTCTATTACAGCATGATACACCTATTCTTGAAAGACAAAAAGCATATAATGCGGATATCACTTATGGGACAAATAATGAATTTGGATTTGATTATTTAAGAGATAATATTGCTCTTTCTCCTGACCACTTAGTTCAAAGACCATTAAATTATGCCATAGTCGATGAGGTAGATAGTATTTTGATTGATGAAGCAAGGACACCTTTAATAATCTCTGGCCCTTCTCAGGGTAATAGTCAAATTTATAAACTTGCAATAAGAGCTGCAAGACATCTTGGGAAGGAGAAGGATTATCTAGTTGATGAAAAATCAAAAACAGTATCCCTAACTGATGAAGGGCTAAGAAAAGCCGAGAAATTTTTGGGAGTAAAGGATCTATATGATTTTGAGCATATGAACTTAGCTCACGCCCTTCTTCAATGTTTAAAAGCTCTTAATTTTTTTATGAAAGATAGAGATTATATTGTCAAAGAGGGAGAGGTAATAATAGTTGATGAATTTACTGGAAGATTGATGTTTGGAAGAAGATATAGTGATGGTCTCCATCAAGCCATCGAAGCAAAGGAAGGGGTAAGAATTAGAGATGAAAATATCACATTAGCAACAATTTCTATTCAAAACTATTTTAGAATGTATAAAAAACTTGCAGGAATGACAGGAACTGCTGCAACAGAGGAAGAAGAATTTGTAAAAATTTATAGATTAGAAGTTGTGGTTATCCCTCCTAATAGACCTTTAATAAGGACTAATTATCCTGATATGATATATAAAACTGAAAAAGAAAAATTTGAGGCAGTAGTGAAGGAGATAGAAGAATTATATAAAATTGGAAGACCAGTCCTTGTTGGTACCACATCTATAGAAAAATCAGAAAGATTGAGTCAGATGCTCAAAAGAAAAGGAATTTCCCATCAAGTTTTAAATGCTAAATATCATGAGAAAGAAGCATATATTGTAGCTCAGGCTGGGAGGTATAAGGCTGTTACTATTGCAACAAATATGGCAGGAAGAGGAACAGATATACTTCTCGGAGGAAATCCAGAAATGCTTGCAAAGCAGGAGGTGGATCCTGAAAAAGATAAAGAGAAATATTCTAAAAAACTTGAGGAATATAAAAGGATATGTGAAGAGGAAAGAAAAAAAGTTGTAGAATTAGGAGGACTTCATGTAATAGGTACAGAGAGGCATGAAAGTAGAAGAATTGATAACCAATTAAGAGGAAGATCAGGAAGACAGGGTGATCCGGGATCCTCTCGTTTTTATTTATCCTTAGAAGATGATCTATTGAGACTTTTTGGAGGGGAGCAAATTAAGAATATAATGTCAAGATTAGGAATGGAAGATGGACAACCTATAGAATCCAATCTCCTTACAAGAATTATTGAGAACAGCCAAGCCAAAGTTGAAAAGATGAATTTCGAAATTAGAAAACAGCTTTTGGAATATGATGATGTCTTAAATAAGCAGAGAGAGATAGTTTATGAAGAAAGAAGAAAAATTTTATTAAATGATAACTTGGATGAACTTGTGAAAAGTATTTTAGAAAGAGTGATGGAAAGATTTTTTAATGAGTTAAAACAAGAAGATAAAAATTCTTGGGATAGATTATTTTTGAATATTTATGGATTCTTGCCAAAGGATTGGAAGGAAATTATTAGTAAAAATGAAGAGGAAGAAATATTTGAAAAATTAAAGAGAAGAATATGGGAGAGACTTGAAGAAAGAAAGAGGGAATTTGGAGAGGATATATGGTCCCAGATTCAAAAATTAGTCTTACTTTATATAATAGATAAACTTTGGATTGAACATTTGAATGATATGGATGCATTAAAAGAAGGAATTGGGTTAAGGGCAATAGCTCATCACGATCCTTTAGTAGAATATAAAAAGGAAGCTTATGAAATGTTCCAAAATATGGTATATACTTTTGAAGGGGAAAGTATAAGATACTTATTTAATATTCATATTACCCAAGAAAAACCATCTAAGTCCACAAGTAGGAGGTATTAGATATGGTAATTTTTCCGGTAGATTTAGAGAATATGTATCAAGAACTAAGTAACAAGTTTAAGCAGTTGAGAGGATATCTTTGACGTAAATAAAGAAGAAAAAGAATTAAAAATATTAGAAGATAAAATCTCTAAAGAAAATTGGCAAGATCAAGAAAAACTTAGAAGTTTAGTTACAAAATATAAAAGGTTAAAAGATAAACTAGAAAGATGGTACCTTTTAGAAAAAGAAGTAAGAGATCTTTCCGAGTGGAAGGAGCTTATAGAAGAAGGGGATGAATTTAGACAAGAATTTTTTGAGAGATTAAAAAATTTTGAGAAATTGTTGAGAGATTTTGAATTGGATTCTATACTTCAGGGTCCTCACCATAAAGAAAATGCAATTTTGTCTCTTCATGCAGGAACAGGTGGTACTGATGCAAGAGATTGGACTGAGATTCTTTTAAGAATGTATATAAGATGGGCAGAGAAGAAAAACTTCAAAGTAAAAATAATTGATATATCCTATGGGGAAGAGGCAGGCATAAAAAGCGCGACATTGTTAATTGAGGGAGAAAATGCATATGGTTATTTAAAGGGCGAAAAGGGAGTACATAGATTGGTAAGAATTTCCCCTTTTGATGCAAATCGTAGAAGACATACTTCCTTTGCTTTAGTGGAAGTAATTCCAGAACTTCCAGATAGTAAAATTGAAATTAGATCTGAAGATTTGAAAATAGAAACATTTAGGTCAGGGGGAGCAGGGGGACAGCATGTTAATAAAGTAGAGTCTGCAGTGAGAATTACCCACATTCCAACTGGGATAGTTGTTCAATGCCAAAATGAGCGATCTCAACATGCTAATAAAGAAATAGCGTTAAGAATTTTAAAGGCGAGATTGGAAGAATTAGAGGAAAAAAAGAGAAGAGAGCAGATACAAATATTAAAGGGGGAAGTTCAAGAGATAAGCTGGGGAAATCAGATAAGATCGTATATATTTCATCCTTATACTTTAGTAAAGGATCTTAGAACAGGATTAGAAGTTGGTAATATTCAAGGAGTAATTGACGGAGATTTAGATCCCTTTATTGAAGCATATCTTTACAAAGAATGGCAAAAGTCAAAAAGCTCCATGGATAAATGAAAAAAAATATCTTATTCTTTGGATATTATGGAGAGGAAAACTTAGGGGATGAGTTAATCTTAGAAAATCTTAAAAATTACTTTTCAGAAAGATTTAATTTAGGAATTCTTACTCCAAATAAAAATTATTATAAAGATTTAATTTCCTTTTATAAATTTGATCCCTTGGAGATATTAAAGGGAATAAGTTGGGCAGATATTGTAATAGGTGGTGGGGGAGGAATTTTTCAAGATAAGACAAGCTTTAAATCTTTCCTTTATTATATTTTAATTCTTTGGATTTCCTTTTTTAAAAAGAAAAGAATATATCTTATTGGTCAAAGTTTTTCTCCTTTTAGATACTTTATAAGCAGATTTTTAATAAAGTTTTCTCTCCTATTATGTGAAAGGATATATCTAAGGGATAAGTTTTCCCTTAATTTTCTAAACAGTATAGGTATACCAAAGGAGAAGCTTTCTATAATTCCTGATATAGCGTTTTTGACGGAATTAGAAAAACCTAAGATAGAAAGAAGCTATGTAGGTGTAAATTTTAGATTCTGGAAGGGAATCAATATAAATAGTTTAGAGAGTATTTTAGAAAATCTTAAGAAAAAAGAAAAGATAATTTTCTTTTCTTTTCAGGATTCTTCAGATTTGAAGCTTTTTAATAATCTCTCTCAAGAAGTAAGAAATGGTATCGAGATCGTAACCTATTATGATAAATATTTCATAGAAAAATTTTGTTCCTGTAAATATTTTATTGGAATGCGTCTTCATTCATTAATTTTAGCTTCAATTTTAGAAATTCCCTTTTTGGGTTTATCCTATGATGAAAAAATAGAAGCATATTTAGAGGATTTAGGTTGGAGATTTTATTTGAAAATTGATGAACTTGATCAATTTTTTCCCCTTTGGATCCAATTAAAAGAGCAAGAGGGCTTAGAGACATATTTAAAAATTAAAGTGAATGGGAAGAGAAATTTAGTGAGGAAAAAATTAGAAAGGATTATTTTGGAAATATGAGAACCATTAAGATTTTGGGAATACCTTTTACCTTTTTTGACAATGAGAAGGAATTTGAAGGAAAAATTATTTCTTTTTTAAAAGAAGAAAAACTTCATTCAATATTCACACCAAATGCAGAGATTATTTCAATTGCAGAAAGAAATGATAATTTAAAAAAAATACTCATAAATTCTGACTTAAATCTTCCTGATGGAATTGGGGTTATTTTTCTTGCTAAAAAATTAGGGTATAAGAATTTAAAAAAACTTGCAGGTATAGATGCTATGAAATATATACTTTCTTTAGTTGTAAGAGAGAATATATCTATCTATTTCTTAGGTGCAAAGGAAGAGGTTCTTAAAGATTTGATAAAGAAAATTAAAGAGAACTATAAGGGAATATTGATTGCAGGATATCACCATGGTTATTTTTTGAAGGATTGCGAAGAAAAGATTATAGATGATATAAATATGTCCTCTGCTAAAATATTATTTGTTGCCCTTGGAGCTCCAAAACAGGAGTATTGGATTGATAAAAATAAAGATAAGTTAAAAGTAAGAATAGCAATGGGGGTTGGGGGAAGTTTTGATGTTCTCTCAGAGAGGAAAAAAAGGGCTCCTGAGATTTTTATAACTCTTGGACTGGAGTGGTTATATAGAATTTTTCAAGATCCAATAAGATTAATAAAAAGAACTCACAATCTCTTTCATTTTTTATATATTTATATTAGAGGCCGAAATCTATGTTAAAAAAATTCTTGGATTATTTAGGAATATTCTTTGGAGTTCTTTTAGTATCCATAAGTATTATCATTTTTTTAGCCCCCAATAAACTAGTGGGAGGAGGAGTAAGTGGTATAGCTATTATTCTTTATCATACCCTTAAACTTCCCATTGGAATTGTTATGATTATTCTAAATATACCAATTTTCATTGCAGGTATTAAGTTATTAGGATTACATTTCGGAGTAAAGACCTTTATAGGAACTTTAGTACTTTCTATTACAATAGATCTTCTTGGATTTTTTCATCTTCCTTCAATAACTAATAATTTTTTAGCTACAGTTTATGGTGGCCTTATTGGAGGTTTTGGTCTGGGAATTGTCTTTAAATATGGAGGATCAACAGGTGGAACAGATATTCTCGCTCAAATTCTTTCTCATTACTCTGGTTTAAATTTGGGACAGGCTCTTTTATTTATAGATGGAATAATCGTTCTTATTGCAGGTTTTATTTTCAATTTTGAGTTGGCTCTTTATGCACTCTTGGTGATTTTTATTCAGGGATATGCTATTGATTTAGTTCAGGAGGGTCTTTCTTACACAAAAGCAGCATTAGTATTTTCAGAGAAACCAAGGGAACTTGGAGAAAAAATACTCTATGATTTAGGAAGAGGAGTTACAGTCTTCTATGGGATGGGTCTTTATACTGGACAGAAAAGAGAAATTTTATATTGTGTCGTAAGTCAGTCGGAAGTCAGTAAGTTAAAAGAGATTATTCATAAGAATGATCCAAAAGCCTTTGTTGTGATCTCACCAGCCCATGAGGTTTTAGGGGAGGGATTTAAGTCTTTTAAAAAATGAAGAAAATTGTTCTTGCATCCAATTCTCCAAGAAGAGAATATCTTTTAAAGTTAATAGGTTTAGATTTTATAGTTTCTCCCAGTAATATAGAAGAGGATGAAGGTGAAGTTATTAAATCTCCAAAGGAGCTTGTCCTTAAAAATGCATTAAGTAAAGCAAGATATGTTTCTCAGTATTTTTCTTCCGCTGTCATTATTAGTGCCGATACCATTGTGTTCTTAGATGGCAAAATATTGGGGAAGCCAAAGGATAAGAAGTCTGCAATTGAGATGTTAAGTAAACTGAGGGGAAAGACCCATCAAGTTTTTACAGGAATAGTTGTTTGGGAAACACCAGAGAATAGATATTATACGAGGGTTGTTAGAAGCTTAGTGAAGATGAGGGATTATTCTATGGAAGAGATTATAAATTATGTGGAAACAGGAGAACCTATGGACAAATCAGGAGCCTATGGAATTCAGGGAAAAGGAGCAGTTTTAATTGAAAAAATAGAAGGTGATTACTATAATATAGTTGGATTACCTTTAGCTCCTCTATATTTACTTTTGAGGAAGTTAGGGGTTAGAATCTTTTAAAATATACAAAAAGGAGAAGGAGGATTTATGGTTTTCAATTTTTTAACGAATATATTCTCAAAGGACTTAGGAATTGATCTTGGAACTGCAAATACAGTGGTTTATGTTAGAGGGAAGGGAATTGTTCTATTTGAACCCTCAATGGTTGCCATTAGAAGGGAGGATAAAAAGGTTATTGCAGTTGGTAGTGAAGCAAAAAAAATGTTGGGAAGAACCCCTGAGGGAATTATTACTTTAAGACCTCTAAAGGATGGGGTGATTGCAGATTTTGAATCTGCAGAGAAGATGCTTAGATACTTCATTGAAAAGGTACATAATAGAAGGGATTTATTTGTAAGTCCTCGCATTGTTATAGGTATTCCTTCTGGAACCACTTCTGTAGAAAGAAAAGCAGTAGTTGATACCGCATATCAAGCAGGAGTAAGGGATGTTCTTTTAGTTACAGAACCTATGGCTGCAGCAGTTGGAGCAAATATTCCTGTGTGGGAACCATCGGGAAATATTATTGTGGATATTGGTGGAGGAACCACGGAGATTGCAGTTATTTCTCTTGGAGGAATTGTGGTCAGTAGTTCCATAAAAATTGCAGGGGATGAGATGGATGAAGCGATTATGCATTTTATAAGAAAAAAATATAGTCTTTATATTGGAGAAAGGACTGCAGAAGAGATAAAAATAAAATTAGGAAATGTCTATCTGGGAGACGAAAATAAAGAGTATATTGAAGTAAAAGGAAGGGACCTTATCACTGGTGTTCCAAGAAGTATAGAACTTTCTTCTACAGAGGTAAGAGATGCATTAAGAGAAGTTGTAAATATAATTGTTAATACTATAAGGGATACGTTGGAAAAGACCCCACCCGAGCTTGCTGCAGATATTATAGATAAAGGAATAGTTCTTACAGGGGGCGGAGCTCTACTTAGAGGTTTAGATGAATATATTTCTGAAGAATTAGGTGTTTATACCTTTGTTTCGGAGGAACCCTTGTATTGTGTGGTAAAGGGAACAGGTAAAATTATAGAGGAATATGAAAGATATAAACAAGTTCTTCCGAAAATAAGTAGTAATTACTAATGAATAATAGAAGAAGACTAAAGTTAAAGATTTTAGTATTAATTTTTTTATTAATATTTATCTCTTGGGAAGAAAAATCTATAGAGGAAGGAGTAGCTTATATTCAGGATTACTTTTTTCAGTTTTTAAGAAGTATTAGAGAATTTAGAAAGAATTTATATGATTTTTTAACTATATATAAAAGTTTAGAAAAAGAAAAGGATTATTGGCAGAAGGAAGCTGAAAGTTTATACAAAGAAAATATTAATTTAAAAATATCTATAGAAAATATGAAGAGACTTCAAGATTTTTCTTGGATTAAAAATTTAAAAATGGAAAATTACGAATTAATTCCTGCTTTAATAATTGGTAGGGATCCTATAAATTGGAATTTAAATTTTAGAATAAATAAAGGTAAAAAAGATGGAATAGAGGAAAACATGCCAATAATTTATAAAGATCAATTAATTGGTGTAATTGAATACGCAGGGAAGAATTATTCTGAAATAAAGTCTATATTTAATCCATCTTTTTCTGTGGGAGTTATTATATATGAAACTAAGGATCAAGGAGTTATAAAAGGAGCGTTAGATTATATGGAAATATCATACTTATTTTCAGATAATGGAATTAAAAAAGGGTATCATGTAATAACTTCTGGAGTCGATGAATCTATTCCTTATGGTTTAAAAGTAGGTTATATTGAGGAGGTAAATAGAAATTTAAGTCATTTTCTACCAAAATTAAAAGTACTACCCTTTTACGATTTTTCTAATTTAGAAGGGGTGGTAATTTGCAAAAAGTATTAATCTTTATTTTCCCTCCTATCTTTTCTTTACTTCAAAATTCATTAATTTTTGGTGATTTTAGAACTCATCTTTTACTTATATTTTTCATATTTTTAGTATTAAAGGGGCTTTTAAAGAAGGAATTTATTTTATATTTTTCTTTTTGTGAAACAATCTTCTCTCGTAACCCATTTTATATTTTTTTAATATTTTGGCTAATTTTATATTTTGTAATGAGTCTCTGGAATAAAAGGCTTTTTCTTGTTCATAAAAGTTTTTCCTTTGTTTTAGTAATTACTCTTAGTTTTTTGTCTTTAATTTTTTGGAATTTAGATTCTCTTTTTAACTTAAATCTTCTTAAAAGGACTTTGTTTTTTTCTGCATTTAATATAATTTCCTTTTTACCCTTCTATTTATTCTTACCAAAATACTTAGAAAAGGTTGGTTATGAAGAAACCTAAATTTTTTTTGTATATAATTAATTTTCTATTATTAATATTGGCTTTTAAACTTTTTTATATCCAAATAATAAATGGAGATTTTTATGAAGAACTTTCAAAAAAAAATTATCTTAAATTTATAATCATACCTTCTCCTCGGGGATTAATCCTAGACAGGAATGGAGAAATGCTTGCTACAAATAAGGTGAAATACTCAGTATATCTTGTCCCTCCCTACAATTTTGACAAAAATAAGTATAAAAATTTATCAAGAATTCTTGATTTTTCTCCTGAAGATTTAGAAAAAAAAATTAAAGGAATTAAATCATACACACCAGCGATTCTCTTAAAGAAAAATCTCAATCATAAAGAAATTTCCTTATTAGAGAGTAATAGAGAAAAATTACCCTCATTTGTTATTAATATGGAGCTTGAGAGGATTTATCCCTATGGGGATATGGTATCTCATATCTTAGGACACATAGGAGAGATAGGAAAGGAAGAACTTATTCATGGGGAAGATCTTGATTACTCTCTTGGCGATATAGTGGGAAAGTTAGGAATAGAAAAGATATATGAAAAATATCTGAGGGGAAGAAAGGGATATAGAAGTATAGAGCTTTTTTCAAATAGAAGGAAGTATAAAATTCTTCCAAGTAAAGAGCCCGAACCAGGATACAATTTAGTGCTTACTATTGATAAGGATTTACAAGAACTTTCTGAGAAAGTATTAGGTGAAAATGTAGGAGCAATAATTATATCGGAATTATGGAGTGGAGAAATTTTAGCCTTAGTTAGTCATCCTGATTTTGATCCTAATAAGTTTGTTATGGGATTTTCAAAGAGTGAATGGGAGGAACTTGTAAACAATCCAAAAAATCCTTTAAATAATAGATCGATTTCAAGTCTTTATCCTCCGGGTTCAATCTTTAAACTCATTGTAGCTTTATCTGCCTTAGAAAGGGGAAAAGTTTCCTTAAAAGAAAAATTTTACTGTTCTGGAGGAATAAAAGTAGGAAAAAATTTTTTCGGTTGTTGGAAAGAGGGAGGACATGGCTATGTTGATTTTTGGGAAGGTATAGCTCAATCTTGTAATGTGGTGTTTTATAATTTAGGATTAAGAGTTGGACCTGAAGATATATCAAAAATGGCTAAGGATTTTGGATTAGGAGATAAAACAGGTATAGATCTATCAGGAGAAGTAAATGGACTGATTCCCTCCCCAGAATGGAAAAAAAATAAATTAAAGGAATCTTGGTTTTTAGGAGACACTTTAAATATGTCTATAGGACAAGGATATATTTTAACCACCCCTATGGAGATTCATCTTATGATAAGTATTATTGCGACAGAGGGAATAGGATATAGACCTCACTTGGTTAAGAAAATTGTAAATTATGATGGGAAGGATGTTAAGACATTTGAGCCTGAGATTATAAGAAAAGTTTCTTTAAAGCCTGAAAGTTGGAAAATCCTTAAAGAAGGGATGAGATTGGTGGTAGAAAGAGGAACGGGAATATCTGCTAAGGGTAAAATTTGGAGCGTAGGGGGAAAAACAGGGACTGCACAAAATCCCCATGGGGAAAGTCATGCATGGTTTGGAGCTTTTTTTCCATGGGAAAATCCCAGATATGTGATAACGATTTTTGTGGAACATGGAAAAAGTGGTGGTGGAAAATGTGCTCCAATGGCAAAGGAGATCATTACATATTTAGAGAAGAGAGAGGGAGAGAAAGTTGGGAAAGATATTTATTAAAGGAGATATAAAAGAAGGACTAAAACTTATTATTGATCCTTATTTAACATGGGAAGAAATTAAAGAGCTTATATGTGAAGAATTAAGGGAAAAGGGAGAATTTTTAAGAGGATCTTCTATAAATGTTGATTTAAAGGATAAAAAAGTAGATGAAAAAGATTGGATTAATTTTCAACAAAAAATTTTTAAAGAATTTGGTATAATACTATATAAAGAAATTTTTGTATCAAAATTAGTAGATAAAAATATAGCCCAAATTATTATAGGACCCATAAGAAACGGTCAAAGGTTACATTCTAAATATAGTCTTTTAATTATTGGAGATGTTAATCCAGGGGCAGAAGTTGTAAGTGAAAAAAGTATTTTTGTTCTAGGGAAAATTAGGGGTTCGGTTTATGCGGGGATAGAAAAAAATAAGAAGGCTTTAATTTTTGGGTTAAGTTTAAGTCCAATACATATGCAAATTGCTAATGTAGTTTGGGTGGAAGAAAAAATATTAGATTCCTCCTTTGGATATTGGGTGTATATTGAAGATAATAAATTAAAAATAAGTATTAACGTTTTGTAGGAGGGAAAAAATGGGTAAAGCCTTTGTGTTAACTTCAGGAAAAGGGGGTGTTGGAAAAACTACAGCGGTAGCAAATATTGGAACTGGTTTAGCCATGAAAGGATACAAGGTGGTTTTATTGGATACTGATATTGGATTAAGAAATTTAGATCTTCTCTTGGGATTAGAAAATAGGATAGTATACAATATAGTAGATGTTGCTGAAAAAAAATGTCAATGGAAACAGGCTTTAATAAGAGATAAAAGATTATCTAATTTGTATCTTCTTCCAGCTGCACAAACTCGGGAAAAGGATGCTATTAATAGGGATCAAATGATTGAAATAATCGATAGTTTAAGACCATCCTTTGATTATATTCTAATTGATTGTCCTGCAGGAATAGAACAAGGTTTCAAAAATGCTATTGCTGGTGCGGATTATGCAGTAGTTATAACTACTCCTGAAGTTGCAGCGGTAAGGGATGCAGATAGGATTATTGGCTTATTGGAGGCAAATGGGTTTAAAGATCCAGTTCTTATCATAAATAGGGTAAGACTTGATATGATTAAGAAGGGAGATATGTTAAGTATAGAAGATGTATTAGAAATTCTGGCAATAAAGCTTTTGGGAATTATTCCTGAGGATGATGGAATAATTATAAGTATAAATAAAGGAGAGCCAATAATTTTTAATAATAATAAAAATAAAGCAGGATTAGCTTTTAGATTAATTGTTGATTGTATTTTAGGTGAAAATGTAGATTGGAATAATCTATTTACAGAATCTAACTTCATAGACAGATTGAAAAAGTTTTTTAATATTTAGGAGGATGGAAAAATGCCTATTTTTGATGTTGGTGGAAGGCATAAGTCTCCAAGGGATATAGCAAAGGAGAGACTTCAGGTCATGTTAGTATACGATAGAGCCCATTTAGATCCTGGATTAGTGGATACTTTAAAAGAGGACTTAGTTAGAACAGTATCTAAATATTCTAATTTTGATATTAACAATTTGACTATAGATTTTTCTCAAAAGGATAACCAGGTAATATTGAGAATAGATATACCTATTTTTAAATAGGAAATAAATAAAGATAAAATTTTATCCTGATTATGCTTATTCGTATATTTCCTATTATCAAAACTTTATAAGTGAAATAGTATTCTATTTTTTTTCTTATAAATTGACAATACATTAATTTTTTGATAAATTAATCCAAAATTTACCTTCAGGGAAAGGATTTTTATGATTTCACAAGAGATGAAAATTTTAGGTTTAATAGGATATCCTCTAGAACATTCTATATCCTTTATGTTGCATAATTTTGCCTTTAAACAATTAGGAATTCCTGCAATTTACCTAAATATTCCTATTCCGTTGGAAAGTATTTGTAAAGCCTTAGAAGGATTGAAATATGTTCCCCTATATGGATTAAACGTTACTATTCCCTATAAGGAATTAGTAATCTCATATGTTGATGAGATTTCTCCTTTATCTCAAAGGGTTAAAGCAGTAAATACAATAGCCATTAGAGAGGGAAGATGGTATGGAGATAATACTGATGTTCCTGGTTTTATAAAAACCTTAGAGGATTTAAAATTTCCAAAGGATATCCCTTATTTAGTATTAGGAGCGGGTGGTGCCGGTAGAGCTATAGGTTTTTCCTTAGCAGAATACGGGGTTCAAAAGATTTATATTACAAATAGAACAAAAGAAAAGGGAGAAAATTTGATAAAAGACTTGAAATATTATTATCCCTATCTAAAATTGGAATTTATTCCTTGGGAGGAAAAAGAAGGTTTTTCCGAAGATTATTTTATACTTATAAATACCACATCCTTGGGATTAGATGGGAGAACTTCTCCTTTTAAGATAGATAAATTCTCAAAGGATAAAATATATTTTGTTTATGATATAATCTATAATCCATATAAAACCCCATTAATAATTCAGGCTGAAAATCTAAAGATTCCTTGGAAAAATGGTTTAGATATGCTAATTTATCAAGGTATTTTTGCTTGGAAAAATTGGTTTGGTATTATACCTCCCTTTGAGCTTCTTAAAAAAGAAGGAGATAAATACCTATGCGCTTTTTAACTGCTGGAGAGTCTCATGGTCCATGTCTAACTGCGATAATTGAGGGATTTCCTGCAGGTATTAAAATTTCTATTGATGAAATAAATAAAGAATTGGAAAAAAGGCAAAGGACTTATGGAAGAGGAGAAAGAATGAAGATTGAGAAAGATGAGGTAGAGATCCTTTCAGGAGTAAGAGGAGGATATACCTTAGGTTCCCCCATAACCTTAAGAATAATTAATAAAGATTGGGAAAATTGGAAAAAGGTTATGAATATTACAGGAGAGATTATTGCTGATCCTATTACAATACCTCGTCCTGGACATGCAGATCTTGCTGGAGCCCTAAAATATTATTCTGAAGATATAAGAAATGTTTTGGAGAGAGCCAGCGCCAGAGAAACCGCAATTAGGGTTGCAATTGGTACTTTTACAAAAATCTTATTGAAAGAATTTAATATAGAAACGTTAAGCTATACAGAATCCATAGGAGGAATCGAAGATAAATTTGAAAATCTATCTTGGAATGAAATTAAGGAGAGAGTAGAAAGTTCCAGTTTAAGATGGGTAAATAAGGAGACCGAAAAAGAAGTAGAAATATTAATAAATAAAACAATAGATGAGAAAGACACCATAGGAGGAACTTTTGTGGTTTTAGTTAAAAATGTACCACCAGGAGTTGGAAGTTATGTTCATTGGGACAGAAGATTAGATGGATTGTTAGCTCAAGCTATTATAAGCATTCCATCGGTAAAGGGTGTAGAAATTGGAGAAGCATTCTTAACGTCAAGGAAGAAAGGATCTGAGGTTCTTGATTCCTTTATAGAAGAAAATGGAAAAATTAGGAGAAAAACAAATTATATGGGAGGTATAGAGGGAGGGGTTTCCAATGGAGAGGATATATTCATAAGGGGAATAGTTAAACCCATTCCCACTTTAAGAAGACCTTTATTGTCCTTTGACTTTAAGGAGAAAAAAATAAAAGAAAGTTTTTATGAAAGAAGTGATATATGCGTTGTTCCTGCAATATGTATTATAGCAGAGTCAATGGTATCTTGGGTTATTGCCTCGGAATTTTTAAAAAAGTTTTCTGGAGATCATATTTATGAAATTAAAAGAAACTATGAGAATTATAAAAGATATCTTGAGGAGAGATTATGGAAGAAATCAGAGTAAATATACCTCAGAATGAATATTCTATATATATTGGAAAAAATTATCTTTCCTCTATTCCATTTCATTTTCTTAATTATTCTTCTGTTTTTATAATTACTCATCCCTTCTTAGCTTGGCAATATGGGGAAGAGGTTAAAGAGGGTTTGGAAAAGAAAAATATAGAACCAAATTTTATATTTGTCCCATCAGGAGAAAGAAGTAAATCTTTTAAAGAATTTATTAAAATTCATCGAACTCTTGCCCAGACTAACACTGATAGAAGGTCTGTAATAGTAGCCTTGGGAGGAGGCGTCATAGGAGACTTAGCAGGTTTTATCTCTGCAACCTATTTACGAGGGGTAGATTATATTCAAATTCCTACTACCTTACTTTCCCAAGTAGATAGCTCTATTGGAGGAAAGGTAGGAATAAATATTCCTGAAGGAAAGAATCTTGTAGGTGCTTTTTATCATCCTAGGGCAGTATTTATTGATATAAAGACTTTAGATACTTTACCAGATAGGGAATTTAAGAGTGGTTTAGCAGAGGTTATTAAATATGGGGTTATTCTAAATAAAGAATTATTTGATTTCTTAGATAAAAATTACGAAAAAGTCTTAAAAAGAGATGAAAAAGCTCTCACCTATATTATTAAAGAAAGTATTTTGTGTAAAAAATATGTAGTAGAAAAAGATGAAAAAGAGAGAAACCTAAGAATGATATTAAACTTTGGACATACCATAGGACATGCTATTGAGGCAAAGGGAAGATTTAATAAATTTTTACATGGGGAAGCAGTAGCTATAGGAATGTCTTTGGCTACAAAAATATCCTACCTTCTTAACTATTGTTCCGAAGATACTTATCTTAGAATAAAAAATCTTCTCTTAAAATTTGATTTTTCACTTGATCTTCCCTATAATTTTTCTTCTTTATTGCCTTATATTATGAGGGATAAGAAGGTCTCATCTAAAAAAATTAGATTTATTCTTCCTTTGAGAATTGGAGAAGTTTTTATAAATGAAGAAATACCTTTAGATTTGGTGAAAGAAGTTATAGATAAAAAGGAGGAGTGAAAAAATGATAATAGTGCTAAAACCTAATGCCACCGATGAAGATATCCAGAAGATAGTTGATAAATTAAAGGAGTTTAATTATGGGGCTCATATATCAAGGGGAGAAACAAGAACTGTAATCGGAGCTATTGGTGAAAAGATAATGGAAGAAAAGATCTTAATAATGGAACAGATAGAAGTCCTTCCCTTTGTAGAAAAGGTCATCCCAATTCTAACACCATATAAATTGACTCTAAGAGAGTTAAAATCTGAGGGGACAAAGGTTTATATTAATGATATAGAAATTGGAGGAAACACTGTAGTTATCATGGCTGGCCCCTGTGCAGTAGAAGGTAAAGAACAGTTAAGGGAAACAGCAAAATTTGTAAAGGAAAAGGGAGCTAAAATATTAAGGGGAGGAGTCTTTAAGCCAAGAACATCTCCTTACAGTTTTCAAGGTTTAGGAATTGATGGGCTAAAAATTCTTTATGAAGTCAAAGAAGAATTTCAGATTCCAGTAATAACTGAAATAGTGGATCCAAGGGATCTGGAAAAGGCATTGGATTATATAGATATAGTACAAATAGGCGCAAGAAATATGCAAAATTTCACTCTATTGAAGGAAGTAGGAAAGATTAGAAAACCAGTGCTTCTAAAAAGGGGACTTTCTGCTACTTTGGAAGAATTTCTTTTTGCTGCAGAGTATATATTACTGGGAGGAAACAGTGAGGTAATTCTTTGCGAAAGGGGAATAAGAACTTTTTCTGATTTTTCAAGAAATACTTTAGACTTAGCTATTGTTCCTACTTTAAAAGAAAAGACCCATTTACCTGTTTTTGTTGATCCCAGTCATGGAACAGGAAGCTATAAATTAGTACCCAGCATGTCAAAGGCAGCAGTTGCATGTGGGGCTGATGGCTTAATCGTAGAGGTTCATCCAAATCCTGAAAAAGCCTTATCCGATGGACCTCAGTCTTTAAACTTTCCTGCCTTTGAGAATCTCATGAAAGATCTTATAAATATTTCTAAAGCGATTGGTAAAAATATATGAAAATTGGAATTATTGGTTTAGGACTTATTGGCACTTCCTTAGCCCTTGCTTTTAGAAGAGAAAAATTTAATATATGGGGAATGGATATAGAAGAATCTGCAGTGGAGCATCTTTTAAAAGAAGAAGTAATAGATAATGGAAACACGGATTTAGAGGGATTATCAAAGGAGATAAAGGAAAGTGAAGTAATCTTTATTTCAGTATATCCATCAAAAATTATAGATATTATCGAGAAATTGAAAGTATATTTAAATATGGATCATATTTTAACAGATACTGCAAGTGTAAAAGAAAAAATTATTAATTATGTGGAAGAAGATGATCTGTTAAAAAGAGTATTTGTTGGTGGACATCCCTTGGCTGGAAAAGAAAAATCGGGTTATAAAGAGGGAGAATCTGATCTTTTTAAGGACAAAATATATTTTTTAACTCCAACCTCTAAAACTTCTCAAGAAAAACTTCAAAAAATTAAAGGTTTAATTGAATTAATCAAT
Source organism: uncultured Dictyoglomota bacterium (assembly GCA_964612975.1). Lineage (GTDB taxonomy): Bacteria > Dictyoglomota > Dictyoglomia > Dictyoglomales > Dictyoglomaceae > NZ13-RE01. The sequence goes on along the minus strand of CAZTGC010000001.1, from coordinate 309,612 downwards.
GCAAAACCATTTATTATATCTTCTGAGGAGCATGATAAAATTTTATCCTTTACAAGCCACTTACCCCAAATTATTTCATATATTATCTCTCTGAATCTCCCTAAGGAATATTTGGGGTTTACTGGAAAAGGATTTAAAGATACTACAAGATTGGCTATGAGTTCACCAAATTTATGGATTGATATTTTAAAGGAAAATAAAAGAAATATTTTAGAAGCTCTTGAAAATTTTCAAAGAGTTTTCAAAGTTTTTTATGAAAAGATTGAGTATGAGGATTGGGAAAAATTAAAGGATCTTTTTGAGGAATCAAAAAAGATAAGAATGAGCTTGAGATGAGACAATGAAAAAGTTAATGGTTAGAAAAAGTAAAGGATTAAATGGAGAAATAGAAGTTCCAGGAGATAAATCTATTTCCCACAGAGCTCTTATTTTTTCTTCTTTAGCTGATGGAAATTCTAGAATTTTAAACTTTTTATTTGGACAAGACTGTCTATCTACTATGAATTGTTTAAAAAAATTGGGAGTAAAAATAGAAGTTAGTAATAATATTGTTTATGTGGAGGGTAGGGGACTAAGAGGATTTTTAGAGCCTGATGATTTTTTAGATGCTGGAAATTCCGGGACGACGGTAAGAATTCTTTTAGGAGTTTTAGCGGGACAAGAGGGATTGTTTTCCATTATTACAGGTGATAATTCCTTAAAGAAAAGACCAATGAAAAGAGTAGTTCATCCCCTATCTCAAATGGGAGCCAATATCTTAGGAAGAAAAGAAGGAGATTTTCTTCCCCTTGCAATAAAAGGTAAAAAACTAATGGGAATAGAGTACGAGATGCCTATTGCTAGTGCTCAAGTGAAATCCTGTCTTCTTCTTGCTGGTTTATTAGCTGAGGGGGAGACTAAAATAATAGAGCCTTCATTATCCCGGAATCATACAGAGTTAATTTTTGAATATCTTAATTTACCTTTAAAAAGAAATGGAATGGAATTAAAAACCCATGGAATAGAAGGTTTTTCCCCTAAAGATTTTTGTATTCCGGGAGACTTTTCTTCTGCAAGCTTTATTATAGCAGGAGCATTAATAATTCCTAATTCAAAGGTAATTTTAAAAAATGTTGGGTTAAATTCAACAAGAACAGGAATGTTGGAAATATTAAAAAATTGTGGTGCAAAGATATATATATTGAAGGAGGAATATTGGGGGAAAGAAAAGGTTGGAGATATATTAGTTGAAACATCAGAATTAACAGAATTTATTGTTGAAGGAGATATAGTCCCACGCTTAATTGATGAGATTCCTATATTATCCATAATTGCGACACAAGCAAAAGGAAGGAGCTATTTTAGAAATGTTGAAGAACTAAGGGTGAAGGAGTCTGATAGAATCTGTGGGATTTTAGAAAATATTAGAAAGATGGGGGGTAAAGGGGAAGAGACAAAGGATGGATTTTATATCGAGGGACCTACACCTTTAAAGGGGGCAGAGATTGGTACTTTTTTTGATCATAGATTAGCTATGTCTTTTATTATTGCAGGACTTATATCAGAGGGAGAGACTATTGTAGAAAGAGAGAGTATTGATATTTCCTTTCCCAATTTTTTAGAGGTTCTTAAAAATATTGGGGGTGAATTATTTGAGTTATGAACCAAGATGGATAGACGATAGCATAAAAGAATTGGCTCGTGCCATTTTAGTCTTAGAAACAGAAGAGGAAGTTTTAAGATTCTTAGAAGATATTTGTACTATAAATGAAATTAGAGAATTGGCTCAGAGATTAGTAGTAGCAAAAATGTTAAATGAAGGAAAATCTTATGAAGAAATTGAAAGGGTTACAGGAACAAGTTCGGCAACTATAAGTAGGGTCAAGAAATTTCTATATTATGGTGCCGATGGATATAAAATTGTTTTAGATAGATTAAAAAAGCTTAAAAAGGGAGAGACTTAATCTCTCCCTTTATTTATTAAATAGCCAACATTTTACCCAATGCTTAGATTGTACTTCTACTTCTGGAGGTTCTGTATTACAAATTTCCATTGCATACTGACATCTTGGAGCAAATCTACATCCCGAAGGAGGATTTATTAAGTTTGGAGGTTCTCCTGGGGGAACTTCTCTTAATTTCTTTCTATTTTCAGGATCTGGATCTGGAATTGCAGAAAGGAGAGCCTTTGTATATGGATGTAAGGGATTATTCAAGAGTTCATTGGTACCTGCTCTTTCCACAATATTCCCTGCATACATTATAAATATCCAATTGGAGAACATTCTTACAGTTGCTAAATCATGGGTTATATATATAAGGCTCATATGGAATTTATCTTGTAATTCTTTAAGAAGGTCTAAAATTTCAATTCTAACAGATGCATCAAGCATAGATACAGGCTCATCTGCTATCACAAGTTTTGGACTCATGATTAAAGCTCTTGCAATAACAACCCTTTGCATCTGTCCACCAGAAAGCATATGGGGATATTTGGAAGAAAAATCTTCCACAGGGGTCAACCTTACATCTTCTAAAGCTTTAAATATTCTTTCTCTTCTTTCTTCAGTTGTTCCTATTTTATGAATAAGTAAAGGTTCTTCAAGAATTCTATAAACTGTAAAATGAGGAGGTAATGCTCCAAAGGGATCCTGCTGTACAAGTCCTGTTTCCCTTCTATACCATTTTAAATCTTTAGAGTCTAAATTGGTTATATCCCTTCCATCAAAATAAATTTTCCCAGAAGTAGTTTCATATAATTTTATAATTGTCTTGCCAAGGGTAGTCTTACCACTACCACTTTCTCCTACAAGGGAAATGGATTCTCCCCTTTTTAGTTCAAAGTTTACTCCATCTACTGCCCTTACATAAAGGGGCTGGGATAGTAATCTTTTCTTAATTTCAAACCATACCCTTAAATTTTCAACCTTTAATAAGACTTCATTATTATTCATGGCTCTCACCTATATAACATTTTGCAAAATGTTCTTCAGCTTTCTTAAACATTGGTGGTTCTTTAATCTTGCATATATCCATTACATATTGACATCGAGGATGAAATCTACATGCTTTTGGAGGAGAGATAAGACTTGGAGGGGTCCCAGGTATAGATCTTAATTTTTTGTCTATTCTTAAGGTGGGCACACTATTAAGAAGCATCATAGTGTAACCATGAGCTGGTTTATAGTAGAAAGACTCTACAGGACTTATCTCCACAATTTCTCCTGCATACATTACTGCTACTCTATCTGCAAGTTCACTTGCTGTTGCTATATCATGAGTTATAAAAATATAGCTTAAATTAAACTCCTTTTTAAGGACCTTAAGAAGGTTCATGATATTGGCTTGGGTTATAATATCCAATGCAGAAGTTGGCTCATCGAGCATAACAATTTGAGGATTAGTTATTAAAGCCATTGAAATAACCACTCTTTGTTTCATACCTCCAGAAAGTTCAAAGGGATATCTTTCTGCAAAGGACTCTGAAATTCCAACTAAACTTAGCATTTCCTTAGCTCTTTTAAATGCGGTTTCCTTATCTACTTTCATATGAACTATTAATGGTTCTGCCACTTGATATACTACCTTCAATACAGGATTTAGAGAGTTCATTGCTCCCTGAAATACCATTGATATTTTGCTCCATAGAATATTTTTTCTATAACTTTCTTCATCTAAAGATAAAGTCTCTTCCCCATTTAGATAAATCTCACCAGAGACTTTTTCCAAATTTCTTGGAAAAAGACGCATAATTCCTCTTGCTAAGGAGCTTTTTCCACAACCTGACTCTCCAACAATTGCTAAGGTTTCTCCTTTTTTTAACTCAAAATTTGTGTTTTTTACTGCCTCTAAAACTCCCTTTCCTGTTTTATAAGAAAGGCTAAAATTTTTAAGTTTTAAAATTACTTCATTCATCTTTTCCACTCCTATATCTCCTTTAATCTTGGATTTACAATTCTATCTATTACAAAACCTAACAGGGCAAAGGATATTGCTGTTAATATTAGGAGAAAGGATGGCTCTAAGACCCAATAGTAATATCCTTTATATAAGGCTCCATTTAGGAAGGCATCTTCTATAATTCTTCCCCATGTGGGTTGGGTGGGATCAAGAACTCCAAAAAGGGATAGGATTGCTTCTAAAAATACATATGCTGGTATTGATATTATGAGACCTGGAATTACAGGGGGAAGAATTTTAGGAATAATATATAAAAATACAATTCGCCAATTACTGGCACCATATGCCTTTGCAGCCTCAATATATGGTAAAGTCTTTACCTGAAGAACTAAAGCTCTTTGGGTTTTTACCCCAGAACCAAACAAACTTAAGAATATAAGGACAAAAAGAAGCTTCCAAATAGTAAGCTTATAAAATAAAGATATCATAATCATAAGAGGAAGAAAGGGAAGCACCATATATATTTCTGTTAGTCTCTGGATAAATGAATCTACTTTTCCTCCAAACCAGCCACTAATGGTTGCTAAAATTAAATGTAAAAGGGTTATACTTATAGCTGCTCCTAATCCAAAGGCAAGGTCAATAGGGGTTCCCCAAAGGAGAGCTAATTCTAAAGGTCTTCTTAGATGGTCAGTACCTGCTATACCATGTACCTTTCCATATATTATGGGCTCTGCAGTTATGGTATCATCTTTATCCTTTAATTCTACTTCGATATATAACTTATATTCTCCCCTTTCAATATTTAAATTGCCAGATGTATCCACAAAAAGTCCTCTCATTACAGTGACGGGATAGGGGGGATAATACTCTAATTTAGATCTTAGATACTCTTTGAGTTTATCTTCTATAGAAGTTTCATTTCCTAAATATAAAGCATCCTCTTCACTTCTTAATTGACGTTCCACCAAAAATATTTTATCTTTATTGGGCTTTTCCCAAAATATTCTTAAAATTGGAGGCTCATCTTTATATTTATTCTTGAAAAATATATTGAATTCGGTAGGAAAATCGCCATAATTATAATTAAGAGAATAACTTAATTCTATTTTTTTTGGATTTTGAGAAATTAGATTTAAGGACTCTTTATTAGAAAGGTAGATATTTCGAGGAAGATTTTTCCCAGTTAAGAAACCCCACCAGACGGGGACTGCATTTCTCGGATATTTTAACCATGCTTGACTATTATTCCATAAAGAAACTGTTTTATCATAAGGGATTGCAATAATAGCATAGATTATTAAAATAATGAAAAATGCAAAAATAATAAGAGAAAATATACCTGTTTTGTATCTTAAAATTTCTTTAAAAATACCCTTTAAGCTATAGACAGAAAGTTCTTCATTCATCCTTCTCACCTCATATTCTTACTCTTGGATCTATAATAGCATAAATAAAATCTAATAATAAGACTGTTCCAGCTAAGAGGTAGGCATATATTACCGTTACTCCTATGATTACAGGAGCATCAAACATTCCAATGGCCTGAGAAAGGACCATTCCTAATCCCGGCCAACTGAAAATACGCTCTGTTATTATAGCGCCCATCCAAGAGGAGATTACTGATAAAGCAAAACTTGTAATTATAGGGGGGAGGGCTGGACGAAGTATATATTTTCTTTCAACATCCTTAGGAGAAAGCCCCTTTGCCCTTGCTACTTCAACATAATCTTCTGTAGAATAAATCAAGAAAAAGTTTCTCTGACTATATGTTCCTACAAAAATTGAGGATATAAGCCAAGCTGATAAAGGTAAAATCATATGTCTAATAACACTTAAAATTTTTCCTATAAGGGTAGGAGGCGGTGGAAAATCCATAAATCCCCCATGGGGAAGAATATGAAGCCAGGAATAAAAGATTAAAAGTAGAAAAATTCCATAAAACCAACCTGGAATTGTTGATAATGGGGAAAGATAGACAATTAATTTATCTAAGAAGGATCCATATTTTTGAGAAAGTTTAAGTCCAAGGTATAGGTCTATAAAGAATATTAAAACTGTAGCTGTGGTAAAGAGAAGTATTGTAAGAGGAAGCCTTTCAAGAATAATATTTTTAACTTTCATTGATCCACCATCACTGGTCATCCACATTGCAGTCCCTAAATCTAAAGTGAGGGCATTTTTTAAGTGATATATACTTCTTATTAAGAAAGGCTTATCTAATCCCTTCATTCTCAATTGAGTTTTTACTATTGACTCCATAAGTTTTAATTTTTGTTCCTCAGTATATCCCTGAAGGGTAGGATCTTCCTTTATCATCATAGCTACATTCATTCTAATCTCTGATTCTATAATCTTATCTATATATCCTCCTGCATTTGCAATCACAATAGTAAGATAAACAGCAATTGCTACAGTAATAAATAAAACTGCAATTCTTCTTAAAAAATACCTTAAAATTTTTATTAATCCACTTATAGGAATCTACCTCCTTCTAAAAATATTTTATAAATTTTATTTTACCAAAAAAAACCCCAGGGAGGAAACTCCCTCCCTGGGGAAAGTTAAATTCTTCTTATTTCAGAAGTTTTGAATTCTTCAAGAGAGCAGTATGGGCAGTAAGATCTGCTTTTTCTAAATAGTATGGACCATTGCTCACCCATAAGTGTCCATATCTATCAAGCCACTTCTTCAAAGATACATATCTTTCCTTTGCTAAACTCTCTGATACGTATTTCCCAACAAAGTTCTTAAATGGGATATATGCATCCTTTTCAGATTTTTCAAGCATATCCTTTAATACAGCTAAGCTTGGTCCACCAATATAGTTCATCCATTCTATATTCTTTTCTTGAGCTTTACTTTGTGAGAATGCAAGTTTTCCTTCCTCTTCTGCTCTAATCCCAATAGCATGAGCATGCCATGGGAATAATACAGATGTTGTTGGCCATAATGCAGTAAGCTCTGCATCAAGCTCTGCATAATTTGTATAATATTCTACTATCAATGGATTTTCTTTAACTATTTTCCATGCAACAAATTGTTCTCTCCAGGAGTTGAAATAATTAACATAGGATTCATCGTAAATTTTACTATCTTTACTTGCTCTTTCAAATCCTATGATGAAGTCTACTAAATAGTCTGCAATGCTTTGAATAGTTCCATCATGATATTTCTTCTTTCCTATAACATTTCCATAGTTTATTACAACTTTTACTTTTGATTCCTTCACTCCCGCTTCTCTTGCGGTAACCATAGTTTGTTTCTTTACATCCCATCCATACCATGCATCAGAAGGAACAGAAACTGCCTTGACTTTTCTAAACTTTAGCCAACCCTCTGAACCTTTATTTGGGAATGTAGGAACTTCTGCATTTACAGTAAGATCTACACCTTCAATCCCTAAAAGAATTGGGAGTCCAGTATATGGATGGTAGATCCAATTTCTACCAAAGGTTGCTTCCCATAATACAGTATCATACATCCAGTTGGATCCTGCTACTATATTCCATGGATCAATGATTACTTCTAACATTGATACTTTAACATTTCCTCCATCTCTTCCTACGATTCTTAAAGTATACGGCCATATCCTTGCAGCATTACCACCCGCATAGTCAACTGCAGTATCAATATTCTTTCTTCTTGCCCATGCTGACTGTTGATCCACTAAGAAGATCCTTACAGAATCTTTGAGACAAAGGTCTAATGCTTTTCTCATAAGCATATTTCTTTCTGCAACACTCTTAAACTGTTTCTGTGCAAGCTTATTTGCAACCTCTCTAAAATCCTTCTCGGGTTTATAGGCACTCCAAAGAGGAGAATAGGACATAGGTGAATCAGGAAGATAGAAGAATTGGAAGTTATCTGACATATCTCTCGAAAGAACCGTTGTTATCCATCCACCTGTATAAAGATCCCATTGTCCTTCTGCGGGATCTCCTCTAATCCAAAGGGGAGATGCCTCTCGAGAGGTCCTATACATTCTTTCAACAGTGAATCCTAATTTCTCAAGTTGAGTAGAAACATAATCTCCTATTATCTTTCTTCTATCCTCTGTTCTTATAATGAATTTTACAACTACTGGCTTTCCTTTATAATACCATTTTTCAGCTCTAAGCTCTGCTCCCATTTTCCTTAGCTCTGCTGTGATTATGCTCTTCCCCTTCTCAAAGTTATATTTATAAAGATCTTCTAATTTTGCAATAGTATCTTTATATCTCTCATATTCTGGGAATCCTTTATTAAGAGGTAAAAGTTTTACCTCTGCAAGTCCTCCCATAATTTCATCTACAATATATCTTCTATCAATTATAAGATTCATTGCTTCTCTAATTTTTGCAGTGGCAAAGGGATTAAGTCTTCCATCTTTATAAGTTGGTATTACTGGATTAAAGGTTAATTCAAGATATAGTCCGAAGGATGTTCCATAAATTAAGTTAGGATCTTCTTTAATTCTTCTGAAAAGTTGGGGATCATCAAAGTTGTTAAAGTAAATATCTATATCTCCTTTTATTAGCATTTCTAAGGCCTTTGCTCTATCCTTTTCGGGGATAAATGCTATTTGATCAAGCCATCCATTGGGATTTATATTTACTGGTTGAGCAGATGATGGAAAAATAAGAATAGATAAGATAGTTATGAGAAGGAACAAGAGGGATATTTTTGGAGATTTAAAAATTCTCCACATAAACTAATCACCTCCAATAAAATTTTAATTGTAATATAATAAGTATTTTTTCATTTGTCAATCTTTTACAAAGAATATTATTAGATGGGTTTATTAATAAAAACTTTAAAATCTTCTATCCTTGACAAAAATTAAAAAAAATTCTATTCTAACTAAAGAAATTTTATAGAAAGCGGGTGTAGCTCAGGGGTAGAGCATCGGCTTCCCAAGCCGAGGGTCGCGGGTTCAAATCCCGTCACCCGCTCCATGGGAAAGGCGGCATCGCCAAGCGGCTAAGGCAGGAGATTGCAAATCTCCCATTCCCCGGTTCGAGTCCGGGTGCCGCCTCCAAGAAGTGGGGCTGTGGCGCAGAGGGAGCGCGCTTCCATGGCACGGAAGAGGTCGGGGGTTCAAGTCCCCCCAGCTCCACCAGATCTAAAATAGTTAGGAGGGATTTTATGAAATTCCTCTTTTTTTTATTAATTTTTTTTAGTACAATAAATTTTTCTTTAGCAATTAATAATGAGGATATAAATATATTATTAAAAATTGCTAAGGAACAAGAAGGTATTTTTTGGCAGAATCCAGAAAAAAACTATATACCTTGGAATATCGCAGTGGACTATTATACCAAGTTATTTCAGGTTTATAATAATTTACAATTTCAGGAAAAGCTAATAAAACTTCATTTGGAAGGATATATTATAAACAGTAAAAATCCTAATTTCTTTAATTTTCACTATACCTATAATTCAAGTTACCCAATAAAAGTTATATTCTTGAGTTTGAGAAATTATCCAAGATTTGATTCACCGATATTCGAAAAGGTTCTACCTTTATTTATAACAATTCAAAATCATGGAGAGAAAAATTTAGATCTAAGTAAAATGAAACTTTATCTTGAAAATGTTGGAAATTATCGTGAATCTTTATTAAATAATGATCAAATTTATAGCAAAATCCTAAAAGGAAGTTTAGATCCTTTTCCTATAAATAAAATATTAAAGCCGAAGGAGAGTTATTCATTTATTCTTCTTTTTTCATATAATAGGCCACCCAAAATATTAAAGATAGAAATTGAAAATATTCATCTTAATCTCATATTCTTCGAGAATATTTTATTAACAGATCCTTCGACATTAAAAACTTAATTTTGAGGAGGGAAATAGGTTTGTATAAGATACTAAAAAAAATAGAACTTGCTCCAGAAGTAAAGCTTATTGAAGTATATGCTCCTATGATTGCTCAAAAGGCAAAACCAGGTCAATTTATAATTTTAAGAGTCTCTGAGAAAGGGGAAAGGATTCCTTTAACTATAGCAGATATTAATTTGTCTACAGGAAGTATTACTATTGTATTCCAAGAAGTTGGAAAGACAACAAAACTTTTAGGGAAATTAAAAGAGGGAGAAAATATTGTGGATTTAGTGGGACCTTTGGGCAATCCTTCAGAAATAGAAAACTTTGGGACTATCATAGGAGTTGGAGGTGGAGTGGGAATTGCAGCATTATATCCCATATTGAAGGCTTTAAAAGAGAAAGGGAATTATGTTATAAGTATTCTTGGTGCAAGGAGCAAAAATTATTTAATTTTTAGAAATGAAATAGAAAGAATAAGTGATGAACTTTACTTAGCTACTGATGATGGTTCTTTAGGTCATAAGGGTTTTGTTTCTGATGTTCTTAAGAGTATAATAGATTTAGATAAAAAAGTAGAAAGAATTTTGGCAGTGGGACCTACAATAATGATGAAGGTGATTTCAGAATTGACTAAACCTTACGGAATAAAGACTATTGTAAGCTTAAATCCTATTATGGTGGATGGAACGGGAATGTGTGGAGGATGTAGAGTAACTATCGGGGATAAAACTATGTTTACCTGTGTAGATGGGCCCGAATTTGATGGCCATCTGGTTAATTTTGATGAATTATTATTAAGATTAAAAACTTATAAAGAAGAGGAGCAACTGGCATTAAAACTTTTAGAAGAAGGGGAGGAGTTTAGAGTTGTCAGTAAATAAGAAAAAAACTCCTATTCCAGAGCAAGATTCCAAGAAAAGAATAAAAAATTTTGATGAGGTAGCCCTTGGATATGATTCTGAATTAGCGGTAAAAGAGGCGGAAAGGTGTCTTCAATGTAAAGATTCGCCTTGTATAAAAGGTTGTCCTGTTAATATAAATATTCCTGAATTTATAAGACTTATAAAGGAAAAAAAGTTTGATCTTGCGATTAAACAAATAAAAGAAGCGAACAATCTTCCAGCAACAACAGGAAGGGTATGTCCTCAAGAAATTCAGTGTGAAGCTTTTTGCACATTGAAAAGAATTGGGGAGCCTGTTGCCATAGGAAGATTAGAAAGATTTGTTGCTGATTTAGAATTACAAAAAGGGTTTAATATTTCCAAAATTGAAAGAAGAAATAATAAAAGAATAGCAGTTGTTGGTTCTGGTCCTGCAGGTTTAACATGTGCAGGAGATCTTGCAAGGATGGGTTTTGAAGTTCATATTTTTGAAGCATTTCATGAGCCGGGAGGAGTTCTAATATATGGAATTCCAGAATTCAGACTTCCTAAAAGGATTGTTAGAGCTGAAGTAGAATATATAAAAGGTTTAGGGGTAAAAATTTTCACCAATGTTGTAATTGGCAGAACCTATAATATTGATGAACTATTAAAGGAATATGATGTTATATTTATTGGGACAGGAGCAGGAACTCCTCAATTTTTAAATATTCCCGGGGAAAATCTAATAGGAATATATTCTGCAAATGAGTTTTTAACTCGAGTAAATCTCATGAAAGCATATAAATTTCCAGAATATGATACCCCTATAAAAATTGGTAAAGTAGTAGGTGTTATTGGTGGGGGAAATGTAGCTATGGATGCTGCAAGAACAGCATTGAGATTGGGGGCAGAAGAGGTGCATGTATTATATAGAAGAACAGAGGAAGAAATGCCAGCAAGATATGAAGAGATTATCCATGCAAAGGAAGAGGGAATAATCTTTGATTTTCTTGTATCTCCTATAAGATTTATTGGGAATGAAAAGGGAGAATCGAAGGCTATAGAGCTTCAAAGAATGATCTTGGGAGAGCCTGATATTAGTGGTAGAAGAATATCTGTTCCTATTCCTGAATCAAATTACATATTTCCTTTGGATATGGTAATTGTTGCTATTGGAACAGTTCCAAATCCTCTAATTGCAAGAACCACAAAGGATTTAGCTTTTACTAAACATGGAACAATAGTTATTGATGAAAAGACAGGAAAAACCACAAAGGATAGAGTTTTTGCAGGAGGGGATATTGTTGCTGGTTCTGCTACAGTAATAAGTGCCATGGGATCGGGGAGAATTGCTGCAAAATCCATAGAATTATTATTAAATCATAATCTATAATATTGCATAAAGCTATTTATTTTTTTATACTGTTTAAGTAAAGGGCGCCCGTAGCTCAATAGGATAGAGCGGCGGACTACGAATCCGTAGGTTAGAGGTTCAAGTCCTCTCGGGCGCACCATTTGAGGGAGGTTTTAATCTATGAGATGGTTCTTGTTAATTTTTTTGACACTTTTACTATTAGTTAATCTTTCCTTCGGAGAATCCTTTTGGAGTTTTTCATTACAAGAAAAATCTTATTATTTTTCTAATTATTTAGACTTAGGATTATTTCTCTCACCTTTAACTCCTTATGGAATATTAGTATTTTCTCCTGAGAAAAATCTTAGATTTTGGCTAGGTTTTGCCTTAAATGAATCTCCAATGATAGGGGGTGGTATAAAACTTTATCCAAATCTCGTTTTAAACTTAGAATATAAAAGGAATGGTGAATATTTAGGAATATTAGTTCCATTTATTTTAGAAAAATTCTCTGGAGGATTTCAAATAAATATTGGCATTTTAGGAAATACTAATTTTAATATAGAATCTGTTTTTTCATATCCTATAAATAAATCAGTATCTTTAGGAGCCTATATTTATTTTCCTTTTACTCATGCGGGGGAGGTATATGTATTTGCAAGATACTATTGGAAAGATTACTTTTGGTCTTTAGCTTTTAATGGAGAAAGGTTGTTGTTTAGTGTCTTAAAATATCTAAAATTTTAAATAAGGAGAGATTAGAATTGCCACTAACTGGTAATTTAAGAGAATTTGATCTTGCTTCCTTGATTCAATTTATAAGTGGAAAAACAGAAACAGGGGTATTAGTTATTCAAAGAAGTTATAGAAGTGGAAATATATATTTTAGGAGTGGAAGGGTGGTTCATGCCCAAGCAAGAAACTTGATGGGAATGGATGCCTTCTTTGATCTTTTTACATGGAATGAAGGAAATTTCGAGTTTAAATCAGAAAGTTTACCTGATATTCCTATAACTATAGATCTTTCTCCCGAAGCTTTAATATTGGAAGCTGCAAGAGTTGTTGATGAGTGGCAATCAAAAAGACAAAAACTTAAATCTTTAACCTGTGTACCTTACTTTGTAAGTCCTGAGTTTTCTATTCCCTCTGCAGTTCAGGTTCTACTTCTAAGAAAAAAGCTAGAAACAATGACCTATGAGGAGAAAGAGAGGTTAATTTTAGCTAATATAGATGGAAGAAGAGATTTTGCAACAATTGCTCGAATGAGTGGTGTAGTCACATTAATGGCAATAAGTGTTGTTTTAGAAAACATTTCCTTAGGAAGATTAGCTATTAGAGATTTAGTCGATTTACAAGAAATAGTTCCAGAGCTTTCAGGCAGTATAACTTCTTCCTTTCCACCTTTTCAGAAAATGATAAAAGCTATGGATGGAAATAGAAATCTTGAAGAGATTCTCTTGGAAATTGAAGAGGAAAGAGGTAAAATTATTCCAGAATTTGTAAATCTTGTTAAAGCAAGGAGAATAAGATTAAAAAAGGGAAGCGAATATCTTGGTATATTAGAACAGGAGAGGTTATATTAATAAAAAATGAGATATGATGTAATTATTGTAGGTGGAGGACCTGCGGGTATTTTTAGTGCTTTGACATTAGTAAATCCCCAAAGGTCCTTAAAAATTTTACTAATAGAAAAAGGAAATATAACAAATAAAAGAGTTTGTCCTGCCCAGATAGATCATAAAACTTGTATTTTATGTCCTCGATGCTCATTAGTATCAGGGTGGGGTGGGGCAGGAGCTTTTAGCGATGGAAAGCTTACTTTTTCTACAGAGGTTGGGGGTTGGCTTAAAGATTACATGGGAGAAAAGAAACTTTTGGAGCTGATGGACTTAGTAGATAAGATATATATAAACTTTGGAGCGGATCAACCCCTTATAAAGCCAGATCCAGAAATTTTCGAGAAATTTCAGAAGAGGGCAATCTCAGCAGATTTAAGGCTTGTCTATTTTGCTATTAGACATTTAGGAACGGAAAATTGTGCTCCTATTCTTTTAAATATGTATGAATATCTTAAGGATAAAATTGATATTATTTTAAATAAGCAGGTAGCTAAATTGTTAGTAGATAATGGAAAGATATATGGTATTGAGTTGGAGAATGGAGATATTTATTTTAGCGACTTTGTTATTGTTGCCCCAGGAAGAGAAGGGGCAAAATGGCTAAGTGAGGAAGGGAGAAGAATTGGTCTTTCTTGGAGTATTAATCCTGTAGATATTGGGGTTAGGGTAGAAATTCCTGCAATAGTTATGAAGGAATTGACTGATCATCTCTACGAAGCAAAATTTATATATTATACAAAAACCTTTGATGATAAAGTGAGAACCTTCTGTATGAACCCGTACGGAGAGGTTGTTATGGAGCAAAATGAGGGGATAATATCTGTCAATGGTCATAGTTTTGTGGAGAAGAAGACAGAAAATACAAATTTTGCAATTTTAGTCTCAAAGAATTTTACAGAGCCCTTTAAAGATCCCATTTCTTATGGAAGGGCAATTGGAAGTTTAGCAAATCTCTTAAGTAATGGAATAATTCTTCAAAGATTAGGGGATTTGCTATCAGGAAGAAGATCTAATTGGGATAGGCTACAAAAGGGAATGGTAGTTCCAACTTTAAAAGAAGCAATTCCTGGAGATCTAAGCTTAGTTTTACCTTATAGATATTTAGTTAGTATTATTGAGATGCTTCAGGCTTTAGATAAAGTAACTCCTGGGGTCTATTCTCGGCACACCTTATTATATGGGGTAGAAGTAAAATTTTATTCTGCAAGGGTAAAACTTTCTTCTTCTTTAGAAACAGAAGTAAGGAATCTTTTTGCAATTGGGGATGGCGCAGGGATTACAAGGGGTTTAACTCAAGCTTCCTGTTCTGGAATATTGGTGGGACAAGAGATATTAAGGAGATTATCCCTTCCTCTTCCCTCTTTTAGATTTTAATATCCTCTTTTTTATAAACCAGTTTCCCCCTTGAGATAGTTGCAATTACCTCAAGAGATGAGTAAAAGTCCTTTGGATTTATTAAAAGGGGATCTTTATTTAAGAATACAATATCTGCAATTTTTCCAGAGCCCAAAGAACCCTTCCTCTTTTCAAGAAACGCTAAATAAGCTCCATTATATGTAAAAATCTTTAATGCCTCTTCTATACTTAAACTTTCTTCAGGATTTGGATGGTTTATGGCAGAATGTATTCCCAATAAAGGATCCAAAGGGGTAATTGAACTATCAGAACCTCCTCCAATACTTATACCTGCATCCCACAGTTCCCTTAGTGGAATTATTCTCTTTGCTCTTTCCTTTCCTAAATAATTTTCATAGAGTTTTCCTTCCCTTCCCCAAAAGTGAAGGAAACTTGGCTGAACTGAAATATTTAATCCTAGATCTTTTGCAAGCTCTATATGTTCTATCTTTGGATATTCAAAATGCTCTATTCTATGCCTATGATCTTCCTTCGGGTAATTTTTTAAAATCTTTTTGTAGGTCTTAAGAAGAAGATCAATACCTCTATCCCCTACCGCATGAAAAGCTATTTGAAGTCCATCATTATGGGCGGATTTTACAAAATTTTCTAAGGTATTTGATTCCCAATACAATATTCCATAATTATTTTCATCTCCATGATATGGTTCAAAAAAAGCTGCAGTTTTACTACTTACAGATCCATCTATAAGAAGACATCCACCAATTCTTTGGAGATTTATTGATTTTACTTTAGAGATTGATGTGGTTTGGTAGTAAATTACTAATTGCAGAGGAAGATAATGTTCAATTCCCAATAAAAGATTTGGAGTATTGGGTGGAGAGGTGTAACCTCCTTCTAAAGCATGAATAGTGGTTATTCCCTTCTCTATAGCTTTTCTTGTGACTTTTATTATTCCTTGAATCAGTAAAGATGGGTCAATTCTTTGATAAACCTTTCCTATAGCTATCTGATGAGCCTTTGCTTTTAAAATATTGTCTTCTTTTCTCTCTGTAAAGGGAATATCTAAGAATTCCTCTGCTAAGGTATTAATTATGCTTGAATGGGAGTCCTTTCTAATAATAAAAACAGGGTGAGAGGAAAAATATCTATCCAATTCCTCCCTTTTTATATCTCTTTTCTCTTCAACATTTTGAGGATCAAATTCTTTTGCAACAATCCACTCCCTTTTTGGGATATTATCCCTTATAGCCTCTAATGTCTTAATTATATCTCTTATCGACATAAACTTACTAAGATCTAAAAAAATCTCAGAAAGGGCAGTATTGGCTAAGTGTACATGGGAATCAATAAAACCTGGTAATCCATAAAAGGAAGATAGGTCAAGAATTTCAAAGTCTAAGGATTTTGGGGGACTTCCCTTTCCCAAATCAATTATTAAATCATTTCTAACTAAGATCCAATTTACTTCTGGATTATTCTTATCGTGGGTATAAATTTTATTACCAATTATTAATATTTTTCTCTCAGACATGTGGAAATTATATCATAAATCTACTTTATTTTGACAATATAAAGAATTTAATTTAAACTATTATTAAAGGAGGACAAAAATGTATAGAGAGACTAAACAGAGGAAAATTATAGAGGATATTGTAAAAGATACAAGAGAACATCCTTATGCCCTTTGGGTATTTCAAAAGGCCCAAGAGAGAACATCAAAAATAAGTCTTGGTACTGTATATAGAACATTAGAATTGTTGGTAAGAGAGGGAAAGATTAATAAATTCTATGATACCAGTGCAGTAGCAAGATTTGATGGCAATCCAAGCCCTCATCATCATTTGATTTGTAAAATATGTGGAAGGATAATAGATTGGTGCGATGAGGACCTTAATAAAAGACTTGAAGAGATTGGGAAAGAAAATAAGTTTAAAGAAATAACCTCGGAGATATTCATATACGGAATCTGCCTCGAATGTCAAAGGAAATAAATAATGAAAATTAGTGAATTATACTTCCTTTTTTTATCAATAATTTTATGTATCTTTTTATTTATAAAAACCTTTTGGATCTCAATAATAGGAATTATTTTACTGATTATCATGAACTTTTTATACTATAGAAGATTAAAGGAATTTATACCAAAATCCTTATCTGAAGCTCTAATTTACGATCCTCTTACAGGATTGGTAAATTTAGGTTACTTTCGACATCATTTAACAGAAGATTTTTTGAAAGCTAAAAGAAAGGATAGGCCTCTTTCTATACTAATGTTTGATATAGATCACTTTAAAGATATAAATCTAAATCTTGGATACTATTTCGGTGATTTACTTTTAAAGGAGATAGCTCAAATTGTAAATTCTTGTATAAGAACTTCTGATGTTTTTTCCTACTTTGGTGGAGATAATTTTGGTATAATCCTAAATGATACAGATCAAGATTCTGGGAAGAAAATTAGTGAAAGAATAATAAATAAGCTTACTTCTTCTCCTATAGCCATTAGGGTTAACGAAAAGGAGGAAAAAATTCATTTTACTATAAGTATGGCAGGAGCTTCTTTATCTCCTGATTTAGAAACACCTTTGGATTTATTAAATAAAGTAAGGAAAAATCTTGAAAAAGCTAAACTTCAAGGAGGAAATACTTTTATATTTGAATAGATGGGAACACTATCTAAGGATCCTATATTTCTTTTAGAGGAATTTAAAAATTATATTCCATATTTACCTCTAATCGCAGATCTTATTGCATCGGATCTTTATCTTTATCAGCCTGCTCCTGATCTTTGTGCAGGAGTTTTAGTGGCAGAAGCAAGGCCAAGGAGTGTTCCGCCCCTCTCTATAAGACAAGAGATAGGAAAGATTGTATTTGATACTGATGATCCTAGATTGATGGAAATCTTATATAAAGGTAAAAAACACTACAAAACTACTGGAGTTATTATTGGAGGATTTCCTGCAGAAGAAGAGATTTTCCATCTTAAAAAGGGAAATAAAATTATAGGAGCCTTAAAAATATCAAGGAATTTGCTTATTCATAATGAATTTCCTTATAATATAAAAGCTTTTAAGGAGACTTCCTATTGGCTTATAAAGTCATTATTAAAAGAAGAATTAAATTGGAAAGGATTTATTGAGCCTATTGAAGAGCAGGAAAGTATTTTTATATTAGATAAAGATGGAATAATTCTTTTCGCAAATCTTCCTGGAATGAGACTATTTAGAAGTCTTGGAGAAATTGGTAATATTTGGGGGAAAAAAATAAAAGATGAATTCTTTAATAGATTTATAAATGAAAATACTAAAAGTTTATCTGCTTTTGGAGAGGAAACCTTTGAAGAAATTGAGGATGAGAAAAGAATTTTTTATAAAAGAATTCTTCCTATTTCGAAGGATAAGAAAAATCCATGGAGATATTACTTTTTAATTAGAGAGCTAACAGAAATTAGAGAAAAGGAAAAGGAATTAAGATTTAAATCAGTATTATTAAAAGAAATACATCATCGAGTTAAAAATAATCTTCAAACTATTGCAAGTCTTCTTAGAATTCAAATGAGGCGAATTGATTCAGAATCTGCCAAGATGATATTACAAGAAAGCATTAATAGAATAAATAGTATTGCTTTAGTTCATGAATCTCTTTCTCGTTTTGAGGATGATAGAGTTGATATAATAGAAGTTACAGGAAAACTTATAAATGCATTCAAACAAACATATGAGCAATTTCCTTATGAGTTTATTTTGAAAAAAAGTAGAAAGAAACTATTTTTACCTTCTAAAGAAGCAACTTCTGCAAGCTTGATAATAAATGAGCTTTTGCAAAATGCAGTAAAACATGGAATTAATAATGAAGATAGAACTGATATAAATTTATCTATTGATATGGATAAATATAATATTATATTTGAGGTTTCCAATAAAGGAAACAATTCTTCCTTCTTTGAGACAAATACCTCCAAGGGAAGTTTAGGATTACAGCTGGTTCAAATGTTAGTAGAAGAGGAGCTAAAGGGTAAGTTGGAAATATATGCTAAGGATGATGAGTTTAAAGTTAAAGTAATATTCCCAAAAACAACAGGAGGGATTAAACATGTCTAAGTATTATATTCTTACTTATGGATGCCAAATGAATAAGTCAGACTCAGAAAAATATGCAGGAATTTTTGAATACCTAGGATATAAATCTGCAGAATTTATTGAAGATGCAGATGTAATTCTTCTTAATACCTGTTCCGTAAGAGAAAAAGCAGAGGAAAAAGTAATTGGGAAATTAGGAGAATTGAAAAGAATAAAGATTAAAAAACCAAATATCTTAATAGGAATTGCAGGATGCATGGCCCAAAGAGTTGGAGAAGAATTCTTGAATAAATTCCCCTATGTGGATTTTATATTAGGAAGTTATAGTTTTTCGAGGCTTCCTCTCGTATTAAGAAATCTTTCTCTTGAAAGAAAACCTCAAATAATTATTGAAAAGGATCCAATTCCAGAGGATATTCCTTGGTATCTGTCAAAAAGAGAATCGTCTTTTCAAGCTTGGATACCAATAATTTATGGTTGTAATAATTTTTGTACCTACTGTATTGTGCCATATCTTAGAGGAAAAGAAAAAAGCAGATCCCCAGAAGATATTATTGAAGAAGTAAGAAATCTTGCCCAAATGGGGGTAGTTGAAATCACCCTCCTGGGACAAAATGTAGATTCCTATGGAAAAGATTTAGAAAACACAGATTTAGCTGATCTTTTAGAAGAGTTACATAAAATAAATGGAATAAAGAGGATAAGGTTTTTAACCTCTCATCCCCGAGATGTATCATTAAAATTGATTAATACTGTAGCAAGGTTAGAAAAAGTGTGTCCCCATTGGCATCTTCCCTTACAGGCTGGATCCAATAGAATTTTACAAAAAATGGGAAGAGGATACACCTATGAAGAGTATTATGAACTTATTAATTTAATAAGAAAAATCATTCCCCAATCTTCTTTCTCAACAGATATTATTGTAGGATTTCCTGGAGAAGAAGAGGAGGATTTTGAAAAGACCCGTAAAGCATTGGAAGAAATTAAATTTGATACAGTAAATCTTGCTATATATTCCAAAAGAGCAGGAACTGTTGCTGAAAAATTTGATGATCCTATTCCCTATGAAAGGAAGAAGGAATGGTTTAATGAACTGGAGAATCTTCAAAGAAGAATAATATTAGAAAAAAATGAAAGTCTTGTTGGGAAAGAAGAGATAATTCTTGCAGAGGATATTAATCCTAAGAATCCTGAGGAAATTTTAGGAAGAACTCAAAATTATAGGATTGTTTTCTTTAAAGGAGATAGAAAAAGTTTAGGCAAATTCTTTCTTATTAAAATAATAAAGGCTGGATTGTGGTCCTTAAAGGGAGAGGTTATAAAGGAGTTGGAATAAGTTATGGAAAACATGACTCCTTTATATAGGCAATATAAAAGTATAAAAAGCAAATTTCCTGATTCTATTCTTCTTTTTAGATTAGGAGATTTTTATGAGGCTTTTGAGGAGGATGCAAAGATTGTTTCTCAAGAATTGGATATAACTTTAACTTCTAAGGAGATTGGTAAAGGTCAGAGAATTCCTATGGCAGGGGTTCCTTATCATGCAGTAGAAAGTTATTTGGCAAAGTTAGTAAATAGGAAATATAGAGTTGCAATATGTGAACAAATGGAAGACTCATCTAAAGCAAAGGGGCTTGTAAAAAGGGAAGTGGTTAGGGTAATAACTCCAGGGACTATTTTAGAGGATACATTATTGGAAGAAACAAGCAATAATTATCTGTCTTGTTTATATAGTAAAGATAAAACAAGTATTGGACTTTCAAGTATCGATATATCCACAGGAGAATTTATATCCACCCAATGGGTTGGAGAGGATACTGAGGATATAATTTTCTCAGAATTAATAAGATTAAAACCAAAGGAAATTCTTATCAACCATAGCTTCTTAGAAATCCATTGGGAATTATTAGAAGAGATTAAAAAATCCCTTGATCCTAAAATTACATTTCTATCAGATGAATATTTCGAAAAAAAACCTGATTATTCCATAGAATTTAATTTTCCTGAGGAACTTTCATTAAAATCTGGATTTAGTATTCTTAACTATATAAAGGAAGTAATGTTTTCAATACCAACCCATATTTCAAAAGTGGATTTTTATCAACCTCAACAATACCTAATTTTAGATAGTACCGCAATAAAACATTTAGAACTTTTAGAAACTATAAGAGAGGGACAAAAAAGAGGGAGTCTTCTCTGGGTTTTGGATAAAACCTTAACCTCTATGGGATCAAGACTTCTTAAGAAATGGATTCTTCAGCCGTTACTTCAAATATCTCTAATCAAAGAAAGGCAAAAAGCAATTTCTGAACTCTTAGAAAAGGAAAGAATAAGAAGAGATTTTGAAAAAATCTTAGAGGTTTTTCCTGACTTAGAAAGATTAAATTCAAGAATAAATTATAACTCTGCAAATCCAAAGGAATTGGTATCTCTAAGGCAGGCTCTTCCATATCTTTCTCAAATTAAAAATCTTATGAAGGAATTTGAATCAAAAAGATTTTCACAACTAAGAAATGAGTTACCCAATTTGGAACCTCTCTATGAACTCTTAGAAAAATCTATAGTTGATAATCCCCCATCCCTATTAAGAGAAGGTGGATATATAAAGGATGGATTTTCTAAAGAATTAGATGAATTGAGAAAAATATTAAAAGAAAGTAAAACATGGCTCATTGATTTGGAAAATAGAGAGAGAATAAGAACAGGGATTAAATCTTTGAAAGTAGGATATAATCAGGTATTTGGATATTATATTGAGGTAACAAAGGCAAATTTAAATTTAGTTCCCGAGGATTATATTAGAAAACAGACCTTAGCAAATGCAGAAAGATTTGTAACTCCTGAGCTAAAAAACTTTGAAAGTACCATGCTAAGGGCGGAAGAAAACATCCAGAAATTAGAAGAAGAATTGTTCCAGAAAATAAGGTCTGAGGTGATAAAATATTCAAAGGATATAATGAGATTGGCCCAAATTGTTGCAGAAATCGATGTTTACATATCTCTTGCAAAATGTGCTCGAGAATATAATTATGTATGCCCCCAAATATCTTCAGATTATGATCTAATTATAAAAAAGGGTAGACATCCTGTATTGGAGATAATTCTTCCTCCTGGAAGTTTTGTCCCAAATGATACCTATCTTTCGAGGGAGAAATTTATCCATCTCATTACAGGCCCTAATATGGCTGGAAAATCCACTTATATAAGACAAACTGCATTAATGGTTATAATGGCTCAAATGGGATCCTTTATTCCTGTAGAAGAGGCTAAAATTGGTATTGTGGATAGAATATTCACCAGGATTGGAGCATGGGATGACATTTCCTCGGGAGAAAGCACATTTTTTGTAGAAATGAAAGAAGTAGGAAATATTTTGAAAAACGCAAAGGAAAGAAGTCTTATCATCTTAGATGAGGTAGGAAGAGGAACAAGCACCTATGATGGAATAAGTATTGCATGGGCAGTAGTAGAGTATCTTCATAAAAAAATAAAAGCTAAAACTCTTTTTGCTACTCATTATCACGAGCTAACAGAATTGGAGAGAGATTTAAAAAATCTTAAAAATTTAAGTGTATTAGTTCAAGAGAAGGGAAAAGAGGTAATATTTTTACATAAAATAGTAGAAAGACCTTCTGATAAAAGCTATGGAATATATGTTGCCCAACTTGCAGATTTACCTATTGAAATAATAGAGGGAGCTCAAAAAATATTATATCAGTTGGAAAAGAAAAGAGAATTAGCAAAGAGGGAAGTGGAACAGTTGCCTCTATTTTCTCCTATAAATAATTCATCTTTAGAAAAAATCAAGAAAGAATTAGAAGAATTAGATATTAATAATTTAACACCTATTGATGCACTACTTAAAATTAGCCAATGGAAGGAATTATTAAGAAATTATGGCTAAAATTCAGATTCTTCCAGAAAATATAAGGAATAAGATATCTGCTGGTGAGGTTGTAGAAAGACCTGTCTCTGTAGTAAAGGAGCTTTTGGAAAATTCTATAGATGCTAATGCGAATAAAATTATTATTGAAATAAAATCTTCTGGTAATGAATTTATAAGGATTACTGATAATGGGGAAGGAATGGATAGAAAAGATGCGTTATTAGCGATAAGACCCTTTTCAACAAGTAAAATAAAAAAAGAGGAAGATTTAAACCATATTAGAACCCTTGGATTTAGAGGGGAGGCTTTATCAAGTATTGCCAGTGTATCAAAAATGGAAATAAGGACCAAGCCAGAAGAAGGGGAGGGAACCTTTTTAAGAATTGAAGGAGGAGAAGTAAAAGAGGTAAGTCCTTGGGAGGGAGAAAGGGGAACATCTGTTATGGTTTTTGATTTATTTTATAACGTTCCTGTAAGGAAAAAATTTTTAAAAACCCCTCTAACTGAAGGAAGATTGATCTTAGAATTTGCTCAAAGAATATCCTTAGCCTATCCTGAGATATCTTTTAAATATATTCAAGATGGAAAAAATAAATTTCTAACTTCTGGAAATGGAAAGGTAGAGGACGTTATACTGGAGATATTTGGAGAAGAATTTATTGATAACTTAATTCCCATTGAAAATGAAAAAGGAGATTATAAGATAAGGGGATACATTTCTATCCCTTATAAATTTTTATTCACGAGACCTCAAGATGTTGTATTTCTTAATAGAAGAATTATAAAAAATCTATCTGTCACTCAAGCAATAAAAGAAGGGTATTCTCAAAGATTAAAAGAAAATTTTTATCCCTTTGTTATAATAAATCTTTTTGTCCCATATGATGAGGTTGATGTTAATGTTCATCCCACAAAAAGAGAAGTGAAATTTCATAAGGATCGGGAAATTATAGATTTTATTTCTACCTCCATAAAATCAGCTTTAGATGAATATGAACAGGAAAGAAGAAAAAAGCTATTTCCTAAGATTAAGGAAAATAAAAGGGAGATTAATACTTTAAAATTACCTTTATTAGAGTCTTCTTCTACATATTTAGAAAAATCCTCTTATCGTTTTCCAACTTTCTTGGAATTTAATATTCTAGGACAAATTTTTGACAAGTATCTTTTAATTGAATACAAAGATAAACTTCTTATCATTGATCAACACGCAGCTCATGAGCGAATAAGATATGAGAAATTAAAGAATAAAAAGGAGAAAAAGCTTATTCAGGCTAATGAAATAATTTTTCCTCTTATTATTGAGGTCTCAAAGGAGGAGAAAAGAATTTTAGAAGAAAAAAGAGATCTATTAGAAGATTTTTCCTTTCATTTGGAGGATTTCGGTCCTGAAAATATAAGAATTACAGGTATTCCTAACGAATTTATAAATCTTGACAATTTTTCCTTAGAAAATTTATTTAAAGAAATAATCCAAGAATTGGCATCAAAAAATTTGAAAAATTTAGAGGAAGAAATATTAAGAACTCTTGCTTGTCATGGTGCCATAAGAAGTGGGGACATATTAACAGACGAAGAAATATTCGCTTTAATCAAAACAATTGTAGATGAGAAAATACCATTAACATGTCCCCATGGACGTCCTATAATATGGGAATTGTCTAAGGAGGAAATAGATAAAAAATTTCAAAGATGAGAATTCACCTTGTTGTGATTTTAGGCCCCACTGGAGTAGGAAAAACTAAAGTATCCCTTAAATTAGCCCCCTTATTACCTGGCGAGATAATCTCTGTAGATTCTATGCAAGTCTATAAAGAAATGGATATAGGAACCGCAAAACCATCTAAAGAAGAAAGAGAAAAGGTGCCCCATCATCTTATAGATATTGTTCCTCCAGATTATCCCTTTACTTGTGCTGAATTTAAAGAAAGGGCAGAGAAAGCTATTTATGATATCTATAATAGAGGAAAAATACCGATTTTAGTAGGTGGTACAGCGTTATATTATAAGGTTTTATTTGGTGATTTTTCTCTTCCCCATATTCCCCCCGATTATGAATTAAGAAAAAATTTTTACGAGATCTTAAAAAAAGAAGGAGAAATAATCCTATATTCAAAACTTAACAAGATAGATCCAATTTCAGCTCAAAAAATTCATCCCCATGACCATAAAAGAATAATAAGAGCATTAGAAGTATATGTTAAGACAGGAAAGCCCATTAGTGAAGTTGTAGGAAAAGAGAAAAAGAAAAATTATCTGTTTTTTAAAATAGGACTTTACCTTCCTAAGGAAATTCATTTAAAGGTATTAGAGGAAAGAATTGAGAAAATGTTTGAGATGGGATTAGTGGAAGAAGTTAGAAGATTGTGGCTTAGAGGTATAGATGAAAAATATGTATCTATGCAAGGAATAGGTTACAAAGAAATTTTGGGATATCTCAAAGGGGAATACTCCCAAGATGAGGCAAAAAGATTAATTATTAAAAGAACAAAACTTTTTGTGAAAAGACAGTTCACTTGGTTTAAAAAGGACAAAGAAATTGCTTGGTTCAATGTGATGGATTATGATTTAGAGGAGCTCGTTTCAATTATTTATGATAAAATCACTAAACTGATCTGTAATCACATAGACACTTCTTTTTAGAGAGATGACAAATGATTAACTTTTAACATCCCCACTCCAAAATAGCTTAATTCATTTATTATGATATTACACCATATTTTTGAATATAAAAAACATGATAAAATGTTAACAAAGATAATAAATTATTATTGAGGTAACTTATGGAGAGTAAAACAAAAAACAGAAAAAGTAAAGAAGAAATAAAAGAAATGGTTAAAAGAGCTTTTGGAGTAGATGTTTCAAAGGATGAAGATGCTATTACCGAGATTAATGAAGGATGGTTTAATGCAATTTATGATATAAAACTATCCAATGGATCTGAAGTTATTCTTAAAATTGCTCCGAAAAAAGATACAGAAGTGATGCAATACGAAAAGAATATAATGGCTACAGAGGTTTCTATTATGAATTTAGTAGGGAGAAATCCTAAAATACCTGTCCCTAAAATATATTTCTATGATAATAAACATGACTTGTGCGATTCAGATTATTTCTTTATGGAGAAGATTAATGGTGAGAATCTCCACAATCTAAGAAATAAGTTGTCACCCGAGGAACTTACAAAAATTGACACACAAATTGGAGAAATTATTAGAGAGATAAATAGTTTTATAGGAAGTTATTTTGGATATAATGGAAATTTAGATCTTTGTGCAAATACGTGGAAAGAGGCATTTATCAAAATTTTCAATTCAATTTTGGAGGATGGTAGAAGAAAAAATGTGGTTTACGATTATAGTTATGATGAAATCCTCTCTATTCTTTTCAAACATGTAGACTCTTTAGAAGAAGTTACTGAACCCCGTTTAGTTCATTGGGATGCATGGGACCTAAATTTTTTCGTAAAAGATGGAAAAATCGTAGGTATTATAGATTTTGAAAGGGCTTTGTGGGGAGACCCCCTAATGGAAGCCCAATTTAGATTCCTCTCTTTTGGAATGGGTATAACTAAAAGTATGGAAAGCTATGGTAAGACATCCTTTACTAATAAAGAGCTTCAACGCTGCTTCCTTTATACCTTACATCTAGGTCTTATCATGGTTACAGAAACTTTTTATCGTAATTACGATACTGAGGAAGTTTTAAATATAGGAAAGCAACTTATGCATTTAGCTATAGAGTGGTTAAAAGAAAATTAGATGAATAGTAAAACTAAGTTTGAGCTTTTGGGAACTGAGAAGATAAGTAAGCTACTTTTTGAAATGTCATTCTATGCTACATTTTCACTTCTGGTTTACTCTATCTATAGCATAATAAATACATATTTTCTTTCTATAGGTATAAATTCCTTGGCTGCTGCCAGTGCTTCAATTATCTCACCTGTCCTAATAATACTTGCAGGCGTAGCAACAACTGTTGGGGTAGGAGGGGCCTCCTTTGTTTCAAGAGCTCTTGGAGAAGGAAATATTGAAAAGGCATCTCAGGTGGTTGCAAATTCTTACCTCATATTTTGGACTGTAACTATTATTATTACAATTTTTGGTATCATCTTCATTAGACCAATTATCTATCTTTTGGGTGCTACAGATAATATAGCACCATATGCTGTCATCTATGGAAGAATCATCTTTATTGGAGCTATTACAAGTACTGGTTTTTCTAATATTATTCGGGCTTATGGTGATGCAAGATATGCCACTTTGATTTGGGTTGTTCCCATAACAGTTAATATTATTTTTTGCTGGCTTTTCATAATGATTATGAAAATAGGAATTGCTGGTGCTGCTCTTGCTACTGTTTTAGGACAGGCGGTCTCTGCAGGTATGAGTATTTATTTTTTCTTTTTTAAAAAGGGCAGCTCCTATAATATTAAAATAAGACATTTCAAAACTAATTTTTCTCTAATTAAGGAGATAATACTTATAGGCTTGCCATCTTTTATTAAAAACTTAAGTGCTACTTTCATTGTTATTTTAGCGAATAATTTACTTAAAGTAACTGGAGGAGATCTTGCCCTATCGGTATATGCAATTGTAAGTAGAGTTTATTTTGGATTTAATATACTTCATATGGGTATTATGCAAGGGATGCAACCAATTGTAGGATATAATTTTGGTCTGAAAAGATTTGAAAGAGTTTCAGAGACAATACGACTTTCTCTTATTTCATCGGTAGTTTATGGATTATTGGTATGCATTCTTTGTATAATTTTTCCCATCCCTCTTATCTCAATGCTTTCTAAAGAAAGTAGTGTAATCTTAGAAAGCAAAAGAGCATTGCAATTTCTCGCTCTTTCCTATCCTCTAACAGGAGTAAGTATAATTATATCAGCAAGCTTTCAATCTATGGGAAGAGCAAAGGAGGCTTTTATAATTACCCTAGGAAGCATTTTTTTAGTAAAAATACCTGTGTTGATAATAGCTTCTAAAATGTTTTCTTTAAATGGCATCTTCTTATCAGAAGCAATATCCGAAATGATAATGTCTACAATTTCACTAATTATGCTGAAAAATCTCTATTATATAATATCTATAAAGTGGCAGGATTAAAAAATTTTGGCTGGTATCTGATAAAATTATCTTTTACACATATATTATTTTGACGTATAGTCTTCTTTTAATAACTGTTAATTTTCTGGAATATAATTAAATAAGCCCTTTTCAATTATTTATGATAAAATCATTAAAGACTTGACCTTTGGGGTAAGTTTATGTTTAAATACCAAAATTTTTTAACAGAAAGGCGGTGCTAAATGAATGTTTAAAAAAGCAAAAAGAATTGAAAATCTTCCTCCATATTTATTTGCTAGAATAGATCAACTGAAGGAAGAAGCAATAAAAAAAGGAATAGATGTTATAAGTTTGGGAATTGGAGATCCAGATCAACCCACTCCTCTTCCCATTGTAGAAAAATTGTGTGAGGAGGCTTTAAATCCAGAGAATCATAGATATCCATCCTATGAAGGGTTATTAGAATATAGAAAGGCTGTATCGGACTGGTATAAGTATAGGTTTAATGTGGATTTAGATCCCAAAACTGAGGTTTTATCTCTAATAGGATCAAAGGAAGGCCTTGTTCATATGCTCTGGGGAGTTATTGATGAAGGGGATGGAGTTTTATGTCCTGATCCTGGATATCCAGTATATAAAATAGCAACAATACTTTCAGGAGGAATACCCTATCAAATTCCCTTAAAAGCAGAAAATAACTTTCTCCCAAAATGGGAAGATTTAGATGGTAAAATAGTAAAAAAATGTAAAGCTATGTTTCTAAATTATCCGAGTAATCCCACAGGAGCGGTGATGGATAAAAGGGGATTGGAAGAGGCAGTTTCTTTTGCAAAAGAAAATAATCTGGTAATTTTTTATGACAATGCTTATTCAGACATAACCTTTGATGGATTTGTTGCTCCAAGCATTTTAGAAATTTCAGATGCAAAGGAGATTGCAGTGGAATTTGGATCTTTATCAAAAACCTTTAATATGACAGGATGGAGAATTGGTTATGCAGTGGGAAATTCATATTTAATTTCAATTCTTTCCACTATTAAAACCAATGTTGATTCTGGAATATTTCAAGCAATTCAATATGCTGGAATTACTGCCCTAAATAATTTAAGGGACCATCCCAAGGAAACTGCAAAAATTTATCAAAAAAGAAGAGATATGGTTCTTTCTGCCTTTGAGAATTTAGGAATTCCAATTATCCCTCCTAAGGGGACTTTTTATGTCTGGGTTCCTGTACCCGAAGGATTCACATCTAATGATTTTGCTGCTCTTCTCTTAGAAGAGGTAGGGGTATTGGTGGTGCCGGGAATTGGATATGGAGAATATGGGGAAGGATATATAAGAATATCAACAACTATAAAGGAGGATAGATTAGTAACTGCCTTAGAAAGAATAAAGAATTTCTTAAGGAGGGATGACTGGAAATCGAGAAAGCCATCCTTGTTTTTAAAGTAGGAGATAAAGAGGATTTAGAGGAACTAAAACTTTTATCTCAAACCGCAGGAGCGAAGGTAGAAGATTTTGTTTTCTATAGAAAAGATTCCATCAATCCCTCTTATTTTATAAGTAAGGGAAAGGTTCAAGAGTTAGAAGAAAAAATATTAAAAAATGAATGTGAGCTTATAATCTTTAATGAGGATTTATCTCCTACTCAGCTAAGAAATCTAGAAAAGATGATACCATGTAAGATAATTGATAGGACCATGCTAATATTAGACATCTTTGCTCAACATGCAAGAACTAAGGAAGGTAAAATCCAAGTAGAACTTGCTCAGTTGGAGTATTTCTTACCGAGACTTATGGGAAGGGGAGAATTCCTGTCTCGACTCGGTGGAGGAATTGGAACAAGGGGACCTGGAGAAACAAAGCTTGAAATCGATAGAAGAAAAATAAGAAGAAGAATATACTTTTTAAAGGAACAATTAAAGGAAGTCCAAAGAGAGAGAGAAATCCAAAGAAAAAATAGAAAAAATGTTTATCAAGTCGCATTAATAGGATACACTAATGTAGGGAAATCTTCTCTTTTCAATTTGTTAACCCACTCAAAGGTAAAGGTTGAAGATCAGTTATTTGCAACCTTAGATCCCACTGTAAGGAAGGTTAAATTGGAGAATAATTGGGAATTTCTTGTTATCGATACAGTAGGATTTATTAAAAATCTTCCCCCCTCATTAATGACTGCTTTTAGGGCAACTTTAGAAGAAGTTTTGTATGTTGATTTGATTATTCATCTTATAGACATTTCAAATCCAAACTTTGAAGCCCAAATAGAAGTTGTTGAAAAAATATTGGAAGAGATTGGGGTAGAGGATAAACCTATAATAAGAGCATATAATAAAATTGATCTTCTTTCAAAGGAAGAACTGGTTAAGATGAAAAAATCTATTGATTTTAATCCTTCAGTTTTCATTTCTGTTCTTAAAAATAAAGGGATAGATAAATTAAAGGAATTAATAATAAAAAATCTTTTAAGGGGAACCAGGAGATATACCTTAAAGATAGATTATAATTCTTGGAAAGACTTCCAAAAGTATATAGGAAGGATTTATACAGAAAAACAGGAATTCAGCGAAGATGGAGTGAAAATTTGGGCAAGAGTTCCAGAGGAATACAAAAGAGAATTTTCTCAATACATAATAAAAGACTAATCCTGTGATAGAAGTCTTACCATTATCTTGCCATTGGGAAGCATACCAGGATCGTTATTGAAAAAGATATATACTCTTTTTGGAGAAAGAGCTTTTATCTTTTCTGCAATATTTCTTAACTCTTCTTCGGTATAAACATAAGAATACCACTTTTCTTTCCCATGAAGTCTAATATATAGAGAATTAGTAGTAATGATTAAATCTTCAGGTAATTTGGGAGCATTAATAGAAACAAAAGTTATTTTATTTTCTTTAAACTTTTTATAAAAATCCTCTCTAAACCAGTCTTTATTTCTTGGCTCAAAGGCAAATTTTTCTCCTAATTTTGTATTAATTGCAAATTCTAAAACCCTTTCTATATTTTCTGCTTTAAAACTTGGTGGCATTTGAAATAAATAAAAATCTATAAAATTATCTAATGGAATAAAATACTCTTTGAATCTTTCCCATTGCTCCTTTGCAGACTCATTCAATCTATGGATATGGGTTATTGATCTATGAACCTTTATTACAAATCTTAATTTTTCTCCATATTTTGACCAAGACTTGATAAAGCTTTCAAAGGGAAAACGGTAAAAAGTAGAATTTACTTCAACGGTATTAAAGGATGTATTCTCTATATACCATTGAAGATTTCTCTTAGGATTCCAAAAATAACTCCATCCAGAGGTACCAATAAAAACTTTCATTCCATGCTTCTATAACTCTCATATCCTTTAAAGCTTCATATCCATCGGTAGCAGGCTTTAATCTATTTTTCACTGCCTTCTTTATATTCTTTATCTCTCCCACATACTGATTTTCTCCATAAAAGTAATAGAATTTTACACTATTCTCTTTTCTCCAAAAAACCTTGCCATCATACTCCTGATATAAGGGAGGTATCATAACTTGCATCCATAAGTACTATAACTCCATCATCAAATTTAGCTACAGCTCCTGCGTTTTGCTCTACCTCATAATCATAAAACTCATTAATAGACACAACCTCGATTATTCGATTATTAGGCCTGAAAAAGTGAAGGGTATTTATAACATGAACGCCTATATCCATAATTGCTCCACCTCCTGCCAAATCCATATTGTATCTCCATGCTTCTCGATTTAAATTCACAAAAGAAAAACTGGCCTTAATTATTCCAACTTTTCCTACAATATTCTTCTCTAAAAGTTCCTTATATTTTTCAGCTAAATCTTTAACCTTATCAGGATGATTAGTAACAAAAAACTTTAACTCAGCCCCCTCTACCTTTTCAATGTCAGGTAAAAATCTATCCAAGACAATTTTTCCTACTCCTACTATTCCCCATCTCATAAAAATTAACCTCCTTAAAATCTTCTATTAAAGCTATTTTAGTTTCTCTCATCAGGTTCGAAAAGATCAATATTAAAATCTTCATTCTTTTTTGATATAATAAAAAATAAAAATGAAAATAAATGATCTTAAAGAAACCATCATAAATATGTCCTCAGGAGAGGTAAGACTTTTAGAAGTCAATTTTAAAATTGATAAAGAATCTTACTATGACCTTTATATTTACCATAACCCTTTAAATAATTTCACAAAAACTTATGTCTTTATAAACAATTTAGCTTTTGGAGAAGTTCTTCTTTCGCCTAACAATAACTACTCTATCTTAGGAGAACTTCACTTAAAACCAGGAGAATATAATTTCAAAATAGGAAAGCCTCATAGGGAATTTTCAGTAGATTCCCTTGAACTAAGAGAAAAAATATCAAGAAACTCTATGGTTTTCCAGATTGATATTAGACCAAATTTATCTGATAATGCGAAAAGATTGATGGGCTTTTTTGAAAAAATATATTCAAAATATATAATTGCTGGCCAACATACAAATACTGCAGTGGGTGCTGAAATCACATATATAAAATACATTACTGGAAAAATTCCAGCTCTTCGTGGTTTTGATTTTTTAAGCTACACACCAACCACTACAACTGAAGATATGACTCCTCATGCAATAATAGAAATAGAAGAAAATAAAAACTCAGTAGAAAAAGCTATAGAATGGGCAAAAAATTATAAGGGAATAATAACTTTCTGTTGGCATTGGTACGCCCCTCTCGGAGGTAAGGATAAAACCTTCTATACTGCAAATACCAATTTCAATTTAGAAAAAGCTCTCGAGAATAATACTGAAGAAAATAAAGCTTTATTAAGAGATATTGATTTAATAGCTCAAGAACTTACAAAATTTAAAGATTTAGAGATTCCTGTTTTATGGAGACCAGTTCATGAAGCAGAAGGAAAATGGTTTTGGTGGGGAGCTCAAGGTCCAGAAAACTATAAAAAACTATATCACCTATTATATGAACTCCTTACGGAAAAATATAAACTTAATAATTTAATTTGGATATGGAATGCACCTCATCCTGAATGGAAAATAGAAGATGGACTATATGATATAGCAGGAATAGATAACTATGTACCTCCAGGCAATTACGGTCCTATGAAGTTTTCTTATGATCTTTTAATTAGGCTAACCTCAAACCAAAAATTAGTAGCTTTAACAGAAAATGGTTCTATCCCAGATCCTAACATACTTTTTGAATATGAATCATATTTTATTTGGTTTATGCCCTGGTTTGGAGACTTTATCTTTAACGAAAACTTTAACTCAAAAGCACATCTTAAAGAGGTCTATAATCACGAGAGGGTGATAACATTAGAAAAACTTGTAACTTTACTCTATTAAACAGCTAAAATATTCTGAGATAATTCTCTAACTAAAGGATTAGGATTAAAAATGGGAAAGGAAAAAAAAATTAAAACTTTCTTGGGAATCCTGTTTAAAAAATTATATCACAAATAGAAATTACCCTTAGTTAATTCCAAGTATATTTCTTTTACTGTTTTTTTTAAGACAGGATGTACAAAATCAGGAGCGATTTCTGAAAGAGGACCCATTACAAAAATTCTATTATGGGCATCGTAATGGGGAATTACTAGAGATTCATCTTTAAGTATTAAATTGTCATAAAATATAATATCTAAATCGATAATTCTAGGTCCCCATTTTATGTCTCTGACTCTTCCCATTTCTTCCTCTATATTAAGTAATATTTTTAAAAGTTTATGGGGTGAATAATTAGTTTCTACAAGACATACAGCATTGAGAAATTTATCCTGTTCTTTATATCCATAAGGCTCTGTTTCAATGAGTGATGATATTTTTATGATCTTAATACCCCTATCTTTTAACCTTTTAAGAGCTATGGCTATATTTTTTCTTTTGTCACCTAAATTACTTCCTAAACCTATGAAGGCCTTATGCATTTTATAGCTTCTAAAACCTTCACAACTCTTTTGTTTTCCTTTACATCATGGACCCTAATTATATCTACGTCATTTAAAACACACAAAGCAGTAACTCCTAAAGTACCTTCTAATCTCTCTTCTGGTGGAAGATCAGAAAGAGCTTTCCCTATAAAGGATTTACGAGATGTTCCTATTAATAGGGGTTTTTTTAAGCTTTTGAATTCTTTTATTCTTGCTAAAATCTCTAAGTTATCCTCATATCTTTTTCCAAAACCAATTCCAGGATCAATAATCACTCTATCTTCATTTATACCATTTTTAACGATAAAATCTAACTTTTCTACAAAAAATTCAAGAATCTCTTTAGTTACATCACTATAATAAGGATTTATTTGCATATCTTTGGGAGTACCCTTCATATGCATCAAAATATACGGAGTATTATATTCCTTAACTATTCTTACTAAATTTCCATCAAGTCTAAAAGCACTTATATCATTTATTATATCCGCTCCTTTTTTTATCGCCTCCTCAGCTACTTTTGCCCTAAAGGTATCTACAGATATTAAAACTTCAGGAAAGCTTTCCCTGACCATCTCCACAGCAGGAATAACTCTATTTAATTCTTCTTCCTCATCGATAAAAGAAGATCCAGGTCTTGTAGACTGCCCCCCAATATCTATAATATCCACTTCATTTTCCACCATATTTTTAGCGGTACTTAAAATATCTTCCTTTTCTAGCTTACGAGAATTTGAATAAAAAGAATCAGGGGTTACATTTATTATCCCCATAATCAAAGTTTTATTAAAATTCAATACTCTATTCCATGGAGTAACTATAACTTTAGGTTTTTCCTTGCTAAAGTACTCCTTTAGTTCATATACTACGCGAGGTAAGTCAAAATATTTCAAATTTTCAATTTTCTGTATAAGAATACTGTAATGCTTTTTTGTCCCAATAAGAATCACATCAGTTCTATCTACTTTACAATCAATCGAATTTTTATGCACCACCACATCCCCTCCAACTGATAACATCTCTTGCTTTAAAACATTAGCAGTAGGAGAAGAAATATCAAAAATTTTCAAAAGAATAATAGAAGATTTTCTTTTAAAAATTGGAAAGGATAGAGGATGAGCTCCTACTTTTTCTATCTCTTTTCCTAGAAATTCATAACTTATTTCCATTATCATTTCTATCCCACCCTTTCTCTACACAGGCAAAAGCCTCATGATTATGAATACTTTCAAAACTTGTAACTTCAACTTTATACCATGTAATTTTATTGTTTTTCTCAAGCTCAGAAACAATATCTCTTACTACATCTTCCACAAATTTGGGATTTTTATAAGCATGCTCTGTAATATATCTCTCATCAGAACGCTTTAAAATAGAGTAAATAGGAGCACTAGCAGAATTCTCTGCAATACTTACTAAATCTTCAAACCATATCATCTTTTTTGATTTAATATAAATTTCAGCAATAGCCCTTTGATTATGAGCTCCAAATTCGCTTATCTCTTTTGAACAAGGGCACAAAGTATGTACAGGAACTCTTACTCCCACTATCATATCAAGTTTTTTATTTAGTTCCGCTTCTATGATACATTCCACTTTATTAGGGATGGTGATATGAGATACAGGAGTTTTTTTATATATAAAATATGGAAAAATTACTCTAATATGACTACTATCTGCTTTTAAACGATCTCTTACTTCCTTAAGTATGCCCTCAAGTTTTTCAGGATTTAACATCTCAATTCCATTTAAAACTTCTACAAATCTGCTCATATGGGTGCCTCTTAAATCATGTCTTAGATCTACAGAAATATCAACCTTCGCTATGGTACTTTGAAAGCCTCCGTCTTTTGTTATAACCTTTATAGGCCATGAAATATTCTTTATCCCAACCTTTTTTAAAGGAATACCTCTATTATCTTTTTCATTCTGAACATCCTTCAAATTTCTCACCTCTATAAATCACTCCACTTTCAGAAGTTTCCCACACCTGAACTTCATAAAGATGGCAGTTAGCTCTCTCTATTTTAGATTCTAATTTATTCCATATCCAAACTGCTATATTTTCAGCTGTCGGCTGTGGAATAATATCGTTTATATATGAGTGATCCAAAATATCTATGACTTCATTTTTTATAATTTCTTTCAATTCTATAAAATCCATAATTATACCCTCTTCATCTGGAACACCTTCTAAAACTACCACAACTTCATAGGTATGTCCATGCAATTTTTCACATTTACCCTTATATGATAACAAATTATGAGCCGCATCAAATTTAAATTTCTTGACAATAAACATCTTAAACCCTCAAATAATTTTTGGTTAAATTATACCATTATAAAAAGTAAAAACAATTTTATAAGGTTAGACCCTTTGGTTTTTATGTTTAATTGATTTTTTTTGTTTTTTCCAATAAACTTCCGATAATGTTTATTATGTTAAGTAAAAATACCCAAAGGTCATCCTTCTTTAGTACAAATTTTGATGCTATAATATTATTTGGATTTATAAGGAATAGGGTTCCCCCTTTGGGGATTAAAAGGGAAGGCGGTGAAAATCCGCCACGGTCCCGCCACTGTAACTGGGGAGTCTTCCTCAGAATGCCACTGGGGTTAAAAACCTGGGAAGGCGAGGAAGGCGATGATCCGGAAGTCAGGAGACCTGCCCTATTCTGATAATCCAACACCTTCGAGGAAAGGGAGTTGGAGGGAAAAACTCTACCTTTTTCCTTGAAGGTAGAGTTTATTTTTTAAAGGAGGTTAGAATTATGAGAAGATTTTTAAAATGTTTTATTGTCTTTTTGATTTTTATCCTCTCATTTAGTTTTTCTAAAACAACTTATCCTTTAGCGGTTCAAGACGATCTTAAGAGAATCATAACTATACAAAAAGAACCCCAAAGAATTATCTCTTTAGCCCCTTCCTCCACCGAGATTCTTTTTACATTAAAGCTTAGCGACAGAATTGTAGGAGTTACTGATTTTTGCGATTTTCCAAAGGAAGCACAAAAGAAGGAGAAGGTAGGGGGATTTATTAATCCTAATTTAGAAAAAATAATAAGTTTAAATCCTGATTTAGTAGTTCTTTATATAAGCTTTCCCAAGGAAATATTTAATCAATTGGTTGCATCCCTTCCCAATACAAATTTTGTAGTATTAGATCCTAAAAATCTTGAAGATGTATTAAATAATATTTTACTTCTTGGAAGAATAACAGGAAAAGAGAAAGAAGCACAATATATTTATTCCAATATGTTAAGAAGATTTAAAACAATAGAAAGAAAGTTAATACCTGTAAGAACTAAATTGAAGGTTTTATTTCTCCTTTGGAATGATCCTTTTATATCCTGTTCTCCTTCAACCTTTGTTGGAGATTTACTAAAAAAACTTAAGACTGAAAATATAGTGGAAAAAGAAGATCCAGAATATCCTATATTAAGTGTTGAATATATTCTTCGGAGAAATCCTGATATTATAATTGTTGGGGAGATGTCAGGAATTTCCATAGAATCCATAATTAAAAAGCCTGAATTTTCTAATATCTCAGCAGTAAGAAATAAAAAAGTATTTTATATTAATGATGACCTTGTTTTTAGACCTGGTCCAAGACTAATAGATGGATTAGAAGCCTTATACGGAATAGTATATGGGAATAAATAATGGGATATAAAGAATTAATATTACTACTTTTCTTTTTAATTCTCTTCCTTTTTCTATCCTTAATTATTGGGGAAATATATTTAGATTTTGAGGATATAAGTAATATAATGTCAGGAGGGGGGGAATTTATTAAGAAGAATATTTTTTGGAACTTGAGACTACCAAGAACTCTTCTTGTTTTTTTAGTTGGTGGAAATCTTGCAGTTGCAGGAAGTATTTTACAAAGTTATTTTCATAATCCCTTAGCAGAACCCCATATAATAGGTATATCTGCAGGATCTGCCCTTGGTGCTACAATTTATTTTATTTTCTCAGGGGGAACTTGGGAAATTGATCCCCTTATTACACCTTGGGTCTCCCTTCTCGGAGCTCTTATTGTCCTTCTTATTTTAATTCTATGGAGCAGAAAATCATTATATAATTCCAGTTTAATTTTATTAGGAGTTTCTCTAAATGCTTTTCTTTCTTCTCTTATATCCTTCCTTTTATTTAAGAATCAAAAAATTTTTCAAGGAGTATATTTTTGGATATTGGGAGGATTTAATGGTAAAGGTTGGCAACATCTGAAAATTTTATTTATATATTCTCTCATTTCAATCCCCTGGGCATTTTTTTGGAGAAAAAAGTTTAATCTCCTAAGTCTTACCGAGGAGGAAGCCTATAGTTTAGGTCTTTCTATAAGAAAATATCAGAAGTATTTCTTGATTTTGATTTCTCTTCTTATTGCACCTTCCGTTTCTGTCTCTGGAATTATTGGATTTGTAGGTTTAATTGCTCCCCATATAATGAGACTATGGAAAACCTCAGATTTTCAATGGCTTATTCCCTCAAGTTTTTTATTTGGAGGGATAATCCTTCTTTTTTCAGATATATTGGCAAGAACCCTTCTTTCTCCAACAGAAATTCCCATTGGAATAATAACTTCTTTCTTAGGCGCACCCTTTTTCATTTTCTTATTAATAAGGGAAAAATGATTAGATTAGAAAAGGTTAAAGCAGGTTATAATTCTAAAATAATAATCAATAACATAAGTTGGGAATCTCCCAATACAGGACTTGTGGGAATTTTGGGACCAAATGGAGCTGGAAAAACAACTCTTCTAAGACTTTTGGTTCGGTATATTGAACCATGGGAAGGAGAAATTTATATAAATGGAAGAAAAATAAAAAATTATAAACAGGAAGATCTTGCTAAAAATATAGCATTTTTATCTCAAAAAGTAAGTTTTAATCTTTCTTTTAATGTTGAAGAATATGTATCCTTGGGAAGATATCCCCACCATCCCTACTGGAAAAATCTAAGTAAAAAAGATTGGGAAAAGATTAATGAAATTTTAATCGTTACAGAAACTATTAATTTTAAAAATAAAAAATTATTTCAGCTTTCTGGAGGAGAATTGCAAAGGGTACATTTAGCAAGAGTATTGGTGCAAGAGCCCAAGATTTTACTTTTAGATGAACCCACAAATAATCTTGATCCCTATTATCAAATATATTTTTTAGACTTTATAAAGAATTTAAGTAACATAATATTAATAATTTCAAGCTTTCATGATGTAAATTTAGCTGGATTGTTTTGTGATTATATATTATTTCTCAAAAACGGTGTAATAGTTAATTATGGAGAAAAAGAAAACATTTTAAACTCTTCCATTTTACAGGAAGTTTATAATTTAAAATTTGAAGAGATAAAAACTAAGGAAGGAAAATTCTTTTTACCAATCAGGCAATGGAGTCCTTGATAAATGCCTATCTATAAGCCAAATTCTTATTATCAATGAAAAAAGAATACCTAAAATAAAAAAAGAAAAAGTTGCAAGAAAGAGAATAGCAAAGGTAGATAAGTAAATCTTTGTTTCAATTTTTCGAGATGCTAATACAAAATGTTTACTTAAAGTTATTTCTCCCCTCACACTTCCCGGATACTCTCTAAAGGTCCATATATTTCCTAATAAACTTGGGATATTAAAATTAAAAAAGTAAAAGGCAAAGGCAAATCCTGAGATTATTTCATATATCTTATTACTAAACCCTTCTTTTGTTGTTAAAAACCAAACAAAAACAATATAGACTATAACTAGCATATTTAAAATCCAATAACCTATCGGAAATCCCTTTTTTTCTTCCTTTTTAATTTCCTCTTTTCTCCTCCAAGGGGGAATTACCTCTTTGCTCTCCTCTACCCTGCCCTCTATACTTATATATTTTCTTGCGTCTTCTTTATATGCTTCCTCTTCCTTCTTTGCCAATCTTCTTCCCCAAAACATTAAAAATAAGAGAAGAAGAGGCATAAACCAAGGTTGATAAATTAATCCCATTTTTATACCTCCTTTAGACTTAGAGATTTATAAGCTAGTATAACTGATCTTGGATTACTATTTTCAAAAATACCCACCCCACTTATCAAAATATTTGCACCCTTTTCTACTACTATAGGTGCAGTTTTTAAATCTATGCCACCATCCACCATTATATCTAAGTTTAAATTTTCTTTTAAAGCTCTTTCCCTCAATTTTTGAATCTTTCTTAAGGTAAAGGGAAGAAATTCTTGCCCTCCAAATCCTGGATTTACTGTCATAATTAAAATAGTATCTATTTCCTCTAATAAATAGTCTAAAGTAGATAAGGAAGTTGCAGGATTTAATACCAAGTAAGCTTTTACTCCATGAGATTTTATATATTTGATAAGTCTTTGGGGATGATAAGTTGCTTCAACATGAAAACCCAAATGGTCTGAACCAG
This sequence comes from uncultured Dictyoglomota bacterium, assembly GCA_964612975.1. Taxonomy (GTDB): domain Bacteria; phylum Dictyoglomota; class Dictyoglomia; order Dictyoglomales; family Dictyoglomaceae; genus NZ13-RE01. The sequence continues at coordinate 269,344 of CAZTGC010000001.1, read as the reverse complement.
CAGAAATAAAAGAGTCTACAAAAATTTCTGGATTTTCTACCATGAGATGTACATCAATGGGTTTATCAGAAAAATTTTTCAATGCTTTAATTAAGCTTGGCCCAAAGGAAAGATTTGGAACAAAATGTCCATCCATTATATCTATATGCCAGGCATCAGCAAGATCCTCTATTTTTTTAATAGAATCACCGATATGTAAAATATCAACTGCCAATAAAGATGGATAAACTTTAATCATAATAATCATCTCCTCTTTAAGGTATTATACTTTCTGTACTTTCTTCCTGGGAATAAGTGTTATAAGTTTCTGTCCATAATAGGACATTTCCTCCTTTTTCTATAAAAAAGTTACTATCGGGAATCTGTCTTACCACATGTCCTTTCTCCGAGGGTATTACTTCTACTACGAGTCCCAGTTTCTCCAATTTGTTTCTTGCTGACTCAACACTTTCATGTCTTAAGTTAGGAATAAGAACCATTTTCACAGGCTGATTTATCCATAAATCTACTATACTTCCCTTAGGAGCCTTAGATAAAGGATTTTGATCTGAAACAATAAAATCTCCCTTTTTTCTGTCCATAAGAATTCCTTGAATTCTTGGTTTAAAGCCTTTTTCTATTAAGACTCTTGTGGCATATACAACATCTTTATCTCTAACATCAGGAATAGGCATGCTTTCTTGTGATGAAGGATTTATGAATGCAAAAAGAGTATATAAATTTATGATAAGTAATATAATGTTAAAAGCAGTTAAAAAGAAAAGAAAGTATTTAATTTTCTTCATATCTTTTTCCTCCTTATAAATTCTCCTCTTAGTTGCCCACAACCTGCCTTTATCTTTTCTCCATAGGAAATCCTCAAAGTAGCATTTATTCCCTTCTCTTTCAGAAACCTCTCAAATTTTTTTATTCTAAGGATAGACGGTCTTTTCCATGGAAATTCAGAAACCTTATTCCATGGGATAAGATTTACATGAGCAGGCTTATTCTTCAATAAATTTACCAGTTTTTCTGCCATCTCTATGGTATCATTAACTTCCTCTAAAAGGATATACTCAAAGGAAATTCTTCTCCCCATCTTCTCAGAGTAATACCAACAGGCAGGAAGAAGTTCCTCTAAAGGATATTTTTTATTTATTGGAACTAAAAGATTTCTTAATTCATTATCAGGAGCATGAAGAGAAATTGCTAAGGTTATTGGAATTTTTTTATTAGAGAGTTTATAAATCTGGGGAACAAGGCCTACAGTAGATAAGGATATATGTCTTGCACCTATACCAATCCCAATGGGTGAGTTTAATATTTTAATTGATTTTATTACCTCTTCGTAATTTGCTAAAGGCTCTCCCATTCCCATATAAACAACATTATTTAAACCTTCTCCCCTTTCAAAGAGAAAATTTTTAGCCCACAAAATTTGAGCTAAAATTTCTCCCGAGGAAAGATTTCTTTTAAATCCCATAAGTCCTGTAGCACAAAAATTGCATTTGAAGGAACATCCCACTTGAGTAGATACACATAAGGTTCTTCTATTTTTATGAGATATTAAGACTGCTTCAATAATTTCCATGTCTTCCAACTGAAATAAAAATTTTATTGTATTATATTCTTCTATTTTATCTAAAACCTTAGGGATATAAATATAAAAGTCTTCTTCTAATTTTTCTCTTAATTTAAGAGGTAAATTCGTCATTTTGTAAAATTTCCAGATCATTTTTTTGTAAATCCAGTCCATTACTTGATTAACTCTATAGGATACCTCTCCAATATCTTTAAAATATTGAGTTAATTGATCTATATCGAAGGAAAGAATATTATTCTTCATTCTTTAAGAGAGAAAGAAAAAATCCATCAGTATTATATAAAAAAGGAAGAATTCTTAAAATCCCTGGAAATTCTTTATCCTTCAAGTTAAAGGGTTTAAAATAAAAGGATGGATTTTTTTGCAAAAAAGATAAAACAACTCCTTCATTTTCCTGCCAAGTTAAGGTGCAGGTACTATATAAAATTTCACCACCCTTTTTTAAAAGTTTTACTGCTTTTTCCAACATAGAGTATTGAATTTTTGATAGATTATATATATCTTCTCTTTTTCTTCTCCATTTTATTTCAGGTTTATGTTTTATAACCCCTAATCCTGTACAGGGAACATCTAATAGTACCTTATCAAAGGTCCCATTTAATTCCTCTGGAAGAGACAATATGTCAGAATTTAAGGTTTTTATTATGTTTATTCCTAATCTCCTGGAATTTTTTTCAACAAGTTCTAATCGTGATTTATTAATATCCACAGAAAGAATTTCTCCTTTGTTTTCCATAATCTCAGCAAGATGAGTACTTTTTGTACCTGGTGCAGAGCAAAGATCTGCAATCTTCTCATTAGGTTTCGGATTTAATATTATTGAAGTTAACATGGAAGCTTCACTTTGAATTGTAAAGAATCCCTCTTTAAATAGTTTATAACTCTCAAGGGGTATACCTTCTTCTATTATTAATGCCTGAGAAACTAAATATCCATCTCTTACTTTGATTTCATCACTTTTGAAAAGTTCCTTTAGCTCTTCTTTTGTGGTTTTTAAAGTATTTACTCTTATGGTAGTAAAAGAAGGAAAGTTATTCCATTTTGCTATCTCTATTTTTGCTTCTTTTCCCAAATAATCTTCTAATTCCTCTAAAATCCATGAGGGATGGCTATATTTGATATCTTCAGGAAAATCTCCTATATTAATTCTCTCTGAAGATATTTTTCTTACTACAGCATTTATTAAGCTTTTTTCTTTTTGTGCCTTAATTTTTGAGATTTCTACAATTTCATTCATGGCAACAGGGATATTTGTATTTTTGATAAAATATACATGATATACTGCAATTCTAAGAAGTATCTTTGCCCACTGGGTTAAATGATTGGGGTATTTAACGTATCTTTTCCAAATTTCATCTAAGGTCATCTGCCATCTTAATATACCATAAACCAATTCCGTTATTAATTTCTTCTCTTTTAAAGATAAATCTAAGGAGGGAAGGATGCTTCTTAAAATTAAATTAGCATATCCTTCCCTCCTCTCTATTTCATAGAGAATTTCTCCTGCTCTTAATCTTACCTCCATTAGTCTCTTCTTCTCATATTAGCTAAGAGAATTAATCTTAAAAGTTGAAGAAGTGCCATAGCAGCCGCCGCAATATAGGTCAATGCAGCAGAATTTAATACTGCCTTTACTCCTTCTGTTTCTCTTGCAGTTATCATTCCTGAAGATAAAAGAAGTTCTCTTGCTCTTCTACTTGCATTAATTTCTACAGGAAGAGTAATAAGGTAGAAAAGGACCCCAAGGGAAAAGGCAAGAATACCAATAGTCATAAGGGAAGGACTACCAAATAAAAATCCTATAAAAAATAGAGGAAATGCCATATTTGTTCCCAGTGCTGCTACAGGAACTAAGGTGGATCGAAAAGCTAACGGGAGATAGCCTTGGGCATGTTGAATAGCATGACCTATTTCATGGGCACAAACTCCAAGGGCAGAAATTGATGGAGAATGATATACAGGTTCTGAAAGTCTTAGTGTTTTTGTCCTAGGATCATAATGATCAGTTAGTGAACCAGGGGTTAATTCTATCTTTACATCATGCAATCCTAAGGCACCTAATAATATTCTTGCTGCCTCAGCACCAGTTATTCTGCGGGAATTAGGAATTTGAGAAAAATAACTAAAAGTAGATCTTACTTTCCAACTTGCATAAATAGAAAGTATTAATGCAGGTAAAAGTATTATATATGTTGAATCAAATAGAAACATATATTTTCACCTCCCTATTTATTTTAATATTTCACCTATTTTTAGGCGATATCCATTTAAAAAATCTGTTGCAAGCATCATTTTTTTGTTTTCAGGTTTTACCTCTAAAATCCAAAGTATACCATCAATTCCCTTTATTGCAAACCCCTTCTTTTTGTCTATAAATATTATACTCCCTACAGGAGAATCTTCTATCCTTTCATAATAGGGATATGCCTTTAAGATTTTTAATATGGTTTCCCTAAAATAGGTATAGGCACCCGGTTCTGGAGAAAGAGCTCTAATTTGACACCATATACTTTTGATAGGATTACTCCAATCTATCTTCTCTTCGGAAGGAGAGATTTTGGGGGCATAAGTTGCAAAGGCTTCATCTTGAGGTATAGGTTTTATCTTCCCTTCTTTAATTATAGGAAGAGTTTCTAAGAGGAGCTCACTCCCTAAATTTGCTAATTTCAAGGTTAGAGTTTCTCTATTGTCTTTAGGATCAATTATAATTTTTTTTTCACTCCATATGGGACCTGTATCTAATCCCCTTTCCATTTGCATAATGCAAACTCCAGTTTCTTCTTCACAGTTCCATAATGCCCTCTCAATGGGAGCAGCACCTCTATATTTGGGAAGAAGAGATGCATGAACATTTATACCTCCATATGAAGGTATTTTTAATAGATTTTCCGGCATAATTTTTCCATAAGATGCTACAATAAAAATATCTGGTTTTAATTCTAAAATGGTATTCTCTACATCTTTACTTTTTAAATTTTCTGGTTGAAATAAAATAATATCCTTCTCTAAGGCAAATTGCTTGACAGGTGAGAATTCAACCTTTTTCCCTCTACCCTTTGGCTTATCAGGTTGCGTAAATACAGCTATCACATTTTCTTCAGTATAAAGTCTTTCTAATATTATTCTTGCAAAAATTGGTGTTCCAAAGAATATAATATTCAAATTTTTACTTCCTCCTCAATCTTATCAACAATGAGTATTCCATCAAGATGATCTATTTCATGTTGAATGATTCTTGCTAAAATACCGCTAACTTCTATCATTAATGTCCTTCCCTTTAGATTATGATATCTCAATAGAATTCTTTCTGCCCTTTTTACAGGAATCTCAATTCCCGGAATACTTAAACATCCCTCTATGTCAAGATCTTCCCCTTCCCTCTTGATAATTTCAGGATTTATAAAAATATAATCCTTTTCATCATAGCTTACCACAATTAATCGTATACCTTTTCCCACTTGAGGAGCAGCGAGCCCAACTCCATTAGAGTTTTTTAATGTTTCCAACATGTCTTCTGCTAATCTCTTAATTTCATCGTCAATCTTCTCTATTTTTTTTGCCTTTTTTCTTAATATTGGATTTTCAATGGTAATTATCTTAAGTATCATTTGAATTTCACCTCATAGTTACAAAATTTCTCTTATATCCTTATTTATTATAACTCTATAATTAGAAAATAAATCCTCGAGTTGAATCAGTTCACTAAGATTTATAGAATTATTTTTCTCATCTAAAACTTTTATAAGAATTTGATATCTGTATTTTCCTTTTAAAATATATGGGAAATAGGGAGCAGGCCCTAAGACCTCAATATTTTGTAATTTTTCCTCCAGCTCCTTTCTAATCCTTCTTCCTGCATCAATAATCTCTTCCTCGTCATCTCCAATTAATAAAATTTGATGAAGAATAGAAAAAGGAGGATATTTTAGATCTTTTCTTAAATTTAATTCCTCATGAAGAAAAATATTATATGAGTTTTTTTTCAATGCTCTTAGTAAATAATGATTTGGAGAATAGGTTTGAATTATAATTTCATCTCCTGGAAAATCACTTAATATTCTTCTTAATAAGTTAAAGGTTTTTTCAGAAACAGAGAAATCTGGAAGATGAAGAAAATTATCTAAATTAACTATAACTAATAATCCTACATTAAGTCTTGATATCCAAGGTACAATAAGTCGAGTTCCAACTATCATTTGACTTTTATATAATAAACTTTCTTCCTTTACCTCCCAGTCACTATCCCATCTTTGTATTAAATATTTAGGAAAAATTCTTTTTATATAAGTTTCTAACTTCTCTGTGCCTAATCCTCCATAGGTAAAACTATATCCCCCACAATTGGGACAGGTAATTACAGAAGATATTTTATAACTACAATAATGACATCTTAACTCTAATTCTTCAGAATGATAAACAAGGGAAGTACTACAATTGGGGCAATAGAATGTATATCCACAATCTTGGCATTGGAGATATGAGGAATATCCTAATCTATTTAAGAGAAAAAATACCTGTTTTTGAGATTTTAAATTTTCTTTAATTCTTGTTATTGAATAGTAAGATAAGATCTCTTCTCTTTCTTTACGTATGTCTAAAACTGTAACTTTGCTTTTTTTTGCTGTTTTTCTATAGAATAAAAATTTACCTGTCAAGAAATTGTAAAAGGAAGAGACAGATGGAGAGGTGCTTCCTAAAAAAATAGGTATATTCTCCAATTCTGCCCTCTTTAATGAAACCTTTCCTACATCAAAACGGGGTTCTCTTTCTCGAAGATTATAAAATTCGTTTTCCTCTTCTTCCAATATAATTATTCCCAAATTATTAAAGGGAAGAAAAATCCCTTTTCCAGTAGAAATTACCAATAATGGGCTTTCTATTCCAGAAATCTTAAAAACTTGATAAGATTGTGCAGGAGTAAGAAACCCATGAAAAACATAGAATTTTATAGGCACCCTTTCTACTAAAAAGGCTTGAAAATCTTGTAGAGAGTTCAAGGTGGGGAAGATTACTAATATTTGTTTCCCTTTATTATAATAATCCTTTATTAATTTTAAATAATATTCCCATCTTTCTCTTTTATTTTCTATTAAAAGTAAATAGGGAATTTTATTAGGGTTTTCTTTGATTTTTTCATATTCTTTTATAATTTCTTGTCTAATATTCCAAGTTTTAATTTCTGGTTCTTGAAAAAACTCCCTCTTCTTAGGATGTTTTTCGGTAACTTCTAATTCTACCTCCTCCTCTATTAAATTCATTTTTACCAATTTATTGATATAATTTTCTGAAATTTTCATATATCTCTTTAATTCTTCTAAAGATCTTTCTTGCTTTAAGAGTTCTAAAAGGTCTTTTTGTTTTTTTGAAAGTTTGATATTAGAATAGTCCTTACATTTAAATCTTCTTTTTATTTTTAGATCAACTCCTGAAGGGAAAATATAATTTGCTGATGTGTAAAGAGAATTTTCATAATAATCGCTAATCCAATTTCCAAGAGAAATTAAGGATTTTGGAAGAGATGGAATCCCTCTTAAAAATGAATATATGGGTTTTATGGAAATGGAATTTTCAATATTATTTTCTAAAGTATCCCAAATATATCCTAAAACTTTCCTTTTTTTTAGTGGAACAATAACACTTTTTCCTATATAAATCTCTTTCTCAAGTTCTTTAGGAATAGAGTAGTAAAGAAAGTCTTTTTGAGGTATCCTGGTATCAAAAAGAATTACTTTCGATATTAACACTCTATATAAAGTTTATAATTCTTCCTTCTCATATTTTATCTTATCATTTAATATTTCTTCTAAAGAAATTGTTAATGGATCCTTTGTCATTACTTGTCTTAAGAACTTAAGCTCTTCATTAATTTGTCTTGCTCTTTTTGCAGCTAATATAGTTAGAATATATTTATTTGATACTTTTTCTAATAATTTATCTATTGATGGTTCCTTCATCTATTTTACCTCCTAATTTATTTATCCAGTATTCTGCTTTCTCCTTTGTTAATCTACATCTTTCTGCAAGAATAATTGCCTTCACTTCCTCTACTGCAAAATCTATCTTAGAATTCACAACTAAATAATCATAATAAAAAATTTTGGAAATTTCAAGGGGAACATTTTTCCATCTTATATCAAAATCTTCCTTCCTTTCTGATTCTCTTTCTAATAATCTTTTTTTAAGTTCGTCTAAGGAAGGGGGAACAATAAAAATTAGCACTGCATTTTTGATAATCCTCTTTATCTTTAGCCCCCCTTGAACATCGATTTTTAAAAGAACATCAATTCCTTTTTTTAAATTTTTTTCTACAAAGTTTTTGGGAGTTCCATAAAAATAAGAATGAACTATTGCCCATTCCAAAAATTCATTCCTTTCTATCATGTTTTTGAAAGTATCTTCATCTACGAAGAAATAGTCCTTTCTATTCTCCTCCCCTGCTCTTATGGGACGGGTTGTTACCGAGATTGATTTTACCAAGCTGGGGACTTTTCTCAATAGTTTTTCTAATATAGCATCCTTTCCTACGCCTGATGGTCCTGAAAGAACAAAAAGATTTCCTAAATTTTTCATTCTTCCTCCTCTTTATTTGTTCCTTCAATTCTTGATGCAAGAGTTTCAGGATGAAGAGCAGATAATACTATATGTCCACTATCTAATACTAATACTGCTCTTGTCTTTCTTCCATAAGTTGCATCAATAAGTTCATTTTTCTCTCTGACATCTGCTAAAAATCTCTTTATAGGTGCAGAATCAGGACTAATTATAGCTACAATTCTTGAACTTACCACCATATTTCCAAATCCAACATTTATTAATTTGATTTTCATAGGTTTCACTCCTTATTCAACATTTGATATTAACTCTCTCATCTTTTCCAATTCATTTTTTATTTCTAAAGCATATTCGATAATTTTTGTTTTTGAAGTTTTACTTGAAAGAGTATTTGTTTCACGAATCATTTCTTGAACAATAAAGTCTAAGTATTTACCAGTGCACTCGTCCTTCTGCATTTGCTCTTTAATTTTCTCAATAAAGCTTTTAAGTCTTTCTAATTCCTCATTTATATCTGCCTTCATAAGAATCAATGCCATTTCTTGTAGAATTCTATCCTTTTCAATATTTATGTTCCATTCCTCTATCTTTTTTTGAAGAATAACTTTAATCTCAGAAGGGAAATTTTTATGCTCATCTTCATTTCTTTTCAAATTTTCTTCTATATTTATTAAACATATTTGAATAGACCTTTCAATACTTTTTCCCTCTTTTTTTCTTTCTTCAATGAAAACTTTTAAAAGTTCATCAAACTCCTCTCTAATTCTAGATATTTCTTGTTCATTATAAGTTCTTGGTTCCACAGTAAATATTTGAGGATTTCCCAGAATTATTTTCCAATCTTCTATTTTTTCAGGCTTTTTTGTGATTTTTTCAATTTCCCTTAAGATTTCTTCTATAATAGAAGTATTTATCTTGGGAAGAACATCTATATTATTGGATATTCTTAAAGAAAAATTTACAACACCTCTCCTAATATTTTCCCTTATTTTTTCTAAAAATTCCTTTTCTAAAAAGGTTAAATTCTGGGGAAGATTTATTTTCGTTTCTAAAAATCGATGATTATAACCCTTAAACTCCATATATACTTTAAGGGTTCCAATGGAAATTTCTTTATAACATGAAGCGGTCATCCCTCTCATTTTAAAGTTAAGTTATCATAAAAAAAATTTCTTGTAAAGAACAAAAATATCTGTGATAAAATTATTTACGTGAAAAAGTTGACTTTAAATTTAGTAGGAGGAGATCTTCCTCTTCCTGCTTTTCTTCCTGATGGAACAAGGGGGGTAGTTCGTTCTTTAGATTCTCAAGATCTTTATGAGATTGGAGTCCATGGTTTAGTATTAAATACCTATCATTTAATGGTTAAACCTGGGATTTCAGTTATAAAATCCTTTGGAAACCTAAAAAATTTTATAAATTGGCAAAGAATTATTTTAACTGACTCAGGCGGATTTCAATTATTCTCAATTATAAGAGAAAATTCAAAACTTGGAACAGTAAGAGAAAATGGGATAATATTTAAGCTCTCCAAGGATAAAAAAATTATCCTTACCCCTGAAAAGGTAATTCAAAATCAGTTTGTCATTAAATCTGATATCATGATGATTTTAGATTATTGTACTCATCCTGATGATTCCTATGAAATTAATAAACTGGCAGTTAAGTTAACCATAAATTGGGGAAAAAGGTGCAAGGCTGAATATGATAAATATATAAAAAATATTGATGGGGAAAAACCTTTAATCTTTGGGATAATACAGGGGGGAAGGGACAAGAAATTGAGAAAAGAATGTGCAGAGTCTTTAATGGAATTAGGATTTCATGGGTTCGGATTTGGAGGATATCCTATTGATGGAAGAGGAAATCTTATTATAGAAATTCTTGAATATACTGCAGAACTTATTCCTAATAATTTTCCAAAATATGCTATGGGTATAGGAAAACCAGAGAATATATTGATCTGTGCAAAATTAGGTTATAATCTTTTTGATTGTGTAATTCCAACAAGATATGCAAGAAAGGGAGAGTTATTTGTATTTAATGACAATTTGAATAAGATAGATATTGATGAAAAAGATTTCTATAGAATAATAAAAATTCTTGATAAGAAGTATATTAGAGATAAAAAACCAGTCTCAGAATTTTGTGACTGTTACCTCTGTAAAAATTATAGTAGGGCATTTTTACATCATTTATTTATGATAGGAGATTCCTTGGCTTTTAGACTTGCAACAATTCATAATCTCAGATTCTATATGAAATTAATGGAGATTTTATGCAAAAAAATGTAGTATCTAAAATATTAGATAGTAAAAAGTATAAAAATATCTCTCCTGAAGTAATCAGAAATATTTACGAGATTGAAAGTAAAAAATTTAAAAATGAAAAGGATATTTTAAAATCTACAAAAAGGAGATTACATCAGATTTATGGCTCTTTTCTAAGGTCTTATGAGTATAAGAGAATTGAAAAATACTTAGGGTTAATCTCAGGGAATAATTTAAAAGACATTTGTAGAGAGATACTAAAAACTCATATATCTACTAAAGAAAGACTGTCCCTTTATGAAGGTTTATATGAGAAAATTTTTGAAATAACAGGAGTTCCAGAAAGTATTTCTGATCTTGCCTGCGGACTTAATCCATTCTCTATTCCCTTTATGAATATAGATAGAACAATAAAATATTTTGCCTATGATATTGATAATTATCTCATAAACTTGATAAATAAGTTCTTTGAACTTATAAATTTCCCTACTCTTGGAATATGTCAGGATATTATTTTTAATTCTCCAAAGGAAAGAGTAGATTTATGTTTTATTTTTAAATTTCTACCTATTCTTGAGAAGATAAAGAAGGATTATACCCTAGGCTTTTTGGAAAATTTAAATTCTAATTTTCTCGTAATATCCTTTCCTTTAAAAAGTTTGAGTGGGAAAGAGAAGGGAATGTTGGATCATTATGATAAATTTTACATAAAATCTATTGAAGAAATTTATAAGATTATAGCAAAAATTTCTTTTGTAAATGAGATTTTTATAATTATTAAAAAGTAATGGGGAAGTTATTTGTCATCGCAACACCTATTGGTAACTTAAAAGACATTACTCTAAGAGCCTTAGAAGTTCTTAAAGAATGTGATATTTTGGCTGTAGAAGATACAAGACATACTCTTAAATTATTAAATTATTATAATATCAAAAAGAAGATGATTTCCTATCATAAGTATAACGAAAGGGAGCGGGTAAGGATATTAATGGAATATTTAGTTGATAGGAATATGAATGTGGGATTAGTATCTAATGCAGGAACTCCATGTATATCAGATCCAGGATATATAATTGTAAAGGAGGCAAGAGAAAGAGGAATAGATGTTATTAGTATATGTGGTCCATCTGCAATAACTTCTGCTTTATCTATTTCTGGACTTCCCTCGGATAAATTTTTATTTTATGGATTTCTTCCCAATAGAGAGAAAGAAAGGGAAAAGATCTTGAAAGAAATAAAAGAAAAGAAAATAGAAACCTTTATTTTATTCGAATCTCCTAAAAGGATAATATCCTTAGCAAGATTAATTTATAAAATATTTCCCTTCTCCAAGGTGTGTTTTTGTAATGATTTAACAAAAATACATGAAAGAGTATACTATGGTCCAATAAAAACAGTTTTGGAAGAGTTAGAAAATAATCTGTCTTCCCATTTAGGAGAATATACTGTTATAGTGTATAATGAATATGAGGAAGAGGAGGAAAAAAGAAAAGTAATACTTGAAGCTTTAATAATCGAAGCTATGGTAAGAAACAATTTTGATTTAAAGTCTGCAGTGGATTATGTCTCAAAAAATTACAAAATTTCTAAAAAAGAGGTTTATAAAAAAGCATTAAATTTAAAATCAATAATAAGGAGGAGCTAAAATGTCAATTGCTTTAGATGCTATGGGTGGGGATTATGCTCCCTTTGAAACAGTAAAGGGGGCAGTGGAATGCGTGAAGGAATTTAAAATAAAAACTATATTAGTAGGAAAAAAGGAAATGATTGAGAAAGAATTAAAAAGATATGATTATCCAAAGGAGTTAATTGAAATATATCCTGCCTCCCAAGTAATAGAAATGAAGGAACATCCTGCTTTTGCAGTAAGAGAAAAAGAAGACTCTTCTATAGTTGTTTCTATGAAACTCTTAAGAGATAAAAGGGTAGATGCAGTAGTCTCTGCAGGAAATACAGGGGCAGTAATGAGCTCTGCCCTTCTTCATCTTGGGAGAATATCTGGTATTAAAAGACCCGCCATTGCTACAGTGATTCCAACTCTTTCTGATAGGCCCTCCCTTTTGTTAGATGTTGGGGCGAATGTAGATTGTAAAAAGGAATATTTAGAACAATTTGCTATTATGGGTAAAATATATATGGAAGAGATATTTAATATTCCAAATCCCAAGGTGGGTCTTTTAAATATTGGAGAGGAAGAAGAAAAGGGAAATTCACTTTCTCAGGAGACTTATCATCTTTTGAAAAATAATTCTTTGCTAAATTTTATCGGAAATGTAGAAGGAAAAGATTTATTTAATTCCTTGGCAGATGTTATTGTATGTGACGGATTTGTAGGAAATGTTTGTATAAAAACTGCAGAAGGTGTTGCAGAGGCTTTATTTGCCCTTTTATCTTATGAATTAAAATCATCTTTGTGGAGTAAAATATTAGCAGGAATTTTGATGCCAAAATTTAGAAATGTTAAGAAGAAATTGGATTATAGTGAATATGGAGGTGCTCCTCTTCTTGGAGTAAATGGAGTTGTGATAATTTCTCATGGAAGATCCAAATCAAAGGCAATAAAAAATGCTATTAAATTAGCCCAACAAGTTGTAAACATGAACTTAATAGAAAAAATTAAGAATGGAGTCTTCAGTATGAAGGAGGAAGAAGATGGCTGAGAGATTTGATAAGATTCTTGAGATAGCAATAAGAGAGAATGCTTCTGACATTCATTTAAAACCTTGGGTTCCCCCAGTAATAAGGGTTTTAGGTGATATTGTTTTTTTAGATGAAGAGCCTTTAACCCATGAAGAGATCAAAGATATAGCATATTCTCTAATAAGACCAAGTCTTATTAGGATTTTCGAGGAGAATGGAGAATTAGATTTTGCCTATGAAAAAAATGGTAAGATTAGATTAAGGGGAAATATATACTTGCAAAGGGGATCTATCACTATCTCCCTTAGGCTTATTCCATTAAAAATTCCATCTATAGAAGAGCTCTCATTGCCTCCTGTATTAAAGACCTTAGCTGAGAAAAAATCTGGCTTGATATTGGTAACGGGCCCTGCGGGGTGTGGTAAGTCTACTACCTTAGCTTCCATGATAGAATATTTAAATTCTAACTTTAGTTTAAAAATAATTACTATTGAGGATCCTATAGAATTTGTTTTTTCTGATAAGAAATCTTTAATAACCCAAAGGGAGCTTGGGATAGATACGAAATCTTATACCTCTGCCTTAAAAATGGCATTAAGAGAAGATCCTAATGTAATAATGGTAGGTGAATTAAGAGACTTAGAAACAACAAGTATAGTATTACAAGCTGCAGAAACTGGTCATTTGGTGTTAAGTACAATTCATACTACTGATACGGTAACAACCTTGGAAAGAATTATTGATACGTTCACTCCCTATCAACAAAATCAGGTAAGAATACAGCTTTCTAATGTTCTTCAAGGGATAATTTCTCAAAGATTGTTAAAGAGAAAAGATAGGAAAAGTTTAATACCTGCCTGTGAAATTCTTTTGGGAAATCTAAGTGTAAGAAAATCGATTCGAGAACAAAAAACCTATGAGATTCCTAAAATTATTCAGGAAAGTAAATTAGAAGAAATGCAAACCTTTAATCAGCATCTATTAGAACTCTATAGAAAGAATCTAATAGACGAGAAAGAAGCATTACTAGCAAGTCCAAATCCATCAGATCTTTCCTTACTTTTTAAAGGAATCACTCCAGGTTTATAACCTCTTTTTGAATGACCTTATCATTCTCTATATCAATTATAGATATTTCTTTCTCTTCAATAAATGCAACAGTCTTCGAAGATACTTTAGAAAGAGCAGGGCTTCCTGGATTTAATAAAATCTTATTTTCTTTCTTTTTTAAGACAGGTGTATGAATATGACCAAATATTAAAATATTCACTTGAAAGTCGTTAATAATTTTCCAAAGATCCTCTTCACTTTTATCTTCTCCATGCATTATAAGAATTTTTAAGGGAGGCAAGAAAACAAAAGCGTAGGGGGACAATAATGGATATTTCAGGACCAATTGGTCCACCTCAGCATCACAATTCCCTTTACTTATAATAACAGGAATATTTAAGTTGTTTATGAGTTCAGCAAGTTTTGCAGGAGAATATTCCTTGGGAAATGGATTTCGAGGACCATGATAGAGGACATCTCCTGCATGTAAAACTAAATCTAATTTTTCAATATGCTTTTTAATTTTCTCCCAGAAATAAATATCTCCATGGGTGTCACTAATTACTAATATTTTCATAATTTACCTCCCTAAGCTTAATCTCTCCCATAATGGTCTTGGTAAGCCTGATATTTGCATCTTTTTTTGAGTTACTTCGATTAAATAATCCATTCTGTAAACTTTAAATATATTTTTCTTTGTATCAAAAATCCCAAAACTAGTTTTCCAGTTTCCATCCCTTGGCTGTCCAACACTTCCTGGATTTATAAGATATTTATAATTTGGTTTTAATTCTATTTCCCCTCCTTTTACTAAACTCAAATATTTTATTTCTCTGTTATTTTCAGGAGAATAAATAAAAACTCCTGCTATATGTGTGTGTCCAAAAAAATATATATTTTTATCCATAAGCTGAAAATTTGAAAAAACAGAATTATAAGTTATTAGATATTCTTCTAGGGGATTTCTATAACTCCCATGTACAATTCCTATTCCTTCTAAATTATCTTTTAATGGTAATCTGTAAATAAATTCAAAATTTTCCTTCGTAAGATTCTCCTTTGTCCAATCTATTGCGTATTGAGCTAAGGGGTTGAAATTATCATAATTTAATCTTCCAACACATGCAGCATCATGGTTACCCAATACTGAAATTTTTGACTTTCTTAAATAATTAACACACTCATTGGGATCAGGACCATATCCTATGATATCTCCACAACAGTATATCTCATCTACTTCTTTTTCCAGCTTTTTTATTGCAGTGTCTAATGCTTCCCAATTACTATGTATATCCGAGATAAAACCTATCTTCATTTCAAGATACTTAAATCTTTTTCTAAAGGTTCTGAAATATCAATATGTCCTGCTAAGCTTTCTATTACAGCTCCGTCAATTAAAATTTGAACCCTTTTAATATAAGGGAGTTCTGTTAGTGTATTCACAATACTATAAATAGTTAAGATCTCCCCTAAACTTCCTCCCGGATGATTTTTCCTTAATTCATTAGAAAAGTTTACATAGGCAATCTCATTTTTAATTGAAACTCTAAGCACTTTTGTTCCAAAGGGCATGGGAGATTTCAACTTATCATTTATAGGTCCCTTTATTAACTCAGAAATTATATCTTTTACAATATCTTCTTTTTTAAATAATAACTTCCACCTATAAAAGGAGATTTCCCTTTCTTCAGGGACTAGTTTTAAAGCTTTTGGATCATAATAGTAAATTTTTAAAACTATTTTCTCTTTTAATACTGAAAATGTAACTAATATTATAAAAGTTATAAGAAAAAATATAAGTAAAAATCTTTTCAAAGAAAAGCCTCCTAAAACTCTTATCTTCTATTGGGTCTACCAATTACTTCTTCAATAAATTTTAAGAATTCATCATTATTTCTTGTTTCTCTCAATTTTCTCTTAAGCATCTCAATGGCTTCTCCTTCTTCTTGTCCTACCAAACTTCTCCTTAAAAGCCAGATTTTTCTTAGCTTCTCTTCAGGATAAAGAAGTTCTTCTTTTCTTGTTCCCGATCGTGTTATACTGATTGCTGGGAATATTCTTCTGTCAGAAATTTTTCTATCTAATACCAACTCCATATTTCCTGTTCCCTTAAATTCTTCAAAAATAACATCATCCATCCTACTTCCTGTTTCGATTAGTGCAGTAGCTAATATTGTTAAGCTACCACCATTTTCAATATTTCTTGCTGCCCCAAAAAATTCCTTTGCATGATGTAAAGCGGAAAGTTCTACACCTCCAGATAGTGTCCTTCCACTAGAGGGAACTGCCCAGTTATATGCCCTTGCTAACCTTGTTATACTATCTAAAAGAATAACAACATGTTCTCCATATTCCACCAATCTCTTTGCTCTTTCTAATACAAGCTTTGCAACTTGGATATGTCTTTCTGGTGTTTCATCAAAAGTAGATCCGATAACTTCTCCTTGGACAGATCTTCTGAAATCTGTTACTTCTTCTGGTCTCTCATCAACTAAAAGAACAAATAGTTTTATCTCTTTATGATTTGCAGTAATCCCATTCGCAATTTTCTTTAATAAAGTAGTTTTCCCTGCCTTTGGAGGTGATACAATTAACCCCCTTTGTCCTTTACCAATAGGAGCTAATAAATCAATAAGTCTTGTATCTAATTCATCGGAACTTGTTTCTAATCTCAATCTTTCAGTGGGATGATAGGGAATTAAATCATCAAACTTTGGTCTTTGACGGGAGAGAAGGGGATCTCTTACATTTACTGTATCAATTCTTAAAATAGCATACCATCTTTCATTCTCCTTTGGGGGTCTTACCATTCCCCCAATCCAATCTCCATATCTAAGTCCAAATTTCTTAATCTGAGATGCAGAAATATAAACGTCTTCCTCACTGGGTTTAAAATTTTTCCTAATAAATCCATAACCTTCTTCCTTTATTTCCAAATAGCCTTCTCTATATATACATTCAAAACCGTCAATTATTACTTTATCTTTCTTTTCCTCTTTCTCTTCTACAGCTAAAGGAGCTTCTTTTGTCAAAGTTATTGCTTTCTCTTCAAAACTCTCCTTTTCTTCCAGTTCTTTGGAAGACTCTTTAGATTTCGAGACTAATGCTTGTATTAACTCATCTTTTGTCATACGATAATAACCAACAATTTTATGTTCTTTAGCAATTTCTACTAACTCTGCTCTTGTTTTTAAACTTAGTTTTTCTTGGAAAATCATGTGAAACCTCCTTTTCTGGGAAATAATTTTTAAGTTAAAATAGGATTAAGATTTTTCTAAAAATAAAAAAGCATATGTGATTTAACTTTTCCATCAATCAAGACATTATAAAATAAAAATTCTGAAAAGTCAAATTTAAAAAATTAATAACATCTTGAATACCCGCAAACTCTACAAGTAAAACAGCTTTCTTGAACCTCAAGAGGAGTGCCACATTCTGGACAAGGAATTCCTGAATACTCATTTTCACTTTTTTCTTCTACTTTTTTATTTGGGAATAAAAATATACCATTTTTAGATGTACTTTTCCCTTCTTTTAAAATTATATACTTTTCTAAAGCTTTTGCAATAGCATCAGAACAAGAAAGAATAAAATCTCCCTCCTCATCTCTTATAGGAGTGGGACAGCGAATTCCCTTTAGTTGTTTTATAATTGAATTTAAATCAATTCCGCTTCTTAAAGCTAAAGAAATTAATCGAGATATAGCTTCTGTCTGAGATGCTGCACAACCCCCAGCTTTTCCAAGAGTAGAGAAAACCTCACATATTCCAAATTCATCCTCATTAAGGGTAACATATAAATTTCCACATCCAGTTTTCATTTTCATAGTAACACCCTTTGTTATATGAGGTCTTGGTCTTGGTTTGAGTTTTTCTCTACCACTTTTTCCCTCCTCTACTCTTAAGACTTGGGTAATTCTAGATTTATCTCTATAAACTGTAACTCCTTTCAATTTCAATTCGTATGCTAAAAGATAAATTTTTCTAATATCATCTTCCGTAGCTGAATTTTTAAGATTTACTGTTTTTGATACTGCATTATCTACATACTTTTGAAAAGCAGCTTGCATTAGAAGATGATCTTCAGGATAAATGTCTAAAGCAGTAATAAAAATCCTTTTTGCTTCTTCAGGTATTTCATCTATCTCCTGAATAGAGCCCCTTTCTATTATCTTTTGAATTAAATCTTCGGAGTAAAGATTATTTCTTTCTAAATATTCTCTAAAGAGGGTATGAATCTCAAACCATTCACCTAAGCTTATTTTTCTTTTATATGCCAATGCAAATACTGGTTCAATTCCAGAAGAGCAATTTGCTATAATACTTATACTTCCTGTAGGAGCAATAGTTGTTAGTGTGGCATTTCTTAATCTTAAATTACTAATTTTATAAATACTTTTGTTCCAATTTGGGAATACCCCTCTTTCTTCTGCTAATCTTTGGGATTCTTCTCGAGCTTTTTCTAAAATAAATCTCATTATATCTTCTGCAATATTTCTTCCTTCTTGGGAATTATATGGAATCTTTAACTTAATCAGTAAATCATGAAATCCCATTACTCCTAAACCGACTTTTCTATTTGCTTTTGTGATTTCTTCTATTTCCTTTAAAGGATAATAATTGGCATCTATAACATTATCTAAAAAATGAACAGCATTATACACTGTCTTCTCAAGTTTATTCCAATCAATCTCATATTTTCCATCTTTTTCCCTTACCATTCTACTTAAATTTATCGAACCCAAGTTACAAGATTCAAAGGGAAGAAGAGGTTGTTCTCCACAGGGATTTGTAGATTCAATCTCCCCCAATTCAGGAGTTGGATTTTTTCTATTTATCTCATCAATAAAAATTATTCCGGGCTCTCCATTCTTCCATGCCTGCTTAACAATCAAATCAAAAACTTCCTTTGCTCTTAGTTTCTTAACTACTTCCTTATTTCTTGGATTAATTAATTCATATTCTCCGTCTCTTAAAACCTTTTCCCAAAAATCATCGGTTATTGCTACTGATATGTTAAAATTACTTAATATTCCCTCTTCATCCTTTACTTTAATAAATTCAATAATGTCAGGATGATCAATTCTTAATATTCCCATATTGGCTCCTCTTCTTGCCCCACCTTGCTTTATAGTTTCTGTTGCGGAATCATAAACCCTCATAAAGCTTACAGGTCCTGATGCAATTCCTCCAGTAGTTCTGACAATATCACCTTTTGGCCGTAATCTTGAAAAAGAAAAACCTGTGCCACCACCTGATTGGTGTATTAATGCTGCATATTTTAAAGTATTAAAAATACTTGTTAGGGAGTCTTCAACTGGTAGAACAAAACAAGCAGAAAGTTGTCCAAAGGGTTTTCCTGCATTCATTAATGTAGGAGAATTAGGAAGAAATTCTAAGGATGTCATCATATCATAAAATATCTCTTTTACCATTTCCACGTCTGTCTTAGGATTATAGATAAGATCAACCCTTGCAATAGCTTCTGCTACTCTTTCAAACATTTCCTCTGGAGTTTCAATAATCTCTTTATTCTCATTCTTTTTTAAATATCTTTTCTCTAATATAAGTAAGGCTTGAGAAGTTAATTCTAATCTCTTTTTCACTACTTTATATCCTCTAATATTTTTTTCAAATCTTGATTATCAGGAAAATATTTTAGTCCTTTCTCTAAATATTCCTTTGCCTCTCTTCTCCTTCCTAATTTTAAAAGGGAAACAGAGATATTTCCATATGCTTGTAAATATTTGTCATTTATTTCTAAGGCCTTTTTAAACATTTCTATAGCCTCTTCGTATTTTCCTTGAATAAAAAGAACTACTCCCAAATTATTATAACCTTCTGAAGACTTATTATCTAAAGAAATGGCTTTTCTAAAGAATTCTTCTGCTAGTTTATAATTTTTATTATTATAGGCTTCAACTCCTTTACTTAAATAATAATTAACATCTTCTATTTTAGGAATAGGTGGCAACTGAACCTTTTTGCCTAATTTCTTCGAGATAGCTTCAAGATTTTTCCGTGCCAACTGATAAGTGGGATCTATCTCCAATGCTTTTAAAAAGGCTTTTTCTGATTCATCATATTCCTTTAATTGGAAATAGGTTATACCAAGATTATTCCAAATATCTACATTATTGGTATAAATCTTAGATAAATTTTCATATATTTCTTTTGCATTATTATATTCTTTTTTATTATAATATAATGATCCTAAAATCATATTAGCATCATAATGATTAGGATCTATATTTATTATTCTTTTGGCTATCTCTTCAACTTTTTTATCATCCTTTAAATCTTTAGAATATAGTCTGAGAAGATTTTCCAGGGGGGGAACAGAATATTTATCAAAGGTTAAAGCTCTTAATAAATTTTCCTCTGCTTTTTTAAGTAATTCCTTATCTTCCCTTCCAAAATAATGATAGCTTTGAGCATAGAAAGCTCCTATTAGATTATAAGTCAGTGATCTATAATAGGCATTTTCTAAAAGGCTCTTCATGTGCTCATCGCCTTTCCTAAAATACTTCTTCTTTTCTTCTATATCTTCCACTCCTCCTACTAATTGTAAATACGCCTTTATTATTGCTTCATGAAAAGCACTTTCCTGAGGTCTAAGTTTTATTGCTTCTTCCAATGTATGTACAGCCTTTCCCGGATTATTGCTATTTAAAAAGTCTAACCCATATCTATAAAATATTTCTGCTTTAAAGAAGTTAATAGATTTTGTTATATAGAATAGAGCAATAACTAAACAAAGAACTGTTATTAAAACCTTCAATATTTTAGAAATTTTCTCTACTTTTATTTCAATTTTATTTTTTTCATCTATTAGTCTCAACCACAAGAATAGGAAGGAAGTTAAAGTCCAAAAATAAAGATAAGTAGCAGAAAGTCCAAAGAGGACTAATGCTTGAACTAAAAATGCTAAGAATCCAGTAAAAGTTCCAGTTATAAGAAATTTGTTTTCCTCGGGAAATTTAGAAAGATTTTTCCAAAAGGAAATGGAAGTTATAAGGATTACTCCTAAGAAAGAGATTAGTCCTAATAAGCCTTGAGGAAATAATATATCTAAATATTCATTATGTTCTCTATCAGGATATCCCTTTCCTCTATCATATCTTGCAAGATCTAAAGACTTATATGGGGTGAAATTAAAAGAAAAAGTCTCAGGACCTAATCCCAATATTAATCTTTCTGAAAATAAAATTTTATCTTTGAATAAATTTAAACTATCCCTCCAGGTTAAACCTCGAGGATTTGCCTGAGTTAATCCTAAGCCATGTCCTATAGTGGTAAATCTTTCGTGGAGATTGAAGGTTCCAAGGTGGGTATTAGGTGGATAGATTTTTTTTTCAAGATAACCAAACAAAATTATTGTTCCAATAACTCCAACTATTAATAAAGATGTTAATCCCTTATTAATAAGAATAGTCTTTAGTTTTCTTCTATCTTTCCAATAATTAATTATAAAAAAGAAAGGAAAAGTAAATAAAAACGCAATCCATGAGCCCCTTGTATATGAAGCCAATAATGTAAAAAAAAGGATAATAAATTCAATAAAGAAAAGAGTCTTCAAATAAATATTTTTTACTTGGAAGAGAAGACCTAAGATTATAGGAATAACCATAACTAAATAATGTCCCAAAAAATCTGCATGTCCCAGGGTTGAGATTATCCTTGACTCAGTCCTAACCCTTTCAAACCATGGAGATAATCTAAAAAACTGTTGTAATCCAATAATTCCTACTATAAAAGCTATAATTGCTATTCCCCAATAGAAATATTTTATTTCTCTTTCTGTATCTATAACATCATGAAGAAGAAAAAAGATTATAAAGAAGGCAAAGTAGGTAAAAAAACCCAACTGTCTCATATAGGAACCAAAAAAGCTAAGATAAAAATTTGTAGAAAATAAAGTAGAAATTATCCAAGAAATCAAGAATAGAAGAACAAATATTGATATATTTTTTGAGGGAAGAATAATATTCTTTTTTCTAAAAAGAATCCAGCTTCCCCAAAGAAATATAGAAAAACCTGTTAAAATCCTTAAGAGGGTAACCTTAGGAAGTTCTGAAATATCATGGGCTTTTAAGTAGTAGGTTATGGGAATAAGCATTATAGTTAGAAAAAGACAACAAAAAATAACAAGTCTAAAGTAGTGATCTTTTTTAATTTCAGATTCTATTTTCACCTTTTTCTTTGACATAATTAAATCCTCCAAGCTTTATATTCTTTTAAAGAATAACAATCTCTAAAATTCTTGTCAATTTTCCCTCAAGATAATAAAATCTAAAATAAAGTCTACAAAAAGTTAAGAAGGAGGAGATCAGAAATGGATAAAAAAAGAATTGGAGTCCTAACAGGGGGAGGAGACTGCCCAGGACTAAATCCAGCAATAAGAGGAATAGTTTTAAGGGCTTTGGATTATGAAGATGAGATTATAGGAATAAAATATGGATGGGCAGGATTAATTAAAAAAGATACAGTGCCATTAACATTACAATCTGTTGAGGACATATTGGATAAAGGTGGCACAATCTTAGGAAGTTCCAGAACGAATCCCTTCAAGAAAGAAGAGGATGTTCAAAAATGTATTGAGAATTTTAAGAAATTAGAATTAGATGCTCTTATAGCAATAGGAGGAGAGGATACCCTAGGAGTTGCATCTAAATTTAGTAGAAGGGGACTTCCTATGATTGGTATTCCAAAAACAATTGATAAGGATTTGGAAGAAACTGATTATTGTCTTGGATTTGATACTGCAGTAGAGGTAGTAATGGACGCCATCCAAAGATTGAGGGATACTGCAAAATCTCATGCAAGGGTTGTGGTTGCAGAAATTATGGGAAGACATGCGGGGTGGTTGGCTTTATATGGAGGTCTTGCAGGAGGAGCAGATTATATTCTTATTCCTGAGGTAGAGCCAAATTTAGAGGAATTATACAATCATATTAGAAAACTCTACGATCGAGGCCATACATGGGCAGTTGTTGCTATTGCAGAAGGAGTTCAACTTCCTGGATTTACCTATCAAAAGGGACAGGAGGGAATGGTAGATGCTTTTGGACATATTCGCCTTGGAGGAGTGGGACAGGTTCTTGCAGAAGAAATTGAGAAAAATTTAGGAATAGAAACAAGAGCGGTAATTCTAAGTCATCTTCAAAGGGGTGGATCTCCATCAATCTATGATAGAATCTTTGGGTTAAGACTTGGAAAGGAAGCGGTAGATTTAGTACATCAAGGAAAATCAGGATACTTTATTGCAGTTAAAGGAAATGAATTGGTTCCTGTGGATATAACTCTAATAGAAGGAAAAACAAAGAATGTGAATCCAAAATTTTATGAAAGTACGAAAACCTTCTTTAATAAGTGAATTTATCCTCGAGGAGAGGTTTTTTCCTCTCCTCTTTTTTCTTTTTATATTTAGTTATTACTTCTTTGATAACAAAATAGCTTAAAAAAGAAAATACAATCGAAGAAATAAGATTTCCTAAAATATAAGTTAAAGCAAAATATTTAATTTCTCCCTCTCTTAAAAATCTAAAACTTACTTTCCCTTCAAGAATTAGATTTCCTAAAAAATAACTAAGAGACCAAAAGATTGGAGAAGTAAAATAATTCATTGTAAAAGTCCCCAATACTGAAGCAATATAATTTAATTTTAAGATCTTTGCTAAAATTAATGCTAAAATACCTCCGATTCCAAAGGTAGGAAAGATTCCTATAAAAACCCCTAAAGCAAAGCTTTTTGCAATTTTCTCAGGAGAATCATTTATTCTGATAATTTTTAAATAAATTAGCTTAAGGATTCTTTTAAAATTTCTTTTTTTCTTCATAAAGATTTTTTATGACGGGATGTATTTTTCTATAGGTTGAAGAGAGATCTTCTGATATTATCTTTGTTTCTCCAAAAACTAACATAAAATTAGAATCTCCCTCCCATCGAGGAACAATATGAAGGTGAATATGATCTGCGATTCCCGCACCGGCCGAGGTTCCTATATTCATTCCCAGATTAAATCCATGAGGCTTCATAACCTTTTGTAAAGCCTCTATACAAATTTGAGCTAAAAACATCATTTCAATACATTCTTCGTGGGATAGATCTATTAAATTAGCCTTATGGGAGTATGGTATAATCATAAGATGTCCATTATTATATGGATATAAATTAAGCATAATAAAGCAGTAATTTCCCCTTAAAAGAATCAAGTTTTTTTCATCATTATTCTCTGTTATATGTTCGCAGAATATACATTTATCTGATTTTGGAGATGTAATATATTTAATTCTCCAAGGACAATAAAGCCTTTTCATTATTTTTCTTCCTCCTTAATAAGTCTTGACAGATAATAAATATAAAACTATATTAAAATTAGGTTGCCGAAGTGGCGGAATTGGCAGACGCGCCAGACTCAAAATCTGGTGGATGGGTGACATCCGTGCCGGTTCGACTCCGGCCTTCGGCACCAGAATTTTAGAGGATACTCTCCACTTCATAATATAATTTAGGGTCAACTCTTTTTTTATTTTTTATAACCTCCTCTAAACTTACAGAAACAGGTTTATTACTTTGCCATCCAATTACGACCCCATATATTTTACTCAGCAAACTTTTTACCGCATGTACTCCCATAAAGGTTCCTAAGTTCCTATCTAAAACCGAAGGAGAACCTCCCCTTTGGATATGTCCTAAAACTACTATTCTCGTAGAAATCCCTAATCTATCTTCAATCTGTTTTCCTATAAAGTAGGCACTTCCTACCCCCTCTGCAACTACAATTATATTGTGTTTTTTTAATTTTCTTTGCCTTTCCTTTAATTTTTCTATTATATATGAAAAATCTACGGGAACTTCAGGAATAAGAATAACATCTGCACCACTTACTAATCCTGAAGTGAAAGCAATGTATCCACAATCTCTTCCCATAACTTCCACAACAAAGGTCCTTTCATGAGCAGCGGCAGTATCTCTAATTTTATTTATGGCATCAATTACATTATTGCATGCAGTATCAAAGCCAATTGAATAATCTGTTCCCCAAATATCATTATCAATACTGCCTGGAATTCCTACTACAGGATATCCTAATTTATATAAGGAAAAGGCTCCCTTTAAGGATCCTTCTCCTCCAATTACAATTAGACCATCAATATTTTCCCTTTCTAAATTTTCTAAAGCTCTTCTCTGTCCTTCTTCTTTATAAAACTCATCGGATCTTGCTGTTTTAAGAATTGTTCCACCCTTTTGAACAATCTCGCTTACATCCTCTCTGTTAAGCTTTCTAAAATCTCCTTCTATTAACCCTTGATATCCTCTTTCAATTCCAGTTACTCCCACTCCTTGACTTAAACCATATCTTACAATAGATCTTATCGCAGAATTCATTCCCGGGGCATCTCCACCACTAGTTAATACAGCTATTCTTTTCATTTTCTAACCTCTTCAAAAAACTTTCCGTAGTTTCTTAGTTTTTCATATCGCTCCTGTAATAATATTTCTACTGGTTTAGCTTTTAAGTTTTTATATACCCTTTTAAGAGCTTTTCTAATATTATCCGAGGTTTCAGAGGGATTAGTATGAGCTCCTTCTTCAGGTTCAGGAATTATCTCATCTATAAGTTTTAATTTAAATAAATCCTCTGCAGTTATTTTTAAAGCAGAAGCTGCTTCAGGAGCCTTACTGGAATCTCTAAATAATATAGAGGCACAACCCTCTGGAGATATAACAGAATAATAAGCATTCTCAAGCATTAGTATGTAATCTCCTACTCCAATTCCTAAGGCTCCCCCACTTCCTCCTTCACTTAAAACCGTCACTATTATGGGAACCCTAAGAAGAGACATTTTTTTCAAATTTACAGCAATGGCCATAGCTTGTCCCCTCTCTTCCGCACCTATACCTGGATAGGCTCCGGGAGTATCAATGAAAGAAAATATAGGAATATTCAATTTTTCTGCAAGTTTCATTATCCTTAAAGCCTTTCTATATCCCTCAGGATGAGGCATACCAAAATTCCTTTTAATTTTTTCTTGAACAGTTTGTCCCTTTTCTTGACCAATTATTGCTATGCTTTCTCCATCAAAAAACCCAAATCCTGTTATAATTGCAGGATCATCACCAAAATATCTATCTCCATGAAGCTCTATAAAATCTTCAAGCAATTCAGGAAGGTAAGTAAGAAACGTTGGTCTTTGAGGATGTCTTGCTAATAAAATTCTTTCCCACGGCGAAAGACTTCTCTTCATTTTTTCCTCCAAAGAAGTCTTAATAGTAAGGCAACAGTAGATTTTAGTTTTTTCCTTTCCACAACTGTGTCAATCATACCATGTTGTAAAACAAATTCTGCTTTTTGGAAATTTGCAGGAAGTTTCTGTTTTATAGTTTGCTCTATAACCCTTGGGCCTGCAAAACCAATCAGAGCTCCAGGCTCTGCAATTATTATATCACCTAAAGAACCAAAACTTGCTAAAACTCCTGCAGTAGAAGGATGAGTTAGTATACATATATAAAGAATTTTCTCTTTATCTAACCTTCCAATAGCAGAGCTAGTTTTTGCCATTTGAAAGAGGGAGATTAATCCTTCTTGCATTCTTGCACCACCTGAAGCAATTACACTTATTAATGGCAATTTCATATCAATTGATCTTTCAATAACTCTTGTTACTTTTTCTCCTACCACAGATCCCATACTTCCGCCTATAAACCTAAAGTCCATTACTATTAAATTTACAGGGATTTTTTCTATAGATGCGAAGCCCGTGATTACTGCTTCCTTTAAATTTGTTTCTGATTGTGCCTCCATTAATCTTTGAGAATAAGGTTTTGTATCATGAAAACCTAATATATCAAAGGAAATTATATTTTCATCGGTTTCCTTAAAGCTTCCTTCATCAGTTAATAAAGCAATTCTTTCGTAAGATGTAAGTTGGGAATGGTATCCACACTTAATACAAACCTTATAGTTTTCAAGCCAATCCTTTGAGTAAATAATCTGATTACACTGGGGACATTTTACCCAGAGTCCATCTGGGATGTTGTTGAAGATAGATTTTTTTAATTCAGCACTCTCCTTTTTCTTGCTAAGCCAATCCATAAACATAATTATACCTCTAAAAATAAGTTTTTATAATTTTAACATAAATTTTTAAAAACTTAATCTCTCAATACTAAAAGAATGATCAGGTCCTAAAAATCTTTCTAAGGATTTTAAAAATTCATCATCAATTTTTACCCAAAATTCATAGGAAGCTAAAATTTTTTCCCCTTTTAATTCTATAAAGACTGGATTTAATCCCCTTCTCCTCTTTAAAAATTCCTTTAAATCAAATACAAATTTGTAATCTAACTTTGAAGAATTCAATTTTACAACTAAAATCTCTCCCTCTAACTCTCCAATATTATCAACAATAATTTTAATTCTTTCCTCTTCTTCTTTAGAATTTTCTAACTTTCCAGCAACAATTACCTTTTTACCTTCTAATAATAAATTCTTATGGGTATTATAAACTGAAGAAAAAATAGTTAAATCCAATTCACCAGTTATATCTTCTAAGGTAGCAAAAAGCATTTTTTGTTTCTTTCTATCAATAGTTTCTCTTAAATTTTTTAATATCCCAGAAATTACAACATATTTTCCATTTTCCATATCATAAAGATCTTCTATATTTATATCAAAAAGTTTATTAGAAAATTGTTGTAAATCTAAAAGAGGATCATAAGATATATAAAATCCCAAGATTTCCTTCTCCATAGAAAGGAGTTCTTCTAAACTAAGCTCAGGAAGATTCTCAAAGAAATTTTCAGAGGGTTCTGTAGAAAATTCCAATAAAGATGTCTGAACAACACCACCTTTTTTTGAATTTTGAGACAAATTCAATATCTTTTCTACTTTATCAAGAAGAGTTCTACGTGTATATTTAAAACTGTCAAAGGTCCCAGCTTTAATTAAACTTTCTAAGGTCTTTTTATTCATAATTCTTTTATCTAATCTATGAGCAAAATCTAAAATTGATTTAAATCTTCCATTTTCCTCTCTTTCCTGAACAATAGCTTTTGCTACCTTCTCTCCTACATTTTTTATCCCCGATAAACTAAATCTTATTCCTTCTGAGGTCACAGTAAATCCTATCATACTTTCATTTATATCTGGAGGAAGAATCTTTATACCCATTCTTTTGGCTTCAGCTAAATATTTCGCAAGTTTTTCATTGTTACCCATTACACTGGTCATTACTGATGCCATATATTCCTTTGGATAATATGCTTTAAGATATGCTGTTTGATAGGATATCAAAGCATAAGCAGCACTATGGGATTTATTAAAACCATACTCTGCAAATTTTGCCATATCTTCGAAGATTTCTCTTGCAATATCCTCTGGAATTCCCCTTTCCTTTGCTCCATTTATAAATATTTCTCTTTGTTGTTCCATAACTTCTGGCATCTTTTTTCCCATTGCTCTTCTTAATAAATCTGCTTGTCCTAAGGAAAAACCTGCTAATCTATGGGCAATCTCCATTACCTGTTCTTGATATATTATTACCCCATAAGTTTCAGATAGTATGGGTTCTAAATCTGGATGAAGATACTTTATTTCTTCTTCTTTCTTCTTTCTCTTTATATAGCTTTCTAATCTTCCCAAGGGTCCAGGACGATATAATGCTAATACTGCAATTAAATCTTCGAATTTCTCTGGCTGAACTTCCTTTAATAAATTTCTCATTCCTTTACTCTCCAACTGAAATACCCCAATAGTTTCTCCTGATTGAAGTAATTCATATACTTTTTTATCTTCTAAGGATATATTGTTTATATCCAATTCAATTCCATATCGCCTTTTAATATCCTTTAATGCATCATTTATTACTGTCAAGGTTCTTAGTCCTAAGAAATCCATCTTTAATAGTCCTAGTTCTTCTAAATTTGTCATTGGAAATTGGGTAACTATTTCATTTCCTCCCTCCATAGTTTGTAAGGGAACATATTCTGTTATGGGTTCCTTTGAAATTACAATACCAGCAGCATGTATTGAAGCGTGTCGAGCATATCCTTCTAAACTTTTTGCAGTGGAAATTATTTTCTCATAGGTAGGATCATTTTTAATAAGTTCTTGAAGCTCAGGAGACAAAGAAATAGCTTCTTCAATAGAGGTATTTGGAGGTATCATTTTTGCTAACCTATCTACCTCTCCATAAGATACATCCAAAACTCTTCCTACATCTCTTATTGCCGCTCTTGCAGCCATAGTTCCAAAGGTGATAATCTGTGCCACATGGTCTTTTCCATATTTTTCCCTTACATAATTTATTACCTCTTCTCTTCTTTCAAAGCAGAAATCTATATCAATATCAGGCATGGTAATTCTTTCGGGATTTAAAAATCTCTCAAATATTAATCTCCATCTTGTGGGCTCAAGATTTGTAATACCTAAAACATATGCAACAAGAGAGCCTGCTGCGGATCCCCTTCCTGGTCCTACAGGTATTCCATTTTTCTTTGCAAAATTGACAAAATCTGAAACAATTAAAAAATAACCGGAAAATCCCATTTGTTTGATAACACGTATTTCATAGTTTAGTCTTTCCTCTATTTCTGGAGTAATGTTTTTAAATTTTTTTCCTACATTCTCCCAACAAAGCTTTTCAAACCATGATTCTAAAGTTTCTCCCTCTGGAACTTTAAAGGTAGGAAAGAGAATATTATTAAGAATTATTTCCAAATTACATTTTTCTGCAATTTTATAAGTATTCTCCAATGCAGAAGGAACATTGCCAAAGATTTTTTCCATTTCTTCCTGAGATTTTAAATAAAATTCATTAGTCTCAAATTTTAATCGATTTTCATCCTTTAATTTTGAGCCTGTTTGAATACACAAAAGAATATCATGTAATTCCGCGTCTTCCCTATTTAAATAATGAACATCATTACTTGCCACAATGGGAACTTCCAAGTCCTTAGATAAAGAAATTAATTTATTGTTAACAATCTTTTGCTCTGGAAGCCCATTATCTTGTAATTCTAAATAAAAATCACCAGGATCAAATATACTTAGATATTCAAGTATGCTTTCTCTTGCCTTATCTATATTGCCTTGAAGAATATATGTAGGAATTTCTCCAGCAATACAACTTGTAAGACCTATGAGTCCTTTACTATAATTTCTCAAGAGTTCTTTATCAATTCTTGGTTTATAATAAAAACCTTCTAAATAGGATAGTGTAACCAGTTTTATTAGGTTTTTATATCCCTCTTGATTCTTTGCCAAAAGAATTAGATGTAATAATTGTTCCTTTTGACCTTTTCTCTCAAAACGAGAATTAGGAGCTAAATAGACTTCACATCCAATAATAGGTTTTATACCCTTCTCCTTTGCAGTTTTATAAAAATCAATAACTCCATACATTACTCCATGATCTGTAATAGCTACTCCTGGCATTCCCAGTTCTTTAACCCTTTGAATTAAATCTGGGATTCTACATGCTCCATCAAGGAGACTATATTCAGTATGAACATGTAGATGAATAAATTTCATACCTTAGATTTGAGTAGGATCAATACCAATAAGGATAAAAAAACTTTCTAATGCTCTCTTTTTGCCTCGAGAAAGTGCATCCTCACTTTCTTTTAAATTTTTATATTCTTCTATTGAGATATTCAAGGTTTCATCTAAGCCAATTTCTTCGACTAATTTATACAATTCTTTATACTTCTCATATCTTGCTTGGGCATTTTTTCCCCAAAAATCTCTATTGGGTAAAGCACTACTTGCTAAAATATCCTGCTTTGCTAACTTTGCAAACCCATCTAAACCTTTTAAAATCTGTTCTTTCTCCATCTCTTTTTCTCCTTTCATTAATCTACCAAAATGATAATTGTTCTTTTTTTTCATCTTTTTCTTTTAATTCTAAAATAATTTTTTTAAGTTCTTGAAAATCTCTTTTTATTTCCTCTAAAATCCTACCATGATAGAGAGCAGCTGCAGGATGATAGGTTAAAAAGATAATTCTTTCCCCAATTTTATAAGATTTGCCATGCAAAGAAGAAATATTTATTGGAAACTTTAATAAAACATAAGCAGAATATCTTCCTAAGGTACAAATAATTTTAGGATTTATAATATTAATCTGTTCTTCTAACCAGGGATAACATGCTTGAATTTCATCAGGATTTGGATCTCTATTACTTGGAGGTCTACATTTTAAAACATTAGCAATATATGCATCACCTCTTTTTAAATTTAAGGACTCAATTAGTTCCCTAAGGAGTTTTCCTGCAGCACCGACAAATGGTCTTCCCTGTTGGTCTTCATGATATCCCGGAGCTTCACCAATAAACATAATTTTGGAAAAAGGGTTTCCTTCCCCAAAAACAATATTTGTTCTCCTATTCCAAAGATCACATTTTCTACATTTTTTAACTTCTTCCTCTAAGATTCTTAGATCCATCATTCCTTCCACCCATATTCCCCAATTAAGGGGACAAAAACTACACCTCCCAAATTTTCTATTAGCTTTTTATCTAATTTTTTAGTTATTTTATAAAGATTTTGATATTCTCTACTCCCAATTGGAATTACTATTATACCATCTTCCTTCAACTGTTCCCATAATGGGATTGGAACTTCAGGGGCAGAGGCAGTAACAATAATTCTGTCATAGGAAGCAAACTCTTCCCAACCCTTACTTCCATCACCAAGTTTGAAATGAATATTTTTGTAACCTAAAAATTCTAAAATTTTCTTAGATTTTTCTAAAAGAGATTCTCTTATTTCAATAGTAAATACTTCCCCAGATAACTCTGCTAAAATTGCAGTCTGATATCCCGAACCTGTTCCTATCTCTAAAACCCTTTCTTCTCCAGAAAGTTCTAATGCTTGAGTCATCAATGCAACGATAAAAGGTTGAGATATTGTCTGAGATTCACCTATTGGTAAAGCTTGATTCTCATAAGCAACTTCTTCCAATTCCTTAGGAACAAATAAATGTCTTTGAATTTTACCTAAAACTTTAAGAACAGATTCTGAAGAAATTCCCTCTTCCCTTAAAAGGTTTACTAATTCTTGTCTTTTTTTCTTATGTTCCCAAGTATCAAAAAGTTCTTTATTCAAATTATTCTCTAAGATATTTTGGAAGATAAAATAAAGATAAATGGGTTACTCCATCATAAAATTTTAAAAATCCTTTTATTCTTTTTTTTATTAATTCGTTAATTTCTTCTTCTTGTCTAAAGGGATTAATCTTATCTTTACTAGCAAGGAAAAATCCCCAACTACTATCAAAAGAAGGTATATAAACTTGATATGAGAATACATTATTTTGAAATACTTTTTTTAAATTATTCCTGATCCAAAAATGTTTATGATGTTGTCCCAATTGGGTGGTCTCTCCTTGCGTCACCATAATCCCAGAAGGATTAAGTTTTTCCCAAACCATTTTATAAAATTCAGGAGTATAAAGTCTATATGCAGGAGTATTAGGAAAGGGTTCTGGTAAATCTAACACAATTACATCAAAGGAGTTATTCGTATTTTTTAGATAATTCCATCCATCTTCATAAATCAATTTTACCCTTGGATTTCTAAAGGCACCTTGATGCCATTCTTCTAAATATTGTTCTGCAAAGTTTATAACCTCAGGATCAATTTCAACAGCAATAATACTAATGTCAGGATATTTAAGAAGTTCTCTTAAAGTTGCTCCCTCACCAACTCCTATAACAAGAATATCTCTAGGATTAGGATGTAATATTAAAGTTGGATGAACTAAGGCTTCATGATAAATATATTCATCTGCCTCTGAAGATTGTATTTTCCCATCAATTATTAAACATTTTCCAAAGGTCTTGTTTCTCATAATTTGAATCTTCTGCCACGAGGTTTTTATATCCACCAATACTTCCGAAACTGCGTAACAATGAAACTGATCTTCTGTTATTTGATCGATAAACCATCGAAAATGCATAACTATCACCTAAAAAATATAAAAATCATTAAAAGATTCCTTAGCTTCTCTCCACTGGACATCTAATTTCTCTACTACTGCGCCAAAGGGTCCCTCTGACAATTTAGTCAAGAAGATTTTTAAATTCCCTTCTTCTCCCTCCCCTTCTACTTCTACTCTTCCATCGGGAAGATTTTTTACCTTTCCTTTAATACCTAATCTTTTTGCCCATTTATAGGCAAAATACCTATATCCTACCCCTTGAACTATTCCATAAACATAAACATGAATATATTTTTGCATACCTGAAAAATGGTCGGGGCGACTGGACTTGAACCAGCGACCTCCTACTCCCGAAGCAGGCGCGCTAACCTCTGCGCTACGCCCCGAAAGTAATTTCAAATTAGATGGTCGGGGCGACTGGACTTGAACCAGCGACCTTCCGCACCCCAAACGGACGCGCTAACCCCTGCGCTACGCCCCGAACTCTAAAATATTATATCATAAAAACCTTTATGTAGAGAAATATAAGTAAATAGCTTCTAAAGCCAAAATATAACTATTAATTCCAAAGCCACATATCTGACCTAATGAAATATCTGAGATAATTGAATGACGACGAAATTCCTCTCTTTTATAAATATTACTTATGTGAACTTCTACGACAGGTTTCCCAAAATCTAATAAAGCATCTCTTAGGGAATAACTATAATGTGTTAAAGCTCCGGGATTTATAATTATAGCATCTGCCCAATCCCTGTATTCCTGGATCCAGTCTATAAGTTGTCCTTCAAAATTAGATTGTTTTATTTCTACTTCTATTTTTTTTTCTTTTGCCTTTTCTAATATTAAACTATTAAGGGTTTGGAAACTTATACCTCCATATATTTCAGGATTTCTTTTCCCCAATAGATTTAAATTAGGACCATTTAAAATTAATACTTTGATCATAAATTTAATCTCCTAATAACCTCATGAGTTATCTCATCTATACTTTTGTTATCTATATTTATAACAATATCAGCACAAGACTCATATAAAGAAAGCCTTACAGTCCAAAGCTTTAATAATTCTTCTTTTCCTTTTTTTAAAAGAGGTCTCTTTTTATATTCCTCTTCTATCTCTAAACGTCTCATGAGAATTTCAAAACTTCCCTTTAAGTATATAATTTTACTATTTTCTTTCATTAATCTTCTGTTTTCTTCTTTTAGAACAATTCCTCCTCCTGTAGAGAGAATTAACTGGGGAAAGAGCAAAAAAACTTCCCTTAAAGTGTCCGTTTCTAATTTCCTAAAATATTCTTCTCCTTTTTCTTCGAATATATTATATATGGATGTTTTTAATTTTTTTTCTATATATTCATCCAAATCTAGAAAGGGGATTCTTAAAAAAAGAGATACTTCCCTTCCCACACTTGTCTTCCCACTTCCCATAAAGCCAATAAAGGAAAGGGAAGATTTCATCTAGTAAATATGTACATTCCCCAAACTATAAAGATACTTATTAAGAAGAATATTGATATGATGATAGCTATAATCTTTATAATTTTTTCCTGTTTTTTCCTATTCATTTTTTACTCCTAAGATTCTGAATTGTAATTTTCTTTTGTGTCATAACAATCATTGAAGTGAGGACAACGATTACAACAACCTAATTTGTGAGTTAAACACTCTTCATAATAGGGACAATCTTCACAGCAATGCATTAAAACCTCCTAAATTATTTATTCTTCTACCGCATAAAGGGGATTTGAATCATAAGCAATATTTTTTTCCTCTTCTAAAGCTTTCCTTATATGTTTTGGAAGAGAAAACATCATTTTATGGGTTTCACCATCATAAAATCTTAAATCTCTAATATCTCTTTCTTCCAATCTCTTATCAATTTCTTCTTCTAAGATATTCTTAGGATCTATTTTATCACCACAAAAGATAAAACTCCAAATGAAATCATAGACAGGCACATAAGCTTGATAGGAAAACACTTTATCAAAAACTTTTTTAAGAGTATAATGCATGGTAGAATGAAAATGAATTTTTAAATGATGGGATGTTCCTGCTTGCATGACAAATATACCATCAGAATTCAGATGATTTTTTATAATATTATAAAACTCATAGGTAAATAGCTTTACTGCAGGACTTTCCTTCATAGGTTCTGAAAGATCACTAATAACAACATCAAATTTAGCATCAGTTTCCTCTAAATAATCCCTTGCATCTCTAAATATTAGGTTTAGTCTTTTATCATCAAAGGAACCTTTATGCCATTGGGGAAGAAACTCCTGAGATATCTTTACAACCTTCTCATCAATATCTACCATTACAACCTTATTAACCTGTTTATATTTTAAAACTTCCCTCAATGTTGCCCCCTCTCCTCCTCCTAATATTAATATCTTCTGGGGAGACGGATGTAGAATTAAGGCAGGATGGACTAAGGCTTCATGATAAATAAATTCATCCCTCTCACTGGATTGAATTCTTCCATCCAATACAAGACATCTCCCATAAAAAGGACTTTCAACAATCTCTACCTTTTGATAGGAAGTTTCTGTTGCGAAAATAAAACTCTCTACTCCATGCCAGTGAATCTCGCTGGGATGGTTCTTCTCAATTAACCCATATACATTCATTGTTTATCCACCTATTTTTAAAAGTTAGTCAACCCACCTCATCATATTTATATGAAAACTTTTCGGGATCTAAAGGTAAAATTCCTCTTTTTGCCTCAAAGGTTATCACTCGTTCCGCTTGTAATTCTTTATTTAGATATTCAAAAGCCTTCCAAGGATCCACATGATCACCACAAGTAAATAGATCTGCGGCTACAAATCCATATTCTGGCCAAGTATGTATTGCAAGATGAGACTCAGAAATTACTACAACACCACTTATCCCATAGGGATTAAATTGGTGAAAAACCACCTCCACAACCTCTGCTCCTGCTAAAATGGCAGCTTTTGTCATAATCTCTTTAATCTTTATTAGATCATTTAATAGATTCTTGTTGCAATTGTACATCTCTGCAAGGACATGTCTCCCCAGAGATTTTCCAGTCATTTTCACTTTGGTCTCGCCCCCTTTCAAAAATTTTTACGCAAAAGATTTTATCACTAACTCTCAGATTTAGCAAGAGATATATAAGAAAAATTTAGGATTAGTAAATATTAATTTAGAAATTTTAGGGAATTATAACCTTATTCTTATTTTTTTTAGATTTTTCAAAGTTTTTATGGATTTTTTGAGAATTTACATTTATAAAGGGAGGTATAAATAGGTCCTTGAGGGGTAAGTTGACTTTCAAAAAGAGTCATTTCTTCTACTAAAAATTCTATATTTAGAATATTAATCTTCCATTTTTCATCCCATCTGATTCTTTCTTTAACTCTTCCCAAGGTTAAATGAGGAGAAAAATCTTTTTCTTCTTTTCTAAACCCAAGTTCTATAATTTTCCCTTCAAGTTTATTAAATAAATTTACTATCTCCTTTTCTCCCTTTTCAATTCCAATCCAAATAACCCTTGGATTTTTGAAATTGGGAAATGCTCCCAACTCTTTTAAAGAGATATTAAAAGGATTTAATTCTTGAGAAACTTCGTCCATGATTCTTGTTATATTGGGTATCTTCTCTTCTTCGGTCTCTCCTAAGAATCGGATGGTGAAATGAAGATTCTCAAGTTCTACCCATTTAACTCCCCTTGAAATGTATTTTGATAATTCTTGCTCAAATTTATGTAATTCCCTTTTTATTTTCAGCGGTAAGTCTATGGCAATAAATAATCTTTTCATGAATTCTCCTCTAATAAGATTTTCCAATACTTTGATAAATAAACTATACCTGAATAAACAGTAAAAAATATAGCTAAAACCAATAATATTTCCTTTCCAGAAAATTTAAAGATGTAAAATAAAATACTCATGTCTTGAAGAAAGGTTTTAATTTTTCCTTCTCTTAATGCAGATAAAATAACTCCCTTTTGGGCTAAAATTGTTCTTAGGCCTGTTATGGCAAATTCTCTAATAAGAATAATTATAGGAATAAAAAAGGGAATTTCCTTTTTATCTACAAAAACAATTAATATACTTAATACTAATATCTTATCTGCAAGGGGATCTAAAAATTTTCCTAAATTGGAAACTTGATTATATCTTCTTGCAACCTTCCCATCCAGATAATCTGTGAGTATGGCAATAAAAAATAAACTTCCAGCAAAAATAGAAAATTTATCAAAAAATAAAAAAATAATTACAGGGACAGTTAAGAAGACTCTTAGGATAGTCAAACAATTAGGAATTAAACCCTTTTTCCCCATAAATCATAAATACCTACTTTTACAATTTTTACTTTAATTTTCTCTCCAATATGTAATTTATGAGAATCAGGAAAAATAATCCATGGATCAACTTCAGGAGCTTCTCTAAAACTTCTTGTGAAATAATAATTATTTATTCTCTTTTCAATAAATACCTCAAAAACTTTTCCCACTAAAGATTCATTCATTTTTTTTGATATCTTTTGCTGTTTTTTCATCAATATATCTACCCTTTGCTTTTTAATTTTTTCCTCTACCTGATTTGAAAAATTATATGCCCTTGTTTCTATTTCTGGATAAAAAGGAAAGACTCCAACCCTTTCAAAGGGATAATTTTCAATAAAATCTAATAACTCTTCAAATTCCTTATCTCCTTCTCCAGGAAATCCCAAAATAAAGGTTGTTCTCAGGACACATTCCTTGAATGTTTTTCTAAGCTTTTCCCATAAATCTATAATTTGTTCCTTTGTATAATTTCTTCCCATTGATCTTAAAATATTATTATTTATGTGTTGTAATGGGATGTCGAAGTATGGGACGATTTTTTCAGAATTTTTAATGAAATCTAATATTTCATGATTTAATCTTGATGGATAAGAATAAAGAACTCTAATTATAAAATCCCCAGGAATTTTTTCCAATACCCTTAAAAGCTCCAAAAGAGATGGCCTTCCATATATATCCTCTCCATATCTTGTAGTATCCTGTGCTATTAAATTTAATTCTTTTACACCTTCATCTACTAAATTTCTTACTTCCCTTTCAATATCATCAATAGGTCTACTTCTCAAAGATCCTCTAATTTTAGGGATAGTGCAATAATTACAAAAATTATTACATCCCTCTGATATTTTTACATATGTCCAATGCTTGGGTGTTATATGAAATCTTTTATAATTACTGGTATATAAAAAATTAGAAGCAGCACTTGAAAATATACTTTGAGAACTTGAATTTTCAAGATAGATATTAAACCTTTCATATTCCCCAGGTCCAACAAAAAGATCTACAAAGGGAAACAATTCTTTTAAGTTATCTTTAAATCTCTCTACATAACAACCACATACTACTATTTTCTTTCCTAATTTTTTATATTTAAAAAGATCTGAAATGTTTTCTTCTGTTTCCTTTGAGGCAGGTGATATAAAGGCACAAGTATTTATAAGAATCAAGTCTGCTTCTTCCTCGATGGGAGTAAAACCATAATTTTTCTCCTTAAGCATTCCCATCAATATTTCAGTATCTACTAAATTTTTAGCACATCCTAAGGATATGATTCTTGCCTTCATCATGGTATCCTTCTAATTATTACTTCTCCTTTTTTGCCTAAAATTCCTAAACTTTTACCATTATAAAATATCTCAATCCCACCTGCATTTCCTATATGAAGATCAAGATAGGAATAAGTAAAAGTTTTCATATCTCCCTTATTCAATATTCCCTCAAAAACAAATTTATCGTTATAAACTGCCCTTATCCATGTTCTATCAAAAGCTATAATTTTTATATTGGGAATTAATTCCTTTTTTTGAATATCAGAAACTACTGTTGGGGTATAGGTTTCCTTTATACTTTCAGTAAAAGAAGGAAGGGTATAGGTTGGAGGAGAAGTTTGAGGAGAAGGTTTGGGTTTTAAAGTGCTTTTATAACCAAGATATATAGATATTAAGATTATGATCCCTACAATTATATAGATAAAAATAATAAAGTTTTGTTCCTTTTTCTCTTCTCTTTTAGTCTCTTCTAAAATAGGTTTTATATATTGTTGTTTATATAGCTCAAGAGCTTGATTTTCATCTATTTTTAAATATTTTGCATAATTCCTAACAATCCCCTTTTTATAAATATCAGCAAGATCAATCTCATCAAATTTATCTAATTCTAAAGCCTCTAAATATTTTGAAGAGATCTTTAATTCCGTTGCAATTCTTTTTAAATTTTTATTTTGAGCTTCCCTTTCCCTTCTAAATAACTCTCCAAGAGTTGTCATTCTAATTCCTCAAAATCTTTCAATTCCTTTAATTGTTTTTCATTTTCAATTAAAAAATATTTATAAAATTTTTCAGAAACACCATAAAGAAATGGTCTTCCCGGAGTATCTTTTTTACCTACTATCTCTATTAATCCCCTTTCCAACAAATTATGGATCACTCCATCACTTCTTATTCCCCTTAATGCATCGATTTCTGCCTTAGTTATAGGTTGATGATATGATATAATTGACAATATTTCAAGAGCAGATTTACTAAGTTTTTCCCGTTTTTCCTTTAAAAATCTTAATAAAAAATCAGAGATATCAGGGGAAGTTCCAAATTCATATCTTCCATTAATTTTATATAAATTTATTCCTCTATCTTTATAATCCCTTTCTAATTCCTCTAATATTTCTAAAACTTCTTTTTCATCTATTTTCAAAAATCTTGAAATTTCAGAGGAACTTACAGCTTTATTAGAAACAAAGATTAATCCTTCTATTTGTTTCTTCAAAAGATTTTTATATTCTTGCATGTTCAAAACTTCTCTCTAAGATAATTTCATCAAAAAAATTTTTTTGATGAACTTTAATTAATCCCTGATTTACTAATTCACATAAAGCAAGAAAATAATATATTATTTCTAATTTAGATGATCCCTTTATAATTTCTGAAAAAGGTATTTTATTTTTAGTCTTTTTCAATATTTCCTCCATCTTATCCTCGATTCTATATATTTCCTTTGGAAAATTAAAAGAATAATTTTTATATTCCTTCGATTCTAGCCAGGCTATGTAGATTTTTGTAATATTTATCTTTTCCTTTCCATCTAAATAAAACTCATTCTTTTTTTCTCTAAAAAAAATTTTTATCCCCTTCTCCTCTTGCTTCTCTAAGTAATTTTTTATCCTCTCCCAATTTCTCTTATTATAGACAATGTTAATTAGTTTTTCCTGTTTATCCTTAAGCTGTCTCTCTTGAGGAAAAAAGTTTTTTAGTTTAATTTCTAAAACATCTACTATCACATCTAAAAAATATTTTGTAAGCTCTAAATCTTTCCCTTTTTTCTTATTTAATTTTTCATATTGCTCAATGATCTTTTTTAATGGAAAGATTCTTGGATTAATCTCATCATTTATAATTTCTTTTATTATACAAAAGGGATTATAAATTATTTCCAAATCTCTATCCCCATTGCTTCTCTTACTAAATTCATAGTTTTTTGGGCTTCTTCTCTTGCCCTTCTATTTCCTTCATAAATAATATCCCATACTTCCTTTGGATGTTCCATATAATATCTTCTTCTTTCTCGAGAGGGAGTTAGAAACTCATTAAGTTTAACAAAAAGTTTCATTTTGCATTCTAAACATCCAATTTCTGCTGTTTTACAAGCATTGGAAATGTAATCAATTTCTCCAATATTAAATATCTTATGATAGGCAAATACAGGACAAACCTCGGGATGTCCCGGATCACTCCTTCTTACTCTTGCAGGATCTGTTACCATATTCTTTACAATATTTTTAAGATCCTCTTCCTCTGTATCAAGGGGTATAGTATTTCCATAACTTTTATGCATTCTTCTTCCATCGGTTCCTATTAAAGCTGGAACATCTGAAAGCTTTGCCTGAGGCTCTGGAAATACAGACTTGTAGAGATAATTAAATCTACGAGCTATTTCTCGGGTAAGTTCTAAATGAGGTAGCTGATCCTCTCCTACAGGAACAGTATCTGCCCTATATATGAGAATATCTGCTGCCTGTAGAACTGGATATCCAAGAAATCCATATGTAAAAAGATCTCTTCCCTCTATTTCCCTCAGCTGTTCCTTATAAGTGGGATTTCTTTCAAGCCATGGTAATGGAACAAACATAGAAAATAAAAGAAAAAGTTCACCATGTTCTAAAATGTCTGACTGTCTAAAAATTATATTTTCATTTGGATCAATTCCCACACTTAGCCAATCACATACCATTTGGAAGATATTATTTTTTAAGATTTCTGTCTCTTTATAATGAGTGGTAAGGGCATGCCAATCAGCAATTTCAAAAAAGCACTCATAGGAGTCTTGTAATTTTACCCAACTATCTAATACTCCTAGTTTATGACCTAAATGAAGCTTACCTGTTGGCCTCATGCCAGAAAGAATTCTCCCTATCTTCATTTAAACTCTCCTCCATAACCCTTGGGATTTAACAAAATTATATTAAAAAAGTCCCAAAAGATAAATAAAAAAATATAAGATTGGGCGAATTATTTTTAATAATATTCCTGTAGATACTAAAAGAATTAAAATGAAAAAGCCATAAATCTTTAAAAAATCAAAATAATGCCTATAGGAATAAGGGAGTAAAGATTCCAAGATGTGAGACCCATCTAAAGGAGGAATAGGAATAAGATTAAAAATTCCAAGATATAAGTTTAGGATAGCCAATTCTATAGCAAATTTTATAAAATTTACTGGAAGATTTAGATCAAACCTCCAAAATAAGCTTAATAAAAAAGCAAATATTAGATTCGATAAAGGACCCGCAATGGAAACTAATATTACACTCTTCCTTCCTCTTTTTAGATTATAAAAATTTACAGGAACAGGTTTTGCCCATCCAAATCGAAAAAAAATTAGCATCAAAAACCCAATAGGATCAATATGAGCAATGGGATTTAAGGTTAATCTACCAGAAAGGCGAGGAGTTGGATCTCCTTCCCAATCTGCAACCTTTCCATGAAAAAATTCATGAATTGTAATGGTAAATAATATTGCCATTAATCTCCATATAAGCTCTTGAAAACTTCCTATATTAAAAATCATAAATTTCCCCCTATTTTATTATTTTTAAAATTAACTTTTTATCAATTTTATTCCTTCCAATCTCATATGCACTTTTAAAAATCTCCTGAGCTATAGATAATTTAGAGGAGTCATTGGCAAAAAATGTAACAATTGGCTCATTTTTCTCAACTCTATCCCCTAATTTTTTATGAGTTTTTATCCCTACGGAAGGATCAATAACATCATCTTTTTTATCTCTTCCTGCTCCTAAAGCCATAACACTTTTTGCAATAAGATAAGCATCCATTTTAGTTATATATCCTTCTTCTCTTGAAAAAATTTCCTTTTGAATTTTAGCTTGGGGAAATAATTTATAATTATCAATTACCTCCTCATTTCCTCCCTGAGCAATTATTAATTCTCTAAATTTTTTTAGTGCAGAACCATTCTCTATCAAATTTTCTAAGATCCTTCTAATCTTTTCCTCATCTTTTTCCTTACCAGATAATAAGACTGCCTGAACCCCAAGATTAATAACCAGTTCCTTCAAGTCAGATGGTCCACATCCCTTTAAAGTTTCTATTGCTTCTATAACCTCCAAAGAATTTCCCACCGTGTTTCCTAAGGGCTCATCCATATTGGATATTACTACAGAGATTTTTTTGCCTAATCTTCTTCCAATATTTACCATTAAAGTTGCTAATTTCTCTGCTTTATCAATAGATTCTATGAAAGCTCCCTTTCCCATTTTTACATCTAACACAATAATATCAGAACCTCCTGCAATTTTTTTACTCATGATACTGCTGGCAATTAAAGGGATAGAATCAACGGTTCCTGTTACATCTCTTAAAGCATAAATTTTTTTATCTGCTGGTACTAAATTCTCTGTTTGTCCTACTATTGATATTCCAATTTTTTTAACTTGATTAATCACTTCTTCGAGAGTTAAATTTGTCCTAAATCCTGGAATTGACTCCAATTTGTCTATTGTTCCACCTGTATGTCCTAAACTTCTTCCCGACATTTTTGCAATGGGGAATCCATATGCAGATATCAATGGGGCAAAAACTAAGGTTGTTTTATCTCCAACCCCACCACTGCTATGTTTATCTATTTTTATTCCATCTATTTTGGATAGATCTATTATCTTACCAGTATTTGCCATCTTCTCAGTAAGTATGGTAGTTTCTTCATCGTCCATACCTTTAAAATAAATTGCCATTAATAATGCAGACATTTGGTAGTCGGGAATTTCATTTTCTAAATATTTATCAATTACAAATTCAATTTCTTCCCTACTTAATTTTTCTCCGTTTCTTTTATTTATTATGATATCAATCATCCTCATAAATTCACCTCATATAAGCTTTTTTAAAAAACTTTCTCCATCTAAATCATTTTCTATTTTAAAATAATCTGCGATAGTTTTACCAAGATTTGAAAAGGAAGACTGTACTCCTAGTGAGTTAGGTTTCGAAAAATTTGGTGAGTATATTAATAAAGGAACATATTCCCGAGAATGATCAGTGCTTTCTGTAGTCGGATCACATCCATGATCTGAAGTAATTATCAAAATATCTTCATGTTTTAATAAAGATAAAATCTTTGGAATAAAGGAATCAAATTCCTCTAATGCCTTAGCAAATCCTTCTATATCATTTCTATGTCCATATAGCATATCAAAATCTACAAGATTTGCAAAAATTATACCCTCTCTTAAAATATTCAATGCTTTAATTGTATTTTCCATCCCTTCATTATTATTTTCCTGATGTAAACTTAGGGTAATTCC
The DNA here is from genome assembly GCA_964612975.1 of uncultured Dictyoglomota bacterium. Taxonomy (GTDB): domain Bacteria; phylum Dictyoglomota; class Dictyoglomia; order Dictyoglomales; family Dictyoglomaceae; genus NZ13-RE01. The sequence continues at coordinate 225,451 of CAZTGC010000001.1, read as the reverse complement.
CCTACCTGCAAAAATATCTTCGATTTTTCCAATACCAATAACATCCTTTCCCTCTTCCTTTAAATAATCTAACAATGTTTTTCTTGGAGGAGGTAAAGAAAGATCTCTTCTTCTTGGAGTTCTATAGAAATTTCCTTTTTCTCCTAAGAATGGTCTTGCGATAACTCTTGCTATCCCATGCTCTCCTTGAAGAATTTTTCTTGCAATCTCACATATTCTATAAAGTTCCTCAATGGGGATAACTTCTTCATGGGCTGCTATTTGAAAAACACTATCTGCGGAGGTATAGACTATGGGATAGCCAGTCTTTATATGCTCTTCTCCTAATTTATTAATTATTTCTGTTCCTGAGGATGGATAATTTCCTAAGACTTTTCTTCCAATTTCTTCTTCAAATTTTTCTAATATCTCCTTAGGAAAACCATTAGGATATATAGGAAAGGGCTTATCTAAAATTAATCCTGCAATTTCCCAGTGACCTGTAGTGGTATCCTTTCCAGGGGATTTCTCTGCCATTTTGCCAAAATAGGATAAGGGCTTTTCTTGTGGTTTTAATCCCAAAATTGGAAATATATTGGAAAGACCTAACTTTTCCAAATTAGGAAGATTTAATCCTCCTATTGCTTTTGCAATATTTGCTAATGTATTACTTCCTTGATCATTAAATTTATAGGCATCAGGAAGTTCTCCTATTCCTACGCCATCTAAAACAATTAAAATAATTCTTTTCATCTTATTTTCCTTGACAAGGGATGGGACCTTTTATAAACTTCATGTAATCTGTTTGAAGTTATATGAGTGTAAATTTGAGTAGAAGAAATATTTGAATGTCCCAAAAGTTCCTGAACAACTCTTATATCTGCACCACGAGATAAAAGGTGAGTAGCAAAACTATGCCTAAAGGTATGAGGAGAAACTTTCTTAGGAAGATTTAAGATTTTTTTATATTTATTTATTATTAGCCATACCCCTTGTCTACTTATTCTTTTTCCTTTTCTATTTAAAAAGAAAGCTTTTTCATTTTCTTTTGGGCTAAAATATGTTCTTATCTCTAAATATTTTCCTAAACTCTCCTTTGCATATTCACCTATAGGAACAATTCTTTCTTTATTACCCTTTCCAAAACACCTAATTAGTCCCCTTTTTAAATCTACATCCTCTAAATTCAATGTTATAAGTTCTGAAACTCTAAATCCCCCTGCATATAAAGATTCCAATATAGCCTGATTTCTTCGTCCTAAGGGAGTTGTAGGATCAGGAAGATTTAAAATTCTTAAGATCTCATCTTCTTCCAAAAAAGAAGGAAGATATTGAGGAATTTTGGGATTACCAATAAAGTTTGCATAGTTCTTTTTTATATAACCCTCTCTTGTAAGAAATTTAAAGAATGTTCTTATTGCGGAAATCTTTCGAGATATGGATCTTGGTGTGTACTTAGAGTATAGATTTTCTAGATATCTTTGCCATATTTTTCTATTAAAATTTACAAGGGTAATATTATTTTTTTCTAAAAAATTTATGAAATCTAATAGATCCTTTCTGTAAGATAAAAATGTATTTGATGATAAATTTCTTTCATATTGGAGATAAACGAGAAAATCTGTAAATATTTCCTTCATAAGCTTTCCCTGATTTTGTAAATTAAAATCCCTAAGGCAACAGATAGATTTAAAGAGTCAACTCTCCCAGATTTCGGTATTTTTACTAATATGTCACATTCTTTTTTTACCAATCTATGTAATCCTTCTCCTTCACTTCCAATGACTAATGCTAAAGGAAATTTATATTCCACTTGATTATATAACAAATCTGTATTCAAGTCAGCTCCAACAATGAACCATCCATCATTTTTTAAGTTTTTTAAAAACTGAGAAATATTTGCTACTCTTACAATAGGTAAATAACCTAAGGCTCCAGCAGATACTTTAAATACTAAGGAAGATATTTGAGCAGATCTTACTTTAGGGATAACAAGCACCTTTACTCCCCCAAATTCTGAGGTCCTTATAGCGGACCCCAAGTTTTGGGGATCTTGAACATGATCTAAAATTACGATAAAATCTCTTGAAAAATCTATCGAACTTAAAACATCCTCCCATTCATAATATCTTATTGGCGAAATATATGCTAAAACTCCTTGGGATTTTCCATTGCTCTCTTTATCAATCCATTCCTTTTCTACAAGCTGGATAGGAATACCTTTATCCTTTGCTAGATTTATAATATCAATAATCTTTTTATCCCTATGGATATTCTTGGAAATAAGAATTTTATTAATACTTATATCTCCATTTAATGCTTCAAGAACAGCATTTTTACCATAAATTTTGTCCTTCATATTTCTTCTCCTTTGATAATAAAGCTACCACTAAAACAGCTATTCCCTCTTTTTTTCCTATGAAACCTATCCCCTCATTAGTTGTTGCCTTTATGTTGATATTCTCTTGAGAAACAGAAAGATGATAAGATAAATTGGAGATAATTCTCTCCCTATATGGTAAGATCTTAGGTTCTTCCGCAATGATCACTGCATCTATATTTTCAATTTTAAAATTTTCTTCCTTTACCATTTTTAATACTTCTCTTAAAAGAACTGTACTTTCTATGTTTCTATATTTTTCATCATTATTGGGAAAGAAAAAACCTATATCGGGAAGTCCTAAGGCACCAAGTAAAGCATCCATAATTGCATGAATAAGAACATCTCCATCAGAATGTCCCTTTAATCCTTTTTGATAAGGAATTTCAATACCTCCTAAAATAAATTTCCTACCCTCAGAAAAGGGATGGACATCATATCCCAGACCTATTTTAAAAATCCCCTCTCCACTAACCATCTAACAAGAAATAAATCCTCCTTTGTAGTTATCTTAACATTCCACCATTCTCCTTCAACAACATAAACGGGATAATTCAGTCTCTCTACTAATATTCCATCATCAGTACCGTAAAATTCATCTTCTTTTGCTTTATCATGGGCTTTCAATATTAATGAATATTCAAAAAATTGAGGAGTTTGAATCTGCCATAATTTCTCACGGGGAAGAGTTCTTTCTACTCTCATAGCAGATATCAACTTAATGGTATCTTTAACAGGAATTCCAGAAATAATAGCCTTCTTTTCTAAACCCTCCTGAATAACCCTTTTTATCAGATCTTCCTTTATTAATGGTCTTGCTCCATCATGGATTAAAACATAATCATAAGAAGAAAAGGTTTTTAAAGCATTATATACTGAATCCTGCCTCTCTTTTCCACCTTCAATTACATTTCTTACCTTTTTAAAGTTCCATTCTTTTATAAGGTTTTTTAGTAAATTCTCTTTTTCTTTATTACTGACTATTACAATTTCATCTATCTCATCAACTTTCTCCAAAGTAGAAAGGGGATAATATATTACTGGCTTCCCCATTAAATCCTGAAGAAGCTTATCTTCTTCCCCAAATCTTTCCCCTTTTCCTGCTGCTAAAAGAATTCCTAAAATCTTCTTACCCAAATCTTCTTTCCTCTTTTACCCTTGCAAAAATTATTCTTCCTGCAGCAGTCTGAAAGACACTTGTAACTAAAACCTTTAAGGTAGAACCAATATATTTTTTTCCATTTTCCACCACAACCATAGTTCCATCTTCTAAATATCCAACTCCCTGTCCTAACTCTTTTCCCTCTTTCAATATGGTTATTTGTAACTCCTCTCCAGGCAAATAAATGGGTTTTAAGGCATTTGCCAATTCATTTATATTTAGAACAGTTATTCCCTCAATTTTAGCTAATTTATTTAATCCGTAATCATTTGTGATTATCTTTCCATTTAATGTCTTTGCTAATTTTACAAGTTTTGAATCTACACTATGAATATTTGTGAAATCTTTTTCTACAATTATTACTTGCTCCTTCAATTCTTTTCTTATTTTACTTAGGTTATCTAAACCATATCTTCCTCTATTCTTTTTTAAAGATTCTGAAGAATCTGATAATTGTTGTAATTCTTTTAAAATAAAACGAGGAATTACAATTTTTCCCTCTATAAAATTGGTTTTTAAAATATCGACAATTCTTCCATCAATAATTACACTGGTATCTAAAATTTTCACCGATGGAAAATTAAAAATATCAGAAAAAATTCTTCTTCTAACATAAAAATAATAAAATCCAAAAATAAAAAGGAAAAAAAATATCAGTGCCAAATATAGAGATATATTCTTATTTCCATCAAGCATGATCCAAAGGGATATAATAAATAAACCTATAAATGGGAAAATATTTGTTGCTAATAATAACTTCACTTCTTTTTTCATAAAAAATTTATCCTCCAAAATTTATATAAATGGAATAAATAATGATTATATGATTGAAACAGATTTCTGAAGTCTTGTTAATCCCTCTTTAATCCTTTTTGCTCTCACCTCCCCTATTCCCTCAATATTATCAAGATCCTCTAAAGAGCTTTCAAGAATTCGTGGCAAAACACCAAAATGCCTTACAAGATTTTCCATAACATTGCTGGGAATGAAAGATAATCTACTTAGTAATCTATATCCCCTTGGAACAACATTAATATTTAATTCAATTTCTTCTTTTGTATAACCCATTATCTCTCCAGCAATTGTTGAAAAACTTTGAAAATCCCCCTTAAAATTCTTTAAAAGATTCCTATGAATATTCTCATAATCCTCATTTATTTTAGCGTAATCTCTGACGGTTAATAAACCTTCCTCAGGAACACCTGCTAGCAAAGTTTCAAGCTGAAGTTCTATTAATCTTCCTTCTGATCCCAATTCAATAAGATAATTTTCTACCTCTTTTCCTACAGCTAAAAGCATTCCCACTTTATGCGAGAACAAGATAACTTCTAACAACGTAACTTGGTTTTCTATTTCCAATGCATTTAATCTTTGAAGAAATTCATCATATATACTTCTATATCTTTCTAAAATTTGTAATGCTTGAGTTGCTTTTGCTAATATTTCTTCCACATCTCTTAATACATACTTCCAATCACTTTGATAAAGGGTAATAGTATCCTTTTTTTGAGAGACACTAATGACCAATTGCCCCGTTTGTCTTGCAACTCTTTCAGCAGTTGCATGTCTTGCTCCAGTTTCTTGCGATGGGATTTTTGTATCTGGGAGTAGGATTGCATTCGCAAAAAGTATTTTTTTGCAGTCTTTACCAAGAATAATAGCACCATCCATCTTTGAAAGTTCGTAAAGTTTATTTGGGGAAAAATCAATATCTAAAGGAAACCCACCATTCACTAATGGTTTAATTTTTTCTAAATCTCCAATAACTATAAGAGCTCCTGTCTTTGCCCTTACTATCTGGTCTAAGGCTTCTCTTAATTGGGTTCCAGGAGCAACAGTCTTTATAGCACCTATTGCAAGCTTTTTTAACTCAGCCATTTATTTCCCCAGATAATTTTTATTCCCTCATAAATATCTGAGATAGGATATAATATAAGGTCCTCAAAGGTTTTTGATACTTTACTTTTTGGAAGAACCACCTTTTTAAATCCTAACTTTTGAGATTCCTTTAACCTTTTTTCAATATTCCCTACCGATCTAATTTCTCCTCCTAATCCCAATTCTCCAATTACGACTGTATCCTCAGGAAAAATTATATCGTAGTAGGAAGAAAAAATAGAAAAGGCAATACCTAAATCTACTGCAGGCTCATTAATTTTTATTCCTCCCACTACGTTAAAAAATACATCTTTATCCTGTAATTTTAAATTTAATTTTTTTTCAAGAATTGCAAGAATCAATGCCAACTTATTTATGTCTACGCCAATACTAATCCTTCTTGGGAAAGTGGTATTACTCCTACTTATTAAAGATTGAAGTTCAACTAATATTGGTTTTGTTCCCTCCATAATTGGAACTACTAAGGCTCCAGAAACATTCCTGTTTCTCTCCTCCAATAGTTTTTTTGATACATCTAAGATCTCCCTAAGACCTGAGTCTCTCATTTCATATAGAGCAAGATTATTGGTGGGACCAAATCTATTTTTAATAGCTCTAAGGATTCTTAATTCTTGATATCTATCCCCTTCTAAATATAGAACTACATCTACTAAATGTTCTAAGGTTTTAGGACCAGCTATATCTCCTTCCTTTGTGATATGTCCCACGAGAAATATTGCAGTATTTATATTTTTTGCAAGATTCATAAGCCTCGAAGTACACTCTCTAACCTGCACAATTCCCCCTGGAGAAGTAGAGAAATTATTGGAATAAATTGTTTGAATTGAATCTATTATAACCACTAAAAAATTGTTAGATTTTAAAACCTCTAAAATATTCTCCAATTGATTCTCAGGTAGAAATTTAACAGATGGAATCTTATCCGAAATTCTTTCCGCTCGAAATCTTATTTGAGATAAAGATTCTTCAGCAGAGACATATAAAACTGGAAAACCCTTCTCCTGTAAAGAAAAGGCTAATTGAAGAAGTAAAGTGGATTTTCCAATTCCAGGTTCCCCTGCAAGGAGAATTAAAGATCCAGGAACTATTCCTCCCCCTAAGAGATCATCAAATTCCTTTAGTCCAATTTTTAGTCTTTTACTTTCTTCTGATTCTATTTCATCAATTAGGAAAGTTTTTATATCTTTTCTTTCTTCTAACTTTTCCATATCTTCTTCTTTAATTTCAGTTAAAGAGCCAAAGTAACCACAATTAGGGCATTTTCCTAACCATCCTATAGATTCATATCCACATACTTGACAAATATATTTTACCTTTAACTTTACCATCCAATTCTCTTTCTCATCTATTAGCTACCAAAGATACATTTCTGAATTCTATTTTATTATTTTCTTTATTTAATTCTGCTCTTACAATATCTCCTTCTTTAAATCTCCCATCAAGAATTAGCTCTGCCAAAGGATCTTCAAGATAATTTTGAATAGTTCTCTTTAATGGTCTTGCACCATAGAAAGGATCATATCCTTTTTCTACTAAGAAGTTTTTAACTTCTTCCTCTATTTCAAGGGTAATCTTCTTCTCCATTAATCTTCCTGCGATGGGTTTAAGGAGAAGTTCTACAATCTTTCTTAAGTCATCTCGGGATAATGGATGGAAGAATACAATCTCGTCTAATCGGTTCAAGAATTCTGGACGGAAATATTTTTTTATCTCGCTCAGAATAAGATCCTTGATTTTCTCAAGAGATTTTTCTTTATCTTCTTTTGATGCAAAGCCAAGAGTAGTTTCTTGTTTAAAGTATTCTGCTCCAAAATTGGAAGTCATAATTAGAATAGTGTTCTTAAAATCTACCCTCCTTCCATGACCATCGGTTAATTGTCCATCATCCATAATTTGTAGTAACACGTTGAAGATATCTATATGAGCCTTTTCAATCTCATCAAAAAGTATTACAGAATAAGGCCTTCTATGGACTTTTTCTGTCAATTGCCCTCCCTCTTCATATCCTACATATCCAGGAGGGGCGCCTATTAATCTCGATACACTATGTTTCTCCATATATTCAGACATATCAAAACGTATAAGAGCATTCTCATTTCCAAATAGATATTCTGCTAATGCCCTTGCCAATTCTGTTTTTCCAACTCCAGTGGGACCCAAGAATAGGAATACTCCAATTGGTCTCTTTGGATCTTTAATTCCCGAGCGAGATCTTCTAATTGCCTTTGATACTACTCTTACTGCTTCATCTTGAGATATAATTCTCTTATGTAATTCCTCTTCCATTCTCAAGAGTCTTTCTCTCTCTTCAATTAACAATTGAGCAACGGGAATACCTGTCCACGCAGATACAACTTGAGCTACATCCTCTGGAGTTACAATCCTTTCTGAAACAGATGTGGAATTTAAAAATCCCCTAATATACTCCTCTAACTTTTTCTCTTCATTCCTCAATTGAGCTGCCCTTTCAAAATTTTGATTCCTTATTGCAATCCCTTTTTGCTCTTTTATTCTCTCAAGTTCTCTTTCCAAATTGCTGTGTGCAGTAGATTTTGGTCTTGTTAATCTTACCCTTGCAGATGCCTCATCAATAATATCAATAGCTTTATCTGGAAGGAAACGATCATTAATATATCTTAATGAGAGTTTAACAGCTTCCTCTATAGTTTCATCAGGAATTCTAACATGATGGAAATTTTCATACCTTTCTCTTAATCCTTTAAGAATTTGTATAGTTTCATCATATGTGGATTCCATCACCCTCACAGGTTGAAACCTTCTCTCTAAAGCACCATCCTTTTCAATGTATTTTCTATACTCTGTAGGAGTGGTGGCTCCAATAAGTTGAATTTCTCCCTTTGCAAGAGAAGGTTTTAAAATATTAGCTGCATCAACTGCTCCCTCTGCAGCTCCTGCCCCTACCAATGTATGTATTTCATCAATAAATAGAATAACATCCTTTGACATCTTTACTTCTTCGATAATTCTTTGCATTCTCTCTTCAAATTCACCTCTGTATTTTGTTCCAGCAATTATTGTTCCCATATCTAAGGCGATAATCTTTTTATTTAAAAGAACATCTGGAACTTCATTCGTAACAATTTTTTGGGCTAATCCTTCAACAATTGCAGTTTTTCCAACCCCTGGTTCTCCTATAAGTACTGGATTATTTTTTGTCCTTCTACTAAGAATTTGTATTATTCTTTCTAATTCTTTTTCTCTACCAATTATAGGATCTAATTTTCCTTGTCTTGCCAAATGGGTAAGATCTCTTCCAAATTCATCTAAGGTTGCAGTAATTGGTCTCTTTTTTCTTGATGTAGAAAGAAACTTATTTTTTAGTCTATGAGACTCAATAGGCTCTCCTAAGATTTTAAAAATTTCCACAGTTACATCCTCTAATCTTACCCCCATACCCTCCAATACATGGGCAGCAACACCTTCTCCTTCTTTTAAAAGCCCTAAAAGAAGATGTTCTGTTCCAATATAATTATGATTTAATTCTTGTGCAGATTCAGAAGCATATTCTAAGACCTTTTTTGCTCGAGAAGTAAAGGGAAGTGCACCATAAGAGGTTCCATCTCCCCGTCCAATTAAACGTTCTATTTCTGCTCTTAAATAATTAAGATCTAAACCCAAATTGATAAGGGCTTGGGCAGCAACTCCCCCTTCTTCACGAATTAGTCCCAATAGAATATGCTCTGTTCCAACTGTGGAATAATTTAAACGTCTTGCCTCTTCTTGTGCCAATAGTAACACTCTATATGCTCTTTGCGTTAGTTTGTCCATCATATAAATACACCTCCTTTAATACACTTCCCTATGATATTTTATAACTTTTGAAAACATCACGCAATAAATTTGCTCTCAAAATTTCCATTTCTGGAGAATTTAATTCCCTTCCATATCTTAATTGAATATGGTTTGGCTGAACAAAAATAGAAAGAATATCAATTAATTTTAGGGGAATTGATATAATATTTAATGAAGCTCCTAATCTCAAGTTATATAACAATTCCACTGCTCCTCTGAAGCTAAGAATTTTACTATAATTTATAAGTCCTAAGGACTTATAAACAGTATCCTCAATAATAATCCTTCTTTCTGTTAACAAAACTTTTCTTGCCTCTCTTTCTCGATTAATTATCTTTTCTACAACTCTTTTTACCTTAGAAATAAGTCTTTTTTGGGAAGAAAGTCCTTCATCTATGGAAACTTCGAATAAATTCCCTACAGAGTAATCCTCATTTTTATAAACTTCTTTCATATATATTTTTGAAGATTTAAAAGATCTCATTAAATTAAGAACTTCATCTTCTTGGGATAGTCCTGGAAGATGAACCCAAAAGGTTATTTTTATTCCAATACCAATGTTTTCTACTGAGGAAGTTAAATAACCTATATTGGAATCAAAGGCAAATTCAAAATATTCTGAGAGTCTCTCCTCTAATTCATATAGGAGAATTAAAGAATTTTCAAAATCAAATCCTGAAACATTTTTTTGCAATTGGAAGTGATCATTTTCATTAATCAATATGCTAAGGTCTCCCTTTTTGTTAATGAGTATGCTTTTACCGTCCTCTTCTGGATTTTCATTGAGAACTCCCTTTTCTAAAAAGAGGTATTTAATTCTTAGAGTTTGTTTATCTAGAGGTATAAAGTCAAATCCCTCAAAAACATTACTATTGTTAAATAACCATTCTACTTTATTTTGAAATACCTTCCTTTTTGTATTATCTATTTGATTAGGAAAAGGAAAATCCGCCATATTTCTAATTAGGCGGATTTTTGTTCTCACAAAGATATCTCTATATTGATGATCCTCTCTTATCCAGCCTAAAAACTTATAAATTTCATTCATTTTCAGCCTTTTCTCAACTTTTTTAAATAATCTCTAATCTCTGCAGCTTTTTCATAATTTTCCTCTTCAATAGCCTTTGAAAGCAATATTTTATTTCTCATAATCTCTTCAAATTTTTCTCCTGATGATTTCGGAGTTTTTCCTCTATATTTCTTCTTTCCATGTATTTTCTCTAAAATACCATTTAATCTTTCTTTAAAAGTTTTGTAGCAGTTTTCGCATCCTATCTTTTTACTTTCCTCAATTTCTCTCCAACTTTTTCCACAATATGGACAATAATCATTATATTTAAAGAAATTTTCTTCAACAATCTGTAATAGTTCCCTAAAGGTGTCCTTTAGAAATTGACGATAATAATCTTTAAAACAACCTCTACACAAAGAAATTCTTTCTTTTTTATCTCCATCATTTATCTCTATAATTACTTCAATAGGGTTTTTTCTACAATTTTGACATAACATAAACTTTATCTTATTTTACTTAGAAAATATTTGTGAATTCTTAAATCGTTAGTCAGCTCAGGATGAAAGGTAAGTCCCAAAATATTCCCCTCTTCCACGAAAACAGGACTATTTTGAAAGATTGCATGGATCTTAACTCCTTCTCCAGTCTTTATTATCTTTGGAGCTCTAATAAACACTGCTTCATAGGGTTTATCTCCCAATGTAGGAATGGAAAGATAGGTTATAAAACTTTCCCTTTGACGACCGTAAGCATTGCGAGATAAGTTAATATTTAATATACCTAAAGAATTTTGATTAGGATAATTCTCAATTTCTTTTGCAAGAATGATCAAACCAGCACAAGTGGAAAACACAGGAAGGCCCTTCTTAATTTTTTCTTTAAGATATTCAAAAATGTCCATAGTTTTTAGTATGTGTATAAAAGTAGTGCTTTCGCCTCCTGGCAATATTAAACCATCTATAATATCCAAATCCTTTGCTTTTTTTACCAGGACATTCTCTATTTCCAATTTTTCTAAAATTCCCTTATGTTCTTCTACAGAACCTTGAAGAGCTAAAATTCCAATCTTCATAGTAATTACCAACCCCTAATCTGTAATAAATCTTTTTCTGAAAGCTGTCGGACATCAATTCCCGGCATAGGTTCCCCTAAATCTTCAGAAATTTCAGCAAGAACCTCGGGATAATTGTAGTAAGTTACAGCTAAGACTATTGCTCTTGCCATCTTTTCTGGATCCTTGGATTTGAATATTCCAGAACCCACGAAAACCCCATCTGCACCTAGGTGCATCATTAATGCAGCATCTGCAGGAGTTGCAATACCTCCAGCTGCAAAATTCACAACAGGAAGTCTTCCTAACTTCTTAGTTTCCATTAAAACCTCTAAGGGTGCCCCTAATTCCTTTGCTTTTGTAACTAATTCTTCCTCGGGAATAAGAGCTAAGGTTCTTATTTCATCCATTATTTGTCTCATATGCCTTACTGCTTCAACTGCATTTCCTGTCCCTGCTTCCCCTTTTGTTCTAATCATTGCTGCACCCTCTGCGATTCTTCTTAAAGCCTCACCCAAATCCCTTGCTCCACAAACAAAGGGAACTTTGAATAAATGTTTATTTATATGATATTTTTCATCTGCTGGAGTTAAGACTTCACTTTCATCTATAAAATCAACCCCAAGGGCTTCTAATATTTGTGCTTCAACAAAGTGACCAATTCTTACCTTTGCCATAACCGGAATACTAACAGCAGACATTATTTCCTTTATCTTCTTTGGATCTGCCATTCGGGCTACCCCACCTTGGGCTCTTATATCTGCAGGGACCCTCTCCAAAGCCATAACAGCGACAGCTCCTGCAGATTCAGCTATTTCTGCTTGTTCAGCATTGGTAACGTCCATTATTGCTCCACCCTTTAACATCTGGGCAAGACCTCTTTTTACCTTTTCGTTTCCTAATATTACTTCCATAACATACCCTCCTTTCAAATAAAATTATACATCATATACTCTTTTTGATTAAATTTGTCAAAAAAATTTTTAATCTTGATCATGTAAATATTGATAAATCCTTTCTCCTAAGGTTTTAGGAATCCCATTTATATTTAAAAATTCTTCCTCAGGAACTTTTTTCATATTATCTATGGAATGGAATTTTTCTAATAATATTCTCCATCTCTTTTCTCCTAATCCTTTAATTTTTATAGATTTATTTTCTAAAATTTTTTTATTTCTTAATTTTCTATGATAGGTTAAAGCAAACCTATGGGCCTCATCTCTGATTCTTTGTAATATATGTAGAGCAGGAGAAGATTTATCTAATTTTATAGGTTTCTTTTTATTTGGAATATAAATTTCCTCCTCCTTTTTAGCTAAAGCTACTAAAGCCTTTGGTTTTATATTTAATCTTTTAAATACCTCCAATATTACATTGAGTTGTCCCTTTCCTCCATCTATTAAAATAATATCAGAAATTTCATCTTCGGTATCTTTAAGTCTTCTCCCCATTATCTCCTGAAGCATTAAATAGTCATTAGGTGTTTCATTAGTAAATTTAATTTTATATCTCCTATATTTTTCTTTATAAGGTAATCCCTTATAAAATACTACACGAGATCCCACTGCCTCTTTTCCTTGAATATTTGAAACATCATAACCTTCAATCCATAATGGAATATTCTCTAAATTAAGCACTTTTTGCAACTCTAATAATTCATTCCATACCTTATCCTTTTTAATTTCAATTATAGTAAGATCCTTTAAAGCCATTTCCAATAATTCCATCTCTTTCCCTATAGGTTCTCTTATAGAAACATTATCTTTTTTTCTCTCAGATAAAAATCTCTCTATCTCATTCCTTTCTTCTCCTAAATCTAAAGGAATAATCACTATATTAGAAATTTCCCTTTGAGAATAATATTGGGTTAAGAAACTAAGTAATATCTCTTTCTTGTCATAATCTAAGGGTACCTTCAGAGTATTTATCCTCTTTTCTATTAATTTCCCCTCCCTTATCAAATAAACAAGAACTTTAGCAGAAGTTTCTTCTATATAAATTTGAATAAGATCTTTATCTTCTTTATCAAAGAAAAGAATCTTTTGTTTCTCCCCAAGACTTTGGAGATATTTTATTTGATCTCTGTATTTTATAGCTTTTTCAAATTCTAAATTAGAAACTGCTGAATTCATTTTCTCTGTTAATTCCTCAACCAATTTTTGATATTTACCTTCTAAGAATAAAAGAACCCCATCAACAATTTTTCTATATTCCTCTTGAGAAATATATCCCTGACAAGGAGCATTACACCTTTTTAGATCATAGTATATACAAGGTCTCTTAGGTCCTCTTTTTGGTAATTCCCAGGAACAACTTCTGAGATTAAAGATTTTTTTAACCAAAGAAATAGTTTCTCTAACAGTGCTTGACTGAGGAAAAGGACCAAAGTATTTTGCAGAGTCATCCTCAATTTTTCTTGTCTTTATTAATCGAGGAAAAGGCTCATTCAATGTCAATTTTAACAAGGAATATTGTTTGTCATCTCTTAATTGAATATTATATGTGGGTCTATGTTTTTTTATAAGAATAGATTCCAATATGTAGGCTTCAGTTTCAGAATCTGTTATTATATAATCTAAACTTTGAGCTCTCTTTAAAAGAAGGATATTTTTAGGAGAATTATCTTTAAAATAAGAAAGAACTCTTTTTTTTAAAGATTTTGATTTTCCAACATAAATAATCTTCCCTTTTGCATCCTTAAAGATATATACTCCGGGTGCATCAGGAAAGGACCTTGCTTTTTTATATAAGTCGCCTAACAAAGTTAGATTCATTTTAATTAAGATTTTATATTTGTGACTAAGTAAAGTCAATGGCTAATAATAAGCTACATTGCTAAGTTTTAACACATTCTAAAGATATAATTCTTGCCTTTAATAGAATTCTGGAGTATATTTTAGATACAATTTAAGTATTAATTAAAGAAATATTTGAGGGAGATTAAAATGATAAGGGAGAAAATCAGAAAGATTTTAGAAGATGCTCTTAAGGATTTGGGCGAAAGAGGATTAAATGTAAATGGAATAGAAGTAGTAATTGAGATCCCAAAGCAAAAGGAGTTTGGAGACTATTCTACTCCTCTTCCATTATTAGTGGCACAGAAGAATAAAAAGCCTCCTTTAGAGATTGCCTGTGAATTAGTTGATAGTCTGAAAACAGAGGATATTTTTGAAAAGATTGAGATTGCAGGACCTGGCTTTATTAATTTTTTCATTTCCGATCAACTTCTAATAGATGTTATAAAGTATATTAGAAAAGATTTAGATAACTTTGTAAAAATACCTAATACTTATAAAAAAATACAAATAGAATTTGGAAGTATTAATCCTACAGGTCCTATGCATATCGCTCATGCAAGAGGAGTAGTTATTGGAGATTCTCTCGTAAATCTTTTTAGGAGGGTAGAATGGAATGCAGAAAAGGAATTTTATATAAATGATGCAGGAAACCAAATTGATCTTTTAGGAGAATCTTTATATTCACGATACTTGGAAATTCAAGGAATAAATTATGAATTCCCAAAAGAAGGTTATAGAGGAGAATATCTAAAGGATTTAGCCTATGAATTATTAAATGAAAAGGGAAAAATTGATGCAATGGATGAAAAGGAAAAAAAGGAATTCTTTAGAGAATATGCTCTAAATAAAATGTTAGAAAATATTAAAAAAACTCTACAAGATTTTGGGGTAGAGTATGACTGTTGGTTTAGTGAGAGAAGTTTGCATAGAGATGGAAAATTAAATGAAGTATTAGAGATTCTTAAGAAAAAGGGATATATTTATACAAAGGACTCTGCCATTTGGTTCTCATCAACAAAATTTGGTGATGAAAATGATAGAGTTTTAGTAAAGAGAGATGGCTCTCCCACTTACTTTTTAGCAGATATCGCATATCATTTTGACAAAATTAAGAGAGGATTTGACTGGATAATAGATGTCTGGGGTGCCGATCATCATGCTCATGTTAAAAGAGTGGAGGCTTCTTTACAAGCTCTTGGTTTTTCTCCTGATATTTTAGATGTTATTTTGGTTCAAATGGTAAGACTTCTCAGAGGAAAAGAAGAAGTAAAGATTTCAAAAAGGACAGGAGATTTTATAACCTTAGGGGAAGTACAAGAAGAGGTAGGTAAAGATCCTATAAGATTTTTCTTCTTATTAAGGAGCGCAGATAGCCAATTAGATTTTGATATTGAATTAGCTAAGAAACAAGCGGTAGATAATCCCGTTTATTATGTTCAGTATGCCCATGCTCGATGTTGTAGTATATTGAGACAGGCGAAAGAAAAGAATATAAATCTTGAGGATTTAGATTCTGAAAATTTAACTTTATTAAAAGATAAGAAAGAAAAGGAACTTTTAATTTTGTTAATGAGATATCCTGATAAATTAAGAGATATTATAAGGACATTGGAAATACATCTTCTACCTCATTACCTTTTAGAGCTTGCTACTGCTTTTCACACCTTTTATGATTCATGCCGTGTACTAACAGAGGATAGAAAATTAACCTTAGCAAGACTTAATTTAGTAGATAGTGTTAGAATAATTATTAATGATGGATTAAAAATTCTTGGCATCTCCTCTCCAGAAAGAATGTAAAGGGAGGGAGAAAAATGAGAATAAGATGGTATGGACATTCATGTTTTTTATTTACAAGTAAAGATGGCATAAAGGTGTTAACAGATCCCTTTGATAAATCTATAGGATATCCTATTCCTGATATAGAACCTAACATCGTTACTACAAGCCATGAACATTTTGATCATAATGCGATAGAGCTTTTAAAAGGAAAATTTACAACCTTAAAGGGAATTGTAGAGAAAGAAGAATTGGGAATAAAGATTAGGAGTATCGATTCCTATCATGATGAATCCTTAGGTTCTAAGCGAGGAGAAAATCAAATCTTTGTTTTTAAAATAGACGAAATAACTATAGCTCATTTAGGAGATTTAGGACATGTTTTAACAAAGGAACAAGCAGAAAAATTGGGAGAAATAGATATTCTTTGTATTCCAGTTGGAGGAGTTTATACTATAGATGCAAATCAAGCATTAGAAATAGTAGAAAAGGTTAATCCTAAGATTGTGCTTCCTATGCATTATAAAACTTCTAATTTAAAGTTTGATTTGGCCTCTGTTGAAAGTTTTCTTTCTCTCATAAAATATCCTATAAAAAGATTAACCGAAAGGGAAGCCGAAATTAGTAAAGAAATTTTGCCTAAGTCAACTGAGATATGGGTTTTACCATATTAGGAGAATATCCATGACAAGAGAGGAAGCTCTAAACTTATTAAAAAAATATGTAAAAAATAATAATTTAATAAAACACATGTTAGCCACAGAGGCTATAATGAAAGCTCTTGCAAGACGCCTAAATGGGAACGAAGAACTTTGGGGAATAACAGGGCTACTTCATGATATAGATTATGAACTAACGGAAAAAGAGCCAGAAAAACATAGTCTTTTATCAGAAGAAATATTGAAACCATATAATCTCCCATCAGAAATGATTGAAGCTATAAAAGCCCATAATGAAATTCATGGATTTCCAAGAAATAGCTTATTGGCGAAGGCATTATATGCTATTGATCCTCTAACAGGTTTGATTGTAGCGTCCGCCTTAGTCCATCCTGATAAAAGATTAGATCCGTTAGATACAGAATTCATATTAAAAAAATTTAAAGAAAAGAGTTTTGCACGGGGAGCAAATAGAGAACAGATAAAATCCTGCGAAGAGCTTGGTTTAAACTTAGATGAATTTATAGGTATAGGCTTGTCTGCAATGAAGAGTATTTCAAAAGAATTAAATCTATAGGGGGTTAATATGAATTCCAGTTTATTAGATTATAATTTTTCTAATAAATGTAGAGAGGAACGTTTTTCTTTTTTAATTCTTACCTCCTTTGAAGGATTAGTTTTAAAAAGTAGTTTAGAAGAAAATCTATCAGAGATTTTAGGAGCATTTATTTCTCTAATTTATAAAGAAAGTAAAAACTTATTTGAAAATTCTTTAGAGAATGATAAAATACAAGAATTATCATTAAATGGAAATTTAGAAAGGATTGTAATAATGCCCTTTCGAGTGAATGATATGGACTTACTTTTAGTAGCATCCACTTCAAGGGATAAGTCTATAAAAAGAAAAATGAAAAGAATCCAAAAGGAGGTGGCCTTTTGTCTTCAAAAACTTTAGCAAGAATAGCAATATATGCAAGTATATATATTGTTTTAACCCTAATTTTTAGTGCAATAAGTTATGGACCTATACAATTTAGAATTTCGGAGTTTCTTACAGTATTTCCCTTTATAGATTTCTTAGCAATTCCGGGATTATTTTTAGGTTGTTTCGTGGCAAATTTTTTTAGCCCTGCAGGATGGATTGATATTATTTTTGGAAGTCTATGTACATTAATAGCAGGGTATTTAACATATAAAATGCCAAAGATTTATTTGGCTCCTCTTCCTCCAATTATAGTAAATGCCCTTGGGGTAAGTTTATATCTTCATGCCTTTTTTAAGATTCCTTATTTGCTGAATGTCATCTATATTGCCATAGGAGAAGCAGTGGTAACTTATCTAATTGGTCTTCCCATTCTGATTTATATCGATAGAAATCCCTATATAAAGATGAAGTTTTTTGGAAAGGGAGAGAAAAAATGAATAATAAATTAAGTATAGAAGAAGAACTCTCTTTATTAATGACTAATATTGTGGAAATAATTCCTGAAGATGGATTGGAAGAAAAGATTAAAAAAGCAAGAAAAGAAGGAAGGCCGTTAAGGGTAAAACTGGGCGCAGATCCATCTGCTCCAGATTTACATTTAGGACATGCAGTAGTTTTAAGAAAGATGAAACAATTTCAGGAATTAGGTCATCAAGTAGTTTTTATTATTGGTGATTTCACAGCGAGAATTGGAGATCCATCAGGAAGATCAGAAACAAGAAAACCTTTATCTCCTGAGGAGGTAAAGAAAAATTCTTTAACCTATCAGGAACAGGTTGGAAAAATTTTAGATATATCTAAAGCAGAGATTAGATATCAAGAAGAATGGTTTGAAAAAATAAAATTGGAAGACGTAATAAATCTTCTCTCTAAATATACCATCGCAAGAATATTAGAAAGAGATGATTTTTCTCTAAGATTTAGGGAAAATAAACCCATATATCTTCATGAAGTATTATACCCATTACTACAAGCCTATGACTCTGTTGCTATAAATGCAGATATTGAATTAGGGGGTACAGACCAAAAATTTAATCTTCTAGTGGGAAGAGAGATTCAAAAGGAATTTGGACAAGAACCACAAGTTGCAATGCTTATGTCCATATTAGAAGGACTAGATGGAAAACAAAAAATGAGTAAAAGTCTTGGAAATTATATTGGACTTACAGAACCACCTAATAGTATGTATGGGAAAATAATGTCTATTCCTGATGAACTTCTAATAAGATATTTTCAATTGGCGACAGATCTTCCCAAGGATGAGATAGAGAAAATAGAAAAAGGTCTCAAGGATGACGTATTACACCCTCGTGATGTAAAGGCAAGATTAGCAAGAGAAATCGTAAGAATGTATCATGGAGAAGAAGAGAGTAAAAAGGCAGAAGAGGAATTTGAACGGATCTTTAGACAAAGGGAATTACCAGAAGAAGTAGAAGAATATATAGTGAATGAGAGAAAAATTTGGATTGTAAAACTTTTGAATCTTATAGGAGCAGTAAAAAGTAATAGTGAGGCAAGAAGATTAATATCTCAAGGAGCAGTAGAGATTGATGGAGAAAAGATTTTAGATGCAAATTTAGAATTGAATATTGAAAAAGCTTTGATTTTTAGGGTTGGAAAACATTTCTTTAAAAAGGTGGTCCCAAAATGAGAAAGAAAATTTTATTTATGATATTAACCGTTAATTTTTTAATAGGAAATAGTAATGGTTTAATCAATGAATTTTATTTTGACCCTTCAAGACTGATTAAACCTCCTCATGAAATAACAATAATCGATGGTAATACAAAGAGGATGAAGGTTAAAACCAAAGCAAAGTTTGTATGGGAAATTTTAAAGGAAAATAATATAAAAATAAATAAAAAGGATAGAATTACACCTCCTACGAGAACTCCTCTTTATCCCAATCTTAAAACAATAAAGATAGATAGGGTTGAAGACAAAAAAATTAAAAAATATATTATAGAAAAACCTGAAATGATACTTAAGGTCTATTACGGAAAGCAATACCAAGAAAAGAGAATAAGCCTAGGAAAAGAAGGAAAAATAGAAGAGGAATGGAAGTTATTATACATTAACAAAAAGTTGGAAGAAAAAAAATTATTAAATAGAAAAGTTTTAGTTAAAAAGGATACTACAATTTATGAAATAACATCCCCTGTATTAAAGAATCTTAAACTTACCTCTGCAACCTTTAGAGTAAAAAAGTCTCTGATTCTGACAGCAACGGCATATTATCCATGGGAAGGAAATGGGGTAGATGATATAACAGCCCTTGGATGGAAAGCAATAAAAGGGATTGTTGCGGTAGATCCAAAATATATTCCCCTTAGAACTCCATTATATATCCCTAACTATGGATTTGCTATTGCAGGAGATACGGGAGGAGCAATTAAGAAATATAGAATTGATCTACTCTATCCCACAAGAAGAGAGGTAATAAATTTTGGGAGAAGAAAAATAACTGTATATATATTGGAAAGAATTAGTTAAAATGGATTTAGCAGATAGAGAGGTATTAATTTCAATTCTCAGCAAAAATAAAATTTTTTTAAAGAAAAGTTTAGGGCAGAACTTTTTAGTAAATAAAAATATCATAGAAAAAATAATATCCTATGGTGAATTAAAAAAAACTGATACGATCTTAGAGATAGGAGCAGGGGTAGGAACTTTAACTGTAGAATTAGAAAAATATTCAAAAAAGGTAATTGCTGTTGAGATCGATAAGAGATTTGAAAAAATTTTAAGGGAGATTGTAAAAGATTTTAAGAATATAGAGATAATAATAGAAGATATATTGAAAATAGATTTATCTTCAATTATAGAAAAACCCTTTAAAATTTTTGGAAACCTACCCTATTATGTATCAGGAAGTTTTTTGGGTGAATACTTAAAAAAGGGGCCATACGCAGATTTAATGATACTTATGCTCCAAAAAGAAATGGCAGAAAGAATTATGTCAAAACCAGGAAGCAAAAAGTTTAGTCCTTTATCTCTTTTGTTAGAATTAACCTATAAAGTAGAGGTTATCTGTTCTGTGCCTTCTCATTTCTTTTTTCCAGCCCCAGAAGTGGATTCCCTTTTATTAAAATTTAAATTTTCTCCCAAATTAGATAGGATAAGAGATACAGAATTATTTTTTAGACTTATAAAATCCTCTTTTAAATGTAGAAGAAAGTATCTTATAAATAATCTAAAAAGAGAATTCCCCTTATATCCCTGGGAAGAGATTTTTAAAAAATTAAATATAGATTTTAAAGAAAGAGCAGAAAATTTATCCTTGGAAAATTATGTTGATTTAAGTAATTTTATCTTTAAATATGATACTAAAAGTTTACTCCTATGCTAAGATAACCTTATTCCTTGACGTAATTAACAAAAGACCTGATAACTATCATAATGTCAAAATAGTCTTACAAAATATTGATCTTTCAGATTTCTTAATAGTAAAACCCCTTCCCTATCCTTATTTTCTATTAAACTCAAATTATAAAATTCCTCTAGAGGAAAATTTAATATATAAAGCATATAAAAGCTTTATAGAGGAAACAAAGATAAAAATTGGATTATATATTTACCATTTAAAAAGAATCCCAATTCAGGGGGGTTTAGGAGGCGGAAGTTCCAACGCAGGAAGTATTTTATTTGTTCTTAATTTACTAACTAATACAGAACTTGAGAGGAATGAACTTGTTAAAATAGGTACAAAATTAGGTTCTGATGTTCCCTTTTTTCTATATGGAGGAATCTCTTTAGCAGAAGGAAAGGGAGAAAAAATAACGAAAATTCCTAAACTACCTAAGTATTATGTACTATTAATAACCCCACCTTTTGGAATTGATACAAAAAGTATATATTCTCAGATTGATCCAAATAGCTTAGGTTGTCATTTAGATTGGGATTATATTATTGAAGAAATTAAAAACAAAAAACTTCCAAAACCCTATAACTTTTTTGAGGATATAGTATTTAGAAATTATCCTCTATTAAAGGATCTAAAAGAAAGATTACAGGAATTTTCTCCTTATGTTTCCCTCTCGGGAACAGGCTCAAGCATCTTTGCATTATTTGAAGACAAAAATAAATTAAATATAGTCAAAAATTATATTTCCTCTAATTTAGGATGTAAAATAAGAATATGTAGATTCACTGATAAAGGATTTTTAATAAAGAGGTGATAAAGATGATCAGTTTAAAAGAGGTCAAGGACGCCCTCGAAAGAATTTTTCCTTGGATCCATACGACCCCTTTAAGTTTCTCTCAAACCTTTAGCGAGATTACTCAAAGGGAAGTTTTTTTAAAGTATGAAAATTTTCAAAAAACAGGTTCCTTTAAGATAAGAGGTGCCATCAATGTTATTAGTCAACTGGATAAAAAGATAAAGGGAATTATTGCCTCTTCGGCAGGAAATCATGCCCAAGGAGTTGCCTTTGCAGGAAAAGCATTTTCTATCCCTACAACTATTGTTATGCCTGAAAATACCCCTCTAGTTAAAGTTCTCTCAACAAAAGGTTATTCTGCAAATGTAATTCTTTATGGTTCTTTATATGATGAGGCATATAAGTATGCTTTAAAGAAAGCAAAGGAAGATAACTTGATTTTTGTTCATCCCTTTGATGATCCTTTAGTTATTGCTGGTCAGGGAACTATTGGTTTAGAAATTCTTCATGACCTTCCCGATTTAGAAGCGATAATACTTCCCATAGGTGGTGGGGGATTGGCAAGTGGTATATCTATTGCAATAAAGGAGCAAAAACCAAAGGTTAAAATTTATGGGGTCCAAACCCTTGCCTTTCCTTCATACTATGAAAGTTTTAAAAATATTAAAATAGAGAATAAACCTTACTCAACTATTGCCGATGGTATAGCAGTAAAGAAAGAAGGTGAGTTAACAAAAAAAATATTAGAAAAATACCTTGATGATATATTTTTAGTAGATGAGAGGGAAATCGCTCAAGGAATTCTACTTCTATTAGAGAGGGCAAAAACCTTAGTGGAAGGTGCAGGAGCAGTATCCCTATCAGCACTATTAAGGAATTATCAAAACATCAGAGAAAAGAAAATTGTTTTAATATTAAGTGGAGGAAATATTGACGTAAGTCTTCTTTCAAGAGTTCTTGAATTTGGATTAATTCACTCAGGAAGATTAATCCACTTACGTATAAAGGTTTTAGATATACCGGGTCGCCTTTCAAAAATTTTAGAAATTATCGCTAAGGAGAAGGCAAATATTGTTTCTATTCATCACGATAGAGCAGATCCCCTTTTTCCCATTGGAGAGACCATCGTAGATATTACCTTAGAAACAAAAGATTTTTCTCAAATAGATAGATTAGTTGATAAAATAAAGAAAGAAGGATATCCTATAGAAATATTAGAGAGGGGAGAAAAATAAAGATGGAAAATCTAATGAAGATGTTAAAGGAAATTACAGAAACAAGTGGAGTTCCTGGATATGAGAAGGACATAAGGGAACTAATTAGGAAATATGTAGAGCCCCTTGGGGAAATTTTAGAGGATAGATTAGGTAGTCTAATTGTAAGAAAAGAAGGAGAAAAAGAATCTCCAAAGATAATGTTATCAGCTCATATGGATGAGATAGGTTTTATGGTGAAAAGTATTACCAAGGACGGATTTATAAAATTCTTGCCATTAGGGGGTTGGTGGGATCAAGTATTATTATCCCAAAGGGTGATAATAAAAACCATTAAAGGAGATATTATTGGGGTTATTGGATCAAAGCCACCTCATATCTTAACAGAGGAGGAAAGGAAGAAGGTCTTAGAAAAGAAGGATATGTATATTGATATCGGAGCAAAAAGTGAGGAAGAGGCAAAGGAAATGGGGGTTTCTCCTGGAGATCCCATCATTCCTCAAAGCGAGTTTACTCCTTTATATAATAATAAACTTCTTTTAGGAAAGGCATGGGATGACAGAGTAGGATGTGCTTTGGGAATAGAGATACTTAGGGAATTACACAATTTACTCCATCCCAATACAATATACGTAAGTTTTACCGTTCAGGAGGAGGTGGGCTTAAGGGGAGCAACCACAAGTTCTTATCTAATAAATCCCGATGTAGGAATTATCTTGGAATCAGACATTGCTACAGATGTTCCAGGAACAGAACAGGAAAAACCTATATCCCTAGGAAAGGGACCTTCATTAATTCTATATGATGCCACTATGATTCCCAATAGTAATCTCAGAAGATTATTTATAGAAACTGCAAAAACTTTAAATATTCCTTTACAGTTTTCAGTATTGGAAAGGGGAGGAACCGATGGTGGTAGAATTCATATAAATGCTAAAGGGGTTCCTTCAATAGTAATAGGTGTTCCTGCAAGATATATTCATTCCCATGCTGGTATTATTCACTTAGATGATTTTTTAACTGCAAAAAATTTAATTTTAGAGGTAATTAAAAGATTAGATCAAGAAACAGTTAATAAGCTATGAAGGATAAGAAAGTTAGAGCTTTAGCCTTATTATCAGTAGGATTAGATAGTACTTTAGCAGTTTGGTTAATATTACAACAAGAAGTTGAAGTTATTGGGGTAAATTTCACTACTCCCTTCTGGGGAAATCTTATTGGTTAGAGCTCTTCTAAAAGAAAATTTAGACTTTTCAATTTATAATATATCATGCAAGTAATATTTTCTCATAATTATTTAGATTTTGATGCCTTGGCCTCTTTGTATGCAGGGAAAAAACTTTTTCCTCAAGCATTGGTTATACCAAGTAGAAGCATGGAAAGGAAGGTTTATGAATTTTATTCTTTATATAAAGATTTTTTAAAATTTCAGGAGAAACCACCAGAGAAGGTGGAAAAGGTTATTCTTGTAGATAATCATTGGTTGAATAGATTAGAAAAAGACTTCCAGAAATTACTTGAAGGAGAAGAAAGACCATATATAGAGATCTATGATCACCATAAATCAGGAGATATTAAAGGAGATAAAGAATATATAGAAGAGGTTGGAGCTACAACGACTCTTTTGGTGGAATTAATTATCAAAAATAATATACCTATAGATCCCATTGAAGCTACTATTTTTGCTCTTGGAATATATCAAGATACAGGTGGATTTACCTTTTCTACAACCACCCCACGAGATCTTAAAGTATGTGCTTATTTATTAGAAAGGGGTGCAAATTTAAGTATCATTAATTATTACAATAGAGAAAGATTAACTGACGACCAAAGAAATCTTTTAAATGACATGCTTCAAAATACAAAAGAAGAGGATATAAGTGGCTATAAAATTTTATGGGTTTCCTTAGAAAAGGAAAAATATATTGAGGGGCTCTCTATTTTAGCCCATTTATTATTGGATGAAAAAAATGCAGATGCCTTATTCATTCTTCTAAAGATTAAGGAGAAGTTGTATTTAATGGGAAGATCAAGAACTGTCAAGATAAATCTCTTGGAACTATTAAAGGAATTTAATCCAGGAGGACATCCCACAGCATCCACTGTAGTTTTAACGAACCAGAATTTAAAAGAAATAGAAAACTATTTAAGAGGAAAACTTAAAAAGTTACTTCCCTATAACCTTTTAGCTAAAAATGTAATGTCCTATCCTGTAGAAACTATACCTCAAGATGCAACTATCTCTGAAGCCCATAAAATTATGATCCGATATGGGTATGGAGGATTATGTGTATTAGATAAAGATAAGTTGGTGGGAATAATTAGTAGAAGGGATGTGGAAAAAGCTATAAATATGAAGTTGTCAAAAAGAAAGGTAAAATCCTTTATGTCAAAGCCTGTAATAACAGTAGATCCTGATACTCCCCTATCTTTTATCGAGCAATTATTTGTGGAAAAGGATATTGGGAGGGTTCCTGTAGTAAAAAATGGGAAAATCTTAGGGATTATAACAAGACAGGATATATTAAAATTTCATTTTATGAGAAACCATCTTCCCTTACCTTTAGGAAACATAGCAATTTTAAGTGAGGATCTTCTTAAAGATTCCCTTTGGTGGG
Organism: uncultured Dictyoglomota bacterium; assembly: GCA_964612975.1. Lineage (GTDB taxonomy): Bacteria > Dictyoglomota > Dictyoglomia > Dictyoglomales > Dictyoglomaceae > NZ13-RE01. The sequence continues at coordinate 199,942 of CAZTGC010000001.1, read as the reverse complement.
AAATATTGCAAAATATTAGAAACATATCCTCTCAACTCAATGTTTCCATATATGCAGTAGGAGGTTTTGTGAGAGATTTATTATTACAATACCCCAATATGGATTTAGATATTGTGGTTGAGGGAGATATAAAGCCTTTTCTTGACGGTTTATTAGGTAAACTTAAAGGGAAAATTAGAGTTCATGAACAATTTGGAACTGCGGAGATTATATTGGAAAATAGAAGTAAAATTGATATTGCCAGTGCAAGACAAGAATATTATGAAGCACCAGGAGCTTTACCCCAGGTTGAGAAAAGTTCCTTCTGGTTAGATTTAAAGAGAAGAGACTTTACCATAAACACCTTAGCACTTTCCTTAAATCCTGATAGATGGTTAGAAATTATTGATCTCTATGGGGGTCTTGAGGATTTATCAAGAAAAGAATTAAGAGTACTTCATAATTTAAGCTTTATTGAAGATCCTTCAAGAATCTTAAGGGGAATCAGATTGGAAAAGAGGTTAAATTTTAATTTTGAGGAAAAAACCTTTGAATTGTTAAAGGATGCAATAGGGCAAGGATTTTTAAAAAAACTAAGTAAAGAGAGGATAAAGGAGGAAATTTTATTAATATTAAAAGAACCTATACCTGAAAAGGTTTGGATAAGATTAGAAGAATTAGAAGCCTTACCTTATATTCTTCCCATGAGAAAATTGCCTTCTAATTTTGAAGAGATAAATAAAGAGCTCAGAAAAGAAGAAAAGTTAGATCAAATTAGTCTTCAGATTTTAAATCTTTTAAGAGAGGTCGAAAGGGATAAAGCTATAAACTGGTTAAAAGAATATCATTTTTCTTACAAGATTATATTCTTAGTAAATAACTATTTTGAATATATTGATAAAAACTTGGATAAAAAAACTTTAGAAGAGATCATTGAGCTTCCCTTGGAATTAATATTATTTATGGCTTTGTCAACTCAAGATAATAAGAAATCTCAAATCCTTTTAAAGATAAAGGAACTTAAAGAAAAAAAATTTCCCCATTTGAGAGGAAAGGATATTATTAATCTTGGAGTAAAAGAAGGGAGAATTATAGGAGAATTGTTAAAGAGTATTTTTATAGGATATTTAGAGGGAAAGATAAAAAATAGAGAAGAAGAAATTAATTTTGTTCAAGAGCTAATCAAAAATAAAAATCTTTAATTAAAGAGTTGCTTCTGAGAGAATTTTTTCCTCATATTTATAAATACATCCCAATCTCTTTGCCATACCAAAGGTAGTTAATATCTCATAGGGTATAGTATTTGCTAAAGAGGCAAGTTTTTCAGCATCAATACCCAAATCTCCACTTCTTCCTAGAATTATTACCAGGTCTCCTATTTTTATAGACGGGTCAGAGGAAATATCTACTACAAATTGATCCATGGAAACCCTTCCGATAACAGGAAAAAGTTTGTCTTTTATTATCACATGAACCTTATTAGAAAAATCTCTTCTATATCCATCTGCATACCCCATAGGAATAATAGCAATTAAAGTAGGAGACTTTGTAGTATAAGTATGATTGTATCCAATTCCCCAATCCTTTGGAACCTCTTTTATTAATGTAATTCTTGCTTTGACAGACATTACAGGTATTAAGTTATCATCCCCATATCCATAAAGAGCAATTCCAGGTCTTACTCCATGATAATAAAAATCGGGAAAATTAAAAATGGCGCCTGTATTTGCAAAATGGCAGAAGATGTTATAGCCTAATTTTTTCAATTTATTGTAAGCCTTTTCAAAAATTTCCCCTTGTCTCTCATTGTATATATCAAACTTATTTTCAGAGCTTGATAAATGAGAAGATAAACCTTCCAATTTTAAGCTTGGGTATTTTTCTATTATCTTTAAGGCTTTATCTAAATCTCCTAACATCAATCCTTCTCTACCCATTCCTGTATCTATCCCTAAATGAAAAGAAAACTCTATATTTTGGGAAAAAACATATTTTCCTAAAGCAGATAAAAATTCCAATGAAGAAACAACAGGGGTTAAATTATAATTTACCAAATAAGAAATTGAATCTAAAAATTGGGGAGAAAGGACTAATATTTTTCCTTCTATTCCACAATTTCTAAGTTCTATTCCTTCCTCAATTATAGCAACTGCAAAATTTTTGACTCCCTTCTCAGCCAAAAATTTACTTATTACCCTTGCTCCATGTCCATAGGCATCAGCTTTAACCACAGGAATAACTTCTATATTTTTTCCTACCTTATCTTTTAAGATAGAAAAATTATGAAGAAGAGAAGATAAGTCTATTTCTTTCCATACTAATTTATTTAGCATTAACCTTCTTTTAATCTAAGAAGTCTTACAAAATTACTTCTTTCTAATTCCTCTAATTTTGTTGTTATATATTTTACTGTCTCTTCGAGTTGTGGTATAAGTTTATATTCCAATGCATTTACCCTTCTCTTTGTCTTCTCGATCTCTTCAGAAAGAGACAAAAGTTCCTTTTCTTTATTTACCAAATTTATTAATCCTTCTAAAAGTTCCTCCCATTGGAGGACCAAAGAATCTAAAGAAGAAGGTATACTAAGAAAACTATATTTTGGGAAATAAATATGTTCTATCTCCACTATAGGAATAGGTATATTCATCTCTTTTATAATTTTTTCTTTTAAAAGGGTCTCTCCTTCATTTATTAGAACTAGGTCTTTCCAGACAAAAGAGGGTATTTTTAAAAAAGTAAAAGATCCTGCGGATAAAAAGGACAAAAATTTTTCTGAAATCTCCTCTCTTAATTCTTTATAATTCTTTACTTCTTCCAAAAATTTCTGTATTAGACCTTCCAATTTATCTTCAAGAAGTTTATGTCCCCTTCGAGCTACAACTAATCTCCTTTTTAATCTTAACAGCTCCATTCTGTTGGGATTTACCTTTAATGGCATACTATTCTTTCCCCAAGAACTCTTCTAAATATTCTGGTCTTATTCTCTTTAATGAGCTCTTTGGAAGCATTCGTAATAATTTCCATCCCAAATCCAAGGTTTCAAATATACTTCTATTCTCATATTCTCCTTGCTTTATAAATTTTTCTTCAAATTCTTGGGCAAATCTTAAAAACAAAATATCCTCCTCAGTTAATGCAGATTCTCCTAAAACAACTGCCAATTCCCTTGCTTCTACCCCTCTGGAGTGTGCTGCATATAACTGGTTTGAGAGATCTCCATGATCTTTTCTTGTCCTTTCCTCACCTATTCCTCCCCTCATAAGTCGAGAAAGAGATTGTAAAACATCAATAGGGGGATAAATTCCCCTTCTATGGAGATCTCTACTTAGGAAAATCTGCCCTTCAGTTATATATCCTGTAAGATCAGGTATAGGATGAGTTCTGTCATCTTCTGGCATGGTAAGAATGGGAATTAATGTTATAGAACCTTTTTTTCCTTTAATTCTTCCTGCTCTTTCATATAAAGTAGCAAGATCTGTATAAAGATATCCTGGATATCCTCTTCTCCCTGGGATCTCCTTTCTTGCAGCAGACACTTCTCTTAATGCTTCCGCATAATTGGTCATGTCTGAAATTATAACTAAAACATGCATATCCAAATCAAAGGCTAAATATTCTGCACAACTTAAAACAAATCTTGGAGTTGCGATTCTTTCAATTACTGGATCATCGGCAAGATTTATGAATAATACTGATCTTTCTAAAGCTCCTGTTTTTCTAAATTCCTCTATAAAAAAATTTGCTTCCTCAAAGGTAATACCAAGAGCTCCAAAAACCACTGCAAACTTCTCTTCTTCATTCAATAGCCTCGCTTGTCTTGCAATCTGGGCTGCTAAAGTAGCATGGGGAAGACCTGCACCTGAAAATATAGGTAATTTCTGCCCCCTAACTAAGGTGTTCATCCCATCAATAGCAGAAATACCTGTCTGAATGAATTCTGAAGGATATGATCGAGAATATGGATTTATAGGGCTTCCGTTTATATCTCTCCTTTTTTCAGGAATAATAGATGGACCTCCATCTCGAGGCCTTCCTAATCCATCAAAGGTCCTTCCTAATATTGCTGGTGAAAGATTTATCTCTAAAACATGCCCCAAAAATTTAACCCTCATTCCCTTAAGGGAGAGATCTTGAGTACTGGTAAACATCTGAATCAAGGCTGCTCCTTCGTAAGCCTCAAGAACCTGACCTTGTCGTATTTCTCCAGAACTTAGCTTAACTTCCACCAACTCACCATATTTAACATTTTCAACATTTTCTACGAAGACTAAGGGTCCGCTTATTCTTGATATAGATGTATATTCCTTAGGCATATTGCTTTATTCCCTCCCTTAATTCCTCTAATTTTCTATCGATTAAATCAGTAAGTTCCTCTAATTTATGAATATCTTTTTCAGGAATATATTTCATCTGGGAAATTTTCTCCCTCTCTGAAAGTTTTAAAATAGTTTCTAAATCAATTCCTGAATCAAGAACTCTACTTGCCTTTCTATAGAAGTTTATAATATTTCTTAACATAAGATATTGCTTTTTGGGAGAAGTATAAGTATCCACTTCATGAAGAGCATTTTGATGTAAAAAGTCCTCCCTAATGGACCTTGCTACTTCTAAAATCAATCTATCATGGGGAGATAATGCCTCCATCCCCACAAGTCTTACGATATCCTGAAGTTCTGCTTCCCTTTGTAAAATAGCCATTGAGACCTGTCTAAGCTCATATAGATCCTCAGAAATGTTTTCTCTCCAATATTCAGAAACAGGCTCTACATAAAGGGAATAACTAATAAGCCAATCTATAGCTGGAAAATGTCTTGCAAAGGCAAGACGTGCATCTAATCCCCAAAATACCTTAGTTACTCTTAAAGTAGCTTGAACCACTGGATCCGAGAGGTCTCCACCTGGGGGAGAAACTGCTCCAATAATGCTAATAGAGGCAACTCTTTTATCTCTTCCAAGACAGTAAACTAAACCTGCCCTCTCATAGAAGCTTGCAATTCTTGATGCAAGATAAGCAGGATAACCCTCTTCTCCTGGCATTTCTCCTAATCTTCCAGAAATTTCACGCATTGCCTCTGCCCAACGAGATGTAGAATCAGCCATTAATGATACATGATAGCCCATATCTCTAAAATATTCTGCAATGGTTATACCTGTAAATACTGATGCTTCTCTTGCAGCAACAGGCATATTAGAAGTATTGGCAATTAATACTGTTCTTTCCATCAGAGGCTTCCCAGTTCTTGGATCCTTTAGCTCTGGAAATTCTATAAGAACTTCTGTCATTTCATTTCCCCTTTCACCACACCCAATATATACCACTACTTCTGTATCAGCCCATTTTGCCAATTGATGCTGTATTATAGTTTTACCACTTCCAAAGGGGCCAGGAACACAAGCAGTTCCCCCTTTAACTAAAGGGAAGAAGGTATCTAAAACCCGTTGCCCTGTGATTAAAGGAATAACTGGAGTTCTCTTCTCTTTTACAGGTCTCTGATATCTTACTGGCCACTTATGCATTAATTTTAATTCAACTTTATTTCCCTTTTCATCCTCAAGGATACCTATTGTTTCTTCTACTGTAAAACTTCCCCTTTTAATATCTAAGATCTTTCCCTTAAGATTTGGAGGTAAGAGGATCCTATGCTCTAATGCAGAAGTCTCTGGAACAATTCCCAAGATATCTCCTCCTTCTACATATTCTCTCTTATTAACCCTTGCCTCAAAATCCCATTTTTTCTCTCTATCTAATGCAGGAAGAGAAAGACCTCTACTTAAAAAATCTCCAGTTTTTAAGGCCAATTGGGTTAAAGGCCTTTGAATTCCATCATATATCTGTCCAATAATACCTGGACCTAATTCTACACTTAAGGGTTCTCCTAAAGGATATACGGGTTCTCCTGGGCCTATTCCTTGAGTTTCTTCATAAACTTGAATTGCTGCGGTATCTTTATCTAATCCAATAATTTCACCAAAAAGCTCCAAATTTCCCACTCTTACCATTTCATACATCTTAACATCGGCAAGTCCCTTAGCTATAACTAAAGGACCTGCTACCCTAATAATTTTTCCTTTCATAGTATCCCTCTCCTTCTGCTAAGATATCTACTCCCAATACCCTTTCAATATTTTTTCTTATGATTTCCATCCCCAAATTAATATGAGAAAAAGTATCAGGAAGAATAAGGATTCTCTTCTTTGTCTTTTGCTCTAAAATTTTTTGAGAGACGCTCTCCAAGATTATTATAAGTTTATACTCCTTTTCGGAGAGATTTTTAAAGACATCCAGAGCTTGTAAACCATTCTTAACACTAAAGGTCTCCACTCCAAAAATTTTAAAAATCTCTATTAAATCTTTAAAACCTATAATCGCAATTCTTCCCTCAGACATTTATCTTTAAAAACCTCTTTTCCCATAAATTAAAGGGAATTTTATTTCTCTTCAATTTCAAAATAGATATTAATTCCTTTCCCTCTAAGTATTTATTATAAAAGTAATATAAAACAACTTCAGGACCACTTACTACTTTCGAAAAATTCTTCTTCAAAAATTCAAAAACAAACTTCTCAATTAGAAAATCTATATCCTCTTTTTTTTCAATTAACTCTTTTGTAAAATCTCTATATTTTCCACTAAAAAATTCAGGCCATTGATTCATTGATAAAGAATATAAATATTTAAAATCAATTCCATACTTAACTTGTAAAATTCCTGCTTTTTCAATTTCTTCCCATCTTTTTCCCAAGTTTGTTGCTCTATAGAGAATTTCAATAAGTAGTAATCTGTTTCTAAAATTAAAGAAAGAATAGAGATTTCTATTTCCTAAATTCTCAAGAAAACTTTCAGAAATCAAAATATTTTGTAAGTCTAAAAACAAATCTACCTCAAAGATATCATTTGTCTCTTCCCAAATTTTAATAGCTCTTTGGTAAATAAATTTAGATTCTTGATAAAATCTTTCAGGAAAATTTATAGGATATAAAACTTCCCAATCAGTTTCCTTATTAATTTGATGTATAGAAGCTTTTAAATTATAAAAATAAAAATCCCAGAGAAGTAAACTTTCAAAAATTTTATCCCTTATGTTTCTTCTTATATTTTGAAGTTCCTTATTTAAATGCTCCCATAAAGCCTTATCCCAATCTTCATTTTCTAATAAAAAATTGTAAGGAGTATTCTTTAACCAATCCCCAACCTCTTCCCACTCTGCTTCCTTAAGCCATAAAAAGGAAGAAAGGTCTATAAATTTAGAAATTTTTGCCTTTAAATTTGTAGATATAAATAGATATTTTTGGTAGCTCATTCAACTTCTCCTCTTAATATTCTTGCTATGTCTAAAATATATTTATTTATTTCTTCATCAATAATACTTTCCAAAGTCAAATCCAAAATAATATTTTCTATTTTAACCATAAATCCTGCTTTTCCCTCATATACTTCGCCTTTATAAGTTAAATTATATTTATCACATAAATCTTTTATATTTAATCTTTGCTCTCCCTTTGCTAAAATAATTTCTCCTGAATTTATACCCTCTTTATCTAACATCTTTTCCCAAAATCTTTGGTATTCACGGCTATTTAGGGAAAGAAATTTATTTAAAATATCCCCTCTTAATTTTAAAATCATCTCATTTTCTAATGCAGATATTTCATCTTTAAATTTTAGTCTCTTTTTAGCTAAAGCAATACTCTCTTCATTTAATAAAGTTTCCTCTAATCTCTTTATTCTCTCTTCCTTCCAAAGTTCTAATTCTTTTTTCCTTTTTTCTAAAATTTTTTCCAATTCCTTTTCTGCTTTATTTTTTATCTCTAAAATTTTTTCTTCTCTTTCTTTATCTAATCTTTCAATAATCTTTTCTAGACCCATTTATATTTTCACTCCATAGAATAGAAAGATTATTGAAGTTATTAGAGAAAGAATAGCATAGGTTTCTACTAATGCAGGAATAATAATTGCCTGTCCTGAAGTCTCAGGTTTTTGAGCTACCATTTGTAGAGCTGCTGCACTGGCTCTACCTTGCCATATGGCACTGACAAATTCCCCAAACATTATTGGAATGGAGACAGCAAATACTGAAAGTCCTTGCTCAATAGTTAACTCTGGCAATCTTCCCCCTAAGATTCCTAATCTTAATAAAATAAGAAATGCAGAGATAAAACCATAAAAACCTTGGGTCCCGGGAAGAGCTTGAAGAATTAAAACTGTTCCAAAAAGTTCTGGCTTCTCTGCTAAAACTCCTGCAGCTGATTCCCCTGCAATTCCAACCCCCTTGCCAGAACCTGCAGCTGCAAGAGCTGCACCTAAAGCGGCACCAATTAATGCAATTGCTAATCCCAACATATCGCTTACCTCCTATTTGGATTCTTTAAGTTTATAATATTTTCCATCTATCTTAAATGAATTAAATATTTTTCCCCCAGCAAAATAGAATCTCCCAAAAATTTCAAGAAACTGCAAACGAGTAGAGTGAACGAATGCTCCTAATATGCTCAAGATAAAATTTAAAAGTTGTCCTGCAATCCAAATAATACTAAATAAAATCAAACCAAGAAAGGGAATATTTCTTACCATTTCAGAAAGCTGAGTTATCACAAATCCAAAAATTGAACTTACCAAATTTAATGCAAAGAGACGAGAATAAGAAAGAATATCTCCAATAAAAGAAGTTATTCCATATCCTCCTAATATACCATAAATACTTATTATTCCCACAATAATTCTTGCAATTCCCCTATACTCTCTGCCCTGGGTAAAAATCAACCCCAATAAGCTTATTAAGATTAGATATTTAATAAAGTTTACGGAAGACACATTTTGAAGCCTTGAATAAAGGTATAATAATATGGAACCCAAGAAAACAATCCATAAAATGGAATCAAATAAAGCAGATCTATAATCCCTCTTTTTCCAAGAAGATATAAATCTCAATATTAAAGCATAAAATTGAGAAATTATTCCAATAAATAGAGCTATACTCAAGGCTTTTATTAAATCTACTGATGGATTAATTATAGGAAAAATTCCCAAAAATTTTCCCTCAGGTCCTAAAAATATTTGATTTCCAAAAAAGCTCCAGGTAATAATTCCTACAATCATGGATGGAATGCTCAAAACTGAAAGCAAATCCATTAATTCCTTAGCAGAACCCTCAGGTTTAAACTTCTTCTTCACCAGTAAGGAGAAGAGAAGAAGTAGTAAGCCATAGCCAAAATCTCCAACACATATTCCAAAGAAAAGAAGATAAAAGGGAGCAGTAAAAGGTGTAGGATCTAAGGTTCCATAGGGAGGTAGTCCATAAAGTTTTGTTAAAAATTCAAAGGGTTTAAAAATTTTAGGATTCTTAAGAAGAACAGGAGGATCTTCCTCTGGTAAAGGATCTCTTTCTTCCCAAACAAAATCTCCAAGGTTTTCTTTTATTTTATTAATAAATTTTTCTTTAGTCCTCTGAGGAATCCATCCTGAATAAATTACAAAATATTTGCTATCAAAACTAAAATTCTTAAAACCCTTTTCTTGAGACTTTATATAAAAGTAATCATACCATGCTAACAAATTTGATTTTTTATTGTAAAGTTCCTTTACAGATTTTAAAATTTCGTCTAAATCTTTTCTCAATATTTCCAGATGTTTTTTTATTTTCTCAAGGCTTTCCTTAGGTTTTCCCTTTAAGTATGGAATTCTATGAAATTCAAATTTACATTTTAATAAAATTTCTTCTACTTTATCCTTATCTTCCTTTGAAACTATAAATATACATTTAATCTCCTTTTCCTTCTCCCAGTGTTTTATCCACCCCTTATCCCAAATATCCTTTGTTTCCTCTTTAAACCTTTCAAAATTTTCCTTTATAAAACTTCCACTATAAAAGAAAAATCCTTTAAAATTTCTTGGAAAATCAAGATATTCATCTAAATCTTCCCAATATAAGGTTTCTTGATATAAATTTTGGAGATATTTTTCTTTTTCTTCTAATAAATTCAAAGATCTTTCAATAGACTTTGCCTTTTTATATAAATCTTCCCAAGAAATTTCTTTTCTTAATTTTTCTAATTCTTCCCTTGAAATCTCAGGTCTCCCTCCAAAAAATCCCTCTAAAAATCCCTTTTTTTCAGGAAAGATTTTAGAAATAATCCTTTCTACCTCTTCAATTTTATTCAAAAGCTCCATATATTCAAGAGATGAAGAAGACTCTTGTGGAGAAAGATCCTCCCAATGAATTAAGGAATATTCTTTAAGGAAAGAGGATAGTTTCTCTCCATTATCCTTAGAGACTGCAATCCAAAATCTTTTTATAGGTTCAATAGCCATAGTCTATTCTCCAATTTTTTCCCAAAGGAATTCTAAAGCTTTAGAATAATTTTCCTCTAATTTTCTTCTATATTCCTCTTTCTTCTTTTGAAATTCCTCTTCTAATTTTTTCTCTTTTTTACTCATTTCAACTCTCTTTTCCTCAGCAAATCCTTTTAAAAACTCTCCAAAATTCTCCCTAATTTTCCTTTCCTCTTCCTCCCAACGAATAATCTCATTTTTAATCCAGGAAGACCAATACTCCTTTGTAGATTCAATATTTTCTTCAATTTCCTTTTCCTTCCCTACTATAAAATTTACAATATCCTTTATTTTATCTTCCATATCCTTACACCGCCCTTACAACTTTACCTGCTTTAAGACATCTTGTACAAACCTTTAAATTTAAAATCTTTCCATTAACTACTGCTCTAACTTTTTGAAGATTTGGAAGCCATCTTCTTTTTGTTCTTCTATGGGAATGGCTAACTTGTAATCCAACCCATGGTCCCTTACCACAAATATCACATTTTCTTGACATCTTATAATCCTCCCTTCACTATTTCCTTAATGTTAACAATACTCTGTCAATTATATCATAGGATTTATAGCATAAAAGTAAAAAAATTTTAAGAGATAAAAAGTTATTTACAAATCTTGACAAGAAGATTTTTAAAATGATAAATTGTATTGTCTAAATTTTACAAAAAATATCTTTTTGAAGGAGGGAATAAATGTTTGCAGTAGTAGAAACAGGAGGAAAGCAATATAAAGTGTCCATAGGAAGTATTATTAAGGTAGAAAAGATAAGTGCTAAGGAAGGTGAAGAAATTATTTTAGACAAAATTTTGCTTTTGAATAAAGATGGGGAGGTTTTAATAGGAAAACCATATTTAGAAGGGGTAAAGGTTATCGCAAGGGTTCTAAAACAAGATAAATATCCCAAAGTTATAGTGTTTAAATTTAAAAGGAAAAAGCATTATAGAAGAAAATATGGACATAGACAACCCTTCACAAGATTATCAATTGAAAATATTGTTATTCAATAGAGAGGTGATAAAATGGCTCATAAAAAGTCTGGTGGAGCAAGTAGAAATGGAAGAGATAGTAATCCAAAGTGGTTAGGTGTTAAAAAGTTTCAAGATGAAATGGTATATCCTGGAAACATAATTGTAAGACAAAGGGGAACAAAGTTTTATCCCGGCTTAAATGTAGGAATAGGTAAAGATCATACCTTATTTGCCTTAGCTCCTGGAATTGTAAAGTTTTCTATTAAAAAAGGCAAAAGGATAGTAAATGTAATACCAACTCAGTAAATGTTTATAGATAAAGCCAAAATATATGTAAAAGGAGGAGATGGGGGAAAGGGATGTATCTCCTTTAGAAGGGAGAAATTTACCCCACAGGGTGGTCCCGATGGAGGAGATGGGGGAAAGGGTGGAGATGTAATTCTCGAGGCTGATGAGAATTTAGATACCCTTTTAGATTTTTACTATAAACGACATTTTATTGCAGAAAAAGGCTCCCACGGTAGAGGGAAAAACCAGCATGGAAAAAATGGAAAGGATTTAATTATAAAGGTTCCTGTAGGAACTTTGGTTTTTGATGCTGAAACTAATGAGCTTATCGAAGATCTTATCTATTCTGGACAAAGGGTAATTGCTGCAAGGGGTGGTAAAGGGGGAAGAGGAAATTCCTCCTTTGCTACATCAACAAGACAGACTCCCTATTTTGCTGAAAAGGGAGAAAAGGGAGAAGAGAGATGGATATATTTAGAGCTAAAGGTAATAGCAGATGTTGGATTAGCAGGTCTTCCTAATGCTGGAAAATCAACTCTACTTTCTCAAATAACCTCAGCCCATCCAGAAATTGGAGATTATCCCTTTACTACCAAATTCCCAAATCTTGGAGTAGTTCAGAGAGATGAGTTTAGCTATACCGTAGCAGATATTCCTGGGCTTATCGAGGGGGCTCACTTAGGGAAAGGGATGGGACATGAATTTTTAAGACATATTGAGAGAACCCGCCTTTTAATATTTATTCTTGATGGAAGTGATAAAATAAATTCTCCTGAAAGGGCATATTCTATTCTTGAGAGGGAATTAGGATTATATAATTCTAAATTATTAGATAAAAAGAGAATAATTGCTGTTAATAAGATTGATCTTCCTGAAACCCAAGAAAGAATGGAAGAGATTAAAGATTGGATTTCTCAGAAAAATCTTCCCTATATTTTTATCTCTGCAAAATTTAAGTGGAATTTAGAAGAATTGCTTAATTTAATCTGGGAAAACTTAAAGGAATTGATAGAGATTCCACAGATGGAACTAAGGGAAAGGGAAGAATTGAAGGAAGATATTATTTCCATTGAAAAAGAGGGTGGATATTGGATTCTTTATGATAAAAAATCAGTAAGCCTGGCAAATAGATTAAATCTTTATGATTTTCAGGCTCAAAGTTATTTTATAAACTATATTCGTAGAAGAGGAATATTAAAGATTCTAAGAAAGAACAAGGTGAAAGATGGAGAATTTATAAAGATTGGAGATTACTTTTTCAAATATTATTCATCACCTCACTTCCAATTGATACTTGAAAATGAGCAATAAAATTGGAATTTTAGGGGGAACCTTTGATCCCATACATAATGGACATCTATGGTTTGCAGAATCTGCAAGAGAAAATTTTAATTTAGAAAAAGTAATTTTTATACCCAATAAGATTCCTCCCCATAGGGATATTCCCTTTGCGTCAGAAAGAGATAGATATGAAATGATTCTATTAGCAATAATTGATATTCCCTATTTTGAGGTTTCAGATATAGAGATTAAAAGAGATGGAAAATCATATCTCATAGATACCTTAGAGGAAATAAGAAATATGTATAAAAACAAAGAATTATTTCTTCTCGTAGGTAGTGATGCCTTTAGCCAATTTTTATCATGGAAAGAACCTGAAAGGATAATAAAATTATGTAACTTAATTATAGGAAAAAGAGGGGAAGAAATTTTTAATATAAATTTAGAAAGATTTATTAAAAAAAATAAGGATAAAATATTCTTTTTTAATTTTCCATATCTTCCTATTTCCGCTCAAGAAATAAGGGAAAGAATTAAGATGGGAAAATCTATTAAATACCTTGTTCCTTCTTTAGTGGAGAGGTATATTTACAAAAAGGGATTATATTGTTATACTGATTTATAAAGTTTTATAAATTTGGGGAGAATTTAAATGACAAAAGAAAGTTTTAGTATAATAACAGACACAACTTCTGATATCCCTGAAGACTTAGCAGAGAAACATGGTATATATATTGTCAATTACTATATACACATGAACAATAAAGAATATAAAGAAAAGATAGATATTACCCCAGAAGAAGTATGGGAATATTTGAAAAACAATGTAAATCATTTGCCTAAGACTGCATGTCCTGGGGTTGGAGAATATTATGAATTGTTTAAGAAACTTTTAGAAAAGGAGAGGCCAATTTTAAGTATCCATATAACTTCTTGGGGAAGTGGAGCATTTCAATCTGCCCTCAATGCAAAAAATATTATAAAAGAAGAAAATCCAAGTGCAGAAATAGAAGTCTATGACTCAAAAACTGTTTCCTTAGGAACAGGGATTTTAGCCATAGAAGCAGCAAAGGCTTCTTTAAAAGGTTGGAATATTCTTGAGACCATAGAGCATATTAAAAAATTAAGAAAAAAGTTTTTTCATGCTTTAACCAATGATACTCTTAAATATTTAGCAGCAGGAGGAAGAATAGGAAAAGCAAAATACCTTTTGGCAGAAACTTTAAAGCTTAATCCTATAATTTCTATTGATGAGGAAGGAGTAATCTTTGCCTTAGATAAAGCTCGGGGAAGATTAAAGGCTTATCAAAGGATTGTAAGTCTTATGCAAGAATTTTTTAAGGAAAAAATCCCTTTAAATCTTGGATTGGTACATGCGGGAGTATATAGTGAATTTGAAAGACTTAAAGAAGAAATATATAGAAAATTTACAATAAAAGATGTTATAATATCAAAATTAGGAGCTGCACTGAGTGTTCATGGCGGACCAGGAACTGTTGGAGTTATAGCCTATCCTTCGGAGCTTTCCTTAGAAATTTAGAAATTTAGATTAATAAGGTAAACTACCTTCGGGGCAGGGTGAGGAGGTTTTATACCTTCAATTCCCGACCGGCAGTGATGATACCCTAATTAAAGGGTATCTAAGCCTGCGAGCAAGTGAAGAACTTGCAGATCTGGTGAGAATCCAGAGCCGACGGTAAAGTCCGGATGGGAGAGGGTAGCTTAAATTTTTGAAAAAAATGCCCCAGGGTTTTTACCTTGGGGCATTTTTCTTTTTATAAAAACTTTTAAGGGAGGTAAGACCAAATGAGTACAAAAAAGTTAGTATTAGTATCTTTATTTACTGCTATTTCATTAATCTTATCAATAAGTATTCATTTTCCTATTCTTCCTCAAGCTCCTTATCTTTTATATGATCCCGGCGATATTCCCCTTTTAATTATTGCTTTATATATGGGAATTCCTGAAGGTCTTTTAGCAACCCTTATCGTATCAATTCTTATGGCATTAATTACAGGACAGGGAGGATTTATAGGAGCATTAATGCATTTTATTGCTACAGGCACTTTAATTAGTGTTGCAGGTTATTTCTATAAAAAATTGAAAAGATTAGAAATCCCATTGATTTTAGGGACCATATCTATGGCAGGAATAATGTCCATAGCAAATTTAATATTTACACCAATTTATCTTGGGGTTCCAGTAAAGGAAGTTTTAATTTTAATTGTTCCAGTAATTATTCCTTTTAATTTAATAAAAGCAGGAGTAAATTCCTTCTTAACATATATTTTAACTAATATTATTCCTTTTCATGTTTACTTGAAGTAGAAAACTTGGGCAGGGATAGAAAAAGAGAAAAAATTATTAAAATTGCTCCTATCCCCTGCCCTACCCTTAATCTTTCATTTAAAAAAAACCTTGCAAATAAAAAGGCAAAGACAGGTTCAAGATTATATATAATAGCAGATTTTGAAGGAGATAAATATTTCTGTCCAAAAAGTTGTAATGTTAAAGTTAAAGCAGTAGCAACTATTCCTAAATATAAAATAAAGGGTAAAGAAAGATATAGATTCTTTAATGATAAATTTGATATTTCAGGTATAGAGAAAATCCATGAAAAAAGGGATGTTATAAGTAATTCTCCAAAGGCAAGATTAGATATATCTACTCTATGAACTATATAGGATATAAAAAGAATCTGTAAAGCATAAGTAATAGCACATAAAAAAACCAATATATCCCCAATATTTATTCCTGAAAATTCCTTTAAATCAATAGTCAAAAAAGAAAGTCCTAAAAAAGCTAAAAAAATTGTTAACCATACCTTTTTAGATATTTTATTTTTAAATAAAATTTTTTCTCCCAGGGGAACAAAAATAACAGAAATTCCCGTAATAAAAGCTGTTTTTGTTGCTGTTGTATATCTTAATCCAAAGGTTTGAAAAGCTATGGCTAAAAAATTTATAATACCTAAAATAACTCCTGATTTAGATATTTTTATATTGTTCCATGAAAATAAAAGATAAAAAAAGAGAGAAATAGTTCCAAGGGTGAATCTTAAAGAGAGTAAAATTAGAGGAGATATATATTGGAGGGAAATTTTAGATATAGCGAAGGTGCTTCCCCATATTAAAGTTATCAAAGTTAATATCAGTATTCCCTTTAATTCCCTTTCCTTATCCATAATAGAAAAAATTATACCATAATTTACAAGAGAGAAAATTTAGGGTAAGATAAACTAAAAGCGAAAAGAGGTGAGAATTATGATCTTTGAAGCTTTTATATTAAGTTTAAATTTAGATCCTCAAACAAACCAATTTGTGGTAGTACTTAAGGAAAAAAAAGATGGTAAAAAATTACTTCCTATATGGATTGGACCCTTTGAAGCTAATGCTATTGCTATAGCCCTTGAAAAAATAGCTACTCCTCGTCCTTTAACCCATGACTTAATTAGAAATATCCTGGAAAATCTAAATATTAAAGTCCAAAAGATCTTAATACATAGTTTAAAAGAAGGGACCTTTTACGCAACAATCTTTTTAGAAGATGGAGATAGAGTCATTGAAATTGATTCCCGTCCCAGTGATGCTATGGCTCTTGCTTTAAGAACACAATCTCCAATATTTGTTGAATCTCAAGTTTTTGATGAAGCAGGTATTGTAGAAGAGTACGCTTCTGATGAGGAATTGGAAAAATATCTACAAGATATAAATCCTGAAGAATTTAAAAAACAATAAAAAATGGGTTGGGCTTTAATTAGTGTATATAATAAAGAAGGCATAAGATATTTTGCGAAGGAATTAAATAATTTAGGGTATGAAATTATAGCAACTTCTTCTACAGCAAAGGAAATAGCGAAGGAAAATATTCCTATTCATGAAATTTCGGAATTTACTGGTTTCTCAGAACTTATAGGAGGAAGGGTAAAAACACTACATCCAAAGATTTTTGCAGGTATTTTAGCAAGAAGAGACAAAAAAGAAGATTTAGAAGAGCTTGAGAGAAACAATATTCCTTTAATTAATATTGTGGTTTGTAATCTATACCCTTTTTCTGAAATAATAAGAAAGGAAAATATCTCCTTAGAAGAAGCATTGGAAAATATAGATATTGGAGGTGTCAGTCTTTTAAGGGCAAGTGCTAAAAATTATCCCTTTGTATTAGTAATTTCTTCTCCCCAAGATTATCAAGAGGTAATTGAAAGATTAAAGACTAATCAAGTAGATGAAGAATTTAGAAAAAGAATGGCAATTAAAGCCTTTTCTTATACAAGTCAATATGATCAAATCATTGCTAATTTTTTATCTAATAATACTCCTGAAATTTTAAACATTAATTTAAAAAAGGAATTAGAATTAAGATATGGAGAAAATCCTCATCAAAAAGCAAGTTTTTATATCCTTCCCCATCAAAAACTACCCTGGGAAAAATTACAAGGAAAGGAACTTTCATATAATAATCTTTTAGATTTGGATTCTGCATGGAATTTAATAATGGAGTTCTCCGAGCCTGCTGTTGCCATTATAAAACATAATAATCCTTGTGGAGTTGCGGAATCTTCTTCTACGATATCTGCCTTTATAAAGGCCTACGAATCAGATCCTATATCTGCCTATGGTGGTATTGTTGCTTGTAATTTTACTATAGATGAAGAGTTTGCAAAGGAAATGAGTAAATATTTCTTTGAAGTTATTGTTGCAAAAGATATTACTGAAACTGCAAAAAAAGTTTTTGAAAGGAAAAAAAACTTAAGGGTTCTTATATATAGAGAGGACAAAGATTATAAAAATCTTTGGGAAATACGATCCCTTAGAATGGGATATTTAATTCAAGAATTTAATAACTCTCTTATTAACGGATACGAAGTTAAGACCTCAAAAAAATTAGAAGAAAAAGATTTAGAGGAGCTTACTTTTGCATTAAAAGTGGTTAAGCACACAAAATCTAATGCCATTGTGGTAAGTAAAGACAAAAGAACTCTTGGGATTGGGGCAGGACAGATGAATCGGATTGATTCAGTTAAGATTGCTTTAGAGAAAGCAGGTGAAAATGCAAAAAATGCCTATCTTGCCTCAGATGCCTTCTTTCCTTTCCCTGACTCCATAGAGTTGGCAGGAAAATATGGAATAAGAGCTATTATTCAGCCCTCTGGATCCATAAGGGATCAAGAGGTCATAGAAAAGGCAGAAGAACTGGGAATTACCTTAGTAATGATTTCCTTGAGACATTTTCGACATTGAATATCATAGAAGAAATTTTCAAGGCTTTATTTGAAAAATATGGCCCCCAATATTGGTGGCCAGCAGATTCACCCTTTGAGGTAATTATAGGTGCCATTTTAACTCAAGGGACTAATTGGAATAATGTAGAAAAAGCTATAAATAATCTAAAAAATAATATAGATCTTTTAAATCCTGAGAGATTATATTATCTCTCTGATGAGAAATTAGAAGAATTAATAAAACCTTGTGGATTCTATAAAATAAAGACAAAGAGAATTAGAAACTTTTTAAATTTTTTCTTTAAGAATTTTGATGGTGAAATAAATAAAATGGCAAAGACTCCTACCTACTTATTAAGAGAAAAACTTCTATCGATATCTGGATTAGGAAAGGAGACTGTAGATTCAATTCTACTTTACACCTTCAACAGGCCTGTTTTTGTCATTGATAAGTATACAAGAAAAATTTTTTCATGTCTCAGAGTTGCAGATTTTTCCCTATCCTATGATGAATGGCAAAATTTATTTCAAAATCTTCTTTTTCCCATATATCAACTCTTTAATGAATATCATGCGCTCTTAGTGGTACATGGAAAAAATAGATGTAGATTCTGTAAAGGGACTTGTTTCATTAAGGAAAGATTTTTCTCAGAAAAAGCTCAATTTTGTCATAAGGGATGTCCCCTATTAGAAAATAAGTCCAATTATTATCTTGCCACATAAAGGACTTCCACAAAGGTGATTCCTCTAAAACTCCCCTAAAACCACCTATAGTTTTTAACCTTCCAAATTCTTTCATGGGAATATTGGACTTAAATAAAGATAGAGTATTTATACCATCAGTATACCTATAGTAATAAAAAACTATATCTTCCCTTTGAGGAATGAGGAAAATTTTTTCTAAAATATATCCAAAAGGAAGATCTAAAGATATATCTTTTAAATTTTTAATATCAATTTCTTTAAAGACTGGTTCATTAATAATATATTTAAATTTCCATAGGGGATCTGGTTTAAAAAGATTATCAGGATAATAATATTCTTTATATTTAATTTCACTAAAGAAGCTTCTTGAAATTAATCTTCCCTCACTATTATATTTATCCTTTCTTAAAGGAAAATAAGTTTCAACATCAATCCACAACTTAAGAGCAGGCAAGTTGGTATATTTTGAAACTAAAAGAATAGCTATTGCCTTTCTATCTGCTATAGTTTCTGATCCTATATTTATAATTTTATAATTTTTTCTAATGAGCTCTATTCTTTTTTTTACTTCAAAAGGATTATTTATAAAACCTGTAGAAGAGATTGTCAATCTTCCTAAATGAGGAATATACTCAATTCTCCTTATTCCATCATCGATAATTACCCTTCCTAAGAGGGAAGGAGGGGCTAAATATTCTTTTCTTAATTTATAATTTCCCCCATATATTACCTTTGTAATTGAGATTTGGGGAATTCCACTTTCATCATAAAAAATACTCACTTCTGTTCCTCGAAGAGAAATCTTTCCATCTTTTTCTAAGACTTCCTGAAGAATATCATGGGCAGAAAGAGAGATGGAGATGGAAAGGATTAAAAGAAGAAAGATTATTTTTTTCATCTTCACTATCTATTCTGATATAACACAAAATCTACAAAAGGCTCTTCGAATATAAAAGATTTTTTCCATTTACTATGAATCTCATAAAATGTTTGTAATTCTTGAGGCTTTGATTTCTGAATCCAAATTTTCTGAGACAAGATAAAAATAAAAATTAAAGTAAAGGTTAATCCTAAAACAAAAAATATTCTTTTATAATTTCTTTGTTCTGTTCTTTCTTCTTGATATCTATACCAAAGATCATCAGAAAAGTTAATAGAAGACTCAATCCTTGGAAGATCATGAATCTCTTTAATTATAATTTTCAAATCTTCCAATTCTCTTCTACAAGAAGAACAGCTATTTATGTGCCTTTCTAATTTTATCCTTTTTCCAAAGGATAATTCTCCATCAATATATAAGGAGATTAATCTTTTTGCATCCTTACATCTCATAGTTCTTCCTTCAACTCCCCTACTAATTTCTTTCTTAGTTCATCTCTTGCTCTAAATAATCTTGATTCCACTGTTCCCATGGGACAATTCAAAATTTTTGCTATCTCTTCATAGGATAATCCTTCAAATTCTCTTAGTATTAAAACTTCTTGATATTCCTTTGATAAGCTCTTTATAGCTTTTCTTATTTTCACCCTCAATTCCATCCTTTCCAAGATTTTCTCTGGATCATCCTCAGTAGTGGGAATAATGTTTTCAAAAACTTCTTCGCTTTCCTCATCAATATTTTCATCTAAGGAGAAGATGTTTTTCTTTTTTCTTTTATAATCATAACTGAGGTTTAAAACAATCCTATAAATCCATGTGGAAAACTGAGCCTCTCCTCTAAATTTATTTATGTTCTTAAATATTCTTAAAAATACTTCCTGTGCTAAATCCTCTAAATCATTTATGGGGCCCAATTGGAGATATAGAATATTAAAAACCTTTTTTTCATATCTTTTAACTAAGATATTAAAGGCTTCTCTATCTCCTAATTTAATCAATGATATTAATGCTTTATCGGATAAATTATTTTTCTCCTCCCAGCCTAAAGGAGAATTAAGCTGGGAGGAGATATTATCAAATTCCCAATTTTTTTCTATTTCCCTATCCATAATCTACCCCATGGAATAAATAATCTACCTTTATAAGGATAAACCGATTTTAAATGCTTATCAAATTTTTTCTTCTGTTCCTCAGTTAAAATCTTTTTTATTTCTTCAATTAATTGTTTTTTTGTATCACTCAATTTCTTTCTTATCTCCTCATTTTTCTCCCTCAAGTCTCTTCTTAAAGCTTCTAATTTTTCTCTATACCTTTCAAAAATATTTTTAATACTACTTTCTTGATCTTTAGTTAAATTGAGATCCTTTGACAATCTTTCCAAGATATTTTCTTGAATTTTATTGGAAATTTCCTCCTCTAATTTTTGAAGTTTCTTTGCCTTTTCTTCTATTTTACTTAAGTTTAATTGTTTGTCCCTTAGAAGTTCCCTTATTTCAAACCATACTTTATTCCTCTCCATAATCAATTTTCTAAGATCCTGAGAAATTTGAATGGGTTTCACAGTGATTCTTGGTACTGATACCTGTACTCTAAATCTATCCCTAAACCTGTCCCGAGGAAAGGCATAGGTAAAGGAGAGAAGTGATAGAGATATTAATATAAATATAGTTAAAACTTTTATTCTGCCCATTTCTATCTCCTCCTTTATCAAGTGTTCTCTATTAATAGACTATTGATCTTTAAATTTATTCCATAAATATTAAATTTCTGACCATCTTCTTGATCTTTCTACGGCAGATCTCCATTTTAAAAGAAATTCTTTTCTTTTTTCCTCATCCATATTGGGAAGAAAGATTTTTTCACTCTTCCAAATATTTTTTAATTCCCCTTGATTTTTCCAGAAACCTACCCCAAGACCTGCTAAAAAGGCAGTCCCAAGGGCAGTAGTTTCTACAATTTTAGGTCTTTCCACTTTAACATTGCTAATATCTGATTGGAATTGAAGAAGAAAGTTATTCTTAGATGCCCCTCCATCAACTCTTAATTCCTTCATAGGAATTCCTGTTTCCCTTTCCATAAGTTCTAAAACTTCTTGAGTTTGATAAGCTATAGACTCCAATGCAGATCTTACTATATGTTCCCTTTTTGTTCCCCGAGTTATTCCTATAATCAGACCCCTTGCAAACATATCCCAATAGGGAGCTCCCATTCCCACAAAGGCTGGAACAAAATATATTCCTCCATTATCCTCTACTTTTAATGCCAACTCTTCACTTTCTGAGGAACTATCAATTAATTTTAAATCATCTCTTAACCATTGAATTACTGCTCCAGCAATAAAAACACTTCCTTCTAAGGCGTAAAAAACTTTATTATTCAATCCATAAGCAATGGTAGTAAGGAGTCCATGAGGTGAATAATGCATTTTTTCTCCAGTATTCATTAAAATAAAGCATCCAGTTCCATAAGTATTTTTTACCATGCCTTCTTCAAAACAACATTGACCAAATAAGGCAGACTGTTGATCTCCCGCATCTCCTGAAATTGGTATTTCTTGATTAAAAATTTTTGTAGTTCCATAAATATAACTTGAAGGGAGAGGTTTTGGCATCATAATTCTTGGAATTTTCATTATTTCAAGAAGTTCGTCATCCCAATCTAAGGTTTTCAAATTAAAAAGCATAGTTCTTGAAGCATTGGAATAATCAGTTACATGAATCTTTCCATTGGTAAGATTCCAAATAAGCCAAGAATCTACATTCCCAAAAAGAAGTTTCCCTTCCTCTGCTTTCTTCCGTGCTCCTTTGACATTTTCGAGAATCCATGCAATCTTAGGCCCAGAAAAATATGCGTCTATAACAAGCCCTGTCTTCTCCTTTATCAGTTTGTCTAATCCCTCTCTTTTCAATCTTTCGCAGTATTCTGCTGTTCTTCTACACTGCCAAACGATAGCATTATAAATTGGTTCCCCTGATTCCTTATCCCAGACTATTGTAGTTTCCCTTTGATTTGTAATTCCAATCGCAACAATATTTTTAGGATTTATATTTGCTTTTAAAATTGCTTCTTCCATTACTTCCTTTTGAGAATTCCATATATTCCAAGGGTCATGCTCCACCCAGCCTGGTTTTGGGAAAATTTGTGGAAATTCCTTCTGGGAGATACTAATAATATTTCCATCATGACCAAATATAATAGCACGAGAGCTTGTAGTTCCCTGATCTAACGCCAAAATATACATGCAATACCTCCCTTAAAATTTTTCTTTATTTTATCATTTTTACTTCTTCTTAAGGGAGGTAATAAGATCATTTAGCATTCTTTTATGCATATCCAAATGATAAAAGGGATTTAAGGGCTGACCTTTACTCCATGCCTCCATAAATTTTTGAAACTGTTCCCTTTCTTTTTCAGAAATATTTGGGTCCTGCTGTCTCCTCCATTGGGGTTGTTGTAGAGGTTGTTGTGCCTGTTGGGTTCTTTGACTTCTCTCTCTCATCTCCTGCAGTCTCTTTTGTCTCTCTATTTCCAACTTATCAAGAAAGGTAATCTGGTCATTAGTTAAAACTCCCTCTATCCTTTGAATAAATTTTTCTGCATCCTTCTTAGGGAGAAGATTAACCTTCCCCAATTCCTGAAGTATTGGGATTAATTTTTGGGCTTGTGCCTTTGTTATGGCAGTTTTTTTATCCTTATCAAGCTGAGAAATATCTCTCAACAATCTTATAAGATACTGAATTTCTTCTGACATAGAAACTCTTCTTTGTTGAGTTGGAGCTTGTTGTTGAGCAAAATTTATAGAGAATGATATTACTAATATTAAAATCACAAATTTCTTAACAAATTTCATAGATTCACCTCCTTCTATTCATATCTTAAAGCTTCAATAGGATTTAATCTTGAAGCCCTTCTTGCTGGATAATATCCAAAAAATACTCCCACTATTGCAGATACCAAAAATGCCAGAACTACAGGATAAAAGGTTATGAGAGTGGAAAGGCCAGAAAAATATTTTATAATCTCAGAAAGAATTATACCTAAAATTATTCCCAAGGAACCTCCTGCTATGGAAACTATCACAGCTTCCATGAGAAATTGGAGAAGAATATCCCATGATTTTGCACCGACAGCTTTTCTTATGCCAATCTCCCTAATTCTTTCAGTTACATTAACAAGCATAATATTCATAATTCCAATTCCACCTACAAGAAGGGATATAGCTGCAATTCCAGCAAGGAAAAGAGTTAGGGTTTGAGAAGCAGAGGTTAATGCAGAAAGAATTGTGAGTTGATTCTGAACTATAAAATCATCTTCTTCAGGACTAGCAATCTTATGGTTTTTTCTTAGTATTTCCTCTATTTGAGTCTGAAGGTCATTCATAACATCAGGGCTTTTAGCTGAAATATAAATGCTATTTAAAAATCTTCCCCCTTGAATTTTCCTTTGAAATGTAGTTAGAGGAATAAAGATCATATCATCGAGATTTGCAAATCCACCTAATTGACCTTGAGGCTCAAGAACTCCAATAACTTGAAAGGTAATTCCAGAGATTTTTATACTTTGACCAATGGGATCATCATTTCCCAATAAATTTTCTGCAACCCCTGATCCAAGAACCGCAAGTCTTTTTTTCCCTTTATATTCTTCTTGGGTAAAGAAACTTCCATCTTTCACCTTAATTTCCCTAATCTTTAAATAATCCGTAGTTGTTCCTACTATCTGAGTATTTGTATTTTCTGCCTTATATTTTACTTGGGTATTTCTCTGAGCATAAGGAACGACGGCCACAATTTTATTAGAATCAAGCTCTTTTAAAAGAGTTTCATAATCCTCATTGGTAATAGAACTTTGGGGAGCCCCTCTTACAAGGCCTACTCCTCTTCTAAATCTTGGACTTACTGTAAGAAGATTGGAACCTAAGGATGTAAACTGCCTTTCGATGGAAGCTTTTGTCCCTTCACCAAGGGACATAAGGGTTATAACAGCAGCAACTCCTATAATTATTCCCAAAGTGGTAAGAAATGTTCTTAGTTTATTTGTAGAAAAACTATGAAGAGCCATTTTTATTATTTCTATGAACATTTCTATCACCTACCTAAAAATACCAGGGATTCCTATTCTTATTTGAGGACTTCCTTGCTGATTTCCCGTTGAAGAGGTAACAGGAAGAACTATTCTTTCACCTTCGGAAAGACCACTTTCAACTACCACATTGGTTCCATCATCTTCTCCTAAGGAAACCCTTAATAATTCTTTTTTTCCATCGGATTTTAATACTTCAACATAGCTTCTTCTTCCTGTCTTTTGGACTGCTCTCAGGGGAATAAGAAGTACATTTCTCCTCTCTAATAAAATAATATCTCCATCTGCACTCATCCCAACTTTTAATTTTAAGTCTTTATTTGATATTCTTACCCTAACCTTAAATATAGGAATATTACTTGATATTGTTGCTGTTGGAGATATTCTTACAACTTTTCCTTCAAATTCTTCATTGGGAAAGGCATCACAGGTAACCTTTACAGGAAGACCAGTAGATACTTTTCCAATATCAGTTTCGTCCACCTCAAGATTTAATTCTACATTTTTAGTATCAAGAAGAGTCAAGAGTATTTTATTAGTTGTCATAAAATCCCCAACTTTTACACCAATATTTGCTACAATTCCTGAAAAGGGTGCCTTTACAATAGTGTTATTAAAATTTGCCTCTGCATTGGAGAGATTTAATTTTGCCTGCTCTATAGACAATTTTGCTCCCTCAAGATCCTTTTCTAAGCTCTTAATCTTTATATCATAATTGTTTTTAGTTAATTGATAACTTAGATCTACCTGTTCAAAGGAGTTTTTTGTCTTTTCAAAGGTATTTCTTGCAGAATCAAGATCATTTTGAGAGATTACACCATTCTTGAATAATTCCTGAGATCTTTCAAAACTCTTCTTAGCATTATTATATTCTAAAAAAGCATTATCCCTATTTATTTTTGCATTTTTTAAATCTTGCTCCAATTGTCTCCTCTGAGTTTCGTAGGTTATTTTCGCCTTTTCAAAATTGAGTTTAGCATTCTCATAATTTAATCTTGCAGCCTCATAGGTATTTTTATAATCAGATGGATCCAATTTTACTAATACTTCTCCTTCCTTAACCATTTTTCCTTCTTCTACAACATACATAACTGTTCCCCCAACCTTGCTCACAATATCAAGACTCCTTCCTGCTTCCAATGTTCCACTGCCAGATACCGAGATGATAAGGTCGCCTCTTCTCACCTCATAAGTTGAAATAGTTTCTCTTTTATTATTTTTATTTTGTGTTCTGCCAAAGATAAATAGAATACCTCCTCCTGCGATTAAAATTATTAATAAAATAAAAATCAAATTTTTTTTCATTTTTTAGATTCCTCCTTCTCATATAGTGCTTTCCCTACTGCTAAAGAGAGATTATCTAAATTTTTCCAATAAGTATAGAGGGCAGAATAATAAGAATTTTCTGCTTTTATTATATTTATCTCAGAATTTATTAAATCAAGTTTTGTTATAAGGCCTGCAGAAAATCTTATATTTGAAATCCTATAATTTTCCTTTGCAAGCTCCAAATTTTTATTTTCTATATTAAGATTCTCCAAACTTAGGTTTAACTGATCTAATCTTTGAGATATAGTTATTCGAGCGTTATTTAGAGCTTGAGTAAGGGTGATTTTTGCACTTTCTAAGGAATTCTTTGCACTTATTAATTGAGATTTTGGTGTATATTCATTATCATAAAGTTTTACTTGAAGCTCATAAAGTTCTACATTGTTTTTTGCTTGCACAATTGATGTTAGATTCTCCTGAGCTATAGAAAATAGTTCATCAAATTTTAAATTTAGAGTTATTAATAGCAATTCTTGCAATTCTACATTCTCCATGGGAGCAATTCCTAAGGTTTCCCAAAATTGACCCCAAGAGATGTTTAAGCTATTCATCCCAGATCTCAAATTGTTTTGGGCGGTAAGATAGTTTATTTCTGCCTGTTGAACATCTAAGGAAGTTGCATTTCCCAATCGAAATTTTATTTTTACTGCTTCTAATTGTTCCTTTGAAAGTTCTAATTGTTTTTGAAGAAGCCTCAACTGAGCCTTTGCCTCAAGGACAGAAAAATAAGCATTTCTTACACTTTGGATTACTTGAATTCTTGTATTATTGAATCTTAATCTTTCAAGTTTTGCATTAAGTTCTGCTTGTTTTAGGGAAAGTATTAAAGTTGTAGGATCCTTCTTCTTAGTCTCGTAATCATGTAATGTATTTTCAAGATTAATTTTAGCTATTAAATAATCTTTATTATTTTGTAATGCAAAATTTACAGCAGAATCAAAGGTAAGAATATTAATATTTTGAGAAAAACCAAGCGATAGAATACTAATTATAAATAATAGACCAAGAAAAAATTTCTTCATGTTATTTACCTCCCAATCTATTTAGAATAATATCCAATTGAATTTTTTGAAGATTAAAGTTTAAAATTGCATCCTTTAAATCATATTCTCCTTGAAGATATTCAATCTCCGAAGCCTTTAATTCCATCTCATTAATTAAGCCTAATTCATATCTTGATTTTTGAAATTCATAATTAATCTTCTTTTGTTCCAAAATAATTTGCTTTTGTCTTACATTCTCCTGAGCCTGAAGAAGATTGTAATAAGTTTTCCAAAAATTAAGCTCCGCTTCCCTTTTTGTATTTTCAAGATTAATTTCTGCCTGTTTCACTGAAATTTCTGCCTTTTTTAAACTTATATCCTTCGAACCACCATCAAGAATTGGAATACTAAAAGAAAAACTAATCTTCCAAATATCAGAAGGGGATACTTGCCTTTCCCATAAATTCTGTTTAAATCCAAAGGTTATTGCATAATTCTGGGTATCAAAGGAAACATTATAGGAAGAATTACCTGAATTATAGGTTCCATTTAAAGAAAGAACCCAAGAAGGAAGTAAAGCTTCCTTCATACTTAAATTAGCTTTTTCAAGACTCAATTTAGCATTTTTTATAGTAAGATTCTCATTATATAAGACATTAAGAAGATCTTCTGCTCTTTCATTAAATGGTTCAAAGAAAACATCTAATTTTACAGGAATTCTCTCTAACTTAACTCCAAGGAAATTTTCTAAGGCTTTATAAGAAAGTCCCAAATTATTCCTTGCGGAATTAAGATTTATTTCAGAAAGTTTTTCCCTCTGCTTATAATCGAATAAAGTAATCTCTGATATAACTCTATCTTTAAATTGTTTCTCTGCTACCTCCCTTTGCTTGTTTGCAAGCTTATAACTTTCTTCCAAAATTTTTAATTTTTCTTGAACAAGATAGAGATTATAAAAATACTGGGTAAATTGGTAATATAAATTTTGGAAATTCGATCTTAGATTATTTTTAGCCTGTTCCAAATCAATAGAAATTGATTCCAGTTGAACTCCTGCTTTCCCAAAGGGAAGAAGAACTTGAGAATAATTTATAGATAAATTTCCCGTTTTTGTTTCAGCTAAATCCTTTGAATAGCTATATCCCCATTGAGCGTTTACCTGAGGTTTAAAGGATACCTGCGCTAAATGATAACTTTGAATAGCATTTTCATACTGAGCTTGATAAATTTGCCATAAAGGAGATTTT
The DNA here is from genome assembly GCA_964612975.1 of uncultured Dictyoglomota bacterium. GTDB lineage: Bacteria > Dictyoglomota > Dictyoglomia > Dictyoglomales > Dictyoglomaceae > NZ13-RE01. Next base: position 171,650 of record CAZTGC010000001.1, on the reverse strand, counting down.
TGAAGAAGAGGAAGAAGTGCTTCAAAGGTCAAAAAACTTTCTCCATAGGAAAAAGATATAAATAAAATAAAAAAAAATAGGATTTTCCTATACATGACTAATCTCCTTTTTTTTATCCTCTATATCAATTATCCTTCCATCTTGCATACGGACAATCTTCTCAGCATACTCTGCAATATCCCTCTCATGGGTAACTAAAATAATTGTGAGATTTTCTTCTTTATGAAGTCTACTTATAAGATCCATTATTTCATGACTTGATTTACTATCTAAATTTCCTGTAGGCTCATCTGCAAAAAGAATAGCAGGATTTATTATAAGAGCCCTTGCTATAGCTACCCTTTGTTGCTCTCCTCCAGAAAGCTGGGTTGGTCTATGATTTATTCTGGCAGATAAGCCCATTCTTTCTACTATCATTCTTGCCTTCTCTCTTCTTTCCTTCGGAGAGATTCCTTGATATATTAAAGGAAGTTCCACATTTTGAATTGCTGTATATCTTGGAAGAAGATAAAAGCTTTGGAAGACAAAGCCTACCTTTCTATTTCTGATTTCAGCTAACTCATTATCAGAGAGTCCTGAAACATTCCTCCCCTCAAAATATATTTTCCCTGAGGTAGGTCTATCGAGACATCCCATAATATGCATCATTGTAGATTTACCTGATCCTGATGGACCCATTATTGCGATAAAATCCCCCTTTTTAACCTTTAAAGATACCCCTCTTAATGCAATTGTCTCAACCCCATCCATCTTGTAAATCTTGACCACGTCCTCAAGAATTAATATATTCTCCATTCCTATTATCACATCCTTTCTAAAAGTCTTAGCTTCTTTAATTATATGACATCAAATTGAAAATTTTATTTCAATTTTAAAGGATTTGACAATTATATATATTAATTGTAAAATTATTTAAAACCGTGGGGGCGTAGCTCAGTGGGAGAGCGCTTGCTTCGCATGTAAGAGGTCGTGGGTTCAAATCCCATCGCCTCCACCAAAAAAGTTTATCATTTTTTAAATTTTATAGTATAATTTTTTAAAAAAATAGATACTATGGGGGTGTATTATAATGAAAACAAGACCCTCAAAAGAAAACGGAGACCTATCCATTATAACTGCAATAACCTTTGGCCTCCTTATAACCTCATTAGTTTTTCTCCTTTTAACATCAACTATTAATGAAAGCTTTTTTGCAAGAAGGGATCAGGCAAGAGATCAAGTATTAAATGCAGCACAATCAGGGATAAAGAATGTTCTTTCTGTTGCTCACTGGAGAATACAAGAAGAATTACCAAGGAGAAGAATTTCAGAAATTAATCAGGCTTATTTAAATACTTTACTTTCACAAAATAATTTATCTTCAATTATTTCAAATATTCATTATCAAACTCATCAACCTGATCCCACAACTTCTTATACAATTTTAAATTATTCCTTTTCTCTTTTAAGTTATTCCACTAACGTTTCAGGAATAAACATAAGAATTTTTTATACCTATGTATACACTATAACCTCACGGGGAGAAAAGGTAGATTTTAATCCAAGATTGAGTTTAACAATAACAACAACGGGAAAAATAGAAGGGAGTGTATTCGCAGAAAATTTTGCACGTTTTGCCCTTTTCACCAACAATCATACTCTTCCTAATGGACAACGTGTATGGTTTACATCAAGAACAATTTTTAGAGGACCTGTTCATTCCAATACTGAAATTGCTTTTGCTTACACTCCAACATTCACAGATCGAGTTTCTTCGTCAGCAAGTACTGCCCATTTTTACAATAATGGAAGTACCAGAAGCTTAAATGCAAATAGTAATCCCCCACATGATACCCCTATATTTCAAATGGGATTTATAAGGGGAACATCTCGAATAGACTTACCTCCAAGTACCGATACTCAACTTTCCGCATCTCTTGGTGGAACATATACAGGAACTTTCCCTAATGAAAACCAAAGAAATCAATATATAAGACAGATGTTGGGACTTTCTGTAAATAATAATCCTCCTCCCGACGGAATATATACTCAAACTATTTTAAACGGTGGAGGAATATATATTCAAGGAAATGCAACAATCCAATTTGGTATAGATTCCCAAAATAGAGCAGTATATACCATTACCCAAGGAAGTAATACCTATATTTTTACCATTGATGATGCTAGAAATAAAACTTTTGTAAGAATTGGAACAAATACTATAGAGATTAATGGTCTTCCCAATGGAGTTATATATGTAAATGGACAAATTAATAGTGTAAAGGGAACTATCCAGAGAAATCAAAAAATAACGTTATGTGCAAGAAATAATGTTTCAATTGATGATCATATTAGATATGAAAATGATCCATTAGGAAATCCTAATGCAGTAAATATTTTGGGAATCATATCGGAAAATGGGAATATATTAATAAATCCACCCTCTACCCATTCTGATGCAGATCCCTCTGACCCTGACTTAGATCTAGAAATTGATGCTACATTAATGGCTCCAAATGGTATAGTTCAAGTAGCAAATTATGATACTCGAGATCCACGGGGAGATATTATTCTCACAGGTGGAATAATCTCTAATTTTTATGGGGCCTTTGGAACTTTTGGATCAGGGGGAACGCCAAGAACTGGTTATGGAAGGGACTTTTGGTATGATTATCGTATGAGAGAAGGTTATGCTCCTCCCTTCTTCCCCACAACAGGAAGAACCATCTTGAGAGAAGGAAGAGCTGAAGATCCAAGATGGTTAAGAATAGAAAAGTGGGAGGAGAGGTGGGAATAATGAAAATTAAAAAAATTTATATATTTTTAATTATAATTTCAATATTAATCTTAATCTTTGCTTTTAATCAAAAATCTAATGGACATAAGGAAGACTCAAATAAAAATATACTTGAGGAAAACTTAAATAAAGAGACAGAAGAAGTAATTTTAGAGACAACAAAAGAGACACCTCAAAGGGAAGAAAGTAAAGAAGAAAGAGTAAAAAAAATGTATGAATTAATGCCTCCCGGTGAAACTATTGTAGAGTAGTTTTTAGGAGGTAGGAAATCATGAGGAAAGAAAAGGGATTTTCATTAATTAGTTTAATGATTGTAATGAGCATTTTCCTTGTTGTTTTTGTGGGAGCAACTAATTCAGTTATAATGGGATATATTATGAAAAAAAGAGTAGATGACAGGATAGAGGCCCATAGAATAATAAGGGATCAATTGGAAAATTTAAGAATCTGGCTTCAAATAAGATCAAATTTTGATAGCTTAGTGGAGAATGATAAATGGGCTGCAATTCCTGCAAATCCTGCTATCCCCCATGTAAGACCTGCAATTCTAGCAGAACCGCCTTCCCAGAGGGTATATACAAATTTTGAAGGAAATATTTTAATAAAAGGGCGAGCAAAATATGCAGAACAATTTTTAGTAAAAGACTTAACCCCACCTCCTCCTAATCAAAATAAAGTAATTGCTAAGAGAATCACAATAAGAATATACTATGCAAATCCCCAAGGAAACTACATAGATACAACGAGACATAAAGAGCCTCCTGGATCTGGATATATCAAAAGATTTGAAAACCCCTTGGCAGAGTTATCGGAAATAATTCAAAACCCAAGTCCTGGAGATTGATAATATGAAAAAAAACGGATTAACACTAATTGAACTTCTTATATCCATGACCATACTTTCTATAATTTTAATTGTTTTAACCCAGGTTTGGTTAACAATACAAAGAGATGCCCTTTTAAATAGAATTGATGGTGAATTAGAAAGAGGAGTTTCCTTAGCGATTTCCCATTTAAAATCTGATATTACAAAGGCATTATTTATATATCCACCAGGATTTAACATCAATCTTGTAGATAATTCAGGAAGCAATTATGGCTTTGGAACCTTTACGACCTTTTCTACTGGAACTCAAGCTTTGGTACTAGTAGCTCCCTTAGGAAACAATCTTTATAAATTTAATATTTACACAACAAGGGCAAGAACAGGCTCCTTTTCTGATCCTTCAAATCCCAATGCAAGATTTCTATTAAAATATTCCATAAATCTCTCTTGGACTCCCACCTATTCTTCGGGAAGTATTACCAATTTAATAAATTATTTCACCTTTTCATCAACTAATAAACCCATTCTTTTATCAGACTATTTAGATACCAATGGCTTTAGAGTAAAATATTTGTATCTTGACCTTATACCGGGACACAGTAGTGAATATTCCATTTTTGAATTAACCCCTGCCAATTATACTATAGGAAGAAGGGTACAATTGGTGGATATAGATATTAAAGCAAAGAGAAGATTTGGTAATTTTCAAAGGGAAAGAACTGCCACAATAACATTAGCACCATCTACATTTTAATTATAAAGGTATTTCCCTTAGAATCTTTAAGAACAATATTTCTATCAAGGGAATTTATTTTTTCCAACTTATATTCGCCAATCTTATTTCCCTCTTCCAAAACAAAACTTCTAGTTTCATCCTTTGTTTCCAATATAACTAATTTTCTTTCAGACTCCAATATTCCCCTTAAATAATAGGGAAACTCCTTTACAACTTCTCTTTTTATCTCAACGGGTGTGGGTAAATTTTCAGAGATTATTTCTTTTTCCTTTAATTCTCTCTCTTTAATCAATGGTTCAAAGGGGTCTAATCTTCCCAATTTCAAATTCTTAATTTCACTTATCTCCGTCTTAATAAAACTTCTAATTTTCTTTTTATCCTCTTCAATATTTTTTTCCTCTATATAGGTTATAGGCTTTGCAGGAATTTCATAATCTAATTTATAAGTCTTTTCTTCCATTTTGAGAAGGGTATATATATTTAATGAGATAGATAAAGAAGTAGTGATAAGAATCAAACCTCCCCAGATTTTTTCCCTCATCTTTTATTCCTCCTCTAATAAATAAATCTCAAGCTTTCCATTAAAACTTAACAAAATTCTATCAGATTCTGGATTAAAATGGGTAATTTTGTAATTTAAAAATTTTATGGGATAATTTTGAAGTTCAAGACCCTGAAAGAAGGTTAATAATCCTTGATATCTTCCTGCAAATTGAAAATTTAAAGGAATTCTTTTAATTTTTAAAGGAAAATTCTCAGGGAGATTTGGAACATCTTGAACTTCCTCTGGAGTTATAGAAAAGGATAAAATATTATGCTTCTTAAGCAAAATTGCAAGTTCCTTAAGAAAGATTGAAAAGCCCTTTTTATCAAAGGCTTTTTTCTTTCCCTCCAACAATAAGTTTTCCCTCTCCCTTGACAAAATGTTTAAAGTATCCCTTAGTTTACTAAGTTCATCAATAATATTTGTTATCTCTATTTTCATAGATTTTAAATCCCTTTCTTCTTTTTTAAAATTTGAATAGGAGGGTGTTAATACCAATATTATTCCTAATAAAAGGACAACAAAAAATATTATTACGTCTATCTTTTTCATTTTATAACTGCTAAAATTCTAAAATTTTGAACCCTTTTATTTCCTATTTCTATTAGATTTGAATTTTGTAAATTTACATCCTTAAAGACATTTGAATAGGAAAGAGAAATTAAAAAGTCAGCAACTCCTTCACTATCAAGGCTATATCCTTGAAGAGATATTTTATTATCTTCAAAAATCTCTAAATCCGATAGCCAAACATTTACAGGGGTAATTTTAGATAAATCCTTTAAAAAATAAGAAGGTGATAAAATTTTATTATAATTTAAATTTTCTATCCAAGCTTTTAAACCCTCATTTACAGAGATTCTTTCCTGAACAATTTTTCTTAACTCCTCTAATTCTCCCCTTCTTTGATTTAGGGTTTGCTCCAAAAACAATTTTTCTCTTCTAATTTTGTCAAGTTGAAGGGTAAGATAAAAATTTGTTGAAAGGACAATTATAAGGGCTAATACTCCCGCAAGAAGAGATCTTAAGAAGTATTCCCTTTCAAACCTTAGAGCTAGTTCTTTAGAAAGAAGATTTAAATGGGGAATCAGAGGAAATTCCTGAGAATCAATGGAAACTCCAATACTTGAAATCCATAAATTTTTATTTAAACTTATGGGAAAATCAGAAAAGGCATCTCCAATGTAGTTTAATATAGGAATTGACTCCTCACTCTCCCCAACAACCACCATCTCATCCAACTCAAAGGGAAAAGTAGAAAGATAAGTTCTTATCTCATCTATATATGAAAGAAAACTTGTATTTACTGCTATATTTTCATAAAAGGAAAAATCCGAAGCCCCAATACTCATGTTGTATATACCCCAAATTTTGCCTTTATTAAAAAGATAAATATCGGAAACATCATATCCTACAAATATAACACAAATATTTTTTGAAAAATCATAATTTTCATAGGCTAATCCCCTAAGGGATGAGAGAGATGAAAATTCTATATACTTCAATCTTAAATTTAGCTCATTGGAAATATTTTTCCATACCTCTATAATATCCTTAGGATAGGTCAATACTAATACCCTTATTTTTTCTTTATCTTGGTGAAGGACAGAAAAACCCATACCCATTGTTTCTTCTCTAAAGGAAATAAGCTCCTCTAATTCATCAAGAATATTTTCCCTCAATTCCTTTAATGGAATTTTGGGAAATTCTATTAATCTTGGGCAAAATTCCTTTGTCTCCAGGGTAATATATAAATCCTTTTCTTTAATATTATTTTTTTCCAGTTCCTCTTTTAAAATCTGAGCTATTCTATCTTCTTTTCCCCTAACCCACCATTCCTCCTTTATTTCTAAAATAAAGGAATTTTTAATTTTTAAACTTTTCTTCTCCCAAAGACCTTCTAAAAACCTTATTCTTCCATCCATCAAATGGAAGCTAAGCATTTATTCCTCACTCCATAAAGTTATGGTTATTGTGTAGGGAAAACTTGTTCCCCTTCTTGTTCCTTCTATTATTAACGTTCTTGTCCAAAGATCTACCGTTCCTACAGATTCAATCTCAAAATTTGGATTATCCCATAATAAAGTTGTAGTATATCTCCCTGAAAAATCTGTCTGTGTTATTACTCCGGTATAGGTATATGTGCCTATTGAAGGACTAAACCAGATCAGGCTGTAAATAGCAATTTCTGCTCCTCCCTCCGCAAGATAAAGAGCCTGCTTCTCTCCAATTTGTACTCCCACCTTTCTAATATTTCCTTCCCAAATATTAAGAACCCCAGTCATGACTAAGCTGAATATAACAAAAATTAATAAAACTGCAATAAGAATTTGACCCTTTTTCATGGCGAAATAGAGTTTTTAGAGCCTGGGGTACAGTATGAACGATATGTGAGAATTGAATAATTAATAGTTGTACTACTTCCCCAATTAGTGGAGTCCTGAGCGGAAACAGTGTAAGATCTTCTTTCTAAAGAATAATAATAATTCCCAGAAGGAGAGCCTCCCCAAGTGTTCGAATAACTTACCTGATCTACAACTCTTCCTGATGCATCCCTAAGAATTACAGATCCTGAAGTATTACCTAAAGGAAGAGTTCCTCCTCCAAGCCCCCTTTGTTGTGTTGTTAAATAGATATAAGATGATGGTATATTATACCAACTATTTATTCGTGAGTTCCTTCCTCCAATTATTGCATAGCCTCCGGGGGGTATATTGAACCCACCCATGACATTTCTGTTTATCACGTTATTATTTATACTCCAGTTTTGAATATTTATAGTTTGGTTAAAGGCATTGTAAAGCTCCACAAATTCCATATTAGTTTCTGGACGTAGTGCTCCATTTCTATCTACCGGACATGGATAATACATAACCTCACTTATAAGGATCAGAGGGGCAGATAGGCAATAGACAGTAATATTTCCCGTAGTGTAGTTAATATATGGATAATTGCCCCAATTTGAAGAATCTTGAGAAGAATCTTCAATAGATTTTCTCACAAGAGAATAATAGTTATTTCCAGAAGGTTTACCTCCCCATTTATCGTCATATTGAACCCTATCTATAATTCTATCGTTATTATCTCTAACCTCAACAGTATCGCTTTTATTATTAAGTTCTCCTCCTCCGCTACCTAAACCAGAACTATTTGTTTCAAGAACTATCGTGTTAGAAGGAACATTATAATGAGAAGGAAGATTTGAGCCATTAGCTCCTATTAAAGCACTCCAACCTGGAGGAAGATTAAAACTTCCTGATCTTATAGTGCTAATCGTATGCCCATTAACTTTCCACCCTTGAAGATTTAAGGTATTGCTTGTTTCATTGTAAATTTCAACAAACTCCATATGAGTTTCTGTATAAGTATTCCCAGTCCTATCACGGGGTGCAGGCGCATACATAATTTCAATTATAACGATAGCTCCAGGAATAGTTTCTGCCCTCAAAGAGATGGTTGAAGCATATTTTTGACCATCTTCCATAACAACAGTCATAGATAAAGTTCTTATATTAGATATCAAGGTTGTATAAGTTCCTGACGCATCCAGTCCCACAAATCTTAATTCCTGTATAGGTCCTGCCTGAATCTCATTATTTACAGTAAAATAATATTTTCCATTATATAAAGTTGTGGAATAAGCTACGGATCCTCCTGATGAAAGGGTTAAAACTAAATATCCAAGAGTTTGAGTGGCAGGGCTTATATTAGAAATAATATTTCCCTGTCTTATTTCCCTTGCCAATCTATCAAAAATAATTTGAACATTAGAAAATCTTTCCTGTTCCTCAAATTTTTCATTATAGATATCAAAGGCTCTTGGAAGAATGTTTACCAAAAGAAGGGCTAATAATGCTAAAATTGAAATGGCAAAAACAATCTCAATAAAGGTAAATCCCCTTTTCATATTATCTTCTCCTTGAGACCATTGTTAATAATACACTTTTTCCCTCAAGGGAATCCCAAGTATTATTATTATTTATATCCTCCCAAACTTCTACTCTAATCCGACTTAAACTTTGGGTGAGGGCAAAGGTATATATAGCGTATCTATAAGTTGTCCAACCCTCAGAAGAAAAATTACCCGATAAAGTAAAACTTGCAGTCCAACTATTTATAATTGCCCTTCTATACTCTTCTAATTTTTTCTCTGCCAATATTGTTGCCTGACTCTCTGACTTTATTAGATCGTCCTCCCCTAAAACATTTGAAACTCCCATCCAAAAATATGTAACTATTATGCTCAATAATAAAATTGATATTAAAACTTCTAAAAGGGTAAATCCCTTATTCATGGGCCAACCACCTCTATAAATCCCTTATTATTAATTCTTAAAGTAGCAGAATAAACATCAAGGGATAATTTTATTTCACCAGAAGTATAAGTTCCACTAATAGTTAAATTTCCATCATCATCAAAGGAAAAAATAGTTCCTGTGGAATTTATTATTATATTCTCATTATTTACTCTTGTTATTTCCATACCCTTATCATCTAAGAAAGTATAGGAAGTATAATTGGGATTAAAACGAAATTCTGTATTATTTTTATTAATAATAGCTCGCATTCTTACATATCTTAGATCTTCTTTAAGTTGTAGGGTAAAATTTTCAAGGGAAAGTTTTAAATCGGTCCTACTTCTAAAGGAAGTAAGGGTTAAGTATAATAAAATTGCTATAAGACCAATAACTATTAAAAGTTCCAAATAAGTGAATCCCTTTTTCATAATTTCATTATAGCAAATTTTTAACTGCAAGACAAATTTAAACATTGAGAAAAAAACTCTTGGTCTCCTATAGGTATTCAAGACTCACTAATTTTAGGGTTTTAAAAGAAACTCTTTCTTACAAAAATTTATAAATTGTGCTAAAATATTATCAACTCTATATTTTGAAATATTGCCTCCCGAGGAGTAACTAAAAGATGGCTATAAAAAGAAGAAACTTCTCAAGAGACAAATTATATCTTATTATACCTCAAAAAGTTTTTGGGAAATTTCTAATTTTAAAGATTATTTTATCTATTTAAATCCCACTTTTCCATTTTTAAAAAATCTTATGGTTCTTTTAGAAAGATAAGTGGAAAGAATAATTTCTCCTTCGGGATAAATATTTCCATTCTCAAAGTAAAAAGTATGAGTTTTTGTAGGGCTTTCACATTTAATACCTGAGGGAATTAGATGGGGATGAAGATAGGCTTTTTTAGAATTTTCCCCATAAATCCAATAAAATTGAATAGAATTTGTTTTTGGAGAATAGAAAAAGTTATAAACTATTTTTTCATTTTTAATAATTGAAAGTTCTAAAGCATATTTAGCATTAATGATTATATCATGGGAAATAATGAAGGATTGAATTCGCAACCAAACTAAGATATTAAAAAGCATATACAAGAGAATAAGAAAAACACCAAATAAAAGAGTATAAATTATAATTCTGTCTATTCTTGATGTAAATTTTTTAAAAATTTTCACTTTTTATTAAAAAAGCCCCGAAGAATACTCTTCGGGGCAAAAATTTCTAACTTTTATGGAGCTGTATAGGTAATAGTGTAAAGTGTGCGAGCTGCATTTACTACATAGAGAAGATAATGAGCCTCCCCACTAGTCCATGAGCTGGGTTGAGAACCAGTATACGTATATTCCATATTATTATATGGACATACAGGAGTTTCTGTGAAATATTCAGGATTTGTTAGAAAATCATTAAATGCATTACCAGCAGATGGATATTTCTTATCAGCAGCTTTATGTCTATATAATTCCAATGCTGTTCTTATTATTGCAACATTCTGTTTTTGTGCATTTCTTCTTGCTTCATCTACAGCATCAAGATATCTTGGAACTGCAATTGCTATAAGAACTGCCAAAATAGCGATTACTGCTAATAGTTCTATCAGGGAGAATCCCTTACTGTTCTTCAACTAATTCACCTCCTTTCTTAATTAAAAAAATTCTTCTTCAAAGATTATATCATATAAATTATCCTATGACAAAACTATCCATTAAAATTCCTTTCACAAAACCTGATGATACTATCCGCCCCATTTAATGTCTCCTTGCTCATACCAATATTTATATCTATTACTCATAATTATCTCCTAAACAATCTCACCATATTAAACATGGGAAGATACATGGAAAGGGCTATAAAAAATACTATTCCTGCAAGTCCAAGGGTAATCATAGGTTCAATTATTGAGGTTAACTTTTTTGTTTGGTTATCAAGTTCCCTTTGAGAAAATCTTGAGAATTCATCTAACATTTCATCAATCCTTCCACTTCTTTCTCCAACCCCAATCATTCTTACAAGCATTGGAGGGAATGTCTCTTCCTCCTGCATAAGCTCAGAAAGGGATCTTCCCTCCATAATTCCTCTATATATCCTTTGAATTCCTTCTCTAAAATATAAATTTCCTACAACATCTTGAAGAATCTCTAAGGAATGGGTAACTAAAATTCCACTGGAAAGAAGAGTGCTAAAGGTGGTGGCAAATCTTACCAATATAACTTGTTTCCAGATTTTTCCAATCTGAGGAATATTTAATTTCTTCTCATCCCACCATCTCTTTATCTTTAGATTTTTAAGAAGAATAGGTATAAGAATAAAAATTCCTATAAGAAAAAGAAGGATTAAAAGAATATAGTTTTTCATGAAATTACTTATGGATATTAAAATTCTTGTGGGAAGAGGAAGGGGAACATTAGTTCTTCCATAGATACTTTGAAAAACTGGAATCACAAAGATCAATAGGAAAATTACCACAGCAATCGCTGCAATAATCACGATTGTTGGATAAGCCATAGCAGATTTTATTTTCTCCCTTAATTCATGTTGAGAATCAAAATATTTTGCAAGTCTATTCAGCATTATATCTAAATTACCAGTTAATTCTCCTGTTCTTACAAGATTAATATAAATACCCGGAAAAATCTTAGGAAATTTACTTAGGGCATTAGATAGACTTTCTCCTTCATCTATACTTCTTCTTACCTCTCTTAGAACCTCCTTAAAATATAGATTGTCTGTTTGTTGAGCTAAGGTAGTTATAGCTTCTGTTAATAAAATTCCAGAGCTTAAGAGGGTTGCAAATTGAGATGTAAAAACAACAAGTTCTGGTAAAGAAACCTTTTTACTTACCATTAGTTGTTTCAATAAGATAGATTCCTTTTTTAGTGAAACTATGTATAATCTTTGTCTTCTTATTAATCTTCTTGCTTCCCTTTCTGTTTCTGCCTCAACTATTCCCTTTAATATTCTTCCTTGGTCATCCTTTGCTATATATTCAAAACGAGGCAAACTAATCACCTTCCCAATGTATTACCCTTTTTGCTTCCTCAAAGGTGGTTATACCATACAACACCTTTTCCCTTGCATTATAAAATAACGTCTTCATTCCATCTTCTTCTGCCCTTTCCCTTATCTCGTCTAAGGATGCTCTATTTACTATTAAATCCCTTATACTGCGAGTGACCCTTAATATTTCAAATACTCCTGTTCTTCCTAAGAATCCAGTATGATTACAAAGAACACATCCCTTTCCTCTATAAAGTTTTAAAGGATCATTTAAGATTGTTGTTAATCTTAATTCTTGAATCTCTTCCTTCTCTGCGATATACTCCTCTTTACAGGATAAGCAAATGGTTCTTACTAATCTTTGAGCAACAACTCCAAGAAGAGAAGATGCAATTAAAAAAGGTTCCACTCCCATCTGCAATAGTCGGGCTATAGCGGAAATAGAATCATTTGCATGAAAGGTTGAAAGGACTAAGTGTCCTGTTAATGCAGCTTCTATAGAGGTATTTAAGGTTTCTGTATCTCTAATCTCTCCCACCATTATGATATTTGGATCTAATCTTAAAATACTTCGAAGTCCTGTTGCAAAATCAATGTTTATCCTTGGCTGAATCTGTATCTGATTTATTCTAGTAATTTCATATTCCACAGGATCCTCTAAGGTGATTATATTTACCGATGGCTTATTTAAAACATTTAATGCAGCATATAAAGTTGTAGTTTTTCCGCTTCCTGTGGGACCTGTTACCAAGATAAGTCCAAAGGGCTTTCTTATAAGATTTTCAAAGATGGATAAATCTTGCGAGGACATTCCTAATCTGTCCAACTCTATCAAAACCTTTGTCTTATCTAAAAGCCTAATTACTACCATTTCTCCATGGGATGCTCCAATACTGGCTACTCTCAAATCAAAGATTTTATTCTCATATCTATAGGATGTTCTTCCATCCTGAGGCCTTCTTTTTTCTGCTATATCCATTCCTGCCATAACCTTTATCCTACTTATCACTGTATCCTGAAGTTCCTTAGGGATACTCATAATATCAAAGAGTATCCCATCTATTCTATATCTTACCTTCATATCTTTCTCTTGAGGATCTAAATGAATATCACTGGCATTTCTCATTATTGCTTCATTTATAATAGAGGAGACCAATCTTACCACTGGTGCTTCTTCTACTTCAATGATTGGAGGGGCTTCTACTAAGGTTTCCACAGGTTTTCTTGTTTGAAAATTTTGAATTACTTCCTTTGTAGTTTTATCTAAGGAGAAAACTTGAGAGAGAGCTTGATTAAATTCCCTTTCCGTTATTAAAAATAATTTTAAAGGAGAGCGAACAATTCTTCTTATTTCATTAACAACTGCAGAGTCTAAGGGGGGCACAAGAGCAATATGAACCATTCCCCCTTCTCTTTTTAATGGTAAAAATTTATATCTTTTTAAGATGCCTTCGGAAAATGTGGAAACAAATTTTTCATCAATTTTTATCTCCGACAAGGGAATATAAGGAATCTCACTTTGTAATTCTAAAACTTTTCCAATATCTTCAGGTTTTACATATCCCCTCTCAATTAAGATCTGCCCCAAACGAACTCCTGTCTTTTTTTGTTCCTCAAGAGCCTTTTCCAACTGTTCCCTAGTGATTAATCCAAGTTCTATTAGATATTCTCCAAGGAGTTTTTTGTCCTTCATCTTTTATTCAATTCTTCCTCTAAAAGATTTTTAACTAAATCCAAACTTGCCCTTCCCTTTGTCTCCTTCATAACTTGTCCCACTAAAAAGTTTATCACATTTTTCTTCCCCTTTAAATAATCTGAAACTGCCTTTTCATTTCCATCTATCACCCTTTTAACTATTTCCTTTAGAAAATCTAAATCGCTTACTGTTTTTAATCCTTCTTTTTCTACTATTTTCTCTGGATCTTCCTTAGTATCTAAATATTTTCTTAAGATTTCCTTCCCCACAGGTCTTGTTATCTCATTTTTATCCACCATTTCAATAATTTTAACAAATTTCTTTGGCTCAATATTTAAATCCCTGAAGTTTAATTTCTGGTCATTTAAATAGCTCATAAGTTCTACAGTTATCCAATTGCTTAAATTTTTAGGATTGTTATATAATTTAAGACACTCATCAAAGAATTCACAAAGCTCCTTCTCCGATGTAATAATTTCTGCTTCTATAGGGGATAGGGAAAGGGTATTTTGTAATAATAGTTTCCTTTGAAGGGGTAAAGGAGGAATAGTCCTTTTGATCTCCTCTAAAATTTCCTTTGAGATAAGAATAGGAGGAATATCAGGTTCTGGGAAATATCTATAATCTTCTGCCTCCTCTTTTCCCCTTAAAGTCACTGTTACTTGTTTTTTCTCATCCCAATGCCTTGTCTCCTGAACTACTTCTTTTCCTTCTTTCAATAGCTTTATTTGTCTTTCTATTTCATATTCTAAGGCTTTCTCAAGGGAATAGAAGGAGTTGACATTTTTTATCTCTGTTCTTATTCCTAAGATTCCTGTCTCTGTCCTGACTGACACATTGGCATCGCATCTTAATGAGCCCTTTTCCATGTCTCCACTACTTACTTCTAAATATCTTAAAATTTTCCTCAATTCCTGAAGAAATAATCTTGCCTCCTTTGGAGAATGGATATCTGGCTCTGTTACTATCTCCATCAATGGAATCCCACATCTATTTAGATCCACAAGACTATATTCTGCTTCTGCTAATCTATCTCCTTCTCCCACATGAAGTAGCTTTCCTGTGTCCTCTTCCAAATGAATTCTTTTTAATCTAACTCTTTTTATTTCTGAATCCACTTCAAATTCCACATATCCTCCCCTTGCTAAGGGAAGATCATACTGAGATATTTGATAACCCTTGGGTAAATCAGGATAAAAATAATTTTTTCTATCAAATTTTGAGAAGGAAGAAATTTCACAATTAAGGGAAAGGGCAGTTTTAATAAGAAGTTCTATTGCCCTTTTGTTGGGAACAGGAAGAACTCCGGGCATTCCCATACAAATAGGACAAACAAGGGTATTGGGGGGAGCATTTTCATGATCAGTGCTACAAGAACAAAACATCTTTGATTTTGTTAAAAGCTGGGCATGAACTTCTAAACCAATAACTGGCAGGTACATTATAAACCCTCTAAAGTATCAGGATATTTTTCTGAAAAATCCATTAATTTTTGAAAAGCATAGGATATTTGTAAGAGTTTATCTTCGGAAAAGAAAGGACCCATAAACTGAAGGCCAATGGGTAAGTTATCTTTAAATCCTGCAGGAACAGAAATTGCAGGAATTCCCGCAAGATTTACAGGAATAGTTAAAATATCTATAAGATACATCTTCAAAGGATCCTCTATCCTTTCCCCTAATTTAAAGGGAAGAACAGGACTTGTAGGAGATATAATTAAGTCAACTTTTCTAAATGCAGATTCAAAATCCTGACGAATAAGGGTTCTTACCTTTGTGGCTCTAAGATAATAAGCATCATAATATCCAGCAGATAAAGCATAGGTCCCCAAAATTATCCTTCTTTTCACTTCGCTTCCAAATCCTTCTCCCCTTGAAGCTTTGTAAAGGGAGATTAGATCATTCTGGTTTTTATTTCTATATCCATAATGGATTCCATCATATCTTGCTAAATTTGAACTTGCCTCTGAAGTTGCAATAAGATAGTATGTTGGTAGAGCATATTCAACAGTGGGAAGAGAGATTTCAATTAATTCTACCCCTAAATCCTTTAAAATTTTTAATGCAGAATCTAAAACTTCTAATACACTATCTTCTACTCCCTTTTCCCACATTTCCTTAGGAACACCTATTCTCCATCCCTTTACACTTTTACCCAAGGAATCTAAATAATTTGGAGGAGAATAGGGAGAAGATGTGGAATCCCCTGGATCATAACCTGCAATTACTTGAAGGATTATTGCTAAGTCCTCAACTTTTCTTGCAAAGGGTCCTATTTGATCCAAGGATGATGCAAAGGCCACCAATCCATATCTAGAAACTAATCCATAGGTAGGTTTCAATCCTAAGACTCCCGTAAAGCTTGCAGGTTGCCTAATGGAACCGCCAGTATCAGATCCCAGAGCCAAAGGAGATTCTCCTGTAGCAACAGCTACAGCAGAACCTCCTGATGATCCTCCCGGCACTCTTTTCAAGTCCCATGGATTTTTTGTAGGTCCAAAGGCAGAATTTTCTGTAGATGATCCCATGGCAAATTCATCAAGATTTGTTTTTCCAATTATTATTGCTCCCTTTTCCTTTAACTTTCTTATTACTTCTGCATCATAAGGAGGAATAAAATTTTCTAATATCTTTGATGCACATGTGGTAAGAAGATTTTCTGTTAAAATATTATCCTTTATAGCTACAGGGATACCATATAAAATTAAATCTTCGTTAAATTTTAAATCTTCAACCCTTTTTATCTCCTTCTCAATATAATCTAAATTGACAGTAAGAAAGGCATGAACATGAGGTTCCCAATTTTCAATATTTTTTAAATATTTCTCTGTAACCTCCCCAACAGTTATTTCTTTTTTTGAATAAAGATCATGAATCTCTTTTATAATTCCCATTATTTTCAAATATTTTTTACAATTTTTGGAACCTTAAAACAATTGTTTTCAACTTGAGGAGCATTTTTCAAAATTAATTCTTGTTCCATACTCTTCTTTATCTCATCCTCTCTCCACACATTATTAAGGGGAAGAACATGAGCCATAGGTTCCACATTTGAAGTGTCCAACTCTTGTAATTTTTGGAAGTAGTTTAATATTTCCTCAAGCTGTTTTGAATAAAGCTCTTCCTCCTCCTCTCTTAAGTTTAATCTCGCAAGATGGGCTGTTTTTCCCAATTGTTGAATAAAATTTTTAATCATTTTAATATAAATGACAGGCAGTAAAATGCTCCTTCTTTATTTCCTTTAATTGAGGTTCAACCTCCGAACATACATCCATAACATAGGGACAACGGGGATGAAATCTACATCCTGATGGAGGATTTACAGGACTGGGAACATCCCCAAGAAGTATAACCTTCTTTCTTTTCTCTGCTACCTCAGGCTCAGGAATAGGAACTGCAGAAAGTAAAGCTTGGGTATAGGGGTGAAAAGGAGAACTGTAAAGCTTCTCATTTGGGGCAATTTCCACAAGTTTTCCAAGATACATTACCAAGATTCTATCACAAATATGTCTAATAACACTGAGATCATGAGAGATGAAAAGATATGTTAACCCAAGCTCCTTTTGAAGATCTTGCATGAGATTAATAATTTGTGCTCTTACAGACACATCTAAGGCAGAAGTAGGCTCATCTGCCACTATAAATTTGGGATTTAAAGCTAAGGCTCTTGCAATACCTATTCTTTGGCGTTGTCCTCCACTAAATTCATGGGGATAACGATTGGCATGATATGGGGCAAGCCCCACTAATTCTAATAATTCTTGAATTCTCCTTTGTTTTTCTTTACTGTTATTAACAACATTATGAACTTCTAATGGTTCTCCAATGATTTCACTTATTGTCATTCTTGGGTTTAAGGCAGAGTATGGATCTTGGAATATTATCTGCATATCCCTTCTCAATTTTCTTAATTCATTTTGGGGAATTTTCGTTATATCCTTTCCTTCAAAAATAATTTCTCCATCTGTAGGGTCAAGAAGCCTAATAATAACTCTTGCTACCGTAGATTTTCCGCATCCTGATTCTCCTACTAAACCTACAGTTTCTCCCTTCCTTATATTAAAGGATATATCATCTACTGCCCTCACATCTCCCACATGTCTTGAAAAAACAATCCCTCTTTTTATAGGGAAATATTTTCTAAGATTTCTAACTTCTAACAATATCTCGTTATTATTCATCTTCTACCTCTTAATCTTTTCCCCATGGATGCATCTTACTAAATGCCCCTTTTCAATTTCTACTAATTCTGGTATTTGTTCTAAGCATTCCTTTGTCCTATAGGGACATCTTTCCGCATAATAACAATAACTAGGTAGAGCAACTAAATCAGGAGGTTGCCCTTCAATGGCATTTAATCTTTCCCTTCTAACATCCAAGCGAGGAACAGACTCCAATAATCCAATGGTATATGGATGAGCAGGGTGCTTAAAGATTGTTTTTAAATCTGCATATTCTACTACTTTTCCTGCATACATAACTAATACATTATCACAATATTCCGCAACAATTCCCATGTCATGGGTTATCAATATTGTAGACATCTGAAACTCTTTTCTTAACAGCTTCATTAATTCCAAGATCTGAGCTTGAATAGTAACATCTAATGCTGTTGTTGGTTCATCTGCAATTAATATTGATGGATTACAAGATAACGCCATAGCAATCATTACCCTTTGCCTCATCCCACCACTAAATTGGTGGGGATAATCATTTATCCTTTTTTCTGCTTCAGGGATTCTCACTAATTCCAACATCTCAACTGCCTTCTTCTTTGCAGACCTTTTATCTAGTCCTTGATGAAGAGTGATAGCCTCTATTATTTGATCTCCAATGGTAAAAACAGGATTTAAAGATGTCATTGGATCCTGAAAGATCATAGATATTTTATTTCCACGAATTTGCCTCATCTCTTCCTCAGGCTTTTTTAAAAGATCTTCCCCCTTAAATAGGATTTCTCCATTGACAATTTTCCCCGGGGGCTGGACTAATCTCATAATAGAAAGAGCAGTTACACTTTTTCCACAACCAGATTCTCCTAATATTCCTAAGGATTCCCCTAAAGATAATTTTAAGCTTACCCCATCAACTGCTTTTACAATTCCCTCATCGGTAAAAAAGTATGTTGATAAATCTCTAGCTTCTAATAAGGTTTCCCCATTAATCAATTATAAGACCTCCATAATAATATAAAATAAAGGTTGAGGAGATTACCCCCAACCATATTATCTTTTTTATTGGTGCCGAGGCCGGGATTTGAACCCGGACGGGTTTTCACCCATAGCACCCTCAATGCTACGTGTCTGCCTAATTCCACCACCTCGGCCCCTTTATCTTTGATTATAAATTCTATCTTATAATTGTCAAGATTTCGATGTGGTTTTCCTTAAAGGCTTTTCTTCAGAATTTTTAGACTTTTCTTCAGGCTTTTCTTCTTTAGATGTAGTTTCTTCAAATCCCCAAATTTTCCTGATTTCTCTCTCTATCTCCTCTGCAACCTCAGGATGATCTATTAGATAATTCTTTGCATTCTCTCGTCCCTGTATCCTTATGTCTTTATAAATATACCAAGTTCCACTTTTCTCAATAACTCCTGTTTCAACCCCTGCATCTAAGATACATCCTTCTCGGGATATTCCTTCCCCATAGATTAAATCAAATTCTCCCTCTTTAAAGGGAGGCGCAACTTTATTTTTTACTACCTTTACCTTTACACGGGTTCCTGTAATCTCGCTTCCTTCCTTCATAGATTCTAATTTCCTAACCTCAATCCTCACTGAGGAATAAAATTTCAATGCCCTTCCGCCAGGAGTTGTCTCAGGATTTCCAAAAAAGGTTCCCACTTTCTCCCTTAGTTGATTAATAAATATAGCTACTGTCTTAGATTTACTAATAACTCCTGTAAGTTTTCTTAATGCTTGAGACATTAAACGAGCTTGTAACCCAATAAAAGCCTCTCCCATTTCTCCTTCTAATTCTGCCCTTGGAACCAATGCAGCAACAGAGTCTATAACAATTACATCTACTGCACCACTCCTTACAAGGATCTCTGCAATTTCTAAGGCTTGCTCTCCTGTATCAGGTTGAGAAATAAGAAGATTTTCTAAGTTTACTCCCAATTTTTTTGCATAATTTGGATCTAAGGCATGTTCCGCATCTATAAATGCAGCAACTCCACCTCTTTTTTGTATAGAAGCAATAACTTGTAGCCCAACAGTTGTTTTTCCAGAACCTTCAGGTCCATAAAGCTCAATAATCCTTCCCCTGGGAACCCCTCCAACTCCCAATGCATAATCTAAGGTAAGAATTCCGGTAGGAATTACTTCCACCTGAAAACGTTCAGTACTTCCTAAACGCATTATGGATCCCTTACCAAATTCCTTCTCTATTTGAGATATGGCAGCTTCTAAGCTTTTTTCTTTATCAATTTCCTTCATATTTTTACTCCTTATAGTTAGTTTCTAAAATAAGTTTAACAACAAAAGAGAAGTTTTGTCAATTTTTACTTTTACTGATCCACTCTATTTTATTTTCCTTTCCTCGTATTAATCTTTTAATATTTGGAATATGACGAAAAATTATGAATAGCCCCACAAGAATTGATCCTATTAAATATTCTTGAGGGGGATTTTCTAAAAAATATAGAACAAAGGGGAAGAATATAGCACAGGTTATAGATGCAATGGATTTATATTTTGTTAGAGAAACAATCAATATTCCAAGGGGAAGGGTGAGAAGAGAAGCTTTTGGAAAAAGATATACAAGTATTCCAAAACTAACTCCCACACTTCTTCCCCCTTTAAAATTTGCAAATATGGGATAAGAATGTCCAATTATGGCGCATCCTGCTGAGATAAGAATAAATAAGCAATCCTTAGGAATAATACTTTGGGCAAGAAAAATTGTTAAAATTCCCTTTCCTGTATCCATTATTCCAGTAATAATTGCAGGACCCCAGCCTAAAACCCTTAATACATTTGTGGCGCCAAGATTTCTACTTCCATAATTTCTAACATCTATTCCCTTCCATAATTTTCCTACGATAAGAGCACTGGGAATGGAGCCTAAGAGATAACCTAATAAAAGAGTGAATATCCTTCCTATCATGTTCTACCTCTTATTTCAAAAATTAAAGGGGTTCCTATAAAGGAGAAATAAGATCGGAATTCCTTCTTAAGAAAATTTATAACATTTGATTTAACAAGTTCTGGATAGTTTACAAAGATAACAAATCTTGGAGGAGAGATATCAACTTGAGTTATGTAAAAAAACTTAAGAATTTTCCCCTTTTTACTAAAATTAACCTTCTCCAAAATTTTTCTTAGAGCTTGATTTAATTGGGATGTGGGAATTCTCATGTTTCTCAAAGAGTATAGCTTATCAACCCATGGAATAATCTTTTTTACATTATAATTTTTAATAGCAGAAGTAAGAACATAAGGAAAGTAGTCAAAGGGTTTCAAATAAATATTCAAACTCTTCTCTATTTCCCTTCTCATAATTAAAGATGGTATAAGATCAGTTTTATTAAAAATAATGAGGCATGACTTTCCCTTTTCCTCAATATAATGTAAAATTCTTTTCTCTTGTTCCCTTATTCCAACAGAAAGATCAATAACCATTAAGACAATATCAACCTTTTTTACTGTTTGGAGTGCCCTTCTTACTGATAGTTCCTCCAAACCTTCTTCTACTTTTGACGGTCTCCTTAATCCTGGAGTATCTACAATTATATATTTTTTACCATTATATTCCCAAAGGATATCTATTGCATCCCTTGTAGTTCCAGCAATTTCACTAACAATACTTCTATTTTTACCTATAAGGACGTTAAGAAGAGAGGATTTTCCACTATTTGGTCTTCCTATAAAAGCAAATTTTATAGCCTCTTCTTTTTCCTCTTTAATTTTTGATGGCGGAAGATATTCTAAAATCTTCAACATCAATTCATCTAAATTATCCCTATGTAATGCAGAAAGGGGAAGAATTTCTCTCAATCCTAAGGATGTATAGGATGCCAGATATTCTTCTTTATCAATTCTTCCTTCCATTTTATTTACTACTAAAATTACAGGTTTATTTATTTTTCTTAACAAATCTACAAATTCTAAATCTAAGCTTGTGAGTTCTTCCCTTCCATCTACTACAAGAATTAAAAGATTGCTGGTATTAATTACTTCAAAAATTCTCTCCCTAAGAATATTATTTAAAGAATCTGAGATTCCCCATCCCGCAGTATCCACTATATAAAAATACCTTCCTTCATATTCACAGAGATGCACTAAAGGATCCCTGGTTACCCCAGGAAAGTCTGCAGTGATTGCCTTGTTTTCCCCAGAAATTCTGTTAAAAAGGGTTGACTTTCCAACATTTGGTCTTCCCAAAATGCTTACCACAGGTATTTCTTCTCTTAAACATAAGAAATCTCTAAGGGAAACCATTCCTTTAATCCTTTTATAACATCTCTAATAAAGATATTTGGTGTTGAAGTTCCACTTACTAAACCTACTTTGTCCCCTTTATTAAACCAATCTTTCTCCAATTCTTGAATTTTTTCTATTTGATAAGCCCGGGTATATTTATTGGCAATATGAAACAAACTTCTAGTATTGGCGCTATTTTTTCCCCCTAAAACTAAAATGATATCTAATTCCTTTGAAAAATGCTCCAATTTTCTCTGTCTTTCCTCTACTTCAGGACATATGGTATTAAATATTCTAATTTCTTTTGCCTTATCTAAGATTTTATCTATTATCTTTTTTACATCTTCCCAGTTTTGAGTTGTCTGAGAGACAATTCCTATTTTAGGAAAGCTCTTTAATTTTTTTAAATCCTCAATCCTTTGGATTACAAGTCCCTTCCCATTGGTATAACTCAAAATTCCTTTAACTTCTGGGTGATTTTCTTCTCCTATAATAATTATACTATACCCATTTTTAGCTAAAAACTCAGAGAGAATTTGAACCCTTTTCACTAGAGGACATGTGGCATCAAATATCTCATTACCTAAATTTTTATATTCTTCCACTTCTTCTCTTGGTAACCCATGTGCTCTAATTAACAAGACTCTATTTCTTGGTTTATCTTCTGAATTCCATATTTTAATATTTTTTAAGGCTAATTCTTCTATTACCTTAGGATTATGAACTAAAGCTCCTAAGGTGTAAACCTCTTCTTTTTCCTTTTTAATTTCCAGTGCTAAATTTATAGATCTTCTGACTCCAGAGCAAAAACCAATGGGGGATATTAAAAGGATTTTCATTTTATCAATGTTAAAATTGCTTCTTTCATTTTATGATTTATCTTGACAATATCTTCCTTTGTTGGATTTAGAATTTGAGGAACCTCTATAGGCTTTCCTATTTTAACAATAATTTTATGATTAAATTTTGGAAATATCTTCCCCCTCCTCCATGTTTTATCAGTCCCAATAATTCCTAAGGGAACAATTTTAAGCCCATATTTAAGGGCAAGGGTTGCTGCACCAGCCTTAAAAAATAAAAGACCCTTTTCAGGATTCAAATTTCTCGTTCCTTCTGGAAAAATTACCAAAATATTATTTTCTTCAATCAATCTCTTTATTTTCTTCCAAGATTCCTTTTTAAATTCCTTTCTATCAACATTAACACCACCAAGCCATTTTAAAAATGGCCTTGTAAGGAAAAATTTAAAAAGTTCCTCCTTAGCTAAGTAATAAAGTCTAAAATTATAAATAGCTCCAATAAGTATTGGATCTAAAAGACTTAAATGATTCGCAATAATTAAATAGGGAGGATTAGGAAGATTCTCTTTCCCATAAACTCTATAATCCCAAAAAACTTTTAAAAGTATTCTCGCAATATATGCAATAGATTTATATAAAAATTTAGATGTTTTTTTCATAGCTTTTCTTTATACTCCTTATATATTCCATGATTAAGTTTGTAAATCTCTCTTCATCCTCTTTTGTTTTTTGAAAATTATAATATATTGGCTCTCCAAAAATAACCTTTAACCTTCCCTTTAATCGAGGAAGTCTTTTTTCCGGAGGCCATATTTTATAAGCCCCAATAATAGCAGTGGGTATAACAGGAACATTTTTACGAGAAGCAAAATATCCAATACCTCTTCTTGGCCCTTTTATTTTACTTGCCATTTTTCTTGTTCCTTCAGGGAATATTACTAAGATATTTCCTTCATCTAAAGCTTCAAATACTTTTAATATTATAGATTTTTCTGGATGTTCCCTTGTTATAGGAATTCCTCCTAAAAATTTTGCAATTCTTCCCAATATTGGATATTCAAATCTTTCAATTTTTCCAAGAGCCTTCACCAAACGTGGAACCACAGATGTTACTGCTAATATATCCAAACTGCTTTCATGATTTGGAGCAATAATAGCAGGTCCCTTCTTTGGTATATTCTCTAACCCCTTAACCTCAAATTTATAAAGATACTTAAGAAGGACTCTAAAAAATAAAGCCAATTCTTTATATATTAATTTCCTAAGGACGCTATTAGAGTTCCTCTTTCTCATAAGGAATACCATCAGATGCTGGAGCTACCGCCTTTCCAACTACACCTGCAAGAATTAACATGGTAAGGAGATAGGGAACCATTTGAATAAACTGGGTAGGAATCCCTACTCCTTCCAATCTCATTCTCACTGCTTCTGCCAAACCAAAAAGAAAACATGCACCTAAGGATCCAAAGGGGGTCCATTTTCCGAAAATCATTGCTGCTAATGCAATAAAGCCTCTTCCTGCAGTCATACCTTCTACAAAAACCCTTGCATGTTCTAAGGATAAAAATGCTCCTCCTACTCCCCCAAGAAATCCACTTATAAGGACTCCTATATATCTATAGAGATAAACATTTATTCCTAGAGTATCTGCAGCATGAGGATTTTCTCCTACTGATCTTAATCTCAATCCAAAAACTGTTTTAAACAATATAAAATGAGAAATACCAACGGAAAGAAACATTATAACAATAAGAGGAGAAAGATTTGAAAAAAGCTTGCCAATACCTGGAATTAAAGATAAAATCGGGATAGACCATGGAATTAATCCTTCTACATGGGGAGAAGATCCTGCAGCCTTAAAGATTAAACGAGATAGAAAGGTAGTTCCTCCTATTGCCAACATATTTAAAGCAACACCGCTGACGATTTGATTTATCCTAAAATTTATGGAAACTAATGCATGAATTAAGGAAAGAAGGGTTCCAAATATTCCTGCCATAAAAATGGCAAGCCATGGATTTTTAAAAAAATAGACAAATACTGCAGCAAAAAAAGCTCCCACAAGCATTATTCCCTCTAAGGCGATATTTACAACTCCACTTCTTTCTGAATAAACCCCTCCAAGGGAGGCAAAGGCTAAAGGAGTTGTCATCCTTATTGCAGAAGCTATAGTTTCCCAGGAAAAGAGTGCAAAAATCATTTTAAAATTTCCTCCTCTTTCTAATCATTCTAGTAAATATTTCGTTCCCTACTGCAACAGTTATGATAATAATTGCCTGAAGTATTGATATAATTTCCCTCGGTATGTGGGTAAATACATCCATACCGATAGCCATTCTATTTAAGGCACCAAAGAGTAAAGAGGCAAAAAGGATTCCAATGGGATGATTTTTGCCCAATAACGCTACAGCAATTCCCGTAAATCCAAGTCCATGGGAGAAATTATCAAGAAATCTATGCCTATACCCTAAGACATCATTTATACTTGCTAAACCAGCTAGTGCTCCACTTAAAATCATTGTTTTTATTATAGTTCTTTTAATATTAATACCCCCATTTTCTGCTGCTTGTATATTACTTCCTATTGCTCTAATTTCGTAACCAATTTTAGTTCTCCATAAAAGATAATAAACTATAAGAAGCATAAAAAGACTAATAAACAAAGAAGCATTAACAGGATTACTTTCAGGAATATTTATACCAATGTTTTGAAAAAACCTTCCCAAGCGAGGTAAAGTAGCAGATGGAGGAAGTTCTGCTGTTTGGGGTAAGGGATAAATAACTCCTGTTTCCCTCACTACATTTACCACCAAATAATTTGTTAAAGCATAGGCTATCCAGTTCATCATTATAGTATTTATAACCTCATGGACACCTAACTTTGCTTTCAAAAGGCCAGGTATTACTGCCCAGATCATTCCTCCTACCATTGCTGATAACAGAACAATAGGAAAATGAATAATCCAAGGCATTTTAGGGATAGAAAGTCCTACTACTGCAGAAAGTAGCCCACCTACTAATAATTGTCCCTCTACTCCAATGTTAAATAATCCACCTTTAAAAGCAATAGCAACAGCTAGACCTGCTAATATTAAAGAAGTAGAATTAAATAGAACATAACCCCAACCTATAGGATTTCCTAAGGCAAAACTTATCACTTGAGCATAGATTTCAATGGGATTATATCCAAGAACTAAAATTACAAATCCTCCTAAGATTAGAGCCAAAAAAATTGAAATCGATGGGCTTATTATATTCCATAATATGTTTTTTATAAAAGACTTTCCTCTCAAATTAGTGCCTCCCTTTCTAATTCTTGCTTTTTAATTCCCATCATATAATATCCTAATTCTTTTTCATCAATATCTTTATTATAAAAAGAACCTACTATTTTTCCATTATACATAACTAAAATTCTATCACTTAAATTTAAAATCTCATCTAAATCGGCAGAAACAAGAAGAACTGCCTTTCCTTCGTCTCTTAATTCGACTAACAATTTATGAACAAATTCAGTGGCACCTATATCTAATCCCCTTGTAGGTTGAGAGGCAACTAGTAGATAAGGAGATATACTAATTTCCCTTCCTGCAACAATTTTCTGCTGGTTTCCCCCAGAAAGACTTCTTACTGTTATTTTAACACTGGGAGTTCGAATGTCATACTCCCTTACTAAATTCTCTGCATTATCAAAAATTTTCTTATAATCAAGAACTATTCCTTTAGAAAATTTTGGTAGATAATGGAGTCCCAATATAGTATTTTCAGCTAATGAGAAGTCAAGAATTAACCCTCTTTTATGTCTATCTTCAGGAATATGTCCCAATAAAGCTCTTCTTTTTAAAACTGTTTCCTTTGAAATTTCTTTTCCTTTTATATAAATTTTTCCTTTTTCAATAGGCAGTAATCCTACCAATGCTTCAACTAATTCTGACTGTCCATTCCCTTCAACCCCCGCAATACCAACAATCTCTCCTTCTTTAATATTAAAGCTTACATCTTTAACAACAATTAAGCCTCTTCTATTCCTCACTGTAAGATTCTCTACTCTTAATATATCCTCTCCAGGTTTATAAAGGCCTTTCTCTACTTGTAAAAATACCTTTCTTCCTACCATATGTTGAGCCAGTTCCTGTTTGTTAGTTTCCTTAGTGTTTAAAGTTTTAACTACTTTTCCCCTTCTCATTACAGTTACTCTATGAGATATAGATAATACTTCATTAAGTTTATGAGATATAAAAATTATAGTTTTCCCTTGTTCATTTAGTTTTCTTAAGATATTAAAGAGTTCTTCAACTTCTTGGGGGGTTAAAACTGAAGTTGGCTCATCAAGAATTAATATGTCTGCCCCTCGATACAAAACTTTTAATATCTCAACCCTTTGCGCTTGACCAACAGAAAGATTCTCTACCTTCGCATTAGGATCTATATTAAATCCAATATCTTCTGCTAATTTTTTTACCTTCAAAACTGCAGTATTGTAGTCCAAGGATATTTTATTTTTAGGTTCTGCTCCAAGAATAATATTTTCTACTACTGTAAAAGGGGGAATTAACATAAAATGTTGATGCACCATACCAATTCCAAGAGAAATTGCAACCTTAGGCTCTGTTATGTGAACCTCTTTTCCCCTTATAAATATTCTTCCTTTATCAGGGGAGTATAATCCATAAATAATCTTCATTAATGTAGATTTACCAGCCCCATTCTCTCCTACAATGGCATGAATCTCTTTCTCATTTATGGATAAAGTTACGTTATCATTTGCAATAACCCCCGGAAATTTTTTTACAATTCCCTCTACTCTTATAATTTCATCCACTTTTTAATCCTCCAGTTCTCAAAAAAACCCCCTGTCTTCTGACAGGGGGTTTTTTTATTTTTATTTCTTTAAATATTTTACCTTAAACTCTTCAAAGGTTTTGTCATCAAAGGGAACAACAATTTCTCTATTTACTATTTTCTTCTTTAAAACATCCACATGGTTCTTAACTTTAAGAGGAATTAGATTCTTTGTATACTCACTATATTCGTAATCTACACCACCATTAACTAAACCAAAAAATCGAGGACCTCCTTTGTATTTTCCTTCAACAACATCTTTTATAGTGAGATATATTGCTTCATCAACCCTCTTTAACATACTTGTAATAATTCTTCCAGGAGCAATCCATGCCTGAGGAGAATCAACACCAATAGCATATTTTCTTGTTTCTTTTGCTGCCTCAAAAACTCCTTCTCCCGATGCACCTGAGGCATGATATATAATATCCGCTCCCTGTTTATATTGAGCTAAAGCCAACTCCTTCCCCTTTACTGGATCTTTAAAGGCTTCTCCTGTTACTCCTATATAATTTATCAAAACTTTTACATTAGGATTCACATACATTGCCCCCGCTTTATATCCTACTTCAAATTTATGAATTAAAGGAATATCCATTCCGCCAACGAATCCTAAAATATTTGTCTTTGTCGTTAGTCCAGCAATTGCTCCTACTAAGAAGGATCCCTCATGCTCATTGAAGAGAAGAGAAGAAACATTAGGTACTCCTTCAACATATCCATCTACTATAGCAAATTTTACCTTAGGAAACTCCTTAGCAACTTTAATTATAGCATCAGTAAATAAAAATCCTACTCCAACTACTAAATCATAATTTTGCTCAGCTAAGGTTCTTAATAACTCTTCTCTGTTTGCTCCTCCAGGACCCGGCTCCATATCTTTCCCTTCAACTTTTAAAAGCTTTATAGCCTTTTGGAGTCCTGCATAGGCTGCATCATTGAAAGATTTATCTCCTCTTCCACCAACATCATAAACAATACCAACCCTAAATTTTTTCTGGGCTGAAATAGGTATAAAAAGTAAGATGAGAAACGAGAAAACTAAAAATAAAATAATTCCTTTTCTCATACAAAATACCTCCTTGTTAGATTTAGTTTTCAAAAGAAAATTTTTAAACATTATTATTTAAATTCTCTATCACCTCCTTTAATAACTTTCTTAGGCTTTCCTTCTCCTTGGGATGTAACATATCCCTTTTCTTCCAATATATCCAAAATACGTGCTGCTCTATTATATCCGATTCTAAATCTCCTTTGAATATAGGAAGTAGAGATAATTTTTCTGTCTTCTAAAATACGAACCACTTGAGGAAGTAAAGGATCCTCAGAAAAATCCTCGGCCTCTTTATCTTCTTTTTTAATATCTAAGGAAATAAAAGAATCAACATTGGAAAAGGCTTCACAGAGATAATTTACTACTTTCTTTATATCCTTTTCTTCAACAAAGGGAGCCTGCAATCTCATGGGAGAAGTACTCATAATAGGCAAATAAAGCATATCTCCCTTTCCCAGAAGCCTCTCTGCTCCATTGTCATCTAAGATAATTCTTGAATCAATTTGAGAAGAAACAGCAAAGGCAATTCTTGAAGGAATGTTTGCTTTAATAAGTCCTGTTATTACATCTACAGAGGGACGTTGAGTTGCAACAACTAAATGTATTCCCGCGGCTCTTGCCTTCTGAGCTAATCTACATATCATATCTTCAACTTCTTTTGGGGCCACCATCATTAGATCATTCAACTCATCAATTATAATAATAATATAGGGAAGTTTTTCCTTTGTGATATTTAATTCTTTATTTTTATATTCATCAATATTTCTTACTTCTTCATCAGCAAATATTTTATATCTTCTCTCCATCTCATTTATTGCCCATTTTAAAGCTGAAGATGCCTCATTATACTCAGTTATTACAGGATACCATAAGTATTTTTTATAAAGTTTGTTATATAAAGATAATTCTACTCTCTTTGGATCTATCATTAAAAATTTTAAATTATTTGGATCATGTTTATAGAGAAGACTTAAAATAAGAGTATTAATAAACATACTTTTTCCTGAACCTGTGGTCCCTGCAATAAGAAGATGAAGCATATCTGTTAAATTTCCAACCTGAGGTTTTCCAGCTAAATCCTTTCCTAAAGCTATGGGAAGAGAGTAATTAGTATTTTGAAAGACTTTACTTTCTAAAATTTCTCTTAAGTATACCTTTGTGGGCTTTCTTCTTGGAATTTCGATTCCAATTAGGGACTTTCCTGGAACAGGGGTCTCAAATCTTATGCTAGGAACTGCTAAAGCTAAAGCTAAATCATTGGCTAGACTTAATATTTTGTTTACTCTTATTCCTGGTGCTAAGGATAAATCAAATCTTATCACTGAAGGACCCACATGGTATTCTTCAACTCTTGTGTTTATTTTGAAATTTTTAAAAGTGCTTTCTATTTTTTCCGAAATTTTTTCTAAATCCTCCTCCTCGCATAAGGAAGACTCAAGAGATAACAAATCTAATGGAGGTGGAAAAATGTTAGAAGATGGAATTATATTTTCTTCTATTTTCTTCTTTTTAGGATCCTTAAATTCCTTTACTTCTTCTTTAATTTTTTCAACTTTTTTTAACTTCCTTTCCTTTTTTTTAAATATATCAATTTTAAAAAGGGAAGAATAATATATTGAGAAAATAAAACATATAAAAGAAAGAAGTAAAGATCCCATTATTCCTAAATAATTATAAATTATTCTTTTTAAATTTATTCCCAATTTGCCACCTAAATTTTGAAGTCCAATAAGAAAAAGGATTAGAGAGAAAATTATTAATAGCCCCAAAGAGAAAAAGATAATAGCAATTACATCTTTATTATTAAACTCTTTTCTTAAAAGAAGATAAATAACAAGACCTTGAAGAAACAATAAAAGAAAATTATATATTCCCAAAATGTCCCTTAGAAGATTCACAATAAACCTTCCCAGGGTTCCTCCTCCTTGGGGCATAAGCCAAGAAAAGATCAAAAACAGATTTAAAAATATTAAAATAAAAGCTATCACAACTCTTCTTGGCATATCATATCTCCCATAATATGGAGATTAAAATTGGTTTTCTTCTTATCTCCTGATAAAAAAAGTCCTCCAACTTTTCCTTTAAAAGACTTCTTTTATCAATTTTAGTCTTTAGACTATTATTTTTAGAAATTTCTTGAAATAAATTTCTTATTTTTTCCTTAGTTGCCTCGAAAAGCTCTTCCGATTCCCTTTCAAAAACAAAGCCCCTTGAGATTATCTCTGGTCCCTCCAAGATTAGCCCAGTAGCTTGATCTACTAATACTCCAACAACTACAACACCATCCTCAGATAGTCTTTTTCTTTCCTTTAAAACAATATTTCCTACATCTCCTATTCCCAATCCATCAACATATACATTTCCTGCATCAATTTTATCTACAACCCTCATTCCTGTTTTATCTAGCTCCAAAACATACCCATTCTCTAAAATTTTTATATTCTCATTGGGGTATCCTAAAGATTGAGCTAATTTTTTAAATAGAACTAAATGTCTATATTCTCCATGATAGGGAATTAGATATTTAGGTTTTAGAAGATTTATTAGCATTTTTATTTCCTCTTGAGCACCATGCCCTGATACATGGACACCTGCATTTTCTCCATATATTACTTCTATTCCTTTTCTAAAAAGTTGGTTTACCAATCGGGACACCATAAACTCATTACCGGGAATAGGGTTTGTCGCTAAAACTACAGTATCATCGGCGTTTAATGCCAATTGCTTATAGTTATGATTGGTAAGTAAAACCAATGCTGAAAAGGGTTCTCCCTGACTTCCTGTGGATAGAACTAAAACTTTCTCCTTAGGAAGAGAATTAGCATCTTTTATATTTACTAATATCCCGTCTGGAATATTAAGATAACCAAGTTTCTTTGCTACTTCTATATTACTTATTAAACTCTTTCCTGCAATAGCAATCTTTCTATGATATTTCGCTGCAACATTTATAGCTTGTTGAATCCTGTGAAAGTTTGATGCAAAGGTTACTATAAATATCCTTCCCTTCGCTGAGCTAAAAATATTCTCAAAGGTATCTCTTATAGTGCTCTCTGAAGGAGTAATACCCTTTTCTTCAACATTTGTAGTATCACAAATTAAAGCTAAAACCCCTTTTCCTCCAAGTTCTGCTAATTTTCTAAAATCCGCTGGATTTCCATCAATAGGAGTTTGATCAAACTTAAAATCCCCGCTAACTATAACCAAACCCACAGAGGTCTCAATAGCAAAACCAACAGAATCTGGAATACTATGAGGCTGTCTAAAAGCTTCTATAAAAAAAGAACCTATATTAAATTTTTCACCAGGATTAATTCTAATTAATTTCTTCTCTATATTAAATTCCTCTAATTTTTTTTCAACAAGTCCCAGAGTTAGAAGAGTTCCCAATACGGGAACATCTAAATCCTTTAGGATAAAGGGTAGTGCCCCTATATGATCCTCATGCCCATGGGTCAATAATATGCCCTTTACCTTCTCCTTTTGGGAAAGAAGATAAGAGATGTCTGGAATAACAAAATCTACCCCAAACATCTCTTCATTGGGAAACATTAATCCTGCATCTAAAACTAAAATTTCATCCTTATATTGGAAAATAATCATATTTTTTCCAATTTCACCACATCCACCCAAGGGAATTATTCTTAATTTCTCATCACTCATTTATATTAAACCCAAACTCCTTTAACTTTTTTATTAGTTCTTGCCTATTCTTTTCGTCTATGGGAGGTAAAGGCAATCTACAATTCCCCACATTATATCCTAATAGCTTTAATACTTCTTTGAGGGGTATGGGGTTTGTAGTTATAAATAATGCTCTAAAAACTGGGAATAGTTTTAAATGAATTTCCGTTGCTCTATCTACCTTTCCTTCAAAATAAGAATTTATCATATCCTTTATCTCTTTTCCAACTATGTGAGAAGCTACACTTATTACCCCATCTCCTCCAACACTTAATAGGGGTAGGGTCATAGAATCATCTCCACTATAAAGTAAAAAGGGACGGGGAAGAAGTCTTCTTATTTCTGACATTTGATTAAGATCTCCACTTGCTTCTTTAACTCCTACAATATTTTTAAAGTCTCTTGCAAGCTTGTATAAAGTATCTGGAAGAATATTTACTGCGGTTCTTGAAGGAATATTATATACAACAATAGGTAAAGAGGTAGAATCTGCAATAGTACCAAAATGTTTATAAAGACCATCCTGTGGAGGCCTGTTATAATAGGGTGCTGTACCAAGAATCCCATCCACTCCAATTTTTTCTGCTTCCTTTGTCAATTCTATGGATTCCTTTGTGCAATAATTTGTACTACCTGCAATTATTTTTGCTCTTCCCTTTGCAGTATGTTTAACTCTTTCAAAAAGCTGTAATTTCTCTTCCGAAGATAAAGTGGGAGATTCTCCAGTGGTTCCCGAAACTACAATGCTATCGGAGCCATCCTCAATTAGTTTCTCAACTATTCTATCTACTTCCTTCCAATTAATTTCCCCATTATCATCGAATGGGGTCACCATTGCAGTTATTAATCTTCCAAAGGATAACATATTAATCCTCCTCCTTTTTTAAAATTGATTCCAATCCGTAAAAGAAACCACTTCTTTTATAGATTTCTCTAATTCCCAATAGCACTCCCGGAATATAACAATCTCTACTTATAGCATCATGCCTAATAGTGAGAATTTGTCCTAATCCTCCAAAGATTATCTCCTGATGGGCAACTAATCCAGGCAAACGAACACTATGAATATTTATACTATCAACCTTTGCACCCCTTGAGCCAGGAAGTTTTTCTACTTTTGTAGGATCAAAATGTATAAGATTATTATTTTTCATTTCCTCTGCTAAAATCTCTGCGGTAGTTATTGCAGTTCCAGAAGGAGTATCTATCTTCTCGTTATGGTGTAACTCAATAATCTCAACATCAGGAAAATACTTTACCAATTTCCTTGCCATCTGAATCATTAATACTGCTCCCAAGGCAAAATTTGGGGCAATTAATGTTGCAGAATTCATCTCTTCAGTTTTTCTTTTAATCTTTTCTATCATATCCTTGGATAAACCTGTTGTTCCCAAAACTACCTTTTTACCTAAACTTAAAGAAAACATTGAATTATTATAAGCAGATTCTGGGTTTGTAAAATCAACGATAAGATCAAAGGAAAGATCTGAACATTCCTCTATACTCCCTCTAACAGGAAAAGATAGCTTCTCGATACCTATTATCTTTCCATAATCCATCCCTATGCCCTTAGGATCCACTACTCCCACTAATTCTGTATCCTCTGCAGAAGCGACTGCTTTTCCTATCACTCTTCCCATTTTTCCTAAGGCTCCACAAAGAACAACTTTTATTTTCATATCAACTCCTCTCCTTCCACTAATTTTTTAATTTTAGAATTTACAGAACCTACTAAAGAGAGAGAAAAGGCCTTATTAAAAATATAGTCAATAGTATATTGCACATCCTCTAGAGTCACTCTTCTTATTTTTCTTATTGTTTCATAAGGAGAAATTATATCTCCATAGATTGAAAGGGAATCAAAATAATAAAAAAGTCTAAATTTGGGACTTTCCATGTGCATTAAAAAATTATAAATACCTTGTCTCTTTGCTGTATACAACTCTTCTTTTTTGATTCCTTCCTTCTTAAGTTTCTTAATCTGCTTTATAATGGTATCCACGGTTTTTTCAAAAAATTTTAAAGTTGTTGCAGTGTATATTGAGAAGAGACTTGTATCCTTAAAACTTATACCTTGAGTTTCTACATTGTAAACTAAACCTTCTTTCTCTCTAAGCTCTTGAAAAAGACGAGAACTTATTCCACCTCCCAATATTAGAGATAAAAGATAGAGGGAAAATTTTCTTTCATCCTGAGGCTTAAAGCTTTCTGTTCCCATAAAAATCTGAATTTGCTCAAAATTTTTCTCCTTTATTAATCGACGAGGATTAAAAACAGGAGCTGTCAATTCTTCATAGTAAGAACTTTCTCCCTTAGAGAAATTTTTCTCAATCATTTCACATATAGATTTAAAAGACAAATCTCCACTTACAAGTATCGTCATATTATTTAAATTATATAATCTTTTATAAAAGGAAAATATTTTATCTAAATCAAAGCTTTCAATGGAATCTTCCGTTCCTAAAATTTCACGAGCAATAGGATGCCCATCCCAGGAAGATTTAAGAAAAAGATCTAAAGCTATTTCTTCAGGAGAATCCTGATACATTTTAATTTCTTCTTTTACAACCTTCTTTTCAATTTCTAAATCTTCTTCTGTAAAATCAGGATTAAGAATTATCTCCGATAAAAGGTTTAATCCTCGAGATAGATGAGATTTAAGAATTTTTAATATAAAATATGTTCCTTCACGGGTTGTAAAAGCATCCAATTCTCCCCCTAATTTATCTATTTCCAAGGAAATGTTTTTATTTTTTCTATGGTTATTTTTAAAAAGAAGATGCTCCAATAAGTGAGCCAAACCATGTTCATCTTCTCTTTCGTATCTTGACCCTGAATTAACAACAACTATAATATCAACACTTTTTCTATATAGGGTAGCCTCAAATATTAATTTTAATTTATTGTTTAAAATTGAAATCTGTGGATTCATTAAATATCGCGTCGAGTTAAGCTAATTCTTCCTTGAGAGTCTATAGAATCTACTTTAATTAATATCTCATCTCCAAGATTTATCTCCTCTCTAACCTGCTTCTTACCTCTATTTATAGTTTTAAATTTAGAGATATGTAAAAGCCCCATTTTCCCTGGTAATATCTCCACAAAGGCCCCATAATCTGTAACCCTTACTACTTTACCAAGAAATACTTCTCCTTCCTTGATATCTCTTGTATATTCATAAATTAATTGAGAAGCCTTCTCAGCAGATTCCATATTAGGAGCAGATATTACAACCAACCCCTCAGGTTTAATACTAATTTCAGTTTTTGTTTCCTCAATAATTCTTTTTATATTCTTACCACTTGGTCCAATTAAATCCCCAATTTTTGAGGGATTAATTTCCACAACTTTAATTCGGGGAGCATAAGGAGAAATCTTTGGTCTTGGTGTAGAAATCACACCATCCATCATATCCAAAATTTTAAGACGCGCAGATCTTGCTTGATATATCGCCTTCTTTATCATTTCATAAGTAAGCCCGTCCACTTTAATATCCAATTGTACTGCAGTTATTCCCTTTCTTGTTCCTGCAATTTTAAAATCCATCCCTCCCAATGCATCTTCCAAGCCCTGTATATCAGTTAATATCTCAAATTCATCTTTATCTTTTATTAAACCCATAGCAACCCCTGCTACCGAAGTTCTTATGGGAACTCCAGCATCCATCAAAGCCAAGCTACTACCACAAACACTTGCCATGGAAGTAGATCCGTTAGATGATAAAACTTCTGATACTAATCTTATGGTGTAAGGGAATTCCTCCTCTTTAGGGATAAGAGGTAATAAAGCACGTTCTGCTAAAGCTCCATGGCCTATCTCTCTTCTTCCAGGACCCCTTAAGGATTTTATTTCTCCCACCGAAAAGGGTGGAAAATTATAATGGTGCATATATCTCTTCGGCGGACTTTCTATAACACTTTCTATTATCTGCTCTTCTCCAGATCCTAAGGTTACAACTGTAAGAACTTGGGTCTCGCCCCTTTGAAATAAAGCAGAACCGTGAACTCGAGGTAATACCCCTACACTACAACTTATTGGTCTTAATTCATCTAATTTTCTACAATCTACCCTTCTTTTTTCCTTTAAAATTAAATCTTCTATAAGTTTCTTTGCAATATCATCTATTATTTCATCAACTTGTATTACCTTATCTCCATATATAGGTTCAAAATGCTCGGAAACTTCCCTTTTCAGATCTTCTAACGCCTTTTGTCTTTCCGATTTACTAATAGTTAGAATTGCATTTTTAACTTCCTCTTCAGAGATATAACTTAACACATCTTTCTTTAGATTCTCATCAACTTGATAGGGAATATAAGGGAAGGGCTGAGGATTAATCACCTTTAGAATTTCTTCTTGTAATTCAATAGTTTCTTGGAGGGCATAATGTCCCCTAGTTATTCCTTCTATAAATATCTCCTCAGGAACCTCCGTTCCGTTTCCTTCCATCATAAATACCTTATCTTTTGTCCCTGCAACCACCAGGTCTAATAATAAATTTTGTGATTTTTCTGCTTTAGGATTTATTATCCAATTCTCCCCATCCCATCCTACTCTAACAGTCCCTATAGGACCATGAAAGGGTAATCCTGCCAACATAATAGCACAGGAAGCACCAATAATTCCTGGAACATCAGGATAATTTTCTTGATCTACAGCTAAAACGGTAACAATTATTTGAACTTCATTTCTGAAATCTTTGGAGAAAAGAGGTCTTAATGGTCTATCAATAAGTCTTGCCATAAGAATTTCATTCTCTGATGGTTTTCCCTCTCTTTTCAAAAATCCACCGGGAATCTTACCTGCAGCATACAATTTTTCAATATATTCTACAGTTAATGGAAAGAAATCAATATCTTCTTTAAACTCTTTTGCTGAGACAACAGTAACTAAAAGAACAGTCTCCCCATATTGAATCAAAAGAGAGCTTGTAGCATGCCATGCCACCTTCCCTACTTCAATTATTAGATCTCTTCCTGCAATCTCTTTCTTAAAAGTATAAGTTTCCGGCATAATTATTTTCTTAATCCCAATTCTTGAATTAATCTTTTATATCTTTCAATATCCTTTTCTTGAAGATATCTTAGAAGTTTTCTTCTTTTACCTATCATCTTTAAGAGACCAACCCTCGAATGAAAATCCTTTTTATGCACCTTTAAATGTTCGGTAAGTTTTTTTATTCTCTCTGTTAATAAGGCAATCTGAACTTCAGGTGATCCAGAGTCCCTTTCGTTAATTTTAAATTTCTCAATTATACCTTTTTTTTCTTCCTTTGTTAGAGCCATTTTTACCTCCTTTTTATCTCAAAAAATCGCCTATAGCAATGGAACCCCATCACTATAGGTTATTAAATATTTTAACACATTTATTAACTTAATACTAGTATTTTAATGAAAAAGAAAAGACAAAATTTTTACATTTTTAATTCATCTTTACATTTATCAATTATCTCTAATTCCCTTCTCAATACCTCCTCAACTTTACCTAATAAGAACAAAGTATAATTTTCTGCCTCCTTTTTAATTTCATCTGCTTCTTTCTTTGCTTCTTTAATTATCTCCTCTGCTTCTATTCTGGCTTCTTTTGTAATATTATTCTCATTTAAAAGATTATCTGCCTTTTCTCGTGCATATCTTATAATATTTTGAGCTTCCTCTTGGGCTTCTTTTATTATCTCATCTCTTTTTCTTACTATTTTTCTTGCTTCTGCTAATTCTTCAGGCAAAGTCTCATCTAATTTTCTAATTAGTAACATTAATTTATTATAATCTATAACAACCCTTTCAAGTATAGGAATAACAAAACTTTTTTTAATAATATCCTTTATTTCTTCAATAATCTCAAAAGATCTATTTAACATTTTCAGTCCTAAATTTCATATAAAGTTTCTTAGCTACCATATCAGGAACTAAGTCTTTAACACATCCTCCAAATTTTGAAATTTCTTTAGCCATACTTGAGCTTAAATATGCATATTTTGAGTCTGTAACAAGAAATATAGTTTCACACTCAGGATATAACTTTTTATTTGCCAAAGCCTGCTGAAATTCATATTCAAAATCTGAAACAGCTCTCAATCCCCTCACTATAATCTTCGCTTCTACCCTTTTTAAATAATCTACGAGAAGACCATCAAAATAGTCCACACAAACATTTTTTATATCTTTTACACTTTCTCTTAACATCTCTATTCTCTCTTCAAGGGTAAAGAGAGGAACCTTTGCCACATTTTGAGCAATAGCAACAATCAATTCATCGTAAATATTGGCAACCCTTTTAATAATATCCAAATGTCCATAAGTGACAGGATCAAAGCTTCCTGGATAAACTGCTTTTCTAACCATTTTCCTCTTCCCCCACATAATAACTAAAACATGTCTCTCCAAAATTTTTTATATCATATAGTTCTAAAATTTTAAACTTATTTTGCAAATTTACCTTCTTATGATGTTCAATAATTATAATTCCATTTTTACTTATCCATAAATTTTCTTCTAATAAACTTAATATTTCATTTACTCTTTCCCCATAGGAATAAGGTGGATCTATAAATATGATGTTAAATTCTTCATGAAACTCTCTTTTTAAAAAGGAAAAAACATCTTGATAAAAAATCTCTATTTTATCTTCTACTCCTAAATTTTTTGCATTATCTCTTAATAATTTTACAGCTGGGAAGTAATTTTCAACAAATACAACTCTTTTTGCTCCTAAACTTAAAGCCTCAAAACCAACTATACCAGATCCTGAAAAAAGATCTAAAAAATACGAATCAATAACCCTTTCACCTAAGGAGTTAAATAAGGATACCCTTCCTTTATCCATTGTAGGCCTATATTTTCTTCCTTTTAATATTTTTATTGGTCTACCCTCAAAAATCCCTCTAAGAATCCTTATTTCAGAGGACAAGAGTTTTCTCCTTTTTCTCTCTTATAATCCATCTTTTGATAGGGATATTTTCTTCTTTCTCCAAATTGACATCCTCTCTTAAAATTTCAAAGGCCTCTTTTCTTGCTATCTCAAGAATTCTTAAATCTCTTGTAAGATCTGTTAGATGAAGATCAGGAAGACCATGTTGTCTTATCCCCAAAAATTCTCCTGGACCACGAATCTCTAAATCTTTATTTGCTATCAAAAATCCATCATTGGTGCTTACAAATACCTTTAACCTCTCTCTTGCTTCCTCTCCCTTAAGATTTGCAATTAAGAAACAAGCTGATGGGGTTTCCCCTCTACCTATTCTTCCCCTTAATTGATGAAGTTGAGCTAATCCAAAACGATGAGCATCTTCAACTACCATAATAGATGCATTAGGGACATCAATACCTACTTCAATCACAGTTGTTGCTACTAATATCTGTATTTTTCCATTTCTAAAATCCTCCATTATACGTGACCTTTCATCTTTTGGAATTAGTCCATGAATCAATCCAATATTGAAATTTGGAAATACCTT
Source organism: uncultured Dictyoglomota bacterium (assembly GCA_964612975.1). Classification (GTDB taxonomy): domain Bacteria; phylum Dictyoglomota; class Dictyoglomia; order Dictyoglomales; family Dictyoglomaceae; genus NZ13-RE01. The sequence continues at coordinate 131,519 of CAZTGC010000001.1, read as the reverse complement.
TTTAAGTTTTTCATATAGTTTACTTGCGGACTCTGCCTCTAATTTTTCGGATTCCTCAATAAGAGGACAAACGATATATGATTGTTTTCCTGATAATACCTCCTTTTCTACTAAAGAATATACTTTTTTCCTTTCAGATGTAGAAAAAAGATAAGTACTAACAGGTTTTCTACCAGGGGGTAATGTATCTATAATAGATACATCCAGTTCTCCATAAATAGTTAATGCCAAGGTTCTTGGAATGGGAGTAGCAGTCATCACTAAAAGATGGGGATTTTTTCCTTTTTTCCATAAATTTGATCTTTGAATAACTCCAAATTTATGTTGTTCATCTATAATTACCAAACCTAAATTTTTAAACTTGACTTCTTCTTGGATCAAAGCATGGGTTCCAATTACCACAAATAAAATCCCTTGATTTAATTCTTCTAATATGCTTAACTTATCTTTTTTGGGGAGACTTCCTATAAGAAGTCCTATTCTTATACCCAGAGGCTCAAAGAGGGGTTTTAATCTATTATAATGTTGCTCTGCCAATATTTCTGTAGGAACCATAAAGGCAGACTGATATCCATTTTCTACTGCTAATAAAATTGCCATTGCAGCAACTACTGTCTTTCCAGATCCAACATCTCCCTGTAATAGTCTATGCATAGGTCTTCCTAAAGAAAGATCATATTTAATCTCCTCCCAAACTTTTTCTTGAGCAGAAGTAAGCTTAAAGGAGAGTTTATCAAGAAATGTTTTTACCAGTTGACTTTCAGTATTAAATACTGGTGCAGAAAGTAACTCAATCTCTTTTTTCATTTGAGCTAAGGTTAACTGCATAAATAACAATTCCTCGAAGACTAATCTTTTTGTGGCACTACCCATCAAAAGAAATGACGTAGGAAAATGTTTTTCTACTACACTTATTGGTTTATCCATAAGATTATATTTTTGTTTAATTTTTTCTGGAAGAGTATCTTCTATAAAAATTGAATACTGAGTGATAATATCATATATTATTTGCCTCATAATTTTTTGAGACAACCCTTGAGTTAAAGAATAAATTGGAACAATTCTACCCACATGTAATGTTTCCTCTTTTTCTTCATCCAAGATTTCATATTCTGGATTTTCCATTTCAAAACTTCTAAGAAATTTTTTCACTTCACCAGAGATAAGAACCTCGGTTCCTATTGGCAAATTCTGTTTTATAAATCTTTGGTTATACCAAACTGCATACATATAAGCTGTGCCATCACTTACTTTTGCCCTTAATACAGGAATTCCCTTGTATGGCGTTCTGCTTTCTTCGTAATCAAGAATTTTCACCTTTAAAGTAACCTTTTCTCTCGGGACTAATTGAGCAACTTTTTTTAGTTTTGATCTATCGTCATAATCCCTTGGGAAATAATAGAGCAAATCTCTTAGGGACTTTATATCAAGTTTATTTAACAATTTTGCTCTTTTAGGTCCTACTCCTTTTATGTATTGAATTGGTCTATTCCAAAAGTCCTCCCTAGAATAGACTTCTAAAGCAGAATTTATAATTCCATAAATTTCTGAAATTATCTTCTTTCTTTCTTCAGAGGTTTTACTTGAATAATTAGATATAAGCTCTAAAACTTTTGTAGACCAAAACCCCTTCCAAAGAGGGAATTCTTTCATGGCAACTTTTAAGGTTTTTTCTAATCCATATTTTGTGCTTCTATCTGAATAATTAGAAGAAATTTCTCTCTCTAAAATTTCTTTTAAGCCCTTCAGGATTTTTATAGATTTTGTTTCAGAAATCATTCTAAGCCTAAATAATAATAATAATAGGGTTGTCCTCCATAGATTAATTCTATAGAAAGCGATGGATATTTTTGAGAGATTAAATTATATAATTCTTGAGCCGCTTCTTTACTTATATCTTGTCCATAATAAATTGTTAGAATTTCCTCTTCTCCCTTAAAAAGCATTTCCATTAGATTTAATACCACTTCATTGATATCTCTACCTACATAAGCAATTTCGTCACTAACTAATCCTAAAATATCCCCTTCGGAAATTTCAAATCCATTTATAGATGTATTTCTTATTGCTTTTGTTATTTCTCCAATTTTTATTTTCTCCTTTCCCTTATCAAATTTTTCCCTCATTTGTTCCCAGGAGTCCTTTGGATTAAACTCCATCAAAGCTCTAATACCTTCTAAAACATGTTTTGTAGGGATTATTATTACTTTATCTTTATAAAGTTTTTCCACTTGTTGTGCTGCTAAAATAACATTTTTATTATTTGGAAAAAGAAAAACTTTTTCTGCGTTTATCTTTTCTACAGCATTTTTTATAGCTTCCACACTAGGATTTAAAGTTTGTCCTCCATTTATTATAAAATCTATCGAAAAACTACTAAAGATTTGATTCAATCCTTCTCCCCAAGATACCACTACAAAACCCACACTCTTTTTGGGAGATAACTTTACAACAGATGATTCCATCTCTTTTCTTAATCTTTCTTCGTGCTGTTCTGTCATATTATCTATTTTTATTTGAGATAGACTTCCAAGTTCTAAAGCTCTGTCTAAAATCTTACCAGGATTATTAGTATGAATATGGGCCTTTAACATTCCCGTTGCTTCTGCAATGACAATGCTATCTCCTTGAGAATAAAGCCAATTTTTAAATTCTGAGAAATCTGTAGTTTCCTGAGAAGTTATGATAAACTCAGTACAATATTGATAAGTAATTATATGCTTCTCTATTACTTCCAATTCAGGTTTATCTTTAAGAATGACTGCTTCTTCTTTAACTCCTATTTCCTTTCCCAAAAGGCCATTTAGAAATCCTTCCCAGAAATAGACCAAACCCTGACCACCAGCATCAACAACCTGAGCTTCTTTAAGTATAGGTAGAAGATTAGGGGTGTTAGATAATACTTCCTTTGCCTTATCAAGCATTCTTTTTGTTATAACTAATATATCCCTTGATTCCTTTAAAGATCGAGTCGCTTCCTTTACCCCTTCCCTGAGAACTGTGAGAATGGTTCCTTCTGTAGGGTTTAAAACCGCTCTATATGCTACCCTTGTTGCTTCCTGCCATGCCTTTACCCAAATTTCTGCATCAATTTTATTTTTATCCTTTACATGCTCAGCAAAACCTCTAATAATTTGAGAAAGAATCACTCCTGAGTTTCCCCTCGCTCCCATAAGGGAACCTTTTATTGAGGCTTCAGCTATATTTTTTATACTTTTAACCCTTTGCCTTTTAATCTCTGCCAAAGTAGATTGCAATGTATATAACATATTTGTTCCTGTATCGCCATCGGGGACAGGAAATACATTCAAAAGATCAATTTCTTCTTTATGAATTTGCAATTGATATAATGCATGTTCAAAAAGATTTTCTAATACTTCTCCATTTAACTCTTGAATCCTTTGCAAAGCTAAATTTCCTCCCAATTAAAGGATTCCCTTTTTTCTTCCATTAGGCGAATCCCCCAAATATTTACATTTATCTCTTTTATTGTGAGTCCTGTAGTTTTTTCTAAATTCCACTTCACTCTTTCCATGACATTATGGGCAACTTCAGGAATTCTCACACCATAAGCAACAATAATATAAAGTTCTATTATTAATCCATTCTCATCAAGATGTACCTGAACTCCCTTCCCCAACTCTTCTCTATGAAGAAGTTCTGAAATACCATCAGCAATACTTCTTGCTGCCATTCCAATGACTCCATAACTTTGAAGAGCAGATAGGCTTGCTAAGGTTGCGATAGCATTCTCAGAAATTTCTACCCAACCTATACCTGTTAAGTATCTCTGACAAGATTTCTCGTGTCTAAATATAAAGTCTCGGATCCAATGCATCCCTTAATCCATCCCCTAAAAGATTAAAACCAAATACTACAATCATGATCACAATACCCGGAAAAACAGGATACCACCAAGCACTTCTCATATATGCTAAGCCAGCTTGAACCATAGACCCCCAACTGGGAGTTGGTGCTTGAACTCCTAATCCTAAAAAACTTAAACCTGCTTCTAACATTATCATTCCACCCATTCCAAGGGTAGCCTCAATAATTATTGGAGAAAGAGCATTAGGTAAAATATGCTTAAATAGAATTCTCCAAGTTCCTGCTCCTACCGCACGGGCGCTAACAACAAAATCTCTTTCCCTCAAACTCAATACTTGTCCTCTAACAATACGAGAAACTCCTGCCCATCCAATAAGAGCAACTGCAAGATATAAATTTTGAATTCCTGGTCCAAAAACTGCAACCACTGCAATTACAAACAAGAGAAAGGGAAAGGCAAAAAGTATTTCAACAATCCTCATAATTAAGTCATCAACCCAGCCCCCATAAAATCCAGCTAAAAGGCCAAGAACCGTTCCAAGGGAGATAGAAATAACTTGAGCAAAAAAACCAATTTGAAGAGAGACACGTGCTCCAAATATAATTCTACTTAAAATATCCCTCCCAAATTCATCCGTTCCCAATAGATGATCCCTACTGGGAGGTAATAGATATTTTGAAAGATCAACTTTTAAAGGATCATAAGGAGCGATATAATTAGCAAATATTGCGATAAAAATAATTATAAGTACTATGCTTAGTCCAACAAGGGCAAGCCTGTTTTTTACAAGCCTTTTCCATGCTATTTTCCATACACTTCTTGATTTTCTTATACTTTTTCGCAAAATAAATTCATCGGCCACAATCTATACCTCCTATTCGTATCTAATCCTTGGATCAATAAGAGCATAAGAAAGATCAACTACTAAATTTGCTATTATATAAATAAAGGCAATAAAAATAACCGTACCCTGAATTACTGGTAAATCTCTATCAAGAATTCCTTGAACTGTTAATCTTCCTAATCCTGGCCATGCAAATATTGTCTCTGTAAGAACAGCCCCTGTTAGAAGATCACCCACAACCATTCCTGCGTAAGTTGCAACAGGAATAAGGGCATTTCTTAAAGCATGCTTAAAAATAACTAATTTCTCTGGTACTCCCTTTGCTCTTGCAGTAATTATATATTCCTGTCTTATCACTTCTAACATTGAGGATCTTGAAAGACGAGCAAAATATGCTGCAGGTCTTGTACCAAGAGCTATTGCAGGTAATATAACTGCCTTTAACCCATACTCTGATATATATCCACCAAGGGGAAACCATCCTAATTTAAAACCAAATATTAATAAAAGTATAATTCCTATCCAATAAACAGGAGCAGATACACCAAGAAGTGCTAGCACCATAGCAGAGTAATCAAAAATCGAATATTGCTTAACTGCAGAGATTATTCCTGCAGAAACGCCAATTCCCACTGCTATAATAAAGGAAAATAATGCCAAAACAGTTGTTGCCTTTAATCTTTCCAATATAGATTCTAAAACTGGTATATTAGTTTTAAAAGATCTACCAAAATCAAACCTGATTATCCTTCCCAAAAATTTTATATATTGAATATACCAAGGCTGATCTAAACCCCAAGATTTTCTAATTTGAGCTAATACCTCTGGATCTGCTCTTTGTCCTGCAATTAACCGCGCAGGATCACCAGGAGCTATATAGAATAAAGCAAAAGTGATTAAAGATACTCCTATAAATACAGGAATCATTTGTATCAATCTTCTTATAAAATACCTATACAACTTGACTTATCTCCTTCTTACTAAAAAATTATGGAGACAAGGCTTAAGCCTTGTCTCCATAATTAATTTACTTTGATAGCCAAACTACTCTATATCTTACACCAGAAAGTCCTGTTAGTGGATCTACATACAATCCATGTACCCAGGGTTGACATATAGGTTGAGATACATAATAGAATATTGGGACTATAGGTACATCTTCTAAAATTAGTTTTTCTGCTTCATTATAATATTTTACTCTTACATTCCAGTTTGATACTTTTCTTGCTTTATCTGTTAATTCATCAACCTTTGTATTCTTATAGAAAGAATGATTTCCTGCCTCGCCAAAATTGCCAGAGTTAAATAGCACCCATAAGAAGTTATCTGGATCAATATAATCTGCAACCCATCCTAATCTGTATATGGAAAGTTCACCTTTATCCAGTAGATCGAGATATACTGCCCAATCATAGTTTTGAATTTTTGTTTTTATTCCAATATTTGCTAAATCAGCTTGAATTGCCTCCATTATTCTTTGATGAGCTCTACTTGTGTTATAAAATATTGTCAACTCTGGAAGCCCTTTTCCACCAGGATATCCTGCCTTTTCAAGGAGCTTTTTCGCCTCTTCTACATTATAACTTAGATTTTCCTTCGCCCAATTATATATATCCTTGCTAAATCCAGGCATGTTTGGTGGAAGGATTGTATATGCAACTTCAGCTCTGTTTCTTCTAATAACTCTTACTATTTCCTCTTTATTTATAGTTCTTGCGATTGCCCATCTAAGATATTTGTTATCAAGAGGTTTTTTCTGAACATTAAATCCTAAGTAATAGATTCCAAGAATAGGCTTACTAATAATATATGGTTTATATTTGGGATCATTATTAACTCTATCCCATTCAGTGTCAGGAATACCAGTTATATCTAACAATCCCTTTTCAAAATTCAAAAAATCTACCTGCTCATCGGGAATAATTGCCCATTCAATGGCATCAGTATACGGCCTTCCTCTAAAATACTTAAGATTTGCTTTTACTCTTACCTTTACATCATGTTTCCACTCTTCAAATATATACCCACCAGTCCCTACAGGATTTGTAGCAAAATCCTTTCCTAATTTTTCTACGACTTCCTTTGGAACAACCCAAAAACAGGAATAGGTTAAAGTAGATAAGAATGGAGCAAAGGGTTCCTTTAAAGTAATTTCTAGTATATATTTACTTTTTGCTTTTATATCTTTAATAGGGTCAGCAAAATTCGCACGGGGAGAAGCTGTTTTTGGATCCATAACTCTTTTTATAGAATATACAAAATCTTCTGCTGTAACCTTTCTCCCATTATGGAAATAGACGTCATCCCTTAAATAGAAGGTATAAGTAAGACCATCCCTGGAAATACTCCAACTTTTTGCAATTACTGGAACAACTTTTCCCTCTGGATTGTATTCTACCAAACCATCAAAAATTTGCCTTGCGACTTCATCAGAGGCGGTATCAGTAATCATCGCAGGATCTAAGGTTGGAGGATCATTTAATAAGCTTCTTCTTAAAACTCCACCATATTTAGGAGCTTGAGCTAAAGAAGCTCCCGATAATAAAGTAATTAGTAAAATTAATAAAAGAATAGTTTTAAAGCGCCTCACGGCTTGACCTCCTTTTTAAGTTTTAATTTTGAAAAATAAACCTAAATTTCACCTCTCATCAGATTAAAAATAATAATGTAGAGGTTAATATAAAAAGTATTGCCAAAACAATTGTGATCTGCTTTAAAGTCTTTTCCATTTTTCTTTTTGCTTTATAAAATATTGATTGGCCACCACCAATAAAACCTAAGCCCTCTCCAACTTCAGATTGAAAGAGTATTGTCGCAATTAATCCTGCAGAGATTAAAAAATGAAAAATTAAGAGAACCGTATACATCATATCCTCTCCTTTGCTAAATTTTTTATTCTAAGTAAATTTTGACTATTTCCCAGAAAGTTTGAGAATTTAAACTTGCACCTCCCACCAATGCCCCATCTATTTCAGATTGAGATAAAAATTCAGAAATATTCTTAGGATTCACACTTCCTCCATATTGAATTCTAATTTCCTGAGCCACCAATCCTGAATATTTCTTCTCAATTATTTCTCTAATTAAAGAGGCAACCTCATTAGCATCCTCTCCCTTTGCAGAATGTCCTGTTCCAATAGCCCAAACTGGCTCATAGGCAATAACGAGTTTTTTAACATTTTCTTTATCTAATCCTTCTAATGCTCCATTTATCTGTTTTATAATAACATCATTTGTCTTTCCCTTTTCTCTCTCTTCCCATTTTTCTCCAATACAAAGAATAGGAGTAAGACCACTATCAAAAGCAGATTTTAATTTTTTATTTACAATTTCATCATCCTCACCAAAATATTGTCTTCTTTCTGAATGTCCTATAATTACATATTCACATCCTAAATCCCTTAACATTATAGGAGAAATCTCTCCAGTATAAGCTCCTTCCCTTTCCCAAAAAAGATTTTGTGCCCCCAATTTATAAGGAGTATCTTTTATAAATTCTCTTACCAAGAAAAGAAGAGTAAAAGGAGGACATATAACTATTTCTTTTTCAGTATAATTGTTGGACAAGGATAAAAATTCTTTTAGAAAATTTTCAGTATCCTTTGTAGTCTTATACATTTTCCAATTTGCAGCAATAATTTTTTTCCTCAACTTCCTTTCCTCCTTATAATATTCTCATTAATTTATATGCTCCCTTTTTTAAACTATTCCTTATCCTTCCTAAATTTGCTCCTGGAGTTGATACCGCAACCAATACAGCAGGTTTTCCTTCCAAAGGCATTAAGAAAATTGCTCCCTCATCATAAATAATAAGAATTTCCCTTGTATTACCCTTAACTAAAGTTTGTCCAATCATGGAAGCTACCTTCAATCCCCCAGAAGCTACCCCTGCTACCTCTTCTGTATCTGTAGAATCCTTAGTAATTCCCTCAATAGTTAATCCATCTTCACTTACTAAGATAGATGTTTGAATTCCTTCTATTTTAATAATCTCTTCTAAAACTTCTTTTATATTAGCCAAAATATCTCACCATAAAATTATATTACTTTTTCTCTAAAATTACAGCTATACCTGGTAAAATCTTTCCTTCTAAGAACTCTAAAGATGCTCCTCCACCTGTAGAGATATGAGTAAACTTTTCTTCTAAACCAAATTTCGATGCTGCAGAGGCAGTATCTCCGCCACCCACAATACTTACACAATTTTTATTGTTAGCTATAGCTTTTGCTATTTCTTTTGTGCCCTCTGAAAATTTATCTATTTCAAAGATACCCATTGGTCCATTCCATATTATTGTTTTACCATGAACTATCTCTTTTACAAACTTTTCAATAGATTTAGGCCCAATATCTACTCCTATATCATCAATTTCAAATTCTCCTTTACCCTTTATTTTTGTCTCTGCAGTCTCAGAAATCTCTTTGACCACCACAGCATCATCAGGGAGAAGAAGTTTCACCCCTTTTTCTTCAGCAGTTTCAATAAATTTTTTAGCTATTTCTATCTTGTCTTCTTCCAATATTGATTTTCCTACTTCCAATCCTTGGGCTTTCCAAAAAGTAAACATCATTCCCCCACCAATAATTAAAGCATCAACTTTTTCTAAGAGATTTTCGATAACTCCAATCTTATCAGATACCTTTGCACCACCAAGAATACAAATAAAAGGTCTTTCAGGCTTCTCCAAGGCACTCCCCATGGTTTCTATTTCTTTTTTAATCAGGAGACCTGCATAGGCAGGTAAATATTGGGCAACTCCTGCAGTAGAAGCATGAGCCCTATGAACTGTACCAAAGGCATCACTTACATAAATATTTCCAAGGCTTGCTAATTTTTTAGCAAATTCTGGATCATTAGCTTCCTCTTCTTTATGGAATCTCAGATTTTCAAGAAGTACCACTTCTCCTGGTTTCATACTTTCTACTTCCCTTTCAACCTCTTCTCCAATACAATCATCTAATTTTTTAACTGGTTTCCCTAAAAGCTCACTTAATCTTTTAGCAATAGGATCTAATCTTAAATCTTCCTGAATCCCCTTTGGCCTTCCTAAATGGGACATTAATATTACCTTTGCCTTTTTTTCTATTAAATATTGAATTGTTGGTAATGCTTCCCTTATTCTTTTATCATCAGTAATTACTCCATTTTTTATGGGGACATTAAAATCAACTCTTACTAAAACCCTTTTATTCGTCAATTCTTCTTCCTTTAAATCTAAAATACTTAATTTTGCCATCTTCTTTCCTCCTTTCTTCTAAATATTATAAAATTACATAATTTTTTGTCAAACCTGAAATAGAAACTATCTGAAAAATTATAATATCCTCAAAATACCAATTTTAAGTCATTTAATAAAATTATTTAATATGAACTCTGCCACTGTATCTGCATCATGCCTAACTAAGTTAGTCTCACTTATAAAATTTCCAGTTAAAACCTCTACATTGAATTTTTTAAAATTATCTAAATCAACCTCAACAACATTTGCCCCTGAACTTCTATACTTATACAAAAGCTCCAAGGAAGGAATTTTTGTATTTATAATTACATAATCTACAGGAACAAAATCTAAATGTTCAACTATTACTGATAGATGGTCCGATGCAGAAAATCCAATGGTCTCATAGGGTTGAGTCATGACATTACATATATAGATTTTAGGAATCTTTAATTTTTTTATAGTATTTTTAATTTCATCTATTAGTAAATTAGGAAGAATACTTGTAAAAAGACTTCCAGGTCCAATAATTAGTAAGTCAGAATTTTTAAGGGCTTCTATGGCTTCGGGGGTTGCAGTCAGTGGAGAAGAAGAGATAAGATGTAACCTTCTAATCCTTCCTTCTTTATATGAGGAAATGGCAGTTTCTCCAATAATTTCTACACCATTATCAAAGACTGCTTTTAATTTTACTTTACACAAAGTAGAGGGAAAAACCTGTCCTTTGATTGCTAATACTTTACTTGCCTCTTTGATTGCCAAAAGAAAATTTCCAAGAATTGATGACATTGCCACCAAAAAAATATTTCCAAAGGAATGCTCCCTTAAATCTCCATTAGTGAATCTATATTGAAATAGTCTTGTCATTAATGCTTCCTCATCAGCTAATGCAACCAAACAATTTCTTACATCTCCAGGAGGTAAAACATCAAAATCTTTACTTAACCTTCCAGAACTTCCTCCATCATCACTTACTGTTACAATGGCATTTAATTTTAGAGGATATTTTTTTAAACCCCTAAGGATTGTAGAGAGCCCAGTTCCACCACCAATAACCGTAACAACAGGATATTTTTTTTCCATATTACAATATATCTTTCATAATATCCCTATGAAAAATCTTAACAGGATATTTTAGGGAAAAATATTCTGCTAATATATTTGCAATTACAACTGCCCTATGCCTACCTCCTGTGCATCCTATAGAAACATTTAAATAACTTTTTCCTTCTTCTTGATATAAAGGAATAAGAAAGTCTAAGAAATCTTTCAGATATTTTAGAAATTCTTGAGTTTCTTTATGACTTAATAAATACTCCTTAACTTGAGGAGCTTCTCCTGAGAAAGATCTTAAATCCTTCTCATAGTAAGGATTAGGTAGAAATCTCACGTCAAAAATAAGATGGGAATCTAAGGGAATTCCATATTTAAATCCAAAGGAATATACAGTTATAAAAAGATTATTCTTAGAAATATAGCTTAATCCTTCTATAAGTTCTAAAATTTTTTCTCTTAGTAATTTTGGAGTTAAATCGCTGGTATCTAAGATATAAGTAGCTAAGTTCCTTATTTTATCAAGTCTTTGTTTTTCCAATCTAATACTTTCTAAGATTCCCCTTCCTTCTTTTGCAAGGGGATGTCTTCTTCTTGTTTCATTATACCTTCTTACTAAGATTTCCTCCTCTGCTTCCAAAAACAAAAGCATATGATTTATATAATATTTTTTTAGGCCTTCAAATATATCTTCAAAATTTTGTAAAAATTCTTCACTTCTAATATCAGTTACTAAAGCAATTTTTGAGATTTTTCCATCGGTATTAATACACAATTCTATTAAGGTGGGTATTAGATTAGGAGGAAGATTGTCTACGCAAAAGAAGCCAATATCCTCCAAAATATGTAAAGCTTGTGATTTTCCAGCACCAGATAAACCTGTTATAATTATAAGTTGAAAGTTATCTTTTTTCATAGGTTTTATTATACAATAAAAATAACACAAAATAAAAGATAATATTGGAGGGTTTAATGAGAAAAAAATTTGTAAAGGAGATACCTTTAACAAAAAGGGAAAAATTTATTTTTAAAATCTTAAAACTTTTTCTACTTTCTTTAATGATATTATTACTTTTAGGTATTTCTATTTTCATATCCTATGTGATGATTGTAATTAAAGAAGCTCCTCCTATTGATAAATGGATGGAGCTAAGACCAAGTGAAACTACCTTTATATACAGCAGTGATAATAAAATCTTAGGAAAATTATATACAGAAAATAGAATAATAGTACCTCTTCACAAGATCTCTCCCTATCTTCAGAAGGCAGTGATTGTTTCAGAAGATGAGGGCTTCTATTCCCATTCGGGTATAAGTCTAAGAAGAATTATTGGAGCTATTTGGAATGATATCTTAGCGCTAAAAGATCCCAATAGGAATATCCAAGGTGGAAGTACTATAACCCAACAGGTAGCAAGATTACTCTTTCTTTCCTTAGAAAGAACAATAAAAAGAAAGATTCAAGAGATTTATATAGCTTTTAAATTGGAGAAATATTATACCAAACAAGAAATTTTAGAAATGTATCTTAATTTAGTATATTGGGGGAATGGGGCATATGGAGCAGAAGCCGCAGCTCAAACATATTTTGGAAAATCCGCAAAGGATTTATTTTTAGAAGAAAGTGCTCTATTGGCTGGAATACTCCCAGCTCCAGAGATATACAATCCATATAAGAATCCAGAAAAATCTAAATTTAGGAGAGATATGGTTTTGAAAAAATTATATAACAAAGGATATATAAGTGAAAAGGAATTTAATAGAGCCTATAATTTCCCTCTAAAGGTTATTCCCAAAAAAAGTTCAAGTTATAATGCTCCATATTTTGTGGACTATGTAGTAAAGGAGTTAATTGAAAGATTTGGGAAGGATACAGTATATCGAGGGGGATTAAAGGTATATACCACTATAGATTTAAAATTACAAAAATTAGCAGAAGATTCGTTAAAAAAAATCATCTCAAAATATGGAAAAGATTATAATGTTTCTCAAGGAGCGTTAGTTAGCATAGAACCTTCCACAGGTTATATAAAAGCATGGGTAGGAGGATTAGATTATTCTAAAAGTCAATTTGACAGGATGAGTCAAGCCATGAGACAACCTGGCTCTTCCTTTAAGCCCTTTGTTTATCTTACTGCATTACAAAGAAATTTTAAGCCCTCGGACCTTATAGAAGAAAGAGAGCTCTCATATAAATTTAACAATAAAATTTGGAAACCTAAAAATTATGATGAAAAATTGCATGGAACTGTTTCTTTAGAGGATGCTCTAAAATACTCATATAATATTGCTACTATAATTCTTTTAGAAGAGATTGGAGTTGGTGATGTAATAAAAAATGCTAAAAGAATGGGTATTGAAAGTGAACTTGAGCCAAGCTTAGCCTTAGCCTTAGGAACATCAGTGGTCACTCCCTTAGAACTTACTCGTGCCTACACTAGCTTAGCAAATGGGGGATTTAGAATAACTCCAATTGCTATATTAAGGGTCGAGGATAGCAAGGGAAATATTCTATTAAATAACGAACCCCAATTGGTCCCTATTTTAGATAAAGATGTAGTAGCTACCTTAGTAAAAGTAATGAAAGAAGTTATACTGGAGGGGACAGGAACAAGAGCAAATATTGGGAGACCTTGCGCAGGAAAGACTGGAACAACTGATGATTATAGGGATGCTTGGTTTATTGGATTTACTCCTGAATTGTGTACAGGAGTTTGGGTAGGAAATGATGATTATTCTAAAACAAAAAAAGTTGTGGGTGGATTTATTCCAGCAATGATTTGGAAAGAATTTATGTCCAATGCTTTGAAGGATACGCCCATTAAAGATTTTGATTTTCTTTACCAACCAACATACAGTGGGTCAACAATAGAAAAAACCCAAACTCCAACAATTGAAACTACAGAGACTTTAACTCCATAGCTTTTTTATGCCTTCTTATTAGCTCTTCGATGACCTTTCTAAAGGATAAATTTTTAAAAATTAAAGCAACTAAAAGATGATATATAAGATCTGAGACTTCATATGTGAAATTATCATTCATATCTTTAATACCAGACATAACTACTTCTATAGATTCCTCGCCAACTTTTTGCATTATTTTTTCTAACCCATCTTTAAAAAGAGTGGTAGTATAAGAATTTTCAGGGAGCTTCTCTTTTCTTTCTCTAATTAGATCTTCTAAATAAAATAAGAAATTTTCAGGTAGATCATTTATACTTCTATAAAAACAAGAATAGTTTCCTGTATGACATGCATTTCCAATTTGTTCAACAATCAACAAAATAGTATCGCTATCACAATCTATCTTTATATCTAAAACCCTCTGAATATTTCCTGAGGTTTCTCCTTTATACCATAATTCCCCTCTACTTCTGCTCCAATACCAAGCTTCTTTTGTCTCTATAGTTTTTCTTAATGCCAATTCATTCATGTAGGCTAACATTAAAACTTTACCTGTTTTATAATCTTGTACAATCACAGGTATAAGTCCCTTCTCATCGAACTTAACACTTTTTAACAATTCCAATACTTCCATCATATTCTCCTTACCAATATATTTTTATTTGCTAAGCAATTTTTAACATCATTAATGGTATATTTCTCATAATGGAAAATTGAGGCAGCAAGAACTGCATCCACACCAACCCTGAAAGCATTATATAAGTCTTCGAGAGTTCCTGCGCCTCCTGATGCTATAATTGGAATATTCACTAAAGAAACAGCATTTTCTAAAAGTTCTAAATCATATCCTCTTCTATGCCCATCTGCATCTATACTCGTAAGAAGAACCTCTCCTGCCCCTCTTTTTTCCACCTCCAATATCCAATCCTTAAAATCAATTCCTGTTGATTCCTTTCCACTTTTAATATATACTTCCCACTTATTTTTAAAAATCCTTTTTGCATCTATTGCAATAACCAAACATTGGCTACCAAATTCTCTTGCAACTTTATTTATTAATGATGGATCCTTAACTGCGGAAGTATTTATAGAAACTTTATCTGCACCTGCCCTTAATAATTCTCTTACATCCTCTACACTTCCAACTCCCCCTCCAACAGTTAGAGGAATAAAAAGTTCCTTTGCTACTTCTCTCACTAATTTTAGAAAGGTCTTTCTTGATTCTAAAGTTGCAGTTATATCTAAAAGGACTAACTCATCGGCACCTTCTCTCTCATACCTCTTAGCAAACTCTATTGCAGGTCCTATAACTTCAAGATTTTCAAAGCTTCTTCCCTTAACTACATTATCTTTTATAGTATCTAAACAAGGAATAATCCTTTTAGCTAACATATAATTTTTTCTGCCTCCTTCAGATCTATCTTTCCTTCTAATAAAGCCCTTCCAATAATAATTCCTTTAATTCTATTGTATTTATTATTTAATTCTTTAATTTTTATTAAATCCTCTAAAGAACTAATACCTCCAGCAATCCATAAATTAAAATTAGTATTTTCTAAAATAAAGGAGATAAGATTTACATTGATACCTAAAAGAGTCCCATCCTTTGTTGTATCCGTAAAAATAATTTCTTCAAATCCTGAATCCTCTAATTTTTCTTTGATCTCTTCCCATGAAACTTCTTCCTTCCATCCCCTTATTGATACTTTTCCATTTTTCCAATCTATACTGGGAATAATTTTTTCTTTAAATTTTTCTCTTAAATTCTTAATAAAATTTAAATCTTCTCTTAAAAAACTACTTATAATTACCCTCCATGCTCCAAAGGATAAAATTTTTTGAATTTTCTCCACAGAACGAATTCCTCCACCTACCTCCACAGGAATTGGAATATTTTTTACAATTTTCTCTATAATATCCATATTTGTTTCTTCTTCTCTAATTGCTCCTTGAAGATCAATAAGATGAATTGCTCTTGCACCCTTTTTATACCAAAAAAGGGCCAAATCATAAGGATTATCTATTTGAAGGACAATTTTCCCTTCTTCTCCCCTCTCCATTCTTACAACTTTCCTTTGGAACAAATCAATAGCAGGAAGAATAATCATAGGCATAATCTAAGAAATTCCTTAATAGTTTTAATCCCCAAAAACTACTTTTTTCAGGATGAAATTGAACTCCAAAGATAGAGTTTTTTTCAATCACTGATGGAAAATTTTCTTCATAGAAGGTTTCTCCAACAATAATATTCTTATCCATAACATCAACATAAAAGGAATGGACAAAATAAAAAAAAGAATTATCCTTAATATCTTTAAAAAGAATTGAATCCTTTAATATTTCTACTTGATTCCATCCTAAATGAGGCAATTTTTTACTTTTTAATCTTAATACCTTTCCTAAAAAAATATTAAAACCCTCCTTACCTAATGCCTCCTCGCTCTCCTCAAAAAGAATCTGCATACCCAAACATATTCCTAAAAAAGGCTTAATTTTTATTAAGTTTTTCAATATTTCCATCTTATTGCCTTCTTTCAAATAATCAATAGCTTGAGAGAAGTTTCCCTGTCCTGGAAATATTAATGCCCTTCCCTTTTCCCATACCTTTGGGTCTGATGATACTACTGCCTTTACATTTAAAAAATCTAAGGCTTTTAATATGCTAAAAAGATTTCCTCCGCCGTAATCAATTACTACTATCATAATATTTTACCCTTAGTTGAAGATATTCTTTCTTCAATTCGTGTTGCTTCTTTTAAAGATAAACCTAAAGCTTTAAATATTGCTTCCTGAATATGATGCAAATTCTCTCCTGAAATGATATTGATATGTAATGTTATCTTAGACTCGTTTACAAAAGCCTTTAAAAATTCCTTTATTAAATCATGTCCATCCCTTTTAATATTTTCTCTCCATTCTAAATAAGGTCTTCCACTAATATCAATTGCTACTAAAACTAAGGCCTCATCCATAGGAAGTATTTGGTGGGAAAATCTTTTGAAATTAGTATTAGACAACGCATCTTTTAAGGCCATTCCTATAGTTAAACCTAAATCCTCTACAAGATGATGCTCATCAACCTCAATATCTCCTTCTGCATAAACCTCTAAATCAAAGGAAGAATAAAATACAAGAGCTTCCAAAAGATGTCTCCAATAGGGAATAGGAATTTTCCCTTTTAATTTTCCCTCTCCATCTAAATCTAAAATTATCTTTATTTTTGTTTCCTTTGTTTCCCTTTCAACTTCTGTTCTTCTCATTTAGCACCTCATATAAACAGTTTAAAAATTTTTTGTTCTCATATTCATTTCCCACTGTAACCCTAATAGTATTTTCTAAGAGTATTTCCTTGCTAAAATCTCTTATAGCAATTCCATTCTGATTTAAGAATTTTTCTATGTCTTCCTTTAGAATGCTTCTTATTAGAAGAAAATTAGTACTTGAAGGATAAATCTTTATATTGGGAATTTTCATTAATTCCTTATATAAATATTCCCTCTGTTTCTTTATAATATTAATCTTTTCTTTTAATACTTCCCAATATTTTAAAACCACTTCCCCAGCAATTTGGGAGAAAATATTTAAATTAAAAGGAAGTCTATAGTTTTCTAAATATTCTATTACTTCAGGATTTGCTATAAGATACCCTAATCTTATTCCTGCACAGGAAAAGGCTTTGGAAAAGGTTCTTAAGATTAAAAGATTAGGAAAGTCTTTTAAAAACTTTAAAAAGGTTATTCCAGAAAACTCATAATAGGCTTCATCTATAAGAATAAAACCTTGAAAATTTCTAAATCTCTCCATATAATCGAAGTTCAGGAGCAAATTGCCTGTAGGATTATTGGGATTACAAAAGACTATTAATTTTATATCTTCATTAAGATAATTTTCAAAATCTTCCCAAGAGAAACTAAAATCTTCTTTATTTAATGTAATTTTTATCAAATTTATATCCCTTTGAAGAAATATTTTTGAATAAAGAGGAAATGTTGGTTGAGGTAAAATCACCTTATCTCCTGGCTTTAAAAGAGCATTTGCAAGTATACTTATCACCTCTCCTGAACCATCCCCAAAAAGAAAATATTCTTCTCCAAGCTCTATGAATCTTGCTAAAGCCTTTCTTAAACTTACTGCCCTACTGTCAGGATATCTATTCCAGGGAGTAGTCCTTAGTCTCTCGAGAATTTCCCTTTTTACCTCTTCAGGTAAATCATATGGATTTTCATTCCTTGCAAGGCATATAGGCAATTCTTTAACTTCCACTTTATATCCCTTATATTTACTCTTTATAACATCTTTCCACATTTTAAATCTCCATAATTTTTTAAACTTTTCTCATGCATAGGAAATCCTTCTTCCTTAGCGATAATACTTCCCAAAATAAAGATATTTTTAATATCTTTTTCACTTAATTTTACAAAACTTATTCTCTTTATAAATGTATTTACACATAAACCCGATGAGAATATAGCTCTCCCCCCTGTGGGTAAAATGTGACTGGGACCTGCAATAAAATCACCAAAAATTGAAGAATGATTAATGAAAATAGCACCTGCATTTCTAATAAAGGGAAGATATTTTTCTGCATCTATACATATTATCTCTAAATGTTCTGGACCTATCTCATTTATTATATCTATTGCTTCCATCTCTTTAGCTATAATAATAAAGCTATTTTTCAAAGAATTCTCAATATATTCTCTACGAGTAGAGCTTTTTATCTCCCTCTCTATTTCCTCTAAAATTAATGGTATTTTATCTCTTTCTTCTAATATTATCCATCCCCTATCCTTAGGGGAATGTTCTATCTGAGCTAAAAAATCGCAAATAATTTTCTGAATATCAAATTCCCTATCCTTTATCCAGATAGCAACCTCACTGGGACCATTTATTCCATCTATTCCCACATCTCCAAACACTAATTTTTTTGCAATAGCAACATATATATTCCCCGGACCTACAATTAAATCTACCTTTGGAATTGACTCTGTTCCATATGCAAAGGCAAAAATAGCTTGTGCTCCGCCTATAGTAAAAATCTCATTTATATTTAAAATTTTCAAAGTATATAAAAAACTTTCATTATATCTTTCTCTTGGAGGAGTTGCCATATAAATCTCCTTTACCCCTGCAATCCTTGCTGGAATAACAGACATCACAATTGATGAAGGATAACTTGCCCTTCCTCCTGGAACATATATTCCAACCTTCTCCACCGGCTTCAAGATTTGTCCCAATATACTTCCATCATCATTTATAAAAAACCAGGAGTTTATAATTTCCCTATTATAATATTCTTCAACTCTTTTTACCATTTCTCTTATTGCCCTTTTAAAATCCTCACTAAACTTTTGTTCTTCAAAACTTACCTCTTTTAAATTCAATTTAAAGCCCCTATTACCCAAATCTATACCATCAAATTTCCTTGTTAATTCCAAAAGAGCTTTATCCCTTTTCTCTTTAACCTCCCTTAATATACCTCTTAATTCTTCTTCAATTTTTTCTTCCTCTTCTTTAATTACCTCTTTTATATTACTTCTTTTAAATTCCTCATAGGTTATTACCTTTATCATATCCTCCCTCCAAATATTCTATCTGATCTAAAAATTCCAAAATCTCAGATTTTTTCCACACAAAACTGACCTCATTTGCAATTAGATATGCTGATGATTCAAAGAGAACTTCTTTTATAACTAAGTTATTTTCTCTCAATGTGTTTCCAGTTTCTACTAAATCTAAAATACATGAAGAAATTTTCACTAAAGGAGCAAGTTCTACAGAGCCGTTTAATTTTACGATTTTAAAATTAATTCCTTTCCAAATTTCTTTTAAATATTTCTCAGCAGTATTGGGATACTTTGTGGAAACGTATATTGTCTCATCCCTTGATAATTCCCAGTGAGGATAACTTGCTATAACCATTTTACATTTTCCAAAATTTAATCTCCTTAAAATTGCGACTTTGTTCATCTTCTCTTCTATAATATCTCTTCCCACAATTCCTAAATCAGTAATTTTTTCCTCCACATAAGTGGGAATGTCTAATGGTTTAACTAAGAGTATCTCAAATTTGTCCCCTTTAAATATTAATTTTCGAGATACCTGAGAGGGTTCAGGTAAACTCTTGTCAAAATTTCTTAAAAAATTCAGACCTTCATCAAATAATCTTCCCGTTGGGATAGCTATTTTTAAATTCATTCTAAAAATTTAACCTCTCCCTTTAATCTAACTATATTTAGATCCTCGGAGTAGGGAATAAAAACTGCTTTATTTCCCTTTTTTCTTTCTTCTACCAATATTTCGTAATATTCTACATACTTCTCTTTATTCCCTATAAATATCTTTATATTATTATTGAGATCACTCAATACAGAAGTTAACTTCTCCTCTATAAAGGCAAATCCAACTCCAAAGATTCTTTCTCCCTTTTTATTATATTGAATATAACTTCCTCCTCCCCCTAAGGGGGTTTTTAAATTCTTCAGATAAAACTGAAAGATTAAGCCATTATAGTAATTGAAGGGTCTAAATAATAAAGGAGAGATAACAATCTTATTTCTATCTATCCCAATCTCCTCAAGCTTTCTTTTAAGATCATATAATTTTTCTATTTCAGATTTTAATTCTAAATTTCTAATTTCGCGCTTGGGATAAAAGATTAAACTTTTAATATCTTCAATCATTTCCCTTTTTTCTAGTGAAATCTCATCAATTAAACTTACATAATCTCTTTTTATCAAATATTTTCTTAATTTATCAATTTTTTCCCCTTCAAAGTCCTTCCAAATATTTTCCCAAACTTCCGTGCTATTTATTTCTACAATGAATTCTTCTATATTTAATTTTGAGAGAATATCAAAAATTATACTTAATCCCTCAATATCTCTCCATTCATCCTGAGGATTAATAAGTTCCCATCCAATTTGAAAATTTTCTTTAACTATGCCATTTTCTAAGGAAAAAATTGGCCCCATATAATATACCCGAACAGGAGTTTTATCATAACTTATTTTTTGAATTACTAAAGAAGTAATCTCAGGTCTTAGCGCAAAGATCCTTCCTGTTCCATCTATGATTTTTACAATATTATTTTCTTTCCAGAGAGAAAGCTCCCCTAAAATTGGAACCTTAATTTCTTCATATCCCCACTCTTCTAAGACATTTCTTATAATCTTCTCAATCATATCTTTCCTTTTCTTTAACACTTTAAAGCATTAATGAGTTAAATTATAAACTAAAAAAATTTCCTGTCAAGGATAAAATTTTTCTTCCTTGACAACTATTTTTATTTTTTTTAGACTGAAAAAGTGATGGAAAGAGAAGAATTCTCTGAAATTCTTTTAGAGAAATTAAAGGATTTTGGGATTTTTTTATCTTTATCTCAAGAAAAAATGTTCTATAAATATTTAGAAAACCTAATTTTATGGAATAGAAAAGTAAATTTAACATCGATTGAAAAAGAAGAAGAGATTATTTTAAAACATTTTATTGATTCCTTAACATGTAGTTTAGCTATTAAAGAAGAAAAAATTGAAAAAGTAATTGATGTGGGAACAGGAGCTGGCTTTCCCGGAATTCCTTTGAAAATAATTTTTCCCTCTTGGAAATTGACATTATTAGAATCTCAAAAAAGGAAAATAGAATTTCTTAAGGAATTAGCAAATATTTTAAACTTACAAGATGTAGAAATTATTTGGGATAGGGCAGAAAATCTTGCCAAAAATGAAAATTATAGAGAAAATTTTGATTTAGTTTTAGCAAGGGGAGTAGCAAAACCTAATATAGTTTTAGAATATACCATACCCTTTGTAAAAATTAATAAAATTTTTTTAGCCCAAACAGGGGAAAAAGTTTTTTCAGAATGGGAAAAGGCAGTTAAGATTTCTGAAATCTTAGGAGCAAGATGGGATAAAGCAATAAGATTTAAGTTAAACGATTGGAACAGAATACTTATTATATTTAGAAAAATTAAGAATACACCTAAAAACTATCCCCGAAGACCAGGAATACCGGAAAAAAGACCTTTAAATCTTAAGGATATGATATAATTTATTTTTTAAAGAAGGGAGAAAAAATATATGAACATCGTAGAAGTTAAAAGCAAAAGGCAGAAAAAAGATTTTATTATGTTTCCCTTCAAATTATATAAAAATGATTCCCTATGGGTCCCTCTACTAATTAGAGATATGAAGAAGATTATTGAAGGATCAGGAAGTCTTCTTTTTCAAAGTGGTCCCCATACTTTCTTCTTAGCCTATGAAGGGACAGAGGTTGTTGGAAGATTGGCTGTGGGAATTGATGAAAAATTAAACAAACTAAGAAATAAACAAGAAGGATACATTACCCTTTTTGAATGTGTTAATGATAAAAAGATAGCCTTTACCTTATTAGATACAGCTATATCATGGTTAAAAGATAAGGGAATGAAGTATGTATCGGCCTTTGTTTCTCCAACAAATGGGGATGATTTTAGGGGAATGCTTGTGGAAAATTTTGAGGATCCACCTTTAATTTATACAAGTTATAATCCTTCTTATTATGTAGATTTTTTTGAAAATTATGGCTTTAAAAGGGATCATGTATTCTTGGCCTTCAAATATAATCTAAAATCTCTTCCCTTAGATGATGCCATAAGGGTTATTGAGTATGCAAAGAAAAAATTTGGATTTATAACAAGACCTGCAGATTATTCCAAATTTAAAAGAGAAGCTAAAGCCTTACAATATATTATTGAAAGAGCAGAAATCCCATTGGAATATGATTATCTTATTCCTCCAACCCAAGAAGAAATTCTTTCTTTAGCTAAGGAATTAAAGAATTTTATACCTCCAAACTTTATTCAATTTGCTTGGGTAAAAGATGAACCAGTAGGATTTGCAGTGACTATCCCTGATTATAATCAGGTTCTTAAGAAATTAATGGGAAGATTATTTCCTTTAGGATTTTTAAAGTTTTTATGGTACAAAAGGAAAATAAATAGAGCAAGAGTATTTTTATCCTTTGTTTTGCCAGAGTACCAATCAAAGGGCATTCCCGCTGCTTTATTTGTTGAACTTTTAAAGTACGCAAGAAGCTTAGGTTACGAATTTGCAGAGGGATCTACAATAAATATAAATAATGTAAAGATGTGTAAAGAAGCAGAGGGTGCAGGAGGAATTCCCTATAAAAAATTCGCTATTTATGGAAGAGATATTTAGCTTGACAAATACTTATCTTATCTTATACTATATAAAGTTACTAAAAAATTATAAAAAAGAGGTGCAGAAAGGATATGAATAAGGATAAGAAGTTTTTAACATCCGAAGAATGCGAAGGCCTTGCAGATATTTTTAAGTCTCTTTCAAGCTCTGTGAGAGTCCACATTCTTTGTACCCTCTCCAATGGCGAGAAAAGTGCGGGAGAAATTGCAAAAGAGGTTAATGCATCTTTTGCAAATACTTCTCAGAATTTGAAAGATCTTTATAATTTAGGTCTTTTGAAGAAAAGAAGAAGTGGACAAAATGTATATTATTCCCTTGCCAGTGATGATGTGATAGAACTATTAAAATTAATTTATAAAATTCGCTATAGAACACCAGTAAAATAATTTATTTTTTGAAGAGGGACCGGAAGGGGGTAAAACCGGCCCCTCCCTTTAGATTATTAGAATTGAATGGAGCCAGAGAAAGAAGCAACTAATGGCATAGTATTCTGAATTGTTTCCACAAAGGAACCGGAAGCTTGGTACCCTAATCCTACATCAACCCTTAAAATTAAGAGACTTATTCCCGCACCAAGGGTGTAATATAATGGTTCGAAATTGGTATCTAATATTGCTCCACCTCTTACCATAAAGAATAATAGTGGTTGTTCCACTCCTAATCTATAAAAGGTAGGTTGGAAGTTTTTATTTAAATCCACATCAAAGGCAACTCTTGTGGAAAGGATTGGAAGTTTTAATAGGGCTCCTGCTTTAAGGGTAAGTTCTGGGATACCAAATTCTACTTCTATATCTTCTGGAGGAATAGAACCCGATACTGAGTCGTAATCACGAGATCTTTTTTCTATTACTAAATTCCCGTTATCATCACTAGCTTCAAAATATCCTTCTTCATATTCCCAGCTATATTCTCCACCAATCCATCTTGCATATACATTTTTGGCAGAGATTCCCAGGGCAAAATTTTCTGAAAGCTTTAACCAAGCTCCAAGATCAATTGCCCAGTTTTTGATGTTCCATCTATTATATCCCCTGCTAATATAATTGTTTTGTTGATCATAGTCTCCTTGTAGACCCTCATAAGTTGCATAAGCCTGTATAAATTGATGTTCCTCTGCAAAAACGTTTAATCTTAAGTTTGCTCCAATATTCAGTTTAGTATTTCCCATATTAAAAATAGGAATTCCCAAGGTTAATGCACCACTTAGATTTAAAGGAGCATAAAAGCATATATCTCCATCTACAAAAACATCTTGAGGATTCTGTGGGTTATAATTAGTATATTTATAATAATCAACATTCAAATTTGCATCTCCCCAAACTGTGAGTCCCAATCTTCCAATTCCCAAGTTTGCATATCCTGTTAAAAAACCATCAAAATATACGGCATCATCTGGTGGTTCTTCTTGTCCTATCATATCTATTATTTTGTTAAAATTGTTCCATTCTGCCTCATCCACTGGCCGAAAGCCAAATCCTGCCTTTAAGGAGAAACTATTATATTCCCCCATTAATGCAGGATTAAAAATTGCAGCTGTGGGGGAATCTCCCAATGCAGCCATTGCTCCTGACATTCCAAGGACTCTTGGATCCTTTGCCAAGGGTAAAAGAGGATTAAGAGAGAATTCCACGGCATAGGTGTAAACAGGAACAAAGAGGAAAATTAAGATAAGGAGAACTATTAATTTACTCTTCATTTTTAAAAAACCCTCCTTTTTAATTTTTTATTAATCCTCATTTTTATTTTATCAAAATTCTCTTTTTCTTTCTTCAATTTTATAATAAAACCTTAGAATTACTTTGTCTGTGATTTTCGTCACATATTTTTTGTGATTTTTGCCATATAAAATGATATAATTAAATGAGAGAACTATATAAAAACTGATGGAGGCAGAAATGAAGAAGGATGAAATCTTTTTGAAAGAAGATGATTTTTTCAAAAGTCAAATATATAGATTAGTAGATTGTTTTTATAGGCAGGGAGGTAGAGTTCCCTTTCAGTGGGGTGCTTGGATTCCTGCAGTAGATGTATATGAAATTGGGGATAAGATAGTGGTATTGGTGGATATTGCTGGAGTAAATAAGGAAAATATTGATTTGACTTTTCATGAAAATAAACTTCTTATTAGAGGAACAAGACCCGTAAGATCCTATTCCAATCCTGAAATATATTATCAAATGGAAATAAATTTTGGACCCTTTGAAAGAATTATTCATCTTCCTTTTGAGGTTGATGCAGAAAAGGCAGAGGCAGTTTATAAAGAAGGATTTTTAGAGATTGTGCTTCCTAAAAAATAAAGAGGAAGGAGGAAAGAGTAATGGATGAACAAGAATTAAAAAAAATTGAGAACATTCCAGAAATTCTACCTATCCTTCCCTTGAGGGAAACAGTAGTTTATCCTCAAATGTTGATTCCTTTAGTGGTGGGAAGAGAAAAAAGCTTAAAGCTTATAGAAGATGCAATTGCAGGAAATAAGCTTATCGGACTTTGTATGCAAAAAACTCCTGTTGAAGAACCGTCCTATGATGATATACATATAATTGGAACTGTTGGAGTTATTGTAAGAATGTTAAGATTTCCTGATAATACCATAAGACTTTTTGTTCAAGGACTTCAGAGGATTAGAATAGAAGAGTTTATTCAAAGTGATCCATATTTTAATGCAAGGGTATCACTAATTAGTGAGTCCTATGATAAAGATATAAAAATTGAAGGTGCAATGAGAAATCTTATATCTTTATTCCAGAAGATGGCATCTTTAATTCCCCAATTTCCCGAAGAACTTTTAATTAATGCAATGAATATTCAGGATCCGGGAAGATTAGCAGATTTCATTGCCTTTAACATAAATATAAACGTTAATGAAAAACAGGAAATTTTAGAAACTATAGATATAAAGGAGAGGCTACAGAAATTAACATATTTTCTAAATCGAGAGATCGAAATTCTTGAAATAGCTAATAAAATTCAAAATGATGTAAAGAATGAAATAGAGAAGAGTCAAAGAGAATATTTCCTAAGACAACAGATGAAGGCAATACAAAAGGAATTGGGAGAGATTGATCCAAGGGAAATGGAAACAAATGAGATTCGCAAAAAATTGCAGGAGACAAATTTACCTCCTGAGGCAATGAAGGAAGCAGAAAGAGAATTGGAAAGATTAGCACAAATGCCCCCTGCATCTGCAGAGTATACTGTAACAAGAACATATTTAGATTGGATAATTTCTCTTCCTTGGAGCAAAAGCACCATTGATAATTTAGATATTCAAAAGGCTGCTCAGGTATTAGATGAAGATCATTATGATTTAGAAAAAATAAAGGAAAGAATCTTAGAATATTTAGCGGTAAGAAAAATGAAGGAAGACATGAAGGGACCTATCCTTTGCTTTGTAGGACCACCAGGGGTTGGAAAAACATCCCTTGGAAAATCTATAGCAAGAGCTTTGGGAAGAAAATTTGTAAGAATCTCCTTAGGAGGAATTAGAGATGAGGCAGAAATAAGGGGGCATAGGAGAACTTATGTGGGAGCTTTACCGGGAAGAATTATACAGGGAATGAGAAAAGCAGAATCTAATAACCCTATTTTTATGTTGGATGAAATTGATAAGATAGGAACAGATTTTAGAGGGGATCCTGCTGCTGCCCTTTTAGAAGTTCTAGATCCAGAACAAAATAATAGTTTTGTAGATAACTATCTTGGAGTTCCCTTTGATTTATCAAAGGTAATGTTTATCACAACTGCAAATGTTCTTTACACAATACCCCCTGCCCTATTAGATAGAATGGAAGTATTAGAGCTTCCGGGCTATACTGAATTAGAAAAAATTGGAATTGCAAAGGGGTATTTAATTCCAAGACAGTTTAAAGAACATGGTTTAAACAAAGATAAATTAGAAATTGAAGAGTCTGCTATAAAAAAGATAATCAGGGAGTACACAAGAGAGGCAGGGGTAAGAAATTTAGAAAGAGAGATTGCAACCATATGCAGAAAAGTAGCAAAGGGATATGCAGAAGAAAGTATAAAGGATAAAGTTATTGTTAATGATGAAAATATTAATAAATACTTAGGTTCACCAAGATACATTTATGGATTAAAGGGAGAGAAGGATGAAGTAGGAGTAGCAACAGGATTGGCATGGACAGAAGCAGGAGGAGATGTTCTTTTTGTAGAGGTATTAGTGGTAGAAGGTAAAGGAAATTTAATACTAACTGGTAAATTGGGAGAGGTAATGCAAGAATCTGCAAAAACCGCATTATCCTATGTAAGATCTAAAGCAAAGGATTTAAATATAAACTATTCAATATTTGAAAATTCTGATGTCCACATTCACTTGCCTTCAGGAGCTATCCCCAAGGATGGACCTTCCGCAGGAATAACTATTGCTACTGCCATTGCCTCTGCATTATCAGGGAGACCTGTAAAAAAGGATATAGGTATGACGGGAGAAATAACATTAAGGGGAAAGGTGCTACCTGTAGGTGGAATTAGAGAAAAGGTTTTGGCAGCTCATAGAGCAGGTTTAACATCAGTTATTATGCCAAAAGAAAATGAAAAGGATTTAGAGGAGATTCCAGAACAGGTGAAAAAAGAAGTTAAGTTCTATTTTGTGGATCAAGCTGATAAAGTCCTCCAGTTAGCATTATTGGAGGTGAATAAGGATGATTCTAAAAGAAGACTTGAAGAGGTTAGGGAACCTTAATTTCTCTCCTTTTTTTATAACCTCTTTATATCTTAATATTTCACCTTTAGAATATCCAAAGGGTGAATATAGAGTTATTTGGAAAAATCTTCAAAGGGAAATAACAAATTTCTTTGTTGAAAATAGGGAAGTGAAAAAATCCCTTTTAGATGATGCAGAAAAAATTTCAACTTTTCTTGATCAGGAGATAAATATCTCTGTAAATACCTTAGTTATTTTTAGTTGCAGTGCTAAGGATTGGTTTGAGGTCTATCCCCTTTACCCATCTTTAAAATCTAAATTAGTAATAGAAAAGGATCCTTACACAAAACCTCTTATCCGACTAATAGCCTCCCAAAATCCATATCTAATAATATTGTTGAGTAAAGATAAAGCAAGAATTTTTAATTACGATCTTGGAGTTCTAAAGGAAGAAGGGGAAATGAAAACTGAAGTACCAAAGAAGCATAAACAGGGAGGATGGGAAGCATCAGATTGGCAAAGGTGGCATGAAACTCATGTCATTTGGCATTTGAAGGATGTTATCGAATATGTAAAAAAATTTAATAGAGACAGAAATATTATTATGGGAGGAAATCTTCAGTCCATATCTGAATTTAAAGAATTGTTACCTAAAAGCATTCAAGAAAAAATAATTGGAGATTTCAATTTTGATGTTACCCCGTCCATAAAAGAACTTTTAGATAAAGTTGAAAAATTTATTTATGAATATGAAGAGAAAAATGTAAGAGAATTAGTGGAAAGAATCTTTACAAACACTAAGAAGGGTAAGGATTCCACTTATGGATTAGAAGAGGTAGCTTTTACATTGAATGAGGATAGAATTCAAACATTAGTGGTTGCAGAAAATTTTGAAAAAGAAGGATTTCAATGCCTAAAATGTCTTTATATAAGTCCATATTTAGAGAATTGTCCCTTTTGTAATGTAAAAATGGAAAAAAGAAATGAAATTGTAGATGAAATTATAGAGGAAGCTATTAATAAAAAAGCAAAATTAGTATTTATTAAAGATAATAACTTAGGAAGGAAAATCGAAAATATTGGAGCAATTCTAAGATTCTAAAATAGGGGAGGGGGGGGGAATTCCCCCCCTCCCCTCAAATTTATAATTTTTCCGCAACTAAGCTTGCTATATCTGCTAACCTACAAGAATATCCCCATTCATTATCATACCACGCAAATACCTTTACAAGATTACCTTCGATCACAATAGTTGAAGGAAGATCAACAACAGTGGAATAAGTTGTTCCCTTGAAATCTCCAGATACAAGCTCTTCTTCGGTAACACCAAGAATTCCCTTCATTCTTCCTTCTGCAGCCTTCTTGAATGCAGAATTTACTTCCTCTACTGTCACATCCCTTTTAAGAACACATACTAAGTCCGTCACTGACACTGTAGGCACAGGAACCCTTAGTGCAACTCCATGCATCTTACCATCAAGCTCAGGAATAACCTTTCCAATAGCCTTTGCTGCTCCTGTGGAGGTGGGAATAATATTTAATGCTGCAGCCCTTGCTCTTCTTAAATCCTTGTGGGGAAGATCTAATATTCTCTGATCATTAGTATATGCATGGACAGTTGTCATTAAACCCTTTTCAATTCCAAAATTATCAAGAAGAACCTTAGCTACTGGTGCCAAACTATTTGTAGTGCAGGAAGCATTAGAAATTATATGGTGTTTTTCTGGATCATATTTTTCTTCATTTACTCCAATAACAATAGTAATATCTTCTCCTTTAGCAGGTGCAGAAATTATTACCTTTTTTGCACCCCCAGAGGTTATATGCATCTTGGCTTTATCTGCATCGGTAAATAGTCCTGTAGATTCTATAACTACTTCTACTCCAAGATCTTTCCAGGGAAGCTTTGCAGGATCCTTTTCCGAAAATACTTTTATTTCTTGTTCATCAATAATGACAGAAGTATCGGTATATTTTACTTCCCCTTTATAAATCCCATAATTGGAATCATACTTAAATAGATGAGCTAAGGTCTTTGTATCTGTTATATCATTAACAGCAACAACTTCAACTTTTTCCTTGTGGAAATCAAGTAAAGCCTTTAATGCTTGTCTACCCACTCTCCCAAATCCGTTAATTCCTACCTTTATTGCCATAGAACACCTCCATAATAAATATTAAGATATTCTTCAAAACCAATTATACCATGTAAAATTAACTCATCTGTTAAAAATTTTTTAAAATTAAATACTCAAACTTAAAAGTTTTCCTGGGACAAAAACTATTTTTTTAGGATTTTTATTCCCTAAATATCTTTTAACATTTTCCCTTTGGAGAGCAATTTTTAGAGCTTCTTCTTCAGTGATATCTGCATTAACTTCTATTCTATCCCTTACCCTTCCATTTATTTGGACAACTAAGGTTACTACTTCTTCTTTTATCAAATCAGGATTATAAGAGGGCCAAGGCCGTAAATGAATACTATATTCATAACCCAACTCCTGCCAAAGTTCCTCAGTTATATGAGGAACAAAGGGGGCTAAAAGCAGAAGAAGATTTTTGATACATTCTTTAAATAATTCTGTTTTTCCATAATTGTTTTTGTAATTTGTCAACTCATTTAGGAATTCCATCATTGCAGCAACTGCAGTATTAAATTTAAAAGAAATTATATCTTCTGTTACCTTTTTAATAGTTCTATGAAGATTTCTTTCCAATCTCTTATCATCTTCAGGATTATCCCCTTTAAATTCGCTATCCTCTAAGACTAATCTCCAAAGTCTATTTAGAAATCTATAAGCTCCTTCTACCCCTTCATCACTCCACTCCATATCAACCTCTGGTGGTGCAACAAATAGAATAAAGAGTCTTGCAGTATCTGCCCCATAATTCTCTACCATATAATCTACAGAAACTATATTTCCTAAGGATTTAGACATAATTTGTCCATCCTTATACACCATTCCTTGGGTAAATAATTTTTTGAAAGGCTCCCTTACAGGACTATACCCTGCATCATACAAAACTTTTGTTATAAATCTTGAATAAAGAAGATGTAAAACCGCATGCTCTATCCCACCAGTATATTGATCCACAGGAAGCCAATACTCTGCTTTAGATTTTGAGAATGGCTCTTTATCATTATGGGGATCAGTGTACCTAAAGTAATACCAGGAGGAGTCAACAAATGTAGCAAGGGTATCCGTTTCTCTTTTTGCTTTGCCTCCACACTTAGGACATTCTGTATTAACAAATTCCTTTACCTTTGCAAGGGGACTTTCCCCTGTTCCTGTGGGCTCAAAATCAGAGATATCTGGAAGAAGCACTGGGAGGTCCTCATAGGGTACAGGAACAGTTCCACAATTGGGACAACAGATAATAGGAATAGGTGCACCCCAATATCTTTGCCTTGATACTAACCAATCTCTCAATTTATATTGAACCTTTCTTTTTCCAATTCCTAAATTTTCAAATCTATCAACAATTTTCTCCCAGAAGTCAGAGCTTTTTATCCCATCGTATTCAAAGGAGTTTATCATAATCCCTTCTTCTTCATAGGGAAGATTTGGTTCTAAACCTTCATAAGGAGTAATTACAGTCTTTATTGGGAGATTATATTTTATAGCAAATTCATAATCTCTTGTATCATGGGCAGGAACAGCCATTATTGCTCCCGTCCCATAGGTATAAAGAACATAATCTGCCACATAAATAGGCAGTAATTCCTTGGTTAGGGGATGAATAGCATAGCTTCCTATAAACACCCCTGTCTTTTCCTTTTCAAAAGCAATCCTTTCAAGTTCACTCTTATTTTTTGCCCTTATAACATATTCTCTCACTTTATCTAAATATTCAGGTTTAGTGATTTTTTCCACCAATGGATGTTCTGGAGCAAGAACTACAAAGGTAACTCCAAATATAGTATCGGGTCTTGTAGTAAATACATAAATTTTTTCCTGAGAATCTTTGACATAAAAATAAAATTCTAACCCCTCTGATTTTCCAATCCAGTTTTTTTGCATTAATTTAACCTTTTCAGGCCAATACTCTAAAGTATCAAGATCCCTTAAAAGATCCTCTGCATATTCTGTTATTTTAAAAAACCACTGCTCGAGTTCTTTTTTATCAACCTCTAATCTACATCTCCAGCATCTTCCTTCCACAACCTCTTCGTTGGCAAGAACAGTTTTACAATTGGAGCACCAATTAACTGGAGCCTTTTTTCTATAAGCAAGTTCCCTCTCATAAAGTTTTAAAAATATCCATTGGGTCCATTTATAATAATCTGGAGAACAAGCAGTAACTTCTCTATCCCAATCATAAACTACTCCCATTTTAAATAATTGTTCCTTCATTCTTGAAATATTACTATACGTCCATTCCTTTGGATGAACCTTATGTTTTATTGCTGCATTTTCTGCAGGTTGCCCAAAGGCATCCCACCCCATGGGATTCAAAACATTATAGCCTCTCATAGTATAAAAACGAGCAATAAGATCTCCAATAGCATAGTTTCTCATGTGTCCCATATGGAGATCTCCAGAAGGATAGGGAAACATTACTAAGGAGTAGAATTTAGGTTTGTCCTTCCTTTCTGTCACATAATAAATTTTATCCTCTTCCCATTTTTTCTGCCACTTTAGTTCTATCTCTTGAGGATTATATTTTTTCATATTTCTCCCTCACTTTTTAATGACTTTTTCAATTTATTGTGTATTATATAAAAAGGAAGGAGAAAGGTAAAGAGATAACTATCTTAATATTAAGAGGCTTTTTTTAATAATTTTTTACCACCAAATCTTAATTTCATAGTTAATATTTTATCTGTAGAAAAAATTCTTGCGGATATAAAGATTAAAATAATAAATACTATAAGCATATAGAGTATTCCATAGAATACAAAAGAATAATTACCTAAAAGAATATTTTGAGAAGCTATAAAGGGATGAGAAAAGGGAATTGCTAAAACAAAAATCCTTAAGGGTAAAGATAAAGAGTTTATATCTGAAAAAAATGATAATAAATAAGGAATCATCACCAAAAAAATTAAAGGCAAAATCATGCCTTGGGCACTCTTTAAATCTTCCGATAAAACCCCTAATATTGTGGATAAAGCTAAAGCACATAAAATTGCTAAAAGAAGGGAAATTCCCAAAAGAATATAACCTGAAGTAGTAAGTTGTAAACCTAATTTTTGTATAACTTGAGAAGTAATTTCCGAAGTCCCCACATCCCCCATTATTCCTCCCATGAAGGATCTATATCCCAACATGTATATCCCCGCAGAAATTATTCCAACAATGCCTGAACCCATCATTTTCGCTATAACAATTTGTTTTCTACTTATAGGCACAGTAAGAAGTGTCTCTAAGGTTTTATCCTGTTTTTCCATAGCAATTGCAGAAAGGACCATCTGAGACGTATACATTATGATCATCATTAAAATTATAGGAATAAATATGGATTGAGAATAAATCATGCCAATTACTTGAGATGATGAACCTTCTGCCAATTTATCTTTTACAACAATAAATTCTTTACTTTTAATGGGATTCTTTAAATCGTCGGGATCTATTTCAGGAAATTTTGACCTTAAAAAATTATTTGATATAAATCTATTTATTGCATCAATAACTTGATTTATTAGAGAGGATCCTATATTGCTTCCCATAGATAAACTTCTTATAAAGGAGTATATTTCAATTTCTTTTGGCTTAAACTTAGATACAGTTTTTTCAAAATCCTTAGGAATTATCAACAAGAAATCTATATTATTTTCCTTAGTGTACTTAATAGCAAGATCCTTATCTCCTTTTTCAATTAAACTATTAACAAGTTTTATCCTAAAATTTCCGAAGGATAAATTATTTAAAACTTCCCTGGAAAGATTTGACTTATCTAAATCTAAAACATATATATCCCTTTTCTCGATTCCCTTTTTTGCCTCACTTTTTACTAAATTTCCCATGAAATTAAAAAGAATAACCGTAAAAATTAAAGAAATTATTAACTGAACTGTAATAAGCTCTTTAATTTCCTTATTAAGAAGATTAATAAATTTTTTCATTGAACAACCCTCCTAAAAACTTCTTCTAAATTTCTTGAAGAATATTTATTTTTCAGCTCTTCAGAGGTCCCTATTTCAAGTATTTTTCCATTATCAATAAGGGCAACTCTGTCCGACAAAAATTCTATTTCCAGCATGTTATGAGAAGAAAGAAGAACAGTAGTACCTTCCATTACATATTTCCTTATAATTTCTCTTACTTCTAATGCATTTATTACATCGAGCCCTGAGGTAGGTTCATCAAGAATAGCAAGAACAGGTTTTGTCATTAGAGCTCTTGCAATAAGAAGTTTTCGCATCATTCCTTTACTATATGTTCCTACTTTGTCATTTAACCTTTCTCCTAATCCTGAAATATTTATCGCTCTTTCTACAAAAGTATTTACTTCCCTTGGATCCTTAGCGTAAAAATTTGCCATAAATTTTAAATACTCAATTCCCTTCATATTTTTATATGCTCCTGCTTCCTCGGGTAAATAACTTATATTTTCTCTTACAAAATCAGGATTTTCCTTTATATTTCTTCCTTTAAAGAATACCTTTCCATGGGAGGGAGAAAGAAGAGTTGCTATAATTCTTAAAGCGGTAGTTTTTCCTGCACCATTGGGGCCTATAAGAGCAAAAATTTCCCCTTTTTTTACTTCAAAGCTTATTCCCTTCAGGGCATTAATCTTTCCATAATTCTTTTTTAGATTTTCAACCTGAAGAATTATATTCATGGGGAAAGTTCTCCTCCTTTATATTAAATTTTTAGTTATTATATCATTAATTTTTATAAAACATATTAAAAACCTTTCAAAAATTAAAATTGAAAAAATTTTTCAGAAAGTATATAATACAAATGAACAAATTTTTCAATAAGGAGATATTAAATGGAATTAAAAAAGACCTTTAAAGATCTTGGATTAAGAATGAGTAAACAAAGAATAGCAGTTTTAGAATTTTTTGAGAAAAATAAAGAGGGTCATTTCTCATTGAATGAAATTTATGAAAAGATCTCTCAAAAAAATAAAAATATTTCTTTTACATCCATTTATAGGATCTGCAAATTACTTGAAAAATTAGGATTAATAAGACAAATTTCCTTTGAAGAGAGACACCTTCATTATGAGAGTAATTTAACTCCACATCTTCATTATCAATGTCTTATATGTGGAAGAATTATAGAAGAGAATCCAGAATGGTTGGGGGAAATGAAAAAGGAATTAGATATTGAAGATTTCTTAATAACCTCATATAGAGTTCAAATACATGGGATTTGTAAAGATTGTCAGGATAAATATCCCGAAGATATTAAAAGAAAGTTAAGGATTTAAAAATAACCATGGTGAAAGTTTTATATGAGATGAGTAAAGGAGAAAAGGGAAAGGTTTTAACAATAAAAGGAGGAAAGGGAAGAATATTAAGATTGGCAGAACTTGGGATAGTTCCTGGAGAAGAGATAATTCTTATACAAAAAAGCTTTGGACCTATAATTGTTAGGGTAAAGGATACAAACTTAGCCTTGGGAAGAGGAATAGCTCAAAATATATTAGTGGAGGTAGAAAATGAAGAAAAAGAAAATTAGAGTTGCTCTCTCTGGAAATCCTAATGTAGGAAAAAGCACTGTATTTAATCTTCTTACTGGATTAAGACAACATACTGGTAATTGGCCAGGTAAAACAGTTGAGAAAAAAAAGGGAATTTATACAAAATATAATTACATTTTAGAAATTATAGATCTTCCCGGCACTTATAGTCTTACCTCTCGCTCCCTTGAAGAGGTTATTGCAAGGGATTTTATAATAAAAGAAAAACCAGATATCATTGTATTTATAGCAGATGCATCATCCTTAGAAAGAAATTTATATCTTCTCGTTCAAATTTTAGAATTACATTCCCGGGTTATCTTAGCCTTAAATATGATTGATCTTCTTTCTGATAAAAAATATAAAATAGATTTTAAAAAATTGGAGGAAAAATTAGGAATTCCAGTAGTTCCCATGATAGCAAGTAAGGGAATTGGAGTTGAGGAATTAGTGGAAAAAATTATAGAAGTTTCCAAAGGGGAACAAAGGTATTTCCCTAAGAAAATAAATTATGGTGAACTAGAGGAGATTATTGAGAAAATAGAAAAAAAATTACCAAAAAATCTAGATGGCTATAATTCTCGATTTATAGCTATAAAGTTACTGGAAGGAGATGAAATTGTAAAAAATCTCTGTAAAGAAAAGACAAATTATTACGAGATTAAGGAATTAATAGGAAAGAGAGAGGATACTGCTATACTTTTGGCAAACTCAAGATATAATTGGATTAAAAATATTTTAATAGATACCTTAGAAAAACCAAGAACTCCCGTTATTACATTGAGTGATAGATTAGACTATTGGTTCACCCATCCCATCTTGGGACTTCCTGTAAGTTTCATGATTTTAGGTTTAATCTTTTGGATAACATATACTGTAAATAATTTATTGGTTGATCCTTGGGAGAATTTTTTAATTTTTTTACAATCTTTTTTTAAAGGAATTTTATTTTTCCTACCAAATTTCTTGAAGGAATTTATTTTTAGTGGAATTTGGGAAGGAGTATCTATTTTACTAACCTTCATTCCTCTCATTATTATATTCTTCTTCTTTTTAGCACTATTAGAGGACACAGGATATTTAGCAAGGGTTGCCTTTGTCACAGATAGAGTAATGCATATCCTTGGACTTCATGGGAGAGCCTTTCTACCTCTAATGATGAGTTATGGATGTAATGTTCCAGGAATTATGGCAGTAAGAACTTTAGAGGAAGAAAAGGATAGAAAATTATTAACACTTATAGATCCTTTTATTCCATGTGTCCCAAGAATTCTTGTATCAGCTTTCTTTGCCAGTGTTTTTTTTCCTAAATATGCAAGTCTTGTTCTTCTTTCTTTATATATTATCAGTTTTTTAGCTGTACTTGTTAATGGAAAAATTATAAGAAGATTCCTCTTTAAAACATCTTTTTCTCCTTTAATAATGGAACTCCCTTTATATAAATTTCCTAATCCCAAGATTTTAGGACTATATGTTTGGGAAAAATTAAAGGCATTTCTTCAAAGGGCAGGTACAATTATAGTTCTTCTATCTGCTTTATTATGGATTTTAGGAAACTTTCCATCAAGTAATATAGAAAACTCATTCTTAGCATATATAGGAAAACTTTTTCTTCCATTATTAAAGCCCCTTGGTTTTAACTGGCAATTGCTTTTAGGACTTATCACTGGATTTGTAGCAAAAGAAGCAAGTCTATCTACCTTATCTACCGTCTATCAAGCCAGTGGGGAAAATCTAAAAAGTATTTTACTTTCTCAAATTAGCCTACCCACTGCATACAGTTTTATGGTCTTTCAACTCCTTTATATTCCTTGTGCTGCTACTGTTGCAACAATTTATAAAGAAACAAATTCCCCAAAATTGACCATATTTAGTGTTATCTACTCCCTAATTTTTGCATATGTTGTTTCCTTTATAATTTATAACCTATTGAGAATTATTTTTCTATGATTAAAGAAATAATTGAATATCTTGAGAAAAATAAAATTATAAATGAAAAAGAGATAAGAAGAAAGTTTAGCCTTTCCCTTGAAGAATGGGAGCTTATTTTAATTCAATTAAAAGATTTAGGATATCTCAAAGAAAAAGCATCTACTTCTTCCTGTAAATCCTGTCCCTTTCTTAAATCCTGCTCTCAAGTATGTCTGATATCTGACTCCTTATCTCTTGAACCACAGAAGAAGGATTAGGATGGGCAGTAATAGGTCTTCCAATTACTAAGTAATCAGAACCCTTTTCCAATGCCTCTTTTGGTGTCATTATTCTTTTTTGATCATCCTTTACATCCTTTGTTAATCTAATTCCTGGGGTTACAATTAATAGTCTTTTCTTAAGACCTTTTCTGAGTAATTCTATTTCTTGAGGAGAAGCGATAACACCATCTAAACCTGTCTCTTGAGCTAATTGGGCAAGGAAAAAAACTTGTTCAGGTAGAGAACGGGATACACCCCAACTTCTTCTAAATCCTTCTTCTGAAAAGCTTGTTAAAACAGTAACTCCTAATAAATATGGAGTTTCTTTTTTGTTTTTAATTCTATAATTTTCTGTAACCTCTACTGCCTTTCTCAACATATCCTCTCCTCCTAAAATATGTAAAGTAATCATTATAGGTTCTAATTCTAAAAGCTTTTCTATAGTTCTTCCTACAGTATTTGGTATATCAAAGAGTTTTAAGTCTATGAAAATTTCTCCTCCCATATTTTTTATTTTTGATACAATCTGGGGTCCTGCAGAAACAAACAATTCTAATCCTACTTTAAAATTCTTCACAAATGGTAAAAGATTTTCTACAATTTTTAAAGCCTGAATTTCTGTAGGAAAATCTAAGGCAACAATTAATGGGTCTTTCATAAAGAAACCTCCTCCTTTCTTTTATGAGCTAAACCTACTAAATCTTTAATCCTCTCTTCTTTAAAATAATTCTCAAGTTCCAATATAATTTCTTTTCCAATATTAGGATTTATGAAATTAGCGGTTCCAATTTCTACTAAAGATGCACCTGCTAATATATATTCTATTACATCACCAAATTCCATTATTCCCCCACAACCAATCATTGGAATAGAAGTTTTCTCGTAAACTTCCCAAATATATCTTAGAACTAAAGGCTTAATAGCGGGACCTGAAAGACCTGCGAATATTCTTTTAAATACAGGTTTTCTTTCTTTCCAATCAATAGCCAAACCCAAAAAAGTATTAAATATAACTACCGCCTCTGCTCCTGCATCTTTTACAAGATCCACCATAGGTATAATTTTCCCCACTTCTGGCGATAATTTTACCCAAACTGGTTTTTGGGATATTCTTACAATACTTTTAGTCAATCCATAAAGAATATCAGGATCTAATCCAAATTGTATTCCTCCTCTATCTACATTGGGACATGAGAGATTTAATTCTATTCCTGATATGTTTAAATTTTTTAAGTTTTTTACCAATTCTTGATATTCCTTTACACTTTCACCAGCTATAGAGACAAAAATATTTGTATTAATTTTTTCCAAAAAGGGCATTTCCTCTTCAAGAAATTTTTCAAGACCTGGATTTTCTAATCCTATAGAATTTAAAAGACCACAAGAAGTTTCCCAAATTCTTGGCGAAGGATTCCCCTTTTTTGGTTTTAAAGTTATACTTTTTGTAACAAACCCACCTAAGATTTCCAAGGAATAAAATTGAGATATTTCTTTTCCAAAACCTGAAGTTCCTGATGCCAATAAAATAGGATTTTTAAATACCAAGCTTCCCACTTGAATTTTTAGATTAGAGTTCATTCAAAGCTTACCTCCACTCCTGAAACTACAGGCCCATCCTTACATATATGTAAGTTTCCTTCCCTTCCAGGGAAAATACATCCCAAACAAATTCCAATTCCACAACCCATTCTCTCTTCCAAGGAAATATAAAGCTTACTTTTATCTTCTACTCTTCTCCATAATTCTTTTAACATAGAGATAGGACCACATGCATAAATTCTATTGGATTCTTCCAAGTTTTCTATAAAGTCTAAAACCTTACCCTTCTCTCCCATACTTCCATCTTCTGTTGTTATTAAAAAATAATCACTTCTTTCTTCAAATTTTTCCCAAAGCTTCTTAGAAAATTTAGTTAGAAAGCCTATAAAGGAATGAATTTTAATATCCTCATGGGGTATTAAATCTAAAAGAAAGGATAAAGGAGCAATTCCCATTCCTCCCCCAATAATAGTTATCTTCTCATTTTTTTCAGGAAGGGGGAAGCTGGTTCCTAATGGAGCTAAAATTTTCAATCTATCTCCTTCTCTTTTCTTACTTAATAGATATGTTCCTTTTCCCTTAACTTGATATAAGAATTCTATAGTATCTTGCGATATCTTATAAAAACTGAAGGGCCTTAAAAGAAGAGGATCATAAGAATTACTAACTCTTATCATTGCAAATTGTCCAGGTAATCCTTTAATATAAAATTCATTCTTTAATCTTAAAACAAATATATCTTTATCAATTGAAATATTTTTAATTATTTCAAGCTCCCTCAACATTTACTATTTTTCCCTCTTTAAAAACTGTCTTACCCTTTACTATGGTTAAAATAGGCCATCCCCTAAGACTCCATCCCTTAAAAGGGGTATTTTTCCCTTTTGAAAAGAATTCCAATGGATTTACAGCCTTTTCTTTTTGTAAATCAATAACTGTTAGATTTGCCATAGTCCCCTTCTCTAAGGGAATGTAAGGAATATTAAGAATTTTTGATGGATTATAACTTATCTTTTTTAAAAGTTTAGAAAGGGGTAGCTTTCTATATAAATGACCATAAGTTATTATTAAAGGGATTAGGGTCTCTAAACCTGATATTCCAAATTCTGCAAGGTTATATTCCTTCAACTTATCATCCTGATGATGAGGGGCATGATCTGAAACAATAACATCAATAACTTCTTCTTCTAAAGCTTTCCATAGAGCTTCTTGATCTTCTTTTGTTCTTAGAGGAGGGTTTACCTTGGTATCTGGATCATAGTTTGTTTCTTTCACATAATCTTCAGTTAAAATTAAATGATGAGGGGTTACCTCACAGGTTACTTTTATTCCATATTTTTTCGCCCACTTTATCATCTCAATACTCTGCCAACAGGATACATGAGCAATATGCAATTTAGCACCAGTTAATTGAGCTAAAAAAATGTCCCTTACCACAATACTTGCTTCTGCAGTCCACGGCATTCCCTTTAATCCTAAAATAGTAGACGTTTTCCCCCAATTTATTGATCCCTCCTGGGTTAAATTGACATCTTCACAATGCTCTATTATTGGAGTATTAAACATTTTTGAATATTCCAAAGCACATCTTAAAATCTCACTATTCATAACACAATTCCCATCATCGGAAAAACCTACTGCACCTACCGAATACATATCTCCCATCTCTGACAATTCTTTCCCTTCTCTTTCCTTTGTAATTGTTCCAATGGGATATATCTTAACAAGCCCTATCTCCTGAGATCTTTTATAAATATATTCAATAGAAGATCTCTGATCCAAAGGAGGAGAAGTATTGGGCATACATACTATAGATGTAAATCCACCTGCTACAGCGGACATACTTCCTGATAATAAATTCTCTTTCCATTCAAAACCTGGCTCCCTCAAATGGGTATGGATATCTGTTAAGCTGGGAACTACTATTTTCCCTTCCCCATCAATTATTTCCTGAGGATCACCAATTTTCAAATTTTCTCCTATCTCCTTTATTACTCCATCTTCTATGAAAATATCCTTTTTCTCCTCAAATTCTCTTTCAGGATGAATCAAAAGAGCATTACGAATAAGAAGTTTCATCAATTTTCCCTCCTCCTAATAATAAATAAAGAAGTGCCATTCTTACAACAACCCCATTTCTCACTTGCTCATTTATGGCTGAGTAGATACTATCTGCAACCTCTGATGATATTTCTACCCCTCTATTCATGGGACCAGGATGCATAACTAAAACATCTGGCTTTGCTTTTTTTAGTCTTTCAGGGGTAATCCCAAATAAAAGATGATATTCTCTTAGAGATGGAAAAAGTCCCTTCTTTTGTCTTTCTAATTGGAGTCTTAAAACATAGATAATATCCGCATCTTCTACAACTTTATCCACATCATAATTTATCTCAACTCCTAAGTCTTCTATTCCCGGCGGAATTAATGTACTTGGTCCACATATCTTTACCTCACTTCCCAAAATCTTCCAAGCATAAATATTAGAGCGGGCGACTCTACTATGCATAATATCTCCTATTATGGCAATTTTTAAATTATCTAATCTTTTCTTCTTCTCAAATACTGTAAATACGTCCAAAAGGGCTTGGGTGGGATGCTCATGCATACCATCCCCTGCATTAATTACAGAACAAGTTAAGTTTTTTGCGAGAAAATGAGAAACACCTGAAGAACTGTGCCTTACGATAAGGGCATCTATTCCCATTGCTTCTAAAGTTTTTACTGTATCTAATAAACTTTCTCCCTTTTGAACACTACTCACGGAAACAGAAATACTAATGGTATCTGCACTTAAATATTTTGCTGCCAATTCAAAGGAAGATCTGGTTCTGGTACTGGACTCGTAGAATAGAGTACAGATAGTTCTTCCTCGAAGGGTAGGTACCTTTTTTATAGTTCTATTTAGTATCTCCTTCATAGAAACTGCAGTTTCTATAATCAATTCTATTTCCTCTTTTGTTAAATCCTCAATACATAAAAAATCTTTATATTTCCATACCATATTTATCACCTCACTCTTCTTTCCATTCTGTGATAACTACCTCATCTATTCCATCAGTTTCTTCAAGTCTTACTTCAACCAGCTCCTTTCGAGAAGTAGGCACATTTTTCCCAACATAATCTGCCCTTATGGGAAGTTCTCTATGCCCCCTATCTATTAAAACAGCAAGCTGAACAGTTTTTGGTCTTCCTAAATCTACAAGGGCATCTAATGCGGATCTTACAGTCCTTCCTGTATATAACACATCATCAACTAATATTACATCTTTTCCCTCAATGGAAAAATTGATTTCTGTTTTTCCAACCTTAGGTTGCTCTAATCTAAGATTCAAATCATCTCGATAAAGAGTTATATCTAAGCTTCCTACAGGGATTTCTTTTCCTTCTATCTCTTTTAAGTATTTTTGAAGTCTATATGCAAGAGGAACTCCCCTTTTCCTAATTCCCACAAGAACAATATTATCAATACCTTTATTTCTCTCTACTATTTCATGGGCAATTCTTTTTAGAGATCTTCTTATTCCCTCCATATCAAGAATTTTGGCTTTTTCCTGATAAATCACTTAAATTTTCCTCCTTTCAATAAAAAAGCAGGCTTTACCCTTTTTAGGGTATGCCTGCCTTCTTCTTCGGTCTTATAAAAATCTTTTATCAAATTTCCTCCCTTTTTAGCCTCTCAGGGCTAAATTAAAGGCCTACATATTATAGTAAGGAATATGAGGTTATGTCAATAAAAAGATCTTCCTCAAAATTATAGTCGACAAAAATAGGAATAGCCTATTTAAAGTATTTCAAAAATTTCTAAAAAATTATTCGATGAGCAAAATTTTAGTTAAATTTAAAATCATCCTTCCCTTAATACTTTCTCTATCAATAAATGAAGCAATTCTGGAAAATCTATCCCATAAGCCCTACAAGCCTCAGGATAAAGACTTGTAGATGTCATACCAGGAATGGTATTTACTTCTAAAGCATATATTTTCTCTGTTTCATCCTCTAC
This sequence comes from uncultured Dictyoglomota bacterium, assembly GCA_964612975.1. Classification (GTDB taxonomy): domain Bacteria; phylum Dictyoglomota; class Dictyoglomia; order Dictyoglomales; family Dictyoglomaceae; genus NZ13-RE01. Next base: position 88,438 of record CAZTGC010000001.1, on the reverse strand, counting down.
TATCATATCCACACGAGAAAAATGTCTACATCCTAAGGCTTTATGAGCTCTTATTCCCAACTCCTGTGCCCTTTTATAGGTTTCAGGGAATAGACGGGCAGGAATAATATGATCACTCATTCCGGGAGTATATTTGGCATGGTAGTCATAAATTCCTGATTTAGATTTTGGTATTATTTCAATTAACGGAAAACATATTATTTTTTCATGTTCAAATATACTTGCAGTTATTTCTTTTCCCTTTATAAATTCCTCTATTATAACTTCATAATCATATTTAAAAGCATTCTCTAGGGAGCTTAAAATATTATTTTTATTTTGAACTTGAGAAAAGCCTATAGTGGATCCTTGAGAACTTGGTTTTACCGCTAAGGGAAATTTAAAAGATTCTAAAATTTTTAGAATTTCGTTTACATTTTTTTCTTCCATATCCTTTTTACTTAAAGTTATCCATCTTGGAGTAGGGATTCCTTCATAAGTAAATATTTTTTTTGCCATAATTTTATTTAAAGCTAAGGCACTTGCCAATACTCGAGAACCTATATATGGAATTCCCAATAACTCTAAAAGTCCTTGGACAGTTCCATCCTCTCCAAAAATTCCATGGGCTGAAATAAAAGCTATATCAATCTTTTCTCTTTTTAAATTTTCTACTAAATTTTTGTCAATGGGAATTTCTACAACCTCATAACCCTTTAATCTTAAAGCTGAAGAAACATTAAAAGCAGTCTTCTTTGCTATCTCGCTTTCAGAAGATTTTATTCCTATTAATACACCCACTTTAACCATTTAACCACCTCTTATTCTTTTTCTTCTTTAAAATTTTTATATCACTTTCATGGGAATTTTAAAAGAAGAGATTAAAACCAAAAAAACTTTGACAAATGAAATTTTTATGATAGACTAAGAAGTCTTAGGTTTCTAAGAAAAATTTACAAGTCGGAGGTACAAAAAATTGTCTAAGACACTATATGTAGGGAACCTTTCATGGCAGACCACGGAAGAGGATCTGCAAAAATTATTTAGCAAGGAGGGAACAGTTGAGAGTGTAAGGTTAATAACAGACCGAAACACGGGACGATCAAAGGGATTTGCTTTTGTAGAAACATCTGAAGAAACGGCTCAAAAACTTATTAACACCTTTAATGGAGCCGAGCTTGATGGAAGAAAAATTGTAGTCTCAGAAGCAAAACCTAAAAAAGATCGACCTGCAAGAAGTGGTTTTCGAAGATTTTAAAAATTAAAAAATCCACTTTTATACAAAAAGCCCTAAGTTTTTTGACTTAGGGCTTTTTTATTTTATATAATTCTTTAGTTTTAAAATATCTTTAAAAGCAAGCTATGGGAGGTTTGTATGATCAAAGTAGGTATTGTAGGTGCTGGTGGAATTGCTAGGTATCTTCATATTCCTAGATATAAAAAAATCCCAGAAGTAGAAGTTGTATCTATTGCAGATAGTGATGAGGAAAGAGCAAAAATTTTAGCCAAGGAGTTTAATATTCCAAGGATCTATCATAATTTTGAAGAAATGTTTGAAAAAGAAGATCTTACTGCAATAAGTGTATGTACCCCTAATTTCCTTCATGCGCCTGTGACTATCTCTGCCTTAAATATGGGAATTCATGTATTGTGTGAAAAACCCATGGCAACTTCTGTTAAAGAAGCAGAGGAAATGGTGGAGGCAAGTAAAAAATCTGGAAAAATTCTGATGATAGGACAAAATCAAAGATTTAGGCCTTTTAACTCAATGTTAAAAAAATTAATAGAAAAAGGAGAGTTTGGCGAGATTTATTATGCTCGAGGAAGTTGTTTAAGAAGAAAGGGAATTCCGGGAATTGGTACATGGTTTACCACAAAAGAAATGGCAGGTGGAGGATGTCTTTTAGATATTGGAGTGCATATCTTGGATCTTGTCTGGTGGCTTATGGGTATGCCAAAACCTAAATATGTTCTTGGAAATACTTATGCCAATTTTGGTCCCAAGGGTTTAGGAGAAGGAGGATGGAACAAAGGGGCTAAAGGAAAACCAATTTTTGATGTAGAAGATTTTGCAGTCGGATTTATAAAGTTTGAAAATGGATCTACTTTAACAATAGAAACCAGTTGGGCATCTCATATCGAAAAAGATGAAGTAAATTATCTTATTTTAGGAACTCTTGGGGGTACCCAATTAAATCCTCCTAAAATTTTTAAAGATCTTGAGAATCTATCCTCAAATATAGAAATTCTTGAAAGATCCTTTGAATGGGGAGAGGGTGAAATAGAGCATTTTGTTGACTGTATTAAAGAGAAGAAAGAACCTATTATAACAGGGGAACAAGGATTAATGGTAATGAAAATGCTTATGGCCATATATGATTCTTCTCAAAAGGGAATCCATATAGAAATCTAAGCAGGAAGGGGAAATTCCCCTTCCCATTATAAAATTATTTTTAAGGTCTTCAACTCATAGGGTCTAACTTTAATTCTTATTCTTTTTTCATTTACTTCTAATTTCGAAATATTTTCTTCTAAGAGATTTGTTTCGTATACTTCTTTTATGGGAAAGTTAAAGTTAAATTCTATCTCCTTTTCCCAACCAAAATAATCTGCAAACCTTAAAATTATACTTTTTCCCTCTTCATCCCTTTTCAAAGCCCCAATTAATACATTCTCTGAATCCCAATTTATAATTGATTCTTCTGATATTTCTCCTTTAACTATTTCTTTTACAAATAAAGGTTTATTCAATTCCTCTGCTTCTCTTATGGTTATATATTTCCAATCTTCATCATGAACCAGTATGGAATAGATAAATTCATGCTTACCTAAATCTGCATAAAAATCTGGTAATGCTGGTGATCTTAATAAGGTTATTCCTATAATATTTTCCTTTACACTATGTCCATATTTACCATTATTCAAAATACTTACTCCAAAATCTCCTTGAGAAAGATTAATGAATCTTTGGACAGGAAATTCAAATTTAGCTTTATCCCAGGTAGTGTTTCCATGGGTTGTTTTAAAATAAATTCCATAGGGAATTTCATAAAAAGCAAGAGGAGAATTTATATTTAATGGAAAGAATGCTTTTAAAAGAATCCTTTTTTCTTTCCAATCAATTTCATTTTCCACATCTATTCTTGGAGAGTATGAGTAAACACAATAGATTTGTTTTATTTTCGACTCTCCAAATTTTCTTATTGTTTCAATTTTTACCCTTAAAGGACCCTTTTCTAAAAATCTAATACTTTCTATATTTTTTATTTCCATCCCAAATTTTTCGTAATTTAGTGAGATATCCCAAGCTTCCCAGTTTCTTGGTCTATCATAAAAGGCCCAAAGTTGATTACCCCTCTCTACAAATATTTCCCTTTTTCTCTCTTTATCATAAATTTGTATAGTCCCATCTTCATTTATTCTTAAAATGAAAAATTTGTTTTCTACAATATTATTCCTGACTTTAATATCCCTTTCGAAACTTAGTTCATTTCTTTCCTTAACAGGTAAGTTTATATAAGTTAAAGGAGGAATGAGAAAAAAAGGATCATAAACTAAAGTTTTCTCTCCTTCTTGATAAGGTAAAATCTCTCCCGAAGAAGTATATAAAGCCTCCTTTGGAGATAAATCTACTTCTATCTTTAAGGGTTGAGGAAATGATGTGGGGTTAAAAACAAAGACACACTTCTTGTCTCCAGAGATCCAATTAATATCAGGCTTTTCATCTAAAATTTCATTAAGTTCTCTCTCTGTATCCTCATAAACTTCTCTAATGGAAGATCCGGAAAGTATATCATGAAATTGGTTTCTTAATAATTTTTCCCAAAGTTTTGGAAGTTCTTTATTATATTTTCCTGTTTTTAAGTAGGAAATTGTACTTAAAGCTTCTAAAAGGAATAAATGATTCTCAGCTTTCCTATTTAATCTTTTTATTCTTCCTTGAGTTGTATATGTTCCTCTGTGGAGTTCTAAATATAAATCTCCAAAATAAGTAGGTAAATCCTCTGGAATCTCTTCAAAGAATTTTAATGGGGATTCAATTACGATTTCAGGAAGTCCTGGAAATTCCTTTAATTTATTCCATCTTTCTAGCATTTCCCTTGTGGGACCACCGCCTCCATCTCCATGACCAAAACTATAAATCATAGCAGAATAAATATTCTTTTGATCATAATCCTTCCAATTATCTAAAAATTCCTTTGGAAGCATCTCTGCATTGTAGCCACTTTGTTTACAAAATATATGAGATACAATTTTTGTTCCATCAATACCTTTCCAGAAAAATAAATCATAAGGAAATCTATTTGTTTCATTCCAAGTTAGCTTTGTAGTAGCAAAATATTCTATCCCTGCCTTTTTTAAAATTTGGGGAAGATTGGCATTAAATCCAAAAGTGTCAGGAAGCCATGCAATTTTACATTTTTTACCAAATTCCCCTTCAAAAAATTTTTGAGCATAAAGAATTTGTCTTACTAAGGATTCTCCAGAAGTTAAATTACAATCACTTTCCACCCACATACCCCCTTCAGGTATCCATTGTCCATTTTCTACTTTCTTTTTTATTTTCTCATATAAATATGAATTATTCTCCTTTATATCTTTATATATTTGAGCTGTGCTATGCAGAAACTTGAAATTTTCAAATTCATCCATAAGTCTCAACATAGTGGAGAAGGTTCTCTGAGCCTTTCTTATAGTTTCTTTTCTCGGCCAAAGCCATGCATAATCTAAATGAGAATGCCCAATAGCATAAACTTTTCCCAATGAAGGATATTTTCTTCTTAATTCATTTAATTTTTCCCTTAAATTTCTTGCTTCTCCCAATATATTACTTTTTACATCCTGAGGAAGTAGGAATTTTATTTCCCCTAAATCTGGAATTTTCCATAGTTTTTTTAATTCCTTTAATGTTATATAGGTTTCCTTTACTTGGGAGCTAAAAATTTCAAAAGATGTGGGAAGCTTTATCTTCCCTAAGGTAGATTCCAAGATATCTAATAAAGAATTTCTCAAATTTTTATCTTCTATAGCATTACCTACTTCCCATAATGTATAAAAATCTAAAAATGCAGAATATAGTTCTTCGTCCCTTTGAAAAATCTCTGCCTTATAAAATCTTGGCTCATACTGATGTTGTCCAAATAAATCTTTTGGAACTGCTTCAACTAAGATCTCTAATTTTTCACAGTTAGGATATTTCGTTAACAGAACATCTTGATGATAATTGTTTAATCCCGAGAAGGGTTTCCCATTGATATAGATTAGAGCCTCTCCTCCAAAATTTAGAGATAAATATACAGGTTGATTGTGCAAATCCTTAGGAAGATTTAATATATGAAAAAACCAAACGGGAAAAACTTGAGATGGCCATATTTCTCCTATCTTTATCTCTTGCCATCCTTCAATGGGGCTCTTAGATAGTTCCTCTTTGTTTGTGAAATACCATGGAAAAATTTCCTTTTTAAGTAGTATGGTGTATGAATAAAGTTCCTCTAACCAAAAACTCCATTGTTTTAATATGTATTCTTCATACATTTATATTTTTAAACCCCCATTTTTATTATTATTTCTGATGGACATCCTTCTTTTATCAATTCTTCCCTAACCTCATTAACTGCTCTTACCATGTTTTCCATTTTGGCCCTTGCTTCTTCCCAAGTTCTTGTTTTAAGGCCACAATCAGGATCTATGAATATTTGTTCAGGTCTAAAATATTTTAAGGCTTCTTTTATTCTTATCTTTATCTCTTCTATACCTTCTATTCTATGGGAGTGCACATCAATAACTCCTACCGCTATATATTTATCCCCTGGAAATCCATCTTTTTCAATAAGAGGATAAAGTTTATCAGCATTATTAGTAAATTCTAAATCAAATTGATGGACTGGGAAATTTATTAGTTCCTTCCATATAGGCCGAAAATCCCCATAACATATATGAGTGATCAAAAAACTTCTTAAATCTCTTGTGGATATTTTAAATCCCTCTTTTGCAATATTAATCTCTTCAGGATGAGTTGGAACTGCAGGTTCATCTATTTGTATGAATAATACTCCAGACTTTTCTAAATCTAAAGCTTCTTGATTAATTATTTCTGCAAGATCAAGCACTAAATCCTCCTTATTTTCATAATATTCATTAAAGGACCAATCTGCTATAGTATATGGTCCTGTAAGCATTCCTTTTACAGGCTTTTTAGTAAGACCTTGGGCAAATTTAAATATATCTACTGTTATTGACTTTGTTCTTTTTATTTTTCCAATTACTATCGGCTTTTTGTAATATCTATTTCCATAGGATCGAACTAATCCACTTATGACAAATCCCTCTAAATTTTCTGCAAAATAAGTAGCCATATCTCCTCTTTCCATCTCACCATGAACAAGAATATCTACTCCAATTTCTTCCTGCATTTTTATTACTTCTTCTGTGGCTTTCAATTCTAATTCATGAAGAGTAGAATACGATATTAATCCCTTTGCATATTGATTTCTCGCCTTTAAAAGATAATCTGGTTTTGGAAAACTTCCGACACTTGTTGTAGGTAGTATGGGTAATCTTATCTCTTTCATTTTTTATCACCTCTTACTAATTTTACTCCTAAAGAAAGATTTGATAGTTTTTCATAAGCCCTTTCCCTTGGAAGATATTCAAGTCCACAACTTGGATTTACATATAAATTATCTTCTGAAATATGATTTAAAACTCTTTTTATTAAATCAGCAATCTGCTCTGGAGTTTCTAATTTTGTATTTCTTGCATCAATAATGCCATAACCAAGGGATAGATTTTTAGGAAATTCCCTCAATAATTCAAAATTTTCCTTTTTGGATACAAAATCTATACCCAAGATATCTACAGGAAGCTCTTTTAATCTATTTTTCAAGGGAACAAGACTATAAAAATATGTATATATAGCTAACTTACCTGAAAAGACCTTTCTAAATTCTTTATATAATTCCAAGAATAAATCAAAATCTTCTGGATAATATTGAATAGAAGGTTCATTAAACTGAAGATATTGTACCTTCTTTTTTTCAAGTAATTTTACTTCTTCCATAAGAGCTTTTGTATATGCCTTAGATAATTTTTCTAAATCTTTATAGTACTCATCTCTACTTAATCGTGCTAAAGTATATGGTCCTGTCAAAACTGCCTTAACTGGTTTATCCTTTGCCCACTCTTGAGCTTTTTTCCAATCTTCTAATATTATCGGCTCCCTCCAGCTTATTTCTCCCATTATAATTGGTTGTCTATAGTAAGTATTATTATCAAAATATCGAAAGAGTCCTCCTATCTCTATTCCATTTAGCTTTTTTCCTATATAACTTTGCCCATCTTCCCATCTTATTTGACCATCGGTTATTAATTCTACTCCCGCACTGATCTGCTCTTCTATTACCTCTTTCGTTACCTCATCAAATACTTTATTTAACTCCTCTTTAGTTATTTTTCCCTGATCGTAGGCATGAATTGTTCTTCTTAATTTAGGCTCCCTTGGAGGATTAGGAATCTTAGGATAATGATCCACAACTGTAATTATCATCTCTTAACCTCCTTATTAAGAATCTTCGTATAAATCTCTCAATACTGCACCATAACTTGCAGAGGTTACCAATGCAGAATATCTTCTTAAATAACTAAATTCAATTTCTCTTTTTATAGGAATCCATTCTTTCCTTCTATTCTCCAATTCACTTTCATCTAATCTCACATCTAATTTTCTATTGGGAATATCTATTTCAATAATATCTCCATCTCTAACAAGAGCAATTGGACCTCCCTCTGCTGCTTCTGGAGATATGTGACCTATAGCTGCCCCCCTACTTCCCCCTGAAAATCTTCCATCGGTTATTAATGCAACGTCTTCGTCAAGTCCCATACCAGAAAGAGCAGATGTTGGCCCTAACATCTCTCTCATCCCCGGACCTCCTTTTGGTCCTTCGTATCTTATTACTACCACATCTCCTCTTCTGATCTTTCCTGCATAAATCTCCTTTATAGCCTCTTCCTCACTATTAAAAACCTGTGCTGGCCCTGAGTGTCTCAACATTTTGGGACTTACAGCTGACTTTTTTACTACCGCACCTTCAGGAGCCAAATTTCCATAAAGCACAAAAATACCCCCATCAGGAGCATAGGGATCCTCAAGAGGTCTAATTACATTCCTATCTCTTATAATCGCATCCTGTGCTATCTCTCCTATGGTTTTTCCAGAAACCGTCAATGCAGAGGGATCTATAAGATTTCCCTTTAAAAGTTCCTTCATAACTCCCGGAATTCCTCCTGCTTCATGAAGATCCTGAATATGTTGTGAAGAGGCAGGACTTAGCTTACAAATATTTGGAGTTCTCTCACTTATCTTTTGAAAAACATCAAGGGGAAGTTCGACCTTAGCTTCTTTTGCTATAGCAAGAAGATGAAGTACTGTATTAGTGGATCCTCCAAGAGCCATATCTACAGAAATTGCATTCTCAAAGGCTGTTCTTGTTAAAATATCTCTTGCCTTTGTTCCATCTTTTACTAATTGTACAATTCTTTTTCCAGCATCCTTTGATAATCTTTTTCTCATCCCATCATAGGAAGCAGGTAAAGTTCCATTATAAGGGAGGGCCAAACCCAAAGCTTCTGATAAACAATTCATAGTATTAGCAGTGAACATTCCTGAGCAAGATCCACATCCTGGACATGCGTACTGTTCCAATTCATATAGTTCTTCATGTTTCATTTTTTCAGCTTTTACTCGACCTATTCCTTCAAATACACTAATTAGATCTACATCTCTTCCCTTCCATTTTCCTGCAAGCATAGGACCACCACTAAGTATGACAGAGGGAAGATTTAATCTTGCCGATGCCATAAGCATTCCAGGAACAATTTTATCACAGTTAGTAATTAATATTATTCCATCAAGCTGATAAGCCTCTGACATAGCTTCTATGGAATCTGCTATAAGTTCTCGACTGGCTAAGGAATATTTCATACCTTTGTGGCCCATGGCAATTCCATCACATATTCCAATAACTCTAAATTCCATAGGAGTGCCACCAGCCTCTAAAATTCCCATTTTTACTGACTGGGCTATAATATCAAGATGAATGTGTCCAGGAATCATTTCATTTCCTGAATTTACTACCCCAATAATGGGTTTTTCTAATTCATCAGGGGTATATCCCATAGCATAAAAAAGTGATCTATGGGGTGCCCTTTCAATTCCCTTTTTTACTTGATCACTTCTGTACATTCGCTCCCTCCAGAAAAATTTTATTAATCCTAACAATGAAAGAAGTTTTATGTCAAGAATTTCTACAAACTCATTTTTAGAATATTTAATACATCATTTTTCTCAAGTTTTTTGACAGTTCCTATGGAGCCAAAAGCCGTTGCTTTTTCTGCCATCTCTTCTAATTTTTCTTCCCCTATTCCTATTTTTGAGAGTTTTGTTGGAACCCCTATACTTTCATAAAACTCTATTAATCTATCTATTCCCTTTAATCCCAATTTGAAATCTTCATTTCCATCAATATTCCAAACACTTCTCGCAAATTGAGCAAATTTGTGAGGTATGGCATCAATAACATATTTCATCCAGTGGGGAAATACAATAGCAAGTCCTAAGCCATGGGGAATATCATAGACAGCAGAGATAGCATGTTCTACAGAATGACTTGCCCAGTCATGTTCTTTCCCTACCCCTATTATTCCATTTAGGGCATTAGTTCCACACCAAAGAATAATAGATCTTGCATTAATATCTTCTGGATTTTCAATTAATTTTGGTGTTGTCTCTATTACAGTTTTTACTATTGCCTCTGCAAACCTATCCTGAAGTACTGCTCCATCAGTTTTGTCAAAATATTGCTCAAATACATGTGAAAGTATATCTACAATACCATAGAGGGTGTGATTTAAGGGGACTGTTATTGTATTTTTAGGGTCAAGAATAGAGAATTTTGGATATAAATAAGAACTTGATATTGCAAGTTTCTCTTGGGTTTCTAAATTGGAAATAACTGCATTTCCGTTCATCTCTGAGCCTGTAGCAGCAAGGGTTAGAATTACACCAATGGGAATAGTAGGTTTTATTTGTTTTCTATATTTAAAAAGATCCCAAACATCTTCATCGTAGGAAAGCCCTGCTGCAATAGCCTTTGCAGTATCTATCACACTTCCTCCACCTACTGCAAGAAGTAAATCAATATTATTCTCTTTAACAATTTTTATTCCCTTTCTAACTAAATCAACTCTTGGATTTGGCTTTACTCCTTCCAGTTCAAAAATTTCTAATCCTTTCTCTTTTAATACACTTATTACCTTATCATAAAGCCCAATTTTCTTAACACTTCCCTGTCCTAAAACCATTAAAATCCTCTTCCCATAATTTTTAGCTTCTTTTCCCACTTCATCTGTGGTATCAACCCCAAAAATGATTTTAGTTGGATTGTAATAAAGAAAATTATTCATTAAAATACCTCCCTCCTAAACTGTAATTAGCTAAATTTTTTATATGCAAATATCCTCCTCTCATCAAAAAAGGCCTTAATAGCATTTATTAAATAATTTTTTCTACTTCCTCTTCTAATATTCCTAAAATCTGATACAAGGTAAGAATTGAAAAACGATCACGGATATATATAGAATAGATTAATGCTCTTCTCAAATCCTCTTTCTTAATTTTCCAATCTTCTAAATTAGTTGAAAAATTTATCTTTTTATAGCCCTCTAAAATCTTTTCCTCCCTTTCTACCAATTTTTCAACAATTGAGTAAATTTTTCCTCTATTTATCTTAATTTTTTCAATTATTTCCCTTCTAAAATCTAAATTGTTAAACTTTTTAATCCTTTCAATATTTTCTTTAATTATTTCATCATGAATCTTAGAAAAATTTCTTTTTATCTCATCTTTCCATTCTTCAAAGGATTTTATAATATTATTCCTATATTTAAGATCATCTAAATTGATTTTAAGGAGAGTTTTGTATAATCGAATTATATATAGGGTTGAAAGTCCTACTTTTATTCCATGAAAGAGATTATATCCTAAAAATTCCCAATAATGAGCCACATGATGTTCTGACCCAGAAGCTGGCCGAGAATTTCCTATAATTGTCATTAATTCTCCAGATTTTATAAGTCCTTCAAGAAGCAATTTCTCAAAATTCTCTTTTTCTATATTTCTTAAAGTATCTTCGCAAGCTTTATACATCTCCTCAACTACCTTTAAATTGATAGTTTCACCTGTTAAAATATTAGAAAGTTTCCAATCAGCAAGAGCTGTAAATTTACCCATCAAGTCTCCAAAACCAGCCCTTTTCAATATATTAGGAGAAGTTTTGATAATATCAAGATTTGCAAAAATTTTTTCAGGGGGTTTTGCTAAAACTGTTGTTTTTAGGCCATTAATAGTAAGTGCAGAAACCGGTGAGGCATATCCATCCATTGAAGGAGCTGTGGGGACAGACACAAATCTAAGCCTCTGCTTGTATGCAATAAATCTTGCAGTATCAGTTATACTTCCTGATCCTACAGATACAATTAACGAATTTTCCCTTGTATTTAAAAAGGCCTTACCTATATTTTTTTCATCTGAATGGGAATCGGGAGGAAGAATTAATAAATCATAACTTATTTTTAATTTTTCTAATTCCTTTGAAATGTATTCTCCACAAACCTTATACGTATTTTCATCACAAAGAAGAAAAGGAGGATTCCTTTGATCCTTCAAAAAGGAAATCAAACCTTTAAAATCCTCATCCCATTCCAACATTTGTCTAGACTTATACTTTTGCTTCTTTTTTCTCTTCTACAGGAGGTTTACCACCAAAATCCTCCATCCAAATGGGATTTAAAACTCTTTTTACTTCTTCTGAATATTTATCCATTTCATCTTTAAACTTGTATATTATATCATCTGCTCCAGGATGGGTGGGTTTAGCTCCATATTTCTCAACAAGCTCCCTTAATATCCATGGGGAGTCTATTATCATACATGGAAGAAGAAGATTCTCATGGAAAGGTTGCCTCCTCCTTATCTCTTTAAAGAAGGGAGATCTCAAAACTTCTATTAAACTCTTTTCCTTTATGTTATCCACTGCAAAATGAAAAAATATGCAAGGCTCCACCTCTCCTTTGTGATTTATGTGTATATATCTTCTCCCTCCTGCAATACATCCTCCAACATATGGAGCATCATTCCAGAAATCCATGGGATATATGGGAAGATTTCCCCTTATTTTTCTTATGATTCTTCCATATTCTGCTCTTTGTTCAGGAGTAGGCATGAGGGAAGGATCATCATCTCTTCCCACAGGCATGTAGAGGAAGGTCCATCCAAAGAATGCTCCTTTCTCTGCAAGCCATTGATAGAATTCTGGCTTTCCTACAGAATGAAAATTTTCTCTTGTCAAGGTTATGGAATAACCAAAGGGAACCCCTTCTTTCTTTAGTATATCCATAAGTTCCACTATTTTCCTAAATACTCCTTTCCCCCTTCTTTTATCTGTTTCTTCTTCATCCCCCTCCAAAGATATAACGAGAACTACATTTTTAGTTTTCCAAAATCTTTCAATTTTTCTCTCATCTACAAGGAGTCCATTGGTAAATATCTGAAAGATAGAATGGGGATGGTTATTAACAATATCTAAGAGTTTTGGATACACAAAGGGTTCTCCTCCAAGGATAGTGTAAAGATAGCAACCTATATCTTCTCCTTCTTTAATAATTCTTTCCACAATATCAGGAGAAAGATCATCATCTCTTGTGTAATTTCCTGCATAGCATCCAACACAGTTTAAATTACATCTCATGGTGGGACTTATTAATATGGTATAAGGGGCAGGAATTTGTAAATTCTTCTTGTTTAATTGGTCAAAATTTACCCAAAAGAAAGCAACATTTATGAGAAGAAGTCTTAAAATTCTACCAGCATATTCATGATCATAATAGGTAAAAATTTTATGGAGTAATCTCTGTACTTCAGAATTTGTTTTAAACATATCTTCCACTGCAATTACAATATTTTTTGTATCTTCATCGGGGCTAAATCTTTTTGCTATATTTAAAAGTTTAGGAAGTCTTTTCTCATAATCCTTAGTAGAATAATGGAAAGCCCTTTCAAATATCCAGCCAGCAAGATGCATTTTCCACTTAGTTAAAGTATACATAATTTATACCCCCTTAATAAAAAATCCTGTAAAGAAATTATAAGTCTTTTAATGTTTGATGTCAAAATTAAGCATTTTTGAGAAGAGGTAAATCTTGCAGGGAAATAAAGGAGGGAGATTATTATATGATTAAAATTTTTTTATCTTGGCGCAGGTCCTGTAGAACTTCTAACTACCAAATATGTTTGAATATAACTCACCATTCTTTCTCCTTTTTCCATTAATCTTAAAAGAAGTTCTGCAGCTCTACTCCCTACTTCATGTTGAGGAAATACTACAGTAGTTAATGGAGGATTAACATAGGAAGCTATAATTATATCATCTAACCCTATAATTGATATATCCTGAGGAACTTTTAATCCTTGATTAATAGCTTCTCTTAAAGCTCCTATTGCCATCATATCATTGGATGCAAATATCGCTGTAGGTCTCGGATTCATATTTAATATTTTTTTCATCGCTTCCTCTCCACTTCTCATTTTAAAATCCCCTTCAATAATTCTATCTTTTCTCAATGGAATATGATAACGACTTAATGCAGTCTTAAAAGCTCTTAATCTTGCCTGAGCAGTCTCAAGATCTTGGGGCCCTGTAATAATAGCAATATCTGTATGTCCTAAATTTACAAGATGGGTTACCATTTCTGAAATTCCTGACTGAAAATCCACAAGTAACCCACTTACATCTAATCCCTCAATACTTCTATCAAAAACTACTACAGGTATCTCATGAAGTTTAAGAAGATCTATAACAGAGTCTTCTAATCTATTAGTCATTATTATTACCCCATCTACATATCTATCAATAAATCTTTTGACTGAGGTACAACCTAAATCGGGATCATAATCTGTATTACATAGAAATATACTATATCCATTTTTTAACATAACGCTTTCTACACCTCTTATTACTGCTGGATAAAAGGGATTTGTAACATCACTTATTACTAATCCTATGGTATATGATTTTTTTGAAGATCTTATAGACTCAGGTATGTATCCTAATTTTTGGGCAATTTTTAAAATTTTAGATTTTGTTTTTGGATTTAAAGCTCCTTTGTTATTAAGAGCAAAAGAAACAGCAGAGACAGAAACTCCTGCCTCTCTTGCAATGTCCTTTAAAGTTACTCTTTTTTCAGTTCTTATTTTTTCCTCTCTCATAATTTCAATCTCCCATTAAACATAATTTTTTACTAAATAGTATAAAAAAATTTTTCCCAAATTACAATATATCATAGTCAGTATAGGCACTTGACTTTTTAGAAAAAATCTTTTATATTTTAAGTAAAGATTTTAGTAAAAGGAGGTGGGAAAAGGGGAAAATTTAATTATTGTTCTTCTTTGACATCTAAACTTATTATTGGAGGTGAATCCAATGAAAAATTTTTCAATTCTTTTAATTGAGTTTTTATTTTGGAAAAAAGTGTTAGAAAATCAGCAATTTTAATGATTTTACCCTTAATATTATTTCTTACAGTCTTTCCCTTTCTATATATGGTTTTTATGTCCTCTCATTATTACAATCTCTTAGAATGGAAACCACCCTACTTTAGAAGTATAATATTAATTCCTATGATGATCCCTGCCGTTGCTGCAGGAGTTATGTGGAAAATGCTTTTTAGTATAGAATTAAGTTCGTCTATCGAAAACATAGTCTCTTATTTAAGAAATAGTTTAATTATAGCATTAATTACATCTGCTATATGTATTATAATTTTTTCTTTAGTTGCATATTCCATAGCTCGCTTTAAAACAGGAGAAAAAGGATTAGCAGTGTGGATTGTTTATATTAGAATGTTGCCTCCTATTGCGACAGTTTTACCTTTCAGTAGTTTTAAATCTCAAACTTTACCTATATTTTAAAGATATTTTTAATAGGATTAACCTTTGGTGCAGTAAAATATTAATAAAATTATTAAAAAATGGAGGTATAAAAATGGGGAAATATGCTATAGGATTAGATTTTGGAACAAATTCGGTAAGGGCATTAGTAGTTGATATTTCCAACGGAGAAGAGGTGGGAACTTATGTATTTAATTATGAGAAGGGAGAAGATGGAATTATATTAGATCCTAAAAATCCTAATGTAGCAAGACAACATCCAGGAGATTATGTAAAGGGTTTAGAGGTTTCTATAGAGGAAGCATTAAGGGATGCAGAAAGAAAAATAAAAGATTTCAATAGACAAGATGTTATTGGTATAGGAATAGATACCACTGGAAGTACTCCTATTCCCGTTGATAGAGAGGGAAAGCCTTTAGCTTTTCATGAAGAATTTAAGGATAATATAAATGCATTAGCATGGCTTTGGAAGGATCATTCTAGCCATGAAGAAGCAGAAGAAATAACAGAACTTGCAAGAAAAAGAGGAGAACCATATTTAAAAAAATATGGTGGAGTTTACTCTTCTGAATGGTTTTTCTCTAAAATTTTACATTGCCTTAGGACAGATCCAAAGGTATTTGAAGCAGCATATAGTTGGGTAGAATTAGCGGATTTCATTCCTGCTCTATTAACAGGAAAAATGAAACCAGAGGAGATAAAAAGAAGTGTATGTGCCGCAGGACATAAAGCAATGTATAATCCCATTTGGGGAGGACTTCCCAGTAAAGAATTCCTAAGGGGATTGGATCCAAAGCTTGCAGAATTAAGAGACAGACTTTATGATAAAGCATATACTGCTGATATCCCTGCAGGAAATATATCCCCTTATTATGCAAAGCAGTTTAATTTTTCAGAGAATGTAGTGATAAGTGTTGGAGCTTTTGATGCTCATATGGGAGCAGTAGGTGCAGGAATTAAACCAGGAATATTGGTTAAAGTAATTGGGACATCTACATGTGATATGATGATAGTTCCAAATACAGAAAATCTCCCTGATATTCCTGGATTATGTGGAATTGTAGATGGATCTATAACGCCAGGATACTTTGGTTTAGAGGCAGGTCAATCTGCAGTAGGAGATATTTTTAATTGGTTTGTAAAATATTTTACTCCTTTAGAATATGGAGAGGAAATCAATAAAATCTCTGATTTTCATCAAGTATTTACTGAAAAAGCATCAAAATTAAAACCTGGAGAATCAGGACTTCTTGCTTTGGACTGGAATAATGGAAATAGAACTATATTAGTAGATGCAAAATTAACAGGACTTTTAATAGGACAAACCCTTCACACAAAACCAGAGGAAATTTATAGGGCATTAATAGAAGCAACAGCTTTTGGAGCAAGGGTCATAATGGAAAGATTTGAGGAGTATGGTGTTAAAGTAAAAGAAATTATTGCCTGTGGAGGAATCGCAGAAAAGAATCCCTTTGTAATGCAAATTTATGCAGATGTTCTTGGAAAAAATATAAAAATATCAAGATCTTCTCAAACTCCAGCCTTAGGTGCTGCAATTTTTGGGGCAGTAGCAGCAGGAAAAGAAAGGGGAGGATACTCAAGGGTCGAGGAAGCCCAAGATGTGATGTGTGGGGTAAAACCTGTAATATACAAGACAGATCCTTATAATTATGAAATTTACAACAAATTATATAAATTGTACAAAGAATTACACGATATCTTTGGAAAGAAGAATACGAATTATAATCTCTATCATATAATGAAAGATCTAATAAAAATAAGAGACGAGATAAGAAGCAAATACATATAAATAAATTTGGAACCTTGACATAATATTGAATATGTAGTATAAAATTTTACGTATTTAGTGAGCCGCTAGCTCAGTCGGTAGAGCACCTGACTTTTAATCAGGGGGTCACAGGTTCGATTCCTGTGCGGCTCACCAGAGAAGGAGCCCTCATCGTCTAGCCCGGCCTAGGACACCGCTCTTTCAAGGCGGTGACGGGGGTTCGAATCCCCCTGAGGGCGCCAATAGTGGGCGGATAGCTCAGAGGTGAGAGCGCCTGCCTTACAAGCAGGAGGTCGTAGGTTCAAATCCTGCTCCGCCCACCATAGAAAGTTTTTGATAGTTATGTTATAATAATAAAAAACGGGGTCGTGGTGTAGCTCGGTTTAACATACCTGCCTGTCACGCAGGAGACCGCGGGTTCAAATCCCGTCGACCCCGCCATCTTTTAAATAGATTTTTAACCTTATACTTTTTTATGCAGCATTAAACAACTTGAGCTCAAACTAAAATTAACTAAGATTTGACTTAAACAAATTCTAAAAGCTATAATTTATTAAGAACAAGAAATTTGAGCCGGTGTAGCTCAGGTGGTTAGAGCAGCCGATTCGTAATCGGCAGGTCGCCGGTTCAAATCCGGCCTCCGGCTCCATATAAATTACAAATGAAGGAAATAGGTAAAATTATAGATAAAAAAGGAAATATAATTGTTGTTGAATTAACCCCATCATCCTTTTGCTCTAATTGTTCTCTATGTCATAAGGAAAGGAGTGAGAAATTTATTTTAGAAGCAATAAATCAATGTTCAGCTAATATTGGAGACATTGTCTCCATAGAAATTTCAAAATCTTCCTATTACAAAACTGCAACATTAGTTTATATTATCCCCCTCTTCTTCTTTCTTGTTTTTATTCTTATTGGATATCTAATTGGTAATAATCTAAATAAAGATCCGCAATTATTTGGTTTGATTTTGGGAATCTTAGGATTAGTCTTTAGTTTCTTCTTTGTTAGATTTTTAGACAAAAGAATCCAAAAAAAATCTTTATATAAATATCTTCCCATAGCAAAGGAAATTGTTCAAAGATAAGTTTATCCCCCCAAATGGTTGGAAATTAGTTAAAATTTTCCCTAATTATATAGTAGGGAAATTAGTTGAAGAATTTCTAAAATCTGAGGGATTTAATCCAAGACTTGTTTCTTCAGCAATTCCATATACTGATCCTGTATATATGGGAAGAGGGATTCCTGTTTATTTAATAGTTCCAGATGAAGAATATATAGAAGTGATAAAAATTTTGGAAGAATCTGAATTTGAATAATGAGGTGGGAATAATGGAAAATTATATTGAGAAATTGAGAAGGGCAAAATTAGCAAGTTATTCCTTATCCCTGGTAAGCACTATTGAAAAAAATAATGCTTTAGAAAGAATTGCAGAAAATATAGATAAAAATATGGAAAAAATATTAGAAGAAAATGCAAAGGACATGGAAAGAGGACAACAAAAGGGACTAAGTAAAGCATTACTTGACAGAATTTTGCTAAATGAAAAAAGAATAAAGGATATTATTAAAAGTATTGAAGATGTCATTAGACTTCCTGATCCTGTAGGAGAAATTATATCTCTACAAAAAAGACCCAATGGAATTTTAGTAGGACAAATGAGGGTTCCCATTGGGGTTATTGCTCTAATTTATGAGGCAAGACCAAACGTAACTGTAGATGGAGCAACTTTAGCAATAAAATCTGGAAATTCTATAGTATTGAGGGGAAGCGCCGATGCACTGTTTTCTAACGTTATTCTCGGAAATATAATGAGAGATGCCTTAAAAGAAATGAAAATCCCGGTAGATGCAATTCAAATTATTGAATCACCTGAGTATGAAATTGTCCAGGAAATCCTTAAGATGAGAGATTATGTTGATGTTGTTATTCCAAGAGGGAGTGCAAATTTTATCCGATATGTTATAGAAAAATCAAAAGTTCCTGTTATCGAAACAGGAGCAGGAAATAATCATATTTATGTAGATGAGGATGCAGATTTTAGTATGGCAGAAGAAATTATATATAATGCAAAGGTTCAAAGACCATCTGTATGTAATGCTATTGAAAAAATTCTTATTCATAAAAAGATCGCAGAAAGTTTTCTTCCAAGAATATATAAAAAATTAAAATCTGCAGGGGTAGAAATCAGAGGATGTCCTGAAGCAAGAAAAATATTACCTGAAATTATAGAAGCAACAGAGGAAGATTGGTATACTGAATATTTGGATCTTATTATTGCAGTAAAAATTGTTGATTCATTGGATTCTGCTATAGAACATATAAATAAGTATAATACAAAACATTCCGAGGGAATTATTACGAATAACTATCAAAAGGCATTAACTTTCTTAAGAAAGGTAGATGCTGCTGCGGTATATGTAAATGCATCAACAAGATTTACCGATGGAGGAGAGTTTGGTTTAGGGGCAGAAATTGGTATCTCTACTCAAAAACTTCATGCAAGGGGACCCATGGGATTAAAGGAACTTACAACTACAAAATATATTATTTTTGGAGAAGGACAAATAAGAGAATAAGAGGTGCTTTTATGATAGGAATTATTGGCGGAGGCATGATGGGAGAAGCAATAATTTCTGGTATTCTAGATTCTCAACTGTATTCACCCGCTCAAATCCTTATTTCGGAGCCGATTAAAGAAAGAAGGGATTTTTTAAAGAATAGATATGGAATAAAAGTAACAGAAAACAACTTAGAAGTTGTTGATAACTGTAGAATATTAATTCTTTCTGTAAAACCTCAAAATATTGAGGAAGTCTTAAAAGAAATTTCCATAAATGTTAAGGAGGATCAAATATATATATCCATTGCTGCAGGAGTGCCCTTAAGTTATTTAGAAAAATATCTTTATAAAGCAAAAAGTATTTTTAGAATTATGCCTAATCTACCTTTAATTGTAAAAAAGGGCGCTATTGCTATAACAGGTAATAAGTATACAGAAGATGATCTAAACAGAGTAAAAGAGATTTTTACAGGTTTAGGAGAAGTATGGGAGATTCCAGAAAAACATTTCAATATTATTACTGCGTTAACGGGAAGTGGACCTGCTTTTGTATCTTTAATTTTTCAAGGTTTTACATTAGCAGGAGTTAAAAAGGGCCTTTCCTATGATCTTGCAAAATTATTGACCCTTCAACTTTTCTTAGGAGCAATTGAGCTAATTAAAGAAAAGGATTATTCCTTTGAAGATTTAATTAAGAAAACAAGTTCTCCTGGCGGCACAACTATTATGGGATTGGAGGAATTATATTCCGAAGGAATAATAGGAGTAATTATGGAGTCTATATCTAAGGCAGAGGAAAGATCAAAGGAAATAGAAGAAATTTTTAAGGAGGTGTAGAAGATGAAAAAAGAAAAAGGAGTATGGCAAGTATTATTAGCAATATTCATTGTTGGAGCATTATTAGGGGGTTTAATTGGAACTGTTGGAGGATACTATTTAATTAAAAGACAAAACTCTCAAGAAAAAATCTCCTATAACAATAGTATTATACAAACTCAGGAAGTTTATATTCCAAAAAGTTTAGATGCCTTTGAAAGAGACATTGTCTCTATAGTAAATAAAGTAATGCCAGCAGTAGTAAATATCAGTACTGTAACCTTAGTAGAGGATTTCTTTTTTGGAATTACTCCTGTTCCTGGCGTTGGATCAGGATTTATAATCGATCCAAAGGGATACATAATAACCAATTATCATGTTGTTGAGAAGGCAAGAAAAATTGATGTAACTTTATCTGAAGGGAAAAAATATCAAGGAAGACTGATAGGCTACGACAAAAGATCAGATTTAGCAGTAATTAAGATAGAGGGTGAGAATTTTCCTTATTTACCATTAGGAAATTCTGATATTTTAAAACCAGGACAATTTGCTATTGCAATAGGAAACCCTTATGGACTTAATAGAACGGTAACCCTTGGGATAATAAGTGCATTAAATAGAACAATAGTGGAATCAAGTGGAGTAAGATTGGAAAATCTTATACAAACAGATGCAGCTATTAATCCAGGAAATAGTGGAGGCCCCTTGTTAAATATTAAAGGAGAAGTTATTGGAATAAATACTGCAATTCAAAGTAATGCTCAGGGAATAGGTTTCGCAATACCAATAAATAAAGCAAAGGAAATAGCAGATAAATTAATTAAAGAAGGGAAGATTACATATCCTTGGATTGGAATAAAAGGTTATGCGATAGAAGTAGAATATTTGAATTATATAAAATTTCCTGTAAATAAAGGAGTTGTAGTAGCAGAAGTTATTCCTGGAAGTCCTGCAGATAAAGTGGGGTTAAAGGGAGGTTATAGGCAGATATATATAGATGATATGCCCCTAATAATAGGAGGAGATATCATAACAAAAATTGATGGGAAGCCTGTAGAAACAATGGAAGAATTAAGAGCAGAAGTTCAAAAAAGAAAAGTTGGGGATTGGGTTACTTTAACTTATATAAGAGATGGAAGAGAATATAATGTAAAATTACAACTTTCTGCAGCTCCAGAGCATATATACTGATGTGATTATAAAAATAATATTAGTGGGTAAATTGAGGAATGATTTTATAAAAAAGGGAGTAGATGAATACTTAAAAAGAATAAAAACTTATTCAAAAATAGAAATTATAGATATCCCAAATCTTACACATCTTCCTCCTCCCCAAGCATTAATAAGGGAGGAGGAATTAATTAAAAAATATATAAAAGAATCTCAGAATATAGCATTAGATAGAGAAGGAGTTCTATTAACTTCTTACGATTTAGCAAATAAAATAAAGAACTTTTTTGAGATCTCTAAGGATTTATGCATTTCTTTTACAATTGGAGGAATTTTTGGACTTTCAGAAAACATAAAAAAGAATTCAGATTTAGTAATTTCTCTTTCAAAATTAACCTTTACCCATGAATTTGCTCTCCTAATACTATTAGAACAGATTTATAGAAGCTTTAAAATCATCAAAAATGAGCCTTATCATTATTAAAGCTTTTTTCTCAAGAAGATTAAAGATACAATTAAGAAAACCATATTCCCAAGCCATGCTCCTAAAATTGGAGAAAAAATTCCAGCCTTTGCTAAGGATCTTCCTATGGAGAATATTATATAGTAAACAAAAATTGTAATAACGCTTAAACCAAAACTTAAAGATCTTCCACCTTTTTTAGTCTCCAATCCTAAACCCAAAGCTAAAAGAGCAAAAATAGGACATGTAAAGGGTAACGCAAATCTTATATAGAATTCTGTCCAAAGATTTATTAAATTTATACCACTTCCCTGAAATAGTCTTATCTGGTCAATTATTTCCCATATGGACATTTCATTTACAGGTTTTGTAGAAGGTATAATCTCATCAGGTGTTCTATTTAAAATTACTCTTTTTTCTCTAAATTCTCCCTGAAAAATCATATCTCCAACGGAATTTAAAACATAAATTTTCCCTTCGTAAAAAATCCATCCTTGATTTGGATACCATTTAGCCCCTTTAGCTGTAATTATTTCTTTAATTTCCCCTTTTATCAATTGAATTAGAAGTAATTCTTTAATTTCTTGATTTTGAGGAGAAAATCTTCTAAAAAAATAAAAATTATTATTATCTCTAAAAAATATATTTTCCTTATCTGGAATTGGAACTGCTCTTGATATTACTTGTCTATATAAAATCTTTTCCCTCTCCATAGCCTTAGGGGATATTATTTCATTAAAACAAAACATGAGTAATAAAACTCCGAAGGAAAAAATAAGTAAAGGTGGAAGAAAATTAGAAAGGCTTGCCCCAGAAGCCTTCATTGCCATGATTTCTCCTCTTTCAATGAATTGGCCAATTATGTAAATAACTGCTAAGAAAATTGCCATAGGAAAAGTATAAGTAAGGTAAGGAGGAATTTTCAAAATAAAAATTCTTAGAGCAATTGCCAATTCCATAGATCTACTTATTATAAGATCCATAATCTCAAAAAGAGGTGAGACAATAAGAATAGAGGTAAATAAGAAAATTCCAAATATAAAAACAGGAATAAAACTTTTTAGAAAATATTTATTTATAATCCTCAATTAGGAGGGCTTTTCTAAAATAACAATAGTAGCCCCTTCACCTCCCTCTATAGAAGATGCAGTATAAAATTCTTTAACATAATTAACAGTAGATAAATACTCATGGACTGCTTTCTTTAATTTCCCAGTACCCTTTCCATGAATAATTCTAATTCGAGGAAGACCGGCTAAAAAAGCATCCTCTAAAAATTTTTTTAATACTTCTAACCCTTCTTCCACATTTAGTTGCCTAATACTAATCTCCATAGGAACATATTTTTTTCTCTCTACTTTAATAAAAGTTGGAATAATAACATCCCTTTCCCCAATTGCCTTCTCCAAATTTTCAAATGGTATATTTAATCTTAACACTCCTAATTGAATCAAAGCAACTCCCTTTTCCTCATCTTTATCCAATACAATTCCTTCTTTATTGGAATCTTTTATTTTAACTTTTTCTCCAAGATTAGGGATATATACTTCTCTCTCCTCTTCCCTCTTTTCTCTAATTTGTAAAGATAATTCTCTAATTTCCCTTTGAATTTTTTGGGCAGTTTGCATGGATATAGATTCTTCTTGAAGTTTTCTTATAATTTCTCTAATCTTTTCCTCCAATTCATTAAGTTCCTTCAATAATTTATTGATCTCTTTATTTTTTAAAAGTTTTTTTTCTTCTATAATCTTCTTTTTCTCTTCTTCTAAATATTTTTTTTCTATCTCTAATTCTTTTCTTATTTTATTTAATTCTTCATATTCCCTTTGAAGCTTTTGCTTTTCCCTCTGAAGTTCTCCAATTAGTTCCTCAACCTTTATTTCATGAGATGAGAGAAAATTATATGCTCTCTCTATTATCTTCTGGGATAATCCTAATTTTTTTGCAATCTTCAATGCATTACTTTTTCCTGGAATTCCTAAATTAATCTTGTATAAGGGTCTCAAAGTTTCTTCATCAAAATCCATTGAGGCATTTTCCATCCCCTCATATTTGCTTGCAACTATTTTTAACTGAGGGAAATGGGTTGCTATAACATTTATTGTGCCCTTAGAGTGGAAACACTCAAGAAGGGATAAAGCAAGAGCTGACCCTTCCTGAGGATCAGTTCCTGCTCCAAGTTCATCTAATAAAATCAAGATATTTTCCTGATTGGAATTATTTTCTAAGTAATTCACTACTTCAATAATATTTGTAAGATGCGAAGAAAAAGTACTTAAGTTCTGCTCAATACTTTGTTCGTCTCCTATATCTAAAAAAATTTTGTCGAATATCCCTAACAAAGTTCCATCCTTTGCAGGGACAGGAATTCCTGCCTGATTTAAAAGAATAAAAACTCCTATAGTTTTTAATGTAACAGTCTTTCCTCCCGTATTTGGGCCTGTAATTACTAAAGTATTAAATCTTCTACCTACTTCTAAGGTTATTGGGACAGCTCTTTCTCCTAAAAAGGGATGTCTTGCATCCCTTAATATAATTACTGGTCTTTTTTCTATTTCAGGTAAGATACATTTATATTTTTCAGCCCAACGAAGCTTTGCATACACAAAATCTAAATATGAAGTATTCTCTAAATTTTCCAATATTTCCTTTTCATAGGAAATTAAAAAATCAGTAAGCCTTCTTAAAATTCTTTCTATCTCTTTTTTTTCTTCTAACTCTAAAATATTTAATTGATTATTAAGTTCTACTAATGGTAATGGCTCAATATAAAAAGTTAGTCCAGAGGCAGATTGATCATGCACAATTCCATTAAGTCGGTTCCTAAACTCTTGTTTAACTGGTAGAACATACCTTCCATGTCTTATAGTAACTATAGAATCCTGAAGAAAGTTCTTCCATTCTTTTTGGAGAAAATGTTCTGCAGTTTCTTTAATTTTTTGATGAGTCTTAAATATTTTATTTCTTATATTTTTTAACTCTGCAGAAGCACTATCTAAAATTTCCCCATTCTGAATGCATCTTCTTATCTCTAATAAGAGAGGAGAAAGAACATGTATACTCTTTCCCCATAGATTTCCAGCTATATTTTTAGATTTTTCCTGATAATCCCTTAATCTCTTCCAAGCTTCTAAGGTAGATCCAATATCTTCAAATTCCTCTGGGAAAATTATTCCTCCAATTTTACCCTTTTCTAAATACTTAGTTATATCTTTAATACCAAAAAAAGAAGGAAATCCTAGCTCATAAATAGTCCTAAAGGCTTCCTTATTTTCCTTATACCATTTTTCAATTAGAAAATTTTCATTCGTTGGGATAAGGGAGAGGATTTTCTCCTTTCCAAGAGAAGTTTCTGCATATTTTGAAATTTCATTTATTATCTTCTCCCATTCTAAAATTTTTAATGCTTTCTTCATTTCACCCTTAAAAATACTCCTATTTCTTTAAATCTTAGAAGTATTTTCTCAATTAGCGAGTCTACTTCTTCATCAGTTAAGGTATGCTCCAAGGAAAGGAAGAAGAGAGAAAAGGCTAAGCTCTTATATCCTTTTTCAATCTTTTCACCTTGATATACATCAAAAAGCTTTATGGAATGGAGTAGTTCTCCTGAAGCTTCCTTAATCAATTCTTCTACTTTCTTTGCTGGCATTTTTTCAGGGACTAAAAGAGCTAAATCCCTCTTTACTCCAGGGTACAAAGGTAGTGGTTTAAATTTTGGTCTTTCCTTTATTTTAAGGAGAGCATCTAAATTTATCTCTCCATAATATATTCTTTCCCTTATATCATAATTTTGGATAACAAGAGGATTTATTTCCCCTAAAAAACCTAAAATCTTATCATTTAAGAATATTGTTCCTTGCCTTGCAGGATGGAGAAATGGTAAATCACTTTTATCTAAATTCAATTCTATCCCCCATATTTCCTCAAAAAGATTCTCAAAAATACCCTTTAAATCATAGAAGTCTACTTTTAAGATGTTTGGAGAGATATTCCATGGTGAAACAAACCATTCTCCAGAAAGAAGAATTGCTAAACACTTCTCTTCTTTATATTTGTTATTTTCTTTTAAGAAAATTTTACCAATTTCAAATATAAACATATCTTTTCTTTGTTTGTTTAAGTTTGTCTGAGCAACCTTTAGAAGGCCTGGAAGTAGAGAGACTCTTAAAATACTATTTTCTTCACTTAATGGGTTTAACAAGGGTATATAATTTTTAAAGGCTTCTACATCTAAAATTCCTGAGTTTTCAAGGTCCCTAAAAGATATAAAACTATAATTGACTACTTCTGTTAGACCAAAAGAGGTTAAAATATTCTTAATCTTTTTTTCAATTAATTCCTCTTCTAAGGGAGGTTCCACAATTATTCCCTTCTGGAGGGGCAGGGTAGGAATATTATCATAGCCAAAAAATCTTGCAATTTCTTCTATTAAATCTATCTCTTCTTTTATATCCTGTCGATAAGAGGGGACTTTTACTTCTAAGATTGGGTTGTGGGAGATTACTTGGAATCCAATTCTTAAAAGTTGATTAACTATTTCTTCTTCTTGCAATTCTGTTCCTAAAACTTTATTTACTCGCAAAGGTCTTAGGAAAAATTTGTTCTCTTTAGGAAGTTCTCGATATATATCTATTTTCCCACTAATTAATTTTCCGCCACCAATATCTTTTATAAGCTGTCCCGCCCTATCCAAAATCTTTGGGGTTTGAATAATATCCACTCCTCTTTCAAATCTCAATGATGCTTCTGTTCTTAGTCCTAATTTTCTGGCACTTCTTCTTATATTTATTGGGTTGAAATTGGCAGCTTCTAATAAGATATTCCTTGTATTTTCAGAAATTTCCGTTTCCTTTCCCCCCATGATTCCTCCAATTCCTACAGGTTTTTCTGCATCTGCAATAACCAATATTTTCTCGTCAAGAACCTTTTCTTCTTCATTTATTAACATGATTCTTTCTCCCGATCTTGCTCTTCTTGCAATTAATTTTTTTCCTTCTATCAGATCAAAGTCATAGGCATGAAGAGGTTGTCCTGTTTCAAGCATGATAAAGTTCGTTATATCTACAATATTATTTATAGATCTTACCCCTACTCTTTCTAACCTCCATCTCAACCACAAAGGAGATTTTTCTACTTTAATATTCTTAATAAGTCTGAGGGTAAATCTGGGACATAAATCAAAATCCAAAATTTCTCCTTTAACAAAATTCTCTATAAAACCCCCATTTTCTTTTATTTCTATCCATGGACTTTTCAAAGGAATGTTGAAATATGCAGATAGCTCCCTCGCAATACCTAAATAACTTAAACAATCACCCCTATTATAAGGAATTTCTACCTCTATAAGGAAATCGCCATCTCCCAAATATTCCTTTAATTTCTTCCCAACCTCATATTCCTTTGGTAGAATCATTATTTCTTCAGCATTATTAGAAATCTCTAATTCCCATTCAGAACATAACATACCCTGGGAGGGAGTTTCATCAAAATATTTTAGTGTTATTTCTTCTCCTTTTATCTTTGCTCCTATAGGAGCAATGGGGACCTTTGCTCCTACATATAAATTTTTTGCTCCTGTAACAATGTTCGATATCTCTTTACCATTATAGACTTTACATATAAAAAGTTCCTTTCTTAATGGATGATGCTCCAACTCCTTTATTTCTCCAACTACAACTTCAGACCATGAATCTCCAATTCTCAATCTCCCATTTTGATACTGATAAGATGCATAAAGGCCCAAACTTCTTAATGCTTTAATAATATCATCAGGTTCTATTGGTTCTAAATAATCCATAAGCCATCTATATGAGATTAACATAAGATAACTCCCCCTTCAAAATTGAGTTAAAAATCTAAGATCATTTTCATAAAAAAGCCTTATATCTTCTATTCCATAAATTTGCATGGTAATTCTATCAAGTCCCATACCAAAAGCAAAGCCTGTATATATTTCTGGATCAATTCCTACTTCCCTAAAAACTTGAGGATGAACCATTCCACATCCTAAAATTTCTAAAACCCCTGAATTGCCACATGCTTTGCATCCTTCTCCATTACAAATCCCACATTCCACATACATCTCAGCACTGGGCTCTGTGAAGGGGAAATAGCTGGGAATAAAATATACTCTTCTATCTTTTCCAAAAAGTCTATGGGCAAAAATCGTCAATACTCCCTTTAATTCTGCAAAGGAAACATCATAATCAACTGCTAATCCTTCAATCTGAAAAAACATGGGACTATGGGTAGCATCTGGAAAATCTCTTCTATAACATTTTCCAGGAGCAACAATTCTTAAAGGAGGTTTTCTTTTTTCCATCACCCTTATTTGGACTGGAGAGGTCTGAGTCCTTAGTAAATATTCTTTATCTACATAAAAAGAATCATGGGATTCTCTGACTGGATGATCCTGAGAAATGTTTAAAGCAGTAAAATTATAATAATCTGTTTCCAATTCAGGACCATAAACTACTTGAAATCCCATCTCTTTGAAAACTAAGATTATATCTTCAACAACTTGAGTT
Organism: uncultured Dictyoglomota bacterium; assembly: GCA_964612975.1. Taxonomy (GTDB): domain Bacteria; phylum Dictyoglomota; class Dictyoglomia; order Dictyoglomales; family Dictyoglomaceae; genus NZ13-RE01. Next base: position 60,126 of record CAZTGC010000001.1, on the reverse strand, counting down.
AGAAGATGAAGCTTTCCAATTAATTTTCTTCTTCCTGGTAATGTTATATCAATTTCTTCTTCTTTTAATCTTTTTTGTATAGTATTAATTTTTATTCTTCTTTCTGCTTTTTCCCAAAGAGCTTCTAATTCATCCTTCCATTGATTTGCCATTTTCCCCCAATATACCCTATCTTCTGGGGGCATTTTACCTAAGGATCTTAAGATCTGAGCTAAGAAACTGCTTTTACCCAAATACTCCCTTTTTATTTCTTCTAACTCTTTAAGATCTTCTGCTTTTCTTAATCTTTCCTTTGCATACTCAATTTTCAATATATATTCTTCTTCTCTCATAATCTCTCCTCCATATACCTTTGTTTTTGGACTTCAAAAAGAAAAGCTGATCCTGCAATAGCAACATTCAAGGAATCTACATTCTCATTTAGTGGAATTCGAAGTCTTATAGGTTTTAAATCTTTATACTTCTCTACTCTTATTCCCCAAGCTTCGTTTCCCAAAATCAATAGAAAAGCTTTTCTATAATTATATTTAAAATAAACCTCTTCCCCATATGGATCTGCAATAATAACAGGAAATTCTTTAAAAAACTCTATTATTTCTTTTGTAGAGGCTATCCATATGGGAAGTCTAAAAATGGAACCTGAAGATGCTCTAATAACTTTATAATTATACGGATCTACAGTATCATCAGATAAAATTAGTGCAGAGACATTTAATCCTTCTGACAATCTCATAAGAGTCCCTAAGTTTCCTGGATCTTGAATTCCATCGGAATAAACTACAATTGAATTTTTTTCCTTTGATATTAATTCCCAACGAGGTTCTAAAAATAGAGGTAACACCCCCAAAATTCCCGGGGGCGTCTCTAATAAGGAGATTTTTTTCATTAAAGAATCTTCAATAATAACATAGGAAACATTAGAAAGAAAATTTTCTACTTCTTTCTCTCTTTTTTCCCAAAAGGATTTAGATAAATATACTTTTTGTATATAAACCCCACTTCTCCACGCATCCTTTAAAAATCGCCATCCTTCAACGATACACTTTCCCTTTTCCTTTCTCTTTCTTTTATCTTTAAGCTCCAATAACTCTTGTATCTCTGCATTTCTACGACTGTAGATGATCTCCATTACATTACTTGATTCACTATTTGCCTAAAGGTCTCAGGATCAGATACTGCAATCTCTGCAAGAATTTTTCTATCTAATTTTATATTCTGCTTTTTTAACTGAGAGATAAAACTGCTATACGAAAGACCAAACTCTCTTACAGCAGCATTTATTCTTATAATCCAGAGGCGACGAAACTCTCTTTTCTTCCTTCTCCTATCTACGTAAGCATCATATAAGGCTTTTATTACAGATTGGTTGGCAATCTTAAAGATCTTACTTCTTCTTCCTCTATATCCTTTAGCTAATTTTAAGATTTTCTTATGTCTTCTTCTTGTAATAACTCCACCTTTAACTCTCATTTCTTATCTCTCCTATTTTATAAGTTATAAGGAATCATTTTTTTTACGTGCCCCTTTTTCTGAATAGTTCCTGGAATATTAAGCCTTCTTTTTCTGGAACCACTCTTTTTCCCTAAATTATGCCTCATTCCTGCTTTTTTATGAAGAATCTTTCCCGTTGCAGTCACTTTGAATCTCTTCGCAGCTGAAGATCTTGTCTTTAATTTATTGCTCATTTTTAACCTCCTCCAATACTACTTTTTTAACAAATTTTTTAGGAACAAGCATTGTAATCATTGACGTCCCTATTAATGGACTTTGTTTTTCTACTCCTCCTAAATCCTCTATATCCCTTAGAATTCTTTCTAAAAGTTTATCACCCCATTCTTTATATATCAACTGTCTTCCCTTAAAAAGAATTATTAATCTTACTTTATAACCTTTTTCAAGAAATTCTCTTATTTTTCTTAATTTCACTTGATAATCATGTTCTTCAATATTTGGTCTTATCTTTATTTCTTTGATTTCAATCACCTTTTGATTCTTCTTATTTTCCTTTTCCTTCCTTGTCTGTTCATATTTAAACTTTCCATAGTCCATAATTCTACAAACTGGTGGATTAGCATTTGGAGCTACTTCAACTAAATCTAAATTCCTTTCCCTTGCAATTCTCAATGCCTGTACTGTCGGCATAATTCCCAATTGTTTTCCATCTTCTCCTACAACTCTCACTTCCTTTACTCTTATTTTCTCATTAATACGATATTCTCTCTCTATTTAAAACACCTCCCTAAGATTAAATTAATCTTCTAAATAATCTTTAATTCTCTTACTTCTACTGGGATGTCGCAGTCTCCTTAGAGCTTTTGCCTCGATTTGTCTTATTCTTTCCCGAGTAACATTAAACAATTTTCCCACCTCTTCCAAGGTTCTTGGTTGATTATCAACAAGTCCAAATCTTAATTTTAAAATTTCTCTCTCCCTTTCAGAAAGATCATTGAGAATCTCATTTATATCTTTCTTTAAAGAATTTTGAACAGCAATATCTGCAGGGCTAAAGCCCTTATGTTCAACAAAATCCGCCAATCTATTATCTTCATCTTCCCCAACAGGCATTTCCAATGAAAGGGGTTCTTGTCCCATAAGACTTATTTCTCTTACCCTATCCACAGGTAATCCAACTTTTTCAGCTATCTCCTCGTCGGTAGGCTTTCTTCCGATTTCTTGCGTTAATTGTCTTGTTATTTTATGGATTTTATTCATGGTTTCTACCATATGAACAGGAATGCGAATAGTTCTTGCTTGATCTGCAATTGCCCTTGTAATAGCTTGTCTTATCCACCAAGTTGCATAAGTACTAAATTTGAATCCCTTTCGATAGTCAAATTTTTCAACTGCCTTTATTAAACCCAAATTGCCCTCTTGAATAAGGTCTAAGAATAAAAGGCCTCTTCCAATATATCTTTTGGCTACACTAACTACAAGTCTTAAATTTGCCTCTATTAATCTCTTTTTTGCCTCTTCATCTCCTTCCGATGCCCTTTTAGCAAGCTCCACCTCTTCTTCAGGAGTAAGTAAGGGTATTTTACCTATCTCTTTAAGATACATTTTTACTGGATCATCTAACTCAATTTCTTCAGGAATTTCCAGCTCTTCCTCAATATCTTTTGGCACTTCTTCCTGTCTATAATCTCTAAATTCATTTTCATCTACCAGTTCGTGCTCTGAAAGAAGCTCTTCTATCTCCTCGAGATTCTCCTCTGGATAAGGAAAATCCATTAAAATCTCCTCAGGAGTTACTTTCTCAGAATATTTTTTATTTTTCATGAATTCATCTCCTTTCATGTATAAATTATACCGCCTTTTCTAATTGATTTTTTAACCACTGTATTTCTTTCATTAACTCTTCAATTTTTTCTTTTTCCAATCCTTCTCTTTCTCTCAAAGATAATTCTTCCTTTTTCTGTTTTATTTGTCTTCTTATTTTTTCTTTTTTAAACTCTTCCCATAAAAAGGAAATGTCTTTTTCATCTTTATGTCTCTCTCCTATTTTTATAGCTCTTTCTATAAATATTCTTTTGTCCTCTTCCCACAAATTAATAAATTCATCTAACCCCTTGTCTTTATCCCACACTCTCCATTTTCTCACAACTTCTTGATAGAAGGGAAAACTAAAGTCTTCAGGACTTAAACTTTGAATGTACATATTACTAATTCTTAAAAGTATTAAACCTAATAATATTTCTTCTAATTGAGAAGAGATAAAAATTTTACTAATTCCAATTTTTTTACTATCTTGTCCCTCTCTCCATTGAGAGATACGAATCTTTAACTCTCTCTGTAATCCCTCCTCTGAAACTCCTAATTTTTTACTTATATATGGGATAAAACTTTTAACCTTTTCTTGTTGAATAAGTATATTTTTACTATGAAGAATTGAAGATGTCAATATTTCTAAAATATTTTCTAACTTTTCCTGAAAAGTATTCTCTTGAGATAATGAATGATTAATCAGATATTCTAAAGGATCTTTACTTTCATCTATCAATTTAAAAATCTCTTCTCTTCCCATTTTTTGTATAAACTCATCAGGATCTTTAAAAGGGGAAGGAAGCGAAAGCCAAGAAATTTTAAAATCTTCCAGTTCCAAGATTGAGAATGCCCTTTTCCCTGCTTGAATTCCAGCAGAATCTTGATCATAACCAATTATAATATAAGAAGTAAAACTTCTTAATAGTTTTGCCTGGGAAGAAGTAAGAGATGTACCAAGGGATGCTACAGCAAAATCTATTCCTTCTTGATGAAGAGAAATTACATCAATGTATCCCTCAACTAATAAAGCTTTATTTTCCTTTTTAATTCTTTCTTTTGCTTGATAGAGAGCATAAAGAATTTCTCTTTTATTAAAAAATTCACTTTCAGAGGAATTTATATATTTAGGTTCTTCATCAGTTAAAGTCCTTGCCCCAAATCCTACTATTTTCCCTTTATGATTCATAATAGGGAAAATTAATCTTCCTGCAAAGGGGTCTTTCCATTCTTCCCTAACTTTATATAAAGCTTTACTTTTTAGAATATCTTCCTCTAAAAATCCCTTTTTAGCAAGATATTTGTATAAAAGATTGTGATTTCTAGGAGAAAGCCCCAAAAGGAATTTATCTTGAGTTTGAGGCTTTATATTTCTCTTCTTCAAATAATCTCTTCCTTCACTTCCATATTTACTTTTTAGATAAATTGAATAGAAATTTGCTGTTTCTTTAATTATCTCTAAGATGATATTTACTTCTTTAGTTTCTTTTTTGCTAATTCTTGGTAGCTCTAATCCTGCTTCTTGAGCTAATTCTTCTAAAGCATTCATAAAAGATATATTTCTATAATTCATTATAAATGAGAAAACATCTCCACTTGCCCCACATCCAAAACAGTGATATAATTCCTTTTCAGGACTTACATAAAAGGATGGCGTCCTTTCGGAGTGAAAGGGACAAAGTCCCACAAAATTTTTACCAGATTTTTTAAGTTTCACATATCGACCAATAACATCAACAATATTTATTTTTTGTTTAACATCATCCACAAAATCTTCTAAGGAGAAGGACATTAGAAAAACCTCCAAGGTTTTGGAATATATATTTCTTCAAAGAGTTCTATAGCATATCTATCTGTCATACCTGCTATATAATCAATTATACCAACAACTTTATCTTCCTTTGAGAAAAGAGATGATATTTTTAAGGGATTTTTATAAAAATGCTCAAATAATCCTGTTAATAAAAGTTCGACCCTTTGATTTTCAGATTTAACTTGTTGATTAACATATAATACTTCATAAAGAAATCTTCTTAGTTCTTCCATAGCATCTAAAATTGCAGGGTCAAATTTTAAAACAGGAGAGTTTATACTATTATATACTAAATTTTGTACCATAGTATTAATTCTTTCTCTATGGCTTTTTCCCAAAATTGATATAACTTTATAGGGAATCTCATCTTCTTTTATTATTTTTGCTCTCAAAGCATCATCCAAATCATGATTAAGGTAGGCAATTACATCAGAAATTCTAACTACTTCCCCTTCTAAGGTTTCTGAAATTTTTTTAGAATAACAAAATCTCAAATCTACTTGCCCCTTTGTATGTTGAAGAATTCCTTCTCTAACTTCATAGGTTAGATTTAATCCCTTCCCATCCCTCTCAATTTTATCAATAACTCTTAAACTTTGTTCTGCATGAGAAAACCCCTTTAATCCGTAAGCTTTTGCTAAATTGTCTAATACCTTCTCTCCCATATGTCCAAAGGGTGTATGTCCTAAATCATGCCCTAAAGCTATAGCCTCGGTCAAATCTTCATTTAAAGACAGAGCCCGAGATATAGTCCTTGCTATTTGTGATACCTCTAAGGTATGTGTAAGTCTTGTTCTATAATGATCTCCTTCCGGAGCAACAAAAACTTGAGTTTTATGTTTTAATCTTCTAAAGGCTTTAGAATGGATTATCCTATCTCTGTCTCTTTGAAAGCAGGATCTTATAGGACATTCTTCTTCAGGAAATATTCTTCCTTTTGAATTAATACTTAGAATAGCAAAGGGGGAAAGGAAAATTTTTTCTCTTTCTTCTATCTGTTCTCGAATTAACATTTTCAAGGGGAGAAGATTTCCCTTCTCCCCTTTCCTCTCACCTCTTTATACAGTTCTATCTACAAAAGTCATTTGCTTTTGATGCTTTAATGTAGCATGAGCAGCCGCAAGTCTTGCAATAGGAACTCTAAATGGTGAACAACTAACATAATCTAAACCAATAAGATAACAGAATTCTATAGAATCTGGATCTCCTCCATGTTCTCCACAAATACCAATTTTCAAATCAGGTCTTACCTTTCTTCCCCTTTCTACGGTTATCTTCATTAATTCTCCAACACCTTCCCTATCTAAATGTTCAAAGGGGTCATATTCTAAATAACCTTTTTCTCTATAGAAACCTAAAAACTTTCCTTCCGCATCATCTCTACTATATGCAAAGGTCATCTGGGTCAAATCGTTGGTTCCAAAGGAGAAGAATTCTGCATTCTTTGCTAGTTTATCAGCTATAATGGCTGCTCTGGGAACTTCAATCATTGTTCCAACTTTATATTCTATGTTTATCTTATTTTTTTCTAAAACTTCTTTTGCTACTCTATGAATAAGATCTGCCAATTTTTCCATCTCAGATTCTAAACCAACAACAGGAATCATTATTTCAGGTTTTACTGGAAGACCTTCCTTTGCCACAATTACCGCAGCTTCCATAATTGCTCTTGTCTGCATTTCAAATATTTCAGGATAAACTACTCCCAATCTACAACCTCTAAATCCCATCATAGGGTTAAATTCATGAAGTCTTCTTACTACATAAAGTAACTTTTCCTTTTCTTCTAATTCTTTTCCAGTAATTCCCTTCGATTTTATTAATTCCACTTCTACTGTGAGATCAATTAATGAAGGTAAGAACTCATGGAGGGGTGGATCAATAAGCCGAATAGTCACTGGTTTTCCTTGCATTGCTTTAAATAACCCTACAAAATCTTCTCTCTGTACCGGAAGAAGTTTATCTAAAGCTTTTCTTCTATCCTCTTCTATTTCTGCAAGAATCATTTCTTGAACTAATGAAAGTCTCTCTCCTAAGAACATATGTTCTGTCCTTGCAAGTCCAATACCTTCTGCTCCATATTCAAAAGCTTTTTGAGCATCCACAGGGGTATCCGCATTAGCTCTTACCCCAATTTTTCTTATCTCATCTGCCCAAGAAAGGAGTTCCTTTAATTCATCACTCAATTCTGGTGGAATCATCGGAACTTCTCCTAAAATTACCTCACCAGTGGAGCCATCAATAGTAATTATCTCTTCTTTCTTTACAACTGCATCTCCTACTTTAAATTCTTCATTACTAAGATCTATACGAATAGCCTCACATCCTACCACTGCAGGCTTACCCATACCCCTTGCTACCACAGCAGCATGGCTTGTCATTCCACCTCTGCTTGTTAAAACACCCTGTGCGGCAGCTAATCCTCCAATATCATCAGGAGTCGTTTCTGGTCTCACAAGAATAATTTTTTCTCCCTCCTTTCCCCTCTTTTCTGCTTCTCTCGATGAAAATACTACTTTCCCACATGCAGCTCCAGGAGATGCAGGAAGCCCTTTTGCTATAACTTTCTTTGGAGCATCGGGATCAATTTGTGCATGCAACAATTGATTTATCTGTTCTGGAGAAACTCGCAATATAGCTTCTTCCTTTGTTATTAATCCTTCCTTTGCCATATCTACTGCTATCTTTACCGCAGCCCTTGCAGTTCTTTTCCCATTTCTTGTTTGCAGCATATAGAGTTTTCCTCTTTCAATAGTAAATTCTATATCCTGCATATCTCTATAATATTTTTCCAATAGATCTCTGACTTCTAATAGTTGTTTATATACCTCAGGCATTTCTTCCGCTAATTTTGAGATAGGCTGAGGAGTTCTAATACCTGCTACTACATCTTCACCTTGAGCATTAGTTAAATATTCTCCATAAAACTCCCTTTCTCCAGTAGATGGGTTTCTTGTAAAGGCAACACCTGTTCCACTATCATCCCCCATGTTTCCAAAAACCATGGTTACTATGTTCACTGCAGTCCCAAGGGTATCTGGAATATTATGAATTTCTCTATATTTTATAGCTCTTTCATTATTCCAAGAATCAAATACTGCTCTTATAGCAAGTTCCAATTGAGTATATGGATTTTGAGGAAAATCTTTTCCTGTCTCTTTATTTACCAACTCTTTATAATCTTTTACAACTTTCTTCAAGGATTCAGCAGTAAGTTCACTATCTAACTTGGCCCCTTGTTCCTTTTTGTAATGCTCTAAAATCTCCTCGAATTTTTCATGAGATATCCCTAAGACCACATTCCCGAACATCTGAATAAATCTACGGTATGAATCATAAGCAAATCTTTCATTTTTACTTGCCTTTGCTAATGCTTCAACGGTCTCATCATTAAGTCCCAGATTAAGAATGGTGTCCATCATTCCCGGCATGGAAATAGGAGCTCCAGAACGAACCGAAACCAAAAGAGAATTTGAAGGATCAGCAAATTTCTTTCCAACTTTTTCTTCTACTTTCTTCATTGCTCGAAGAACTTCATCCATAAGTCCTTCAGGTAGATTTTTCCCAAGTTCCTGATATTCTTTACATACCTCTGTGGTGATAATAAATCCCGGTGGAACAGGAAGTCCAGCTTTTGTCATATCTGCGAGACCTGCACCTTTTCCACCAAATAGGGTTCTGTTTTTTCCATCTGCTTCTTCAAATAAATATACTCTCTTTTTTTCCATCCTTTCTCCTCCCAAATTTTATTTTTATATATCTTTTCAGATTATAGCATAAGGATCGTAAGTTTTACTTTAATAAAATTTTAAACTTTTACCATTTTACTCCAATCAGCAATCTCCCAAAAGAGATTCTTGATTAAAAAGATTAAAGATAGTCTATTATCTCGTTCCTCTTTTACCTGAGACATAACTAATACCTTATCAAAAAAGTTATTAATATTTTCCACTAAATCTAATACCTCTCTGCTTTTTAAAAAGCTTAAATAATTTCCATCTTCAAAGTCTTTTGTAAATTTTTCTTTAATCTCTAAAAAATTATTATAGAGTATTCTTTCCTCTTCTATAGCTAAAATTTCCTCCTTCAGACTTTTTAATGGAGTAAAATCCTTAGGGATTATTCTTGCCAATCTATTAGCAGAAGTATAAATTTTATCATATAGATTATCCTCTTTTTTTAATTCTACTAGTGATTGTAATCTTCTCTTTACTCTCCAAATAGGATCAAAATCAAGAGTTAAAACTCCATTTATTAAATCTATAGGATAGTTCATTTCTAATAAGAAGTTTTTCAACCTTTGGGATAAAAAATTCTCTACTTTATTCCATATCTTTTCTTTATCATCTTTAAATCCATAAATATCCCAAGAATAATCAAAAAGTTTTTTAAGGCTTAAATTATATTCCTCTTCCCATAAGATTTTTAAAAGTCCATTGGTTAACCTTCTTAAGCCAATAGGATCTTCAGACCCTGTAGGAAAAAGATCTAAACTAAAATATCCTGTTAAACTATCTATTCTATCCGCTATTCCTAATATATTGGATAATAAATTAGAAGAAATCTTATCATCCATAGTCCTTGGCAAAAAGTATTCCCCTAAGATTTTTACAACTTCTTCATGTTCCCCAGAATTTCTTGCATATATTTCTCCCATAATTCCATGTAGCTCTGGATATTCACTTACCATAAGAGCTCCTAAATCTGCCTTATATAATTCCACAGCTCTCTCTAAAAACCTTTTCTCTTCCTTCAAACTAAACTCCTTCTCTAAAAGAAAGATTATTTTTTTTACCCTCTCCACTTTATCCTTCATGGATCCTAATTTCTCATGAAATATAATTCCATCAAGTTTTTTGGTATAATTTTCTAATGGTTCTTTTTTATCTTCATTGAAGTAATATTCAGCATCTGAAAGTCTTGCTCTTAATACTTTTTCATTCCCTTCTCTAACTATCTCTATATCTTTTTCCAGTCCATTTCTAATACCAATAAAGTAATTTACAAGTTTTCCATTAATATCTCTTAATGGGAAATATCTCTGCTTTTTTTCAAGAGTAACTTCCAATACTATCTCTGGTAAATTTAAATATCTTTTGTCAAATTCTCCTAAGAATGCGGTGGGATATTCCACCAGAAAAGTTATTTCTTCTAATAATTCAGGAGTATAATCCAAAATGAATCCTCTTTCCTGTGCCAGTTTTTCTGCTTGTTTTAGAATTTCCATTTTCCTTTTTTCTTGATCTAAAATTACATAGTTTTCCTTTATTATCTGAAAATACTCCTCAGCCCTTCTTATTTGTAATTTCTTCTCAGGCAAAAATCTTGGAGTATATGAAACATTAGAGGATCTTACTTTTGCAATTTCTAATTCAATAACATCTTCTCCGTAAAGAATTAATAGCCACTTTATTGGTCTCCCAAAAAGAAAATCTACACTTCCCCACTTCATCATCTTAGGGAACTTAATTTTTGAGATAACCTCTTTAATTATGTTAGGTAATAATTCCTTTGTAGCTTTTCCTTGAATTTTCCTTTTTAAAAAAACATAAGAGCCTTTTTCTGTATCCTTTATAAAAAGATCGTCAATTCTTCCACCATATTGCTGGGAAAATCTTATAGCAGGTTCAAGCCATTTCCCATCTTTATGGGCTATTTTCTCTGCAGGTCCCCTTATTTCCTCTTCCTGAGGTTTTTGATAATCCTTTAAATTCTTTACATAAATTACTAATCTTCTTGGAGTAGCATATACTTTCAAATCATCATAGAAGAGAAGATTGGTTTCTAAAATCTCCTTTTTAAAATTCTCCAATTGAACAAGAGCAGGCCTTAAAAAACTTGCTGGCATTTCCTCGGTTCCAATCTCTACTAATAGATCTTTATTCAACTTTTTCTTCCTCCCTCCAACAGTTCTTTTTCACAAGAGGAAAATCTAAATTTTCTCTACTTTTTAAATAGTTCTCCGCTGATTTATATGCAAGTTTTCTTATTCTTGATATATATTCTGTTCTTTGAACTACACTTATAGCTCTCCTTGCATCTAAAAGATTAAATATATGGGAACATTTTAATACATAATCATAAGCTGGAAAAATAAACCCAAGATTTAATAATTTTTCCGCCTCTTCCTCATATTCATTAAATAAAAGTCTTAATCTCTCTATATCTGCTAAGGAAAAATTATAATAACAATGCTCTACTTCTCCTTGAAGATGAATATCTCCATAAGTAATATCACCTTGCCAAATAATATTTCTAAAATCATCTATCCCTTGGATATACATAGCAATTCTTTCAAGTCCATATGTAATCTCAGCAGAAATTGGGAAAAGATCAAATCCACCACATTGTTGAAAATACGTGAACTGAGTAATTTCCATTCCATCCAACCATACTTCCCAACCAATTCCCCATGCTCCTAAGGTGGGAGATTCCCAGTTATCTTCAACAAATCGAATGTCATGTCTTTCTATATCTATCCCTAAATATCTCAAGCTATTAAGATAAATCTCCTGAACATCATTAGGAGAAGGTTTTAATATAACTTGATATTGATAATAATGTTGCCATCTATTGGGATTTTCCCCATATCTTCCATCGGTAGGTCTCCGGCAAGGTTCCACATAGGCTACCTTCCACGGTTCTGGGCCTAATACTCTAAAGAAAGTCGCAGGATTCATAGTACCAGCTCCCACTTCAATATCATAGGGTTGTTGAATTATACATCCTTGATTATGCCAAAATTCATTTAGTTTAAAAATTATTTCTTGAAAAGTTAACATATAAAAGTCCTCCTATTGAAGGTTTTTCTCATATTCTCTGATTAAATCTTCAAATTCCTTTTTTGATAATTCTATATCTAAACTCTCTTTTAGAGATAAGGTCAATATTTTATTAAGATTTTTTAAAGTTTCAAGGGAAATAGAAATTCCAGAAAAGAAACAATTCTTACAGTAGACCTTGTTTTCGAATATATCAATTCTTATTAGATTTTCATCAAACAATTTATCACACTTATTACACCTTATAGAAAAGGTATTTATAAATCCCTGAGATTGAATATATTTTATAAAAAATACTTCTTTAAAGAAGGAAGAGTTTTTTTCTCTTATTAATTTTAACATCTCTAAGAGCATATTAAAGAGATGTTCATCAGGATCTTCCCAAAGCGTATTCTTTTCTATAATATTTATAATATCTATAGCAGAATTTAGCTTTTCCAAATTTGTTCGAATATCCCAAAAAATATCTATAACTTCCCAATTTATTAGTAAATCTAAATTCCTTCTTATAACAAAATATCCTTTTCCCCAGGAAAATAGCTCTATTTTCCCTCTTAACCTATTTTTTATTTTTAAAGCTCCAGGAGCCACCACACTATATTTCCCTTTACTTTTTCCATAGATGGTTAGAAGAAGATCTGCATCTTTTATTCTTTGATTTTTTAAAACAATAGCTTCTTCAAAATAATATTTACTCATTTAATTCTTCCAAGATTTTGATACTTTGAGAAGTCCCTAAACGGTCTGCTCCGGCATTTATAAAAGACAGGGCTTGTTCTAAAGTTCTTATACCTCCCGCTGCCTTAACTCTTAAGTTATCACCTGCGATCTTTTTAAACAACATTATATCTTCCATTTCTGCCCCTTTAGGTCCAAAACCAGTAGAAGTTTTTACAAAATGAGCTCCTTCCTCTTTTATTATATTAGTAATATAAATCTTCTCATCATTAGTAAGATAACATGTTTCTATGATGACTTTAACAACTCTTCCATCAGCAGCTTCTACTGCCTTCTTTACCTCCTCTCGTAGAATTTTCTCATTTCTATCTTTTATTGCAGATATATTAATAACCATATCAAATTCTTCGGCTCCCTTTTTAAGAAGCTCCTTAATTTGGGAAGCCTTTATTGAAGAAGAATTTGAGCCGTGAGGAAAGTCAACTACAGTACATATTTTTATTTCTGAATCTCTAAGAAATCTATCTACCAAAGGAACAAAATAAGGTTGAATACAGACCGCCATAAAATTATAGTATAAAGCCTCTTTACAAAACCCCTCAATATCTCTTGACGAGGCATCAGGTCTTAATAGGGTATGATCAATCATCTTAGCTAAGGTTTTTCTATCCATAAAATATATCCTCCTCATTTATATCCCAGTTCCCTTAAGACTTCAGGTTTCTTTCTCCATTTTTCTTTGACTTTTACCCATAGATCTAAATATATTTGTTTTTTAAAATAATCCTCTAACTCCATACGTGCAAGAGTTCCAATCTTTTTGAGCATACTTCCATCTTTTCCTATAAGTATGGACTTCTGAGTAGGCCTTTCTACTAAAATTGTAGCTCTTATATAAATTAAATTCCCATTTTTTCTTTCTCCAATTTCATCTACGTATACTGCTACAGAATGAGGCACTTCCTGATAGGTTAAGTGTATAATCTTTTCCCTAATTACCTCAGATATAAAGAATTTGTCTGTCTGATCCGATATCATATCAGGAGGATAGAGAAATTCTCCATAAGAAGAGGTTTCAATAATTTTCTCCAAAAGTTTATCTTTATTTGTTCCATATAGTGCCGAAATTTTAATTAATTTATCTTCTAAAATCTCAACTTCCTTTAATTCTTTTATTTTTTTCTCTAATTGTTCTTCAGATACCAAGTCTATCTTATTCAATATAACTAAATAAGGTTTTTCCTCTTTCCTCACAATATTTAACAAAAAAAGATCCTCTTTCTCTATTTCCTTAGAGGAATCAAGAAGCATTAAAAGTACATCAGAATCTTTTATTGTATCCTTTATAACTTTCATCATGTAACTCCCTAAAAGATGTTTTGGCTCATACCAACCTGGGGTGTCAAGAAAAATTAGTTGTGCTCTATTTTCTAATGTTAATACCCCTAAGATTCTTTGTCTTGTAGTCTGGGGCTTTTCTGCAACTATAGAAACTTTTTCTCCTACTAAAAGGTTAATAAGAGTTGATTTTCCAACATTTGGTTTTCCAAGTATTCCTACATAAGCCAATTTTGTATTAATTTCCATAATTTTAGCCTCTTCTTAAAGAAAAACTTAAAGGTAAAAGTTCTTTCACCTTCCAAGTGTTAAATTCATTTTTTATTGAATCATATAAAATAATTTCCATATCTAAAGAAAACTCTGCCATTACTTGTCTACAACCTCCACAGGGAAAAAGCCCTTCTCCTTCTTGACCTACTATTACCATCCTTAAAAACTCTCTTTCTCCCTCACTTACTGCCTTAAAAATGGCTACCCTTTCAGCACATATGGTCAACCCATAAGAAGAATTCTCTATATTAGTACCTAAATATACTTTACCTGATTTTGTTAAAAGAGCAGCACCAACAGGAAAATTAGAGTAAGGTGAATAGGAAAAATTTAAAGCATTTCTTGCCATCTCCCAAAGTTCTTTATTGTCCATATTGTTTTTTCTCCTTTAAAATTGTTTTGATAAATCCTAAGAATAAAGGATGAGGATTAAGAGGTCTTGATTTATATTCAGGATGAAATTGAGTAGCAATAAAAAAGGGATGATCCCTAAGTTCTATCATCTCAATTAATTCTCCGTCGGGAGAAAGACCTGAAAATTTTAATTCATGACTTTCTAAAATATCCCTAAAACTATTATTTACTTCATATCTGTGTCTATGTCTTTCATAAACTAACTCTTTCTGATAGCATTGATAGGCCAAGGAATTTTTATCTATAACACAGGGATATGCTCCTAATCTCATAGTTCCACCTTTTACCTTTACCTCTCTTTGATTGGGCATAAGATCAATTACAGGATACAAAGTATTTTCATCAAATTCTCTACTGTTAGCGTCTTTTAATCCTATACTTCTTGCAAATTCTATAACTGCACATTGAAGTCCAAGACATAAACCTAAAAAGGGAATATTATTTTTTCTTGCCCATCTAATACCTTCAATCATACCTTCAATCCCTCTTGCTCCAAATCCACCAGGAACTAGTAATCCTTCAGTCCCTTTTAAGATCTCATCCACATTATTTGAATTTACATTATCTGATTCTATCCATTTAAGATTCAATTTAACTCCTAAATATCTTGTGGAATGTTTTAAGGCCTGAACTACACTAAGATAAGCATCGGGAAGGATTGTATATTTTCCTAATATAGAAACATTTACCTCCCCATCTAAAGATTTATTTACCATTTCTCTCCATTCTCTCAAATCACTTTCTCTATTCTCTAGTCCCAACAAATTGCATACTAAATTTCCCATTCCTTCTTCCTCAAAATACAAAGGTATGCTATAAATATCATTTACATCTACTCCAGAAATTACCGCTTCAGGTTCAACATCTGTAAAAAGAGCTATTTTTTCTCTTATACCTTTAGGAAGTCTTTCCCTTGCTCTACAGAGGATAATATCAGGTTGAATTCCAATACTTCTAAGTTCTTTAACACTATGTTGAGTAGGTTTTGTTTTAAGTTCACCTGTGGGGAAGAGGGAGGGAACCAAAGTAACATGTATGTATATTAAATTTTGTCTTCCTACATCTTTCCTAAATTGCCTGACAGCCTCTAAAAAGGGAAGTCCTTCTATATCACCAACGGTACCGCCAATCTCTACTAATACAATGTCTACTTTTGTCTCTTCTGCCACTCTTAAGATACTTACCTTTATTTCCTCTGTGATATGAGGAATAATTTGAACTGTGGAACCCAAATATTTACCCTCTCTTTCCTTATTTATGACATTGGAATAGATCTTACCAGTAGTAACATTGTTTATAGAGCTGAGATTTACATCTAAAAATCTTTCATAATGTCCTAAATCTAAATCTGTTTCTGTACCATCTTCTGTAACAAATACTTCACCATGTTGATAAGGATTCATAGTTCCAGCATCAACGTTTATATAAGGGTCAAATTTCAATGCAGTAACCGAAAATCCTTTACTTTTTAAAATTCTCCCTAAGGAAGCAGTGGTTAACCCCTTACCTAAGGAAGATATAACTCCGCCAGTAATAACAATATACTTAGTCATCTACCACCTCAATATTTTCATTTTCTTCTAAATTTTTATCACATGTAATTCTAACTCTCTCAATTCTCTGCCTTCTCATATTTTCTATTTTAATATTCAAATTTCCTAGTTTTATTTCCTCACCCCTCAAGGGAACTCTTCCCAATATATCAAATATTAAACCTCCAACAGTGTCATATTCTGTTTCAGGAAGCCTCTCTTTCCAATATTCCTCAAGGAGTTCATTTAATTCATAAATATTCATTTTAGCATCTACTAAAATATTCTTTCTATCTACAAAAGAAAACTTCTCTTCTTCCCTATCATATTCATCCTCAATTTCACCCACCAATTCTTCTAATAGATCTTCCAAGGTTACTAATCCCGCGGTTCCTCCATATTCATCTACAACAATTGCCATGTGGGCTTTTCTTTTTCTCATTTCATTAAATAAGTCACTAATCTTCATATTTTCAGGAACATACATGACTTCTCTTATTATCTCTTTTAAATTCTTATTATTTTTCTCTGCTAAGGCCCTCAAAACATCCTTAGCATGCACTATTCCCACAATATTATCAATAGTTCCCTCATAAACAGGCAATCTTGAATGTCCCTCTTCGATTATCTTTTTCCAAACATCCTCCAAGGGACTATCAGTGCTTACACAGATCATATCAATTCTCGGGACCATAACCTCATGAACCTTAGTATCAGTAAATTCTATTATATTGTTTATAAATTCCTTTTCTTCTTTTTCAATTATACCCTCTTTTTCCCCAACATTTACTAGGGTTATGAATTCTTCGATAGTAGCAAAGGGAGAGACTTTTTCTGAAGTCTTTCCTAATATATGATAAAAAATACTACTAAATGCTAAAAAAATTCGAGTTATAGGCTTAAGTAAAATATAAATAGGATAGAATACATAAAAAAAGAAAATAGGAAATCTTTCTTTATATTTAAGTCCAAAGGTCTTAGGAATCATTTCTCCAAAAATTACAATAAAGAAGGTTGATATACCTGTAGAAATAGAGATACCAAAATTTTGAGTATAACTTAGCATCATCTTTGTTACTATAGAAGCAATAAGAATATTAGCAATATTATTAGCAATTAAAATAGTAGCCAATAATTCTTGAGCATTTTCAAGCAAATTAAGAAGTTTTTCTGCTTTTTTATTCCCCTCAACAGCCCAATGATGAAGTTTAATTTTTGTAGAAGAAACTAAAGAGGTTTCTAAAGCAGATAAAAAAGCTGAAAGAGAGAGAAGAATTAAAAGGAGAACAAAATTCAGATACTTCACACCCCTCTAAATAATATTTTTAAAAAAGAAATTACATGAGGAAGAAATATTAATATTCCTGAGATAGCAGCTAAAAAAGCTAAAATAAAAACTGCAGAAGCACATAAATCTTTTATAATTTTTATAGAAGGAGAAAAATCCTCGTTATAAGAATCTAAAGCTTTCTCAATAGCAGTATTAAAAAATTCTGCACTTATTACTACGCCCGTCCATAATAATATTAATAAAAATTCTATATTTGAAATATCAAATACTATACCTAAAATTATAGCTATTATTCCTATAAAGATTTGTATCCTTATATTTCTTTCGTATTTTAACCCCCAAAGTATTCCCAAAATGGAAAATTTCAAACTCTCATTAAAACTTCTTGTTTTCATACTTATACCCAATATTTTAATGAATTTTGAGTCTCCTTCTCCATTTCTTCCTTTTCCCATGGATGTTTATGATCATAACCCAAGATATGTAATATACCATGTAAGGAAAGAAAAACTATCTCATCTAATAAAGATTTATTATTCTCTATACTCTGCTTCTTGGCAGTGGGTATAGAGATGTATATCTCACCAATAATCCTATTCTTTGGATCCTTTCCCAAATTAAAAGATAGCACATCAGTAGGTTTATCTTTATTTCTATATTTTTTATTCAATTCTCTTATTTTTTCATCATCCACAAAAACTATAGATATATCATAATTTATTGGAGCAAATCCTTTTTTCTTTAAAATTTCTTTTAAATATTTTTTTAACTTTTCACTATCCTTTTTATTTAATCCCTCTTGAAAACTAAAAATCTCTAAACTCACCCTTCTCCTTCTCCCATCTGTCGTAAGCTACAACTATTTTTTTTACTAAATCATGTCTTACTATATCTTCTTCATTAAGCTCTACAAATCCTATTTCATCAATATTTTTTAATATTTTCCATGCATGAAGAAGTCCTGACTTTTGATTTTTTTCTAAATCAATCTGAGTTATATCCCCTGTTATAACCATTTTACTTCCAGAACCAAATCTCGTAAGAAACATCTTCATCTGTAAAGGAGTGGTATTTTGGGCCTCATCCAGTAGTACAAAGGCATTTTTAAAGGTCCTTCCTCTCATGTATGCAAGAGGAACAACCTCTAACATTTTTTTCTCTAAAAGTCTTTCTAATCTCTCATATCCCAAAAACTCCTCAAGAAAATCATATAGGGGCTTCAGATATGGATTAACTTTTTGCTGTAAATCTCCCGGCAAAAATCCTAATCTCTCTCCAGCCTCAACAACAGGTCTTGTTAAGATTATTTTTTTGACTCTTTCTTCTTTTAAGTAAATCAGTCCTGCCACAATTGCTAAATAACTTTTACCTGTTCCTGCTGGTCCTATAGCAAAAACAATATCTTTTTTTTCTAACTCTTCAATATATTTTCTCTGTCCAGGAGAAGAGACTCTTATTAATTTTTTTTCTAATACTAAGATCTTACTACTTGCTTTACTTTCAAGCCTTGAATTATCATTTATATATTCTGTTATATAGTTTACAATTTTATTAACCCATTCTGTAGAACCCTGTATTACTACTTTATCTTCTTCCCAAAATATATCTATTTTATATTCATTTTGCCAATACTTTACTTCTTCTATTAATCTCTTTCCTTTCTCTATAATCAAAAAAGCCTTTGGTAAAATAATTTCAGTTCTTGTTAGAGGTTGTTCCATATTCTATTTAAACACTATCTCTTCCTTTTTGCTTGAGCTCTTTTTCTATTTCTCTTCTCACTGGGCTTTTCATAGTATTCATGCCTACGAATATCTGCCAAAATACCATCTTCCTGAAGTTTTTTCTTAAACCTCTTTAGTGCACTGTCCAAACTTTCATCTTTTCCTACTTTTACTTCTGTCACAATTTTCCCTCCTTTCTTATCTTATAATATAATTAACTATTTATATATAGAATATCCCTTATCTTTTCTCCAAAAACCCTTTCTTCATGAACCTCTTTTATACGAATCTTTACAAAATCTCCTTTATTCACCGAAGAATCATGAAAAACCACTTTTAAATAATTATCTGTCAATCCCTCTGCAAAACCATTTTCATTCTCTTCCACCAAAACTTCCATTTCTTTTCCTAAAAATCCTCCTGCATATTTTTCCCACAAATCCTTGCTCAGAGAGATTAATGTTTTCTTCCTTTCCTCCACTAAGGAAGGAGGAAGAAGGGTTAATTCTTCAGCTTGGGTTCCAGGTCTTGGAGAAAAGGGAAATACATGGAGCTTCATAAATCCTACTTTTTTTATAAAAGTAACAGTGTTTTGAAAATTAATATCCTTCTCCTCAGGATAACCCACAATAATATCAGTAGCAATAGCTATATAGGGGACTTTTTTTCTTAGTTCTTGAATTATTTCATAGTAATAAGAAGTATCGTACCTTCTCTTCATCTTCCTTAGTATTTCATCATCACCACTCTGAAGAGGGATGTGCCAGTGTTTACATATTTTCTCTTCACCTGATAATTCTATTAAAGATGGGGTAATGTCCATCGGCTCTATAGAACTTAAACGAATCCTTTTTATCTCGGGATATTGAATAATCTTCTGAAGAAGCTTAGAAAGAGCATCTTTATCTTGAAAATCATGCCCGTAGGCTCCTAATCTTACTCCAGTAAGAACAATTTCTTTATATCCTAAACTTATAAGGTTTTCTATCTCTTGTATAACTAAATCTTGAGGTTTACTCCTTTCTCTTCCCCTTAAGTACGGAACAATACAATAAGTACAAAACTGATTACATCCATCTTGAATCTTTACTAAAGCCCGAGTTCTTTCTTGAGGTAAGGAAGGAATAAAAGATAATTCATTACCATTAAAAAATTCCCATTTTTCTTTATTATCTAAAAGGATATCCACATCAAGGGTAGAGGAATTCTTCTTAGTTCTTTCAGGATAACATCCTGCAAGAATTATTTTTGAATTTGGAAATTTATTTCTCAAGAACTTTATAAGACGTCTTGCTTTTCTTTCTGCTATATGGGTAACAGCACAACTATTGATAAATATGTAATCAGCTTCTTCTCCAAAGGATTCTACTTTCCATCCTTCTTTTTGAGCTAAACTTTTTATTTTTTCTGTCTCATACTGATTAATCTTACATCCAAAAGTAAAGAAACTTATACTTTTTATATTCAAGGATTTATCCTAAACCTAAACCTCCCTTCTCATATAAAACCAGAGAAAGAGCAACAATAGCTGCTGTCTCAACCTTTAATATTCTTGGTCCCATGTTAAAAAATATACCACCATATTTTTTCAGAATTTTAATTTCCTCTTCTGAAAAACTTCCTTCAGGTCCTATAAATAAATATATTTTTCCCTTTATACCATCAATAACTTTTTTCAAACTTACTTCAGAATTTTCCCAGGCCACCAGAATATTACCTTCTTCTCTTATAAAATCTAAACAATCTTTCAATTTTTGAATTTGATACAAATCAGGAATTTTTTTTCTCCCACTCTGTTTTACTGCTTCATTAATAATTTTTCTCCATCTTCCATATTTTTTTTCTAATTGTTCCTTTTTTAAGTTTACAATACTTCTTTCAGTTTGTAAAGGAAAAAAGCCGCTAACTCCTAATTCTGTAGCTTTCTCAAGAATCCATTCCCATTTATCAAGTTTTGGTAAGCTTTGACATAAATATAACTCAAACTTTATTTCAGGATCCCTTTTCTCCCTTGAAATTATTTCAAAAATTACTTGATCCTTTTTAATTTCAATTATTTTTGATAAATATAAATTTTCATCTGAGCCTTTTAAAACTATCTCTTCTCCCTTTTTATATCTTAAAACCTTTATTAAATGAAAAATTTCTTCTGGGTTTTTTAATATCAAAATTTTGGGGGGTAAAAATTCATCCGCAAAAAAAATAGGAGTCATTCAATTATTTTTCAAAAATCTCATTCAATTTTTCTGACAAAACTTTACCTATTAATTCTACAAAAGTTAACATTCTTTCATATTTCATTCTCTTGGGACCAATCATTCCTAAGGCTCCAACAATACTATCTTTAAGAGAATAAACCGTAGTGATAATGCTACAATCATCTAATTCTGAGATTCCAATTTCATTTCCAATAAGTATTGTCAATCCATGATTTAAAAAAGCAGAAAACAGTAAAGATGCTAAAGTTTTCTCTTCTTCTAGAACACTTAATAGATCTTTAACCTTATTTATATCCTGAAATTCTAAGTGCTTCAATATTCGAGATACACCTGCGATAAACATTTCTCCTTCCTTTTCAAGAACTTCCCATAATAATTGTTCTAAGCCCTGATAAATTTCTAAAGGAATATTCTTAAGTACCTTTTTTTGTAGTAATAACCAATAAACTTCTTGAAGCTTCTTATTTGCAAAAGTCTTGTTAAGTTTTGCTTTGATAGAATAAAGCTCAAATTCTTGCACTGAATATGAAAGTTTTATAATTCTCTCTTTAACTACTCCAGTCGATGTAGTCATTATTAAAGAAATTACACTCTCTTTCAACTCAACGAGCTCTATTGATTTAATAAAAGCAGAATTTAATTGAGGAAAGAGAACTACTCCTATGAAGGAAGTTCTCTGTGATAGAACTTCTGCTACTTGTTGCAATAAGTTCTCCCAGCTAAGAGGATAACTAAAGAAATAGTTTATATATTCAATATCTTCTTGGGGTAAGGGATCTAAGTCCATAAGAAAATCTACATAAAACCTATATCCTCTATCCGATGGTATTCTTCCTGCAGAAGTATGAGGCTGAATTAAATATCCTGCCTCTTCTAAATCTGTCATTTCATTGCGTATAGTTGCAGGGCTCCAACCTAAATGATACTTTTTTGCTAATACCCTTGAACTTACAGGTTGTGCAGATTCTATATAGTCTTTAACAATTATCCTTAATATTTTCTGTTTTCTTTCGTCTAACATTTTTAACACTCCTTATTAATGACTGCTAAACCGTTAATAGGCTATCATTTATAAATTATTATGTCAAGTTTATTATATTCCAGCTTAGCTCATAAATGCCATATTATTGCTTACTTTTATAAGGAATAGGAATATATTGAACTGAAGGTCTTCCTGTATGGGTTTGGGGATATAAATTCATTAAAGTATAAATTTCAGGAGGTAAACCAGCCTTTACAGGTAGTCCAATTTTTTGTGCTTCCTCTACAGTTATAGGATAATCGTGAGTCCATCTTCCACTTGCTAATATTTCAGCAATTTCCACTGCCTTTTCCTCTGGCATATTGTCCTTTAAAAGCTCCAATACAGATTTTTTTACCTGTTTAATTGCTTTATCAGCTATATCCCCTAAAATTAATGTCCTATCATCTACCTTTTCCACACTTTTTCTCTCAATAGCTTTAAGAATGGAAACAGCAGGATATTCTCCTATTTGGGGATCTACTGGCCCTAAAACTGCATTCTCATCCATAACAATCTCGTCTGCTGCAAGAGCGATAAATGTTCCACCCGACATAGCATAGTGAGGAATAAAAACAGTAACCTTCCCTTTATGTTGATTTAAAGCATGAGCAATTTGTTCTGCAGCTAACACTAAACCGCCTGGAGTATGCAAAACTAAATCTATAGGCATATCATCAGGAGTAAGTCTTATAGCTCTAAGTATTTCTTCTGAATCTTCAATATTTATATACCTTGCAATAGGAATCCCTAAAAAGTTCATTGCCTCTTGACGGTGGATAAGAGTTATCACTCGTGAGCCTCTCTTCTTTTCTAAAGATTGAATAATTCTATACCTTTCTGTCTCAACTATCCTTTGTTTAATTACTGGAGAGATTGCTGAGATCAAGACTATTATCCAAAAAATATCCCAAAAACTCATATTTTATCTCCTCCCTTAAAAATAATAAAAATGATACCTTCGATATTTTCTTAAAAAAGGAGCAATAATAATTCCGAAAAGAAAACCCCCAATATGAGCCCACCAAGCCACCCCACCAGTTATTTCATAAAGACCTAAGGAAATCATACCTGCAAAAAATTGTATCAAAAACCAAAGAATTAGTAAGAAGCTTGCAGGTAAATAGACAAATTCTATAAAAAAGCCTAAAAACAGTAAAGTAAGAACTCGGGCACCTGGAAAATAAATTAAATATGCTCCCAAAACTCCAGCAATAGCACCACTCGCTCCTATAGTTGGAATAAATTTATTATAACTAAAAATTCCTTGAATAATATTGGCAATTATTCCTACGCTTATATAGAAGATCAAGTACCTAAAATGTCCCATACTTCCTTCCACATTATCACCAAAAATCCATAAAAAAAGCATATTTCCTAAAATATGTGCCCAACTACCATGAAGAAATAAAGAGGAGATCAAAGTAAAAATGTTTGACGAAGTAAGATTTAATTCTAAAAATCTCTGAGGGATAAAACCAAACTTCCAAAACATATATTCCCGATAATTCCCTGGTAAGCCTAAGGTCCAGAAAAATAGAATAAAATTAACAATAATTAGGGATAAATTTATTAATGGATATCTTTTTGATGGAATATTATCCTTTAAAGGAATCATGTTTCACCTTTATATTACTGCAATAGCCTCAATTTCTATATTAACTCCCTTGGGAAGTCTTGAAACCTCAACTGTAGACCTTGCAGGAGGATTTTCTGAAAAATAGATTCCATATATCTCATTCATAGAGGAAAAATCATCAAGATTCTTAAGAAATACAGTAGTCTTTACAATGTTATTCAAGGAACAGGATATACTTTCCAATATTCCTTTAATATTTTCTAAAACTCTTTTTGTCTGTTCCTTTATATCCCCCTCTACAATCTCTCCAGTATTAGGATCTATAGGAATTTGTCCAGAGATAAAAATAAAATTTCCCACCTTAATAGCTTGAGAATAAGGACCTATAGCCTTTGGAGCCTTATTTGTAAAGATTACTTCCTTTGTCATTTTATATTTCCCCCCTAATAATTTTTTCTAAAAATATTTTAGCCTTTAAAAAGGCTTGTGATCTATGACTCACTTTGTTTTTTTCTTTCGAGGACAATTCTCCAAAGGTACATTTATATTCAGGATAATAAAATATGGGATCGTATCCAAAACCATTATTTCCCTTAGGTTCCCAATAGATATATCCCTTTATTCTACCCTCAATAAAGATTGGCTCCTTTTTCTTACTTGGAAGAACAACAGCTAAATTACAAACAAATTCAGCAATTCTTTCATCCCAGGGAACATTTTTCATTTTCTCTAATATAATTCTTATCTTTTCTGAAAAGGGAATATCCCCACCGAATCGAGCAGAATACAAACCAGGAGCCCCATCTAAGAATTTAATTTCAAGACCTGAATCTTCCCCCACCGAAGGAAGATTTGTTTTTTCACAAACAAATAGAGCTTTTATATAAGCATTCTCTTTATAATCCTTACCCTTTTCCTCTGGAAAATGGAATATGGAAAATTCTTGGGGTAAAGAAAAATAATCCTTTAAATCGAAAAGGATTTCTTCTATTTCTTTTATTTTATTTTCGTTCAAAGTGGCTAGTATAATTTTTTTCATTATAACCTAAAACCTTCTTTTGTATTTCAATAATTTGAGATATTCCTTTTTGAGCTAATTTTAAGATTTTTTGAAGTTGTTCCATAGTAAAAGGGACTTTTTCAGCAGTACCTTGAATTTCTATAATTTTAAAACTTTCAGTCATCACCACATTAAAATCTACCTCTGCCCTCATATCTTCTTGAGCATTAAGATCTAAGATGATTTCTCCATCAACAATCCCCACAGAGACAGCAGCCAGAAACTCCTTTATAGGAATTTCCTTTATGATTCCTTCTTTTTTTAATTTATTAAAGGCGTCTACTAACGCCACAAAGGCCCCAGAAATTGCTGCAGTTCTTGTTCCTCCATCTGCCTGGATCACATCTGCATCAATCCACATTGTTCTCTCCCCAAGCTTTGTTAAATCCACTACTGCTCTTAAAGCCCTACCTATAAGCCTTTGAATCTCTTGAGATCTCCCATTAAGTACTCCTTTAGTTATATCCCTTATTCTTCTTTCGGGAGTTGATCCTGGAAGCATTCCATACTCTGCGGTAAGCCATCCTTGGTTTGTTCCCTTTAAGAAAGGAGGGACCTTATCTTCCAATGATATAGAGCATATAACCTTTGTTTCTCCCATTTCTATTAATACAGAACCCAAAGGATATTTAAGATAATTTCTTATAATCTTAATAGATCTTAAATCTTCATTTATTCTCTTATCTATCCTGACCATAATTATTTCCTTTCTTACTCAACTTTTTAAGTATTTTATTATACTCTTCTCTACTTACAAAACCAACCAGTAAATAGCAATTTTCATGAGGAGAATATATATACTCTGGAAACAGATAAAACTCCTTAATTTCTTCGGTATTTCTTACATGGAGTCTTGGCCCCGTACATCTAATAATTTTCTCTCCAATTTTAATATGTTGATAATCGTAATAAGAAACAAATAAAATTTTTTTTAAATATTTCCTCACTTCCTCCTCAATAAGGGAAATATCTAATACGGGTTTTTCTTTTAAAGAAATTACAAATCCATGTTTAATATCGCTATGAGCCTCTATTAATCTTGAATATCCATATTCTTCTAAAACTAATCCAGTTAAGTCTTCTGCAGTATGAGCTTGTAAACGATAAGGCAAAGAATTAAAAACAATTTCCACAAGCTCTTGGGGTTCTGGCCCAAATATATTGGGACGAACAATTATAACCTCCTCTCCTATCCCAATCAAAATATCCGCATTTCTTTTTAAATAGGGATAAATCACCTCAAAATGCTCCACCACAACTTTTTTCCCCTTATCCAAAGCTTTTAGAATTGCCTCTGCTAAAAGATAAATAGGGGTAAAAGCCATTTCAAATCTTATATCTACATGATATATAAACTCATAAAAAGCATCCCTTTCATAATCTTCTAATAAAGGTAAAGGTCTTCTATAAACACCCTCATCATCATTAGTTAAATTTAAACCAGGAAAAATGCCTCTTATAAGTAAGGATTTTCCAGAACCACTATCTCCGATTATACCAATTAGTTTATCAAAGGGAGAAAGAAAATTATGTGAAATGATATTTCCTAAGAAAATTAATCTTGATTCACCCCTCGGTGCGTAATATATAGCTTTATTCAAAAGAACCTTCTCAGTTATCATTTGTTAAAGAAATCTTCTCCGTAGGAATCTATAGCCACCATTACAGGAAATCTGTAAAGCTCAAGATAATATATGGCTTCAGGGCCTAAATCTTCGTAGGCTACTAATTTCATATTTTTAATCTTCTCTGAAAAATAAGCCCCTGCCCCTCCAATTGTTACAAAATAAATTCCTTTAAATTTTTTTATTGCCTCTCTCACTTCCATGCCCCTTTTCCCTTTTCCTATAAATCCTTTAACTCCAAAAGAAAGAAGTCTTGGGGTAAAAGGATCCATTCTTTTACTAGTTGTAGGTCCGCAAGAACCTATAATTTTTCCGGGAGGTGTAGGAGTTGGTCCCATATAATAAATAGTACTCCCCATTAAATTTATTGGGAGTTTTTCTCCCTTTTCCAAAGCCTCAAAAATTCTCTTATGGGCTGAGTCTCTCGCAGAATAACAAGGACCACTTAGTTCTATCCATTCTCCTACCTTTAATCTTAAAATATCATCTTCCTCTAACGGTAATCTTATTTTCTTCATATCTCAATTTCCTTAAATCTTACTGCACAACATTGAAGATTGATAGCCAAAGGTAATCCTGCAATATGGGTAGGATAATCCTCGATATGTACATCTAATGCAGTAGTTCTTCCACCTAATCCAGCGGGTCCAATATCTAGAGAATTGACCTTATAAAGAATCTCTTCCTCCAATTTCCTTAAATGGGGCTTTTTATTTCTTTCATAAAGATCTCTGAATACAGCCCTTTTTGAGAGATAAATAGCTTTTTCCATTGTTCCTCCAATTCCTAATCCAATAATTAAAGGAGGACAAGCGTTAGGTCCAAATTCTTTAACATGGCTTATAACTTCTTCGATTATCTCTTTTTTTCCTAAAGTAGGATTTAACATTTTAACTGTACTTGCATTTTCACTTCCAAATCCCTTTATCATAACCGATATCTTAAGTTTATCTCCTGGTATAATTTCCCAATGAGTTATAGGAGGAGTATTATCATTGGTATTTTCTCTTAAAAGAGGATCTTTAACTACAGAACTTCTAAGAAAATTTTCTAAATAAGCCTCTCTTACTGCTTTATTTAAATACTCTTCTATAGGACCTTTAATACAAACCTCTTCACCTTTTTCTAAAAATATTATTATCATACCACAATCTTGACATATGGGAATTCTTTTTTCTCTTGCTATTTCTGCATTCTTAATTAAAACATCTAAGACAATTTTTGCATTTGGATTTTCTTCCTGTTCCTTCGCCCTTTTTAGAGCGTTAAGAATACTTAGGGGTAGATCAAAGTTTGCATCCTCTATGAGTTTTTTAACTAATTTGTATATCTCTTTTCCTTCAACAATCCTCATTTATTTCCACCTCTAAAAGGGGAGCATGTTGTTGAGCTCCATAAACATCAGTATCTCCAAAATCTCCTGAGGAAATAAATCTTTTTATATTTGCCTTTACTGCAAATACCGGATCAAAATAAATAACAGACAAAACATCTTCAATATTTATATTATAAATTTTTGCCCACCATTCTTTAGAAAAATAGTTTTTTCTCTTAAGTTTATAATATATATCCCCCTCATTAAAAATGATATCAATAGTTATTATAAAGGGCCCACTATTTTTTGTCCTTATAATCTTTGCTAAATCAATAAGTCTCATAACTATATTTTAAGAATTTTTATGGGAAATTCCAATTCCTCATTAATAAGATGATAAATACTAAATCTATATACCTCTCCCCAAATACTTTCTGCTGGAGAAAAGGGAAACGCTAAATTCCCTGCAGTAGAGACCCTACCTTCGTAACCAAAATGGAGTAAAGTGGATCTTAAAAATCCTAATATAGCCTTAGTTATTTTTATCTCTTTACTTAAAACCTCTATTATTAATCCCAGTTCGTGAGAAGTCTTTTTCTCTTTTTCCCAAGGACCCATTACTCCATTCTTACCATATAAATGAAAGTTTATTTTATATTGTCCTAAAAAATCTGGAAAATTCTCTTCGATAATCTTATATTGAGCCTTTAATATATCATCAATCTTAGAAGTCATAATAGGATCTCTTATACCTGCCACACAAACCCCTCTATAGCCCAAAAATTCTGCTCCCTCAATCTTTATCCACTTTTTAGAGCATGGAATAAATTTTGATCCTTTAACTATTACTGTTGTTTTATCCTTTTGAAAGAATTGGGTTTCTTCTAAATTAATTATTCCATCAGGGCCATGCAAATGATAGGGATCACTTTTTTCATACAAAGTGTGAGATGCCACAGATGTGACAGTACATTTTCTTTTCTCGCTTAAAGGAAAAACCTCGAAATGATCCTCATATATTAATCCCATTAAACCATCTCTTCCACTTCCAGGTTCACAAGCTATAGCTCCACATTCTAAGATTTTTCCAAGATGAAAAGAAAGGCCTTTATTATATCCTTTTATCAATGGTAAAGCAGAAAAGGGATTGGGATCATAACTTCTTCCCGCTATAATAATAGAGATATTTTCCCTTAAAGCAGAAATAAAAGGCTCAACTCCTATTTGAGCAACTATATTAGTTGAACTTAATATATCCTCCTCTTTTAATTCATGGGATCCTTCTAAACTTTTAACTTTTTCCTTTTTTAGTGCATTTAATACTTTTTCCTTTGGGATATCAGAGAAAATGATACCTATATTAAAATGGATTCTTCTTTCTCTACATATTTCTTTGATAAGATTAAAGGTCCATTGGACAGAATCCTTTGTCCCGCAACCCCCAGCACTTCCAATAATTAATGGAATATCTTCCTTTTTTGCCATTTCTATAAGTAATGATAAATCCCTTTTTGTTGCTTCCTCTTCTACAAAAGAAATTCCCTTTCCCAAATAATATGGACCTGGATCTGTGGAACCTGCATCTACCGCAATCACATCAGGCTTTAATTCTAAAGCCCTTTTATGACTTTCTAAAGGAAAACCATATCCTAAAATAGCAGTTGGGGAATATATTTTTAACATTTCTAATATCCCTTTGCCTTTAAAATATTTAAAGTTCTTTGTATTTCGTTATAAACAATCATTAACCCTTCATCTACGCCCATCCCGGGCTTTGCTAAGATCTGATCTGCTTGAGTTGACAAGGCAATATGAACAGAAACTTGTGCAGATTTATCGGTTTCGTTACATGTACCTCCCACATATGCTCCTATATTTTTATTTTTACATAATAATACTGCCTCTATGGATTTATGAATACTTCCTAAAACAGGTGTTTTAATCTGGATCATATCTACCGCCTCCGCATTAATAAATTCTTTGATATCTTCTAAACTATTACACCATTCATCTGCTACAATCTCTACACTTATTCCCTTTTCTTTTAGATTCCTTCTTAATTTTCTTAAATAGTCTATTTGCTCATCTTTACTTTCCAAATCTACGGGTCCCTCAATTTTTAATTTATAAGGAGAAACAATTTTTTCTAGTTTAGCAAAATACTCTGTTATCTCTTCTAAATTATAATGAAAGGCTAGCCCAATTGTTCCATAAACATCAATATGAAAAATAGGTCTATAATTTTCATCTCCTAAGATTTTTACTCTATCTTTCAACCAACCTAAATATTCTATTAATTTTTCTCCCCTCCACCCCAATTTTGTTTCCACATTATTTATTAGTGCATGAGGTAATATGTCAGCTCTCTTTATTATCATTTTATCTACATTGATATACCTATCATCCCCAGATTGACAAAATATAGGAACTGGCTTTGTAATAATTGGAAGATAATACTCCTCAGCAATGATTTCCATCATAGTCTTCCCCTTGAATTTTGCAAAGGCATCAAGTATCGCTTGGGTTATTCCATATTTTAAAGCTGAATGTAAATTTTTCCCATTTTCCTCCCAGTTCTCAATGATCTCAGCTAATTCTCTAAAACTTTTCCACTCCTTCTCTAAAAGAAAGGGAAATATTTTTTTATCTAAAATTTCTAAAAAATCCTTTGCCCTAAATAATGGTTCCCTTCCTCCTGCTCCGGAATATTGAATAGCAGAACAATCTCCATAAGCTATACATCCATCTTCTAAGATAAAAATTATGGATAAACTCTCTCCCTTCTGTCTTACTGATTCATAACCAGGAGTCAACGGAATACCTCTATATGCAAAGCCATCTTCCTTTGCACCAGCTTTAATAGCCCTTTGATCATCAAAATAAAATCCTGATAGACCGATAGAGTACAAGAGAGATTTTATTTTCACTTTTTTCCCTCCATCTTTGGTCTTCCAATAAGCCTTCCTTTACTTATTGCATAGATATCATCAAGAACCATTTGAAAAGTCACAAGCCTTTTCTCAAATTTTGCCCGTTCCTCAATTTTCTCTCTATGAAAATTCTTTATCTCTGAAGAAATAGGTAAATTTCCAAAGTCAAAAAATCTAATAGCACCATTATTATCTCTTATTGGCATAACTCTTCCATGGACGAGTCTACTGGGAGCAAAGGGGATATCTAAAACTCCAGCAGAGAAACTCCTTATTGTACCTATAACCCAATCTCCTTCCCCTAAGGAATAAACCCTATCTAAAATGCTTTTGACTTCCTCCTCAATAATTTTCTCTTCCTCTTCAACAAGTTTATGATCTATAAAATATTGATTTTCTAACATTTGAAGGGCTTGCTTTGTGTTTCTCAATGCTTGAGCATTTGCCTCCTTTGTAGGTATTCCAATAGCCTCCTGAGGGGTTTTAACTATGATTTTTGACACAGAACCTAAGAATGCTGCAATAGTTCCATAAGTTATTACCGCAAAAGCCCTTGCTTCATCTTCTGGAAATCCTCCCATCCAATGATGTAAAACTGTAGTAAGATGTATATTTCTATATCCAAACTCTTCAAGATATTTTTTTGTTAACCTTTTCATAACCCTTAATGAAGCTACATCTTGAATAATATTCCCCCCCTCCCCATATCCTACGCTAAAACTTTTTACCCCTTGTTCTGCTGCAAGAAGAGCCTCAATAATCCCTATACTTATTGATATACAGGGAGGAACTAAAGTTCCTGTTAATGGCCCAAAGGATTCTCGATTTATAATTATCCCATTTTCTGCATAGTATCCCACTAAATAATCTACATATTGCCAGTAGAGAAGAGAATTTTCTAAAGGTACATCCTTAGAGTAAGGTATATTATAGGTTATTCCTCCACCCTCAAAGGAGGTAAATCCAGAACATAAAGTTATTTCTGCCAATAGTCTTGCATCTGGAGAGCCATGTCTCACTTCTACAGGAATTCTAACGTTTTCTATAATTTCTCTGCATCCTCTAACTCCATAATTTACCGCAGGAAAACCATTAAGAAGAGATCTTCCTTCTTTTAGACTCTCATCCAATCCAAATTGGGCTTCCTTATACTTATTCTGACGAGTATAACTATCAATAGTAGTAGGTAGAAGGTCTGCCTCATTATCCTGAAGATACTTTAATAATTCAATATGCTCTTTAAGAATTGGGACTCCTGCTCTCGGTTGTAATAATATTTTCCCTTCTTTTTCTCCCTTTTTTAAAACATAATCAAATTGTTTTTCTAAAGGAAGAGATTTCTGATATTCAATCCCTAATTTCAAATCCAAATCTTTTCCCGTATGCCATGTATTTAGTACTTCCTCTCTCATCCTTAACCAAAATTTTTCATCCCATCTCCTATTATTTAAAACCATATAATTTCTAACCTCCTAATAGCTAATTTCTACCACATATTTTTTAATATATTTACTGCCTTCTCTGGAAACATCTCTGAAAGAAGACCTATAGCAAAGAAGATATATTCTTTATCTAAAAATATTTTGGGATTCTTAGGTTTTAATATAAAAGGAGTTTTTTCATCATATAACGCTGATTTCAAAGGAGAAACATTATAAGAATTATAAACCAAGGGTCCTCCTGTTCCTATCAAGTTTTTTACTTCTGTTAAGTCCTTTCCATATTGAAGATAGGTTATACCCATGGGAGTATATAAAGCCTCTAAATAGCCACAATGTCTTTCCACCGCAAGTCTTATTGCATGATAAGAAAGGACGTAATCAAGATAAAAATCCCTTTCATCTATGGGTAAAAAATCAGTATTTTCAGATAAAAGTTTTACTTTTTCTTTATATGAATTTAATTCTCCTAAAAATTCCTTCCATTTTTCTTCTCCCACTGCTTCCCATAGAGATAAAGCACTTACTCTTACCCCTAAATCTCCCTCAACAGTTCTTTTTACATAGGGTTCTGGTAATCCCTTCCATATAACTCCGCTTTGAGTTGGTCTTCCATAAGAAATAGAACATACATCAGTAGTCGCTCCCCCAACATCTACTAAAATAGTTTCTCCAAAAATTTTTGAAAAACCTTCACAGGCTCTAAGAACCGCTAATGGTGTAGGCATTACAATACCATCTATAAGACTTTGGGCTTTTTCCAATCCTTTAGCATAAATTAATTTTGAGATAAAAATTTCTCTAATGTATTTCTGAACAGGATTAATATTTAACCTTCCAAATTCTGGCATCACATTCTCTGCAATCCACACTTCTTTACCTGATTCCTTTAATATTTCTTTTATTTCCTTTGCTATTACTCTATTTCCAGCATAAATTATGGGAGTATCAAGGGAAATCTTCGAAATCTTAGAGGCATTAATTAAAGGATAATATTTATTTCCTCCATCGGTTCCACCAGCTAAAATAATTAAATCAGGTTTTAAACTTTCTATCTCCTTTAAATCTTCATTGGTTAGTTCAAAACTATAAACCTTGATTACTTTTCCTCCAGCTCCTAAAGCAGCTCTCTTTGCAGCTTCTGCTGTTAGATCAGGGACTAATCCAATGGCAATTATCTTTAATCCTCCCTTAGCACTACTACATGCTCTCTTTAATTCAAAATTGTCTAATTCTTTACCTGTCTGTTTATGGATCTCTTCTAAAACAGATTTTAAACCAAGGGTTACATCAATCCCTACTGTTGATGGGGTTTTTGCTTTTCCTATAATTTCCTCTTTATCTAAATCAAAGGCAACAGCTTTTGTAAAGGTACTTCCAAAATCAATAAATATTCCCAGCATCTTTATCCTATATTCAAATCTTCTCTTAAATCTTTAATAACTTCATCAGGCATGGTTTTGGGTGGGTATACCCTATGGAAACCTAATTCTTTAAACTTCTTTTCAACCTCCTCCCAATTTTTCTTTCCAACTCCTAAATTTCCTCCTATATAAAGAAGAATATCTCCTAAACCTACTTCTATTAATTTTTCTTTAAATCCTTGACAGTCTAATTCTGCATGTCCATAAAGAGAGGATACCAATATTGCCCTTGCTCCTGTCTCAAGAGCAGCTTTTATAAAATCCTCTTGGGAAGACAATACTCCTGTATTTACAACATCAAATCCAGCAGATCTTAAGGCATAATCTAAAATTCTAAGACCTACTGCGTGCACATCGGAACCTATTACCCCAAGGACTATGGTTTTTTCACCCATTTATGATTCCTCATCCTTAAGCAAATAATATACTATTTTCGAAAGTTCAAAAAGATTATCTATCTTGATTCTTTCCTCTATAGAATGAGGATTTTCTACAGCAATTCCAAGGTTTAAAGCCTTTAAGCCCCTTTCATTAAAAATATTCGCATCACTTCCTCCCTTTGTGGTTCTAAAAATCAAATTATGATTGAGATTTTCAAAAATAGGGTTAACTCTTTTTATAATTGGATCATCCTCTTCAATGGAATAACCTTTATAAAGATCCTCTTTTCTTAAATTCCATTTTCCATCTTTTATTTCTATCTTTCTCAATTGTTCCTCAAACTTTTCAAAACACAAATTAAGCTTTTTTAAATCTAAACTTCTGAATTCTCCCTCCAAATATACCTCATCGGGCACAATATTTGTTGCTCTTCCTCCCTTTATTATTCCAATATTTCCTGTAGTATCCTCATCAATTTTTCCCCATGGTAAACTTAATATGAACTCACTGGCAAGAAGAATTGCACTTAACCCCTTCTCAGGTTCTGCTCCCGCATGGGAAGCCTTTCCATAAATGTTTAGATAAAATCGAGAATGATAAGGTGCTTTAATAATTACAGATCCCAATTCTCCATCCGAGTCTAATATATATCCTTCTTTCGATTTAATCAAAGAAAAATCTAAATTTTTAGCACCAAGAAGACCTACTTCCTCAGCAACAGTAAATATTAATTCTATATTTCTATTTTTTACTTTATCTTCCAATATTGCTTCTAAAGCTTCTAATATTGAGGCAATGGCAGATTTATTATCTGCTCCCAATATAGTGTTTCCAATACTTTTTAGATATTCTCCCTCTATTTGGGGGATAATATTTTCACAGGGAGTTACCGTATCCATATGGGCACATAAAAATATAGGTTCTCCCTTTCCTTGCAAGTAAGCAATCAAATTCCCAGAGTTACCTCCAATTTTCTTACCTACGTCATCCTCTCTATAAGATAATCCTAATCTCTCAAATTCTTTTTTTAAATAATTGGAAAAATCTCCCTCCTTGAGGGAAGGACTACTAATTTTAACCATTTCCTCAAATCTTTTTATTAATCTCTCCTTTGAAAGCACCTACTTCACTCCTTTCCCAATCAATTTTTTTGACATTCCAATTAACTTTTAACAACTTCTTTAAAATATTCTGAAATTCTAATTCTTTGTCGGTTACAAAAATATCAACTTTTATTTCTTCTATTTTTCCCTTGTCTATTTTAATAACATTTATAATCTCCTGCGATGGATCAATTATTGTAAGATTTGGATAGTTCTTCTTTATAACAGGAAAGATAAAGGGGAGATGAGTACAACCTAATATAATCCCTTCAATATTTTTCTCTAATAAAGGTAGCATACACTTGTGAAGTTCCCTTTCTATAACTTCTCCTTCAATTATTCCTTCTTCGATCTTTTCCAATAAAGGTCCCTCACTGCATGATTCAACAAAAACCTCTATTTTGGGGTCAATCTCCTTTATCATAAGAGGATAAACACCACTTTCTAAGGTTCTTCTTGTAGCTAAAACTCCTACTCTTTTTCCATTGAATTTAGAAAGACCAGACAAAGCAGAATTTACAATACTATAAATAGGAATGGAAAATTTATTCTTTAAATAATCATAAGCAGTGGAGGATGCAGTATTACATGCAATGACAACTTCTTTAACTTCTTCTTTAAGAAAAAAATTTATAATTTCTTCTACCCTTCTTTGAATAAAGTCCACAGGTTTTATACCATAGGGAAAATATTTTGTGTCTGCAAAATAAATAATCTCTGAAATTTTATTTGTTTCAATTAAGCTCTTGAGAACCGTTAATCCACCAACACCAGAATCAAAAATTCCAAATTTTCTCATAGTTCTTCACCTTTCTATATTAATAATTTTTCTATTGCCTCCTTTATTTTTTCTACAAAACTATTTTGAAATTCTTCAGAAGTTATTAAAACCCTTTCCTCATTATTACTCAAGAATCCCATCTCAATAATCACCCCCGGAATAGGGATGCGGGAAAGAATATAAAATTTTCCTTGCCTTAGAGTCCTAACGAAATAGTATTTTGAAAGGACTTCAGAAATAGTTTTAGCTAAAGGAAAAGAAAAATCTGTTGCATAAAAGATTTCTATTCCCTTAACTTCTGGAGAAAGGGCTGCATTAGCATGGATACTAAAAAAAATGGCATTCTCTATAAAATTATTATTCTGCAAGTAATTTTTAACAAAATTTACTCTATCATCTAAACTTAAAATCTCATCCTTCTCCCTAAGAAGGATAACGTTATAACCACTTTCTCTTAAAACCTTTGAAAGCTTAAGGGAAACTTGAAGATTTAAATCCTTCTCAAAGATGTTTGAATATATTGCCCCAGGATCATTTCCACCATGTCCAGGATCGATAATAACTAAAATATTTTTCCTTTTCTCTTCATTAGGCTTTTCTTTATCTATAATATGGAAATCTATTTTTAAAGTATTTGTAAAGACCTCTTCATAAGAAATAGAAGAAGTATACAAATCAAAGACAACCCTTAATACCTTTGGATTTAAACTGAGAAAACCAAATCTTATCTTTTCTACAGGATTTTCATTTACTAGAATAGTATTAGTATTGGATACTGTAGTATTCAGAAAATCAAAAAAAATCCTTTCAGGATCTCTAAGGATTCCCTTCGTATAAGTAAAGGGTAAATTAAAAACCAGATTAAAAGAAAGTTTTTTTTCGTTTTTTATAAATTTTATATCTACAAGCTCATTTCCAGAATTTTTCTCGGCCTTTTCTTCTTTAGAAAAATTTAGAGTAATTTGTCCTTTATCTAATGTTACTTTAGGTTCTAAAAAATCCTTTGAAAATTCTAAAACTATTCTTACCACATAAGGCTCAGTAGAATTTTGAGAGTACCTAACAGTCTTTATTCCTGAAATTTTAGGGAAAATTTCTCCTCTCTCTATTAGTACGCAGTTATATATATCAAAAACTAATCTATCGGGTTCCTTAAGTTTAAAACTCTTAAATTCTATCATGTCTTCGGATTTTATTTTAAAATATATTTTTTCTTCTATCCAATTAATTTCTTCAAGAATTTGAAGTATATAGATATTTTTTCCTTTTATAATTACCCTATAACCCAACAAAGAGAAGAAAGATTTTATGGGAAGGTAGATATCTCCATTTATAGATAAAATATCTTCTAAAAGCTTGAAACTTTTTCTATTAACAACACATTCCCTTTTCCCTATACTTCCTGAAAAGAATTCCTTTGAATCTTTTAAGATAAAAACCCTTTCTTTGTCTATTTTGAAAGAAGAATTTAAGAGGGAAGAAATTAGGATAATAGGAAGATAAGTCTCTTGTCCTTTAAAATAAGGGGTAACTATTATTTTGTCTTTTTCATTGGGAAAATATAAAGAAAAAATTTCTTCTCCATATAAGGAGAAGGTTGATAAAAAATAGAGAAAAATTACTAAAAGTAAAAAATTTTTTTTGAAAATATTTTTATCCTCCAAAGATAAAAATGGTGGAGGCGGCGGGAATCGAACCCGCGTCCAAAGAGTAGAAGCCAAAAACCTCTACAGGTTTAGCGGAAGTTTTAATTTTTCGGAATCTATAGGCTCCCTTCCGCAGGATTCTATAGATTCCTATCCCATCTCCTTTCCCCCTCTCTTATGGGAGTCGAGAGGAGTAGCTAGCTTATCTTCCGCCCTTCTTAACCCTGCCAGCCCAGGTTAAGAGGACGTAGCTGCTAAATTAAGCAGCTAATGCTAAATTTGTATTGGCAGTTCTTTTTTGCCGCTGTTTTATGAGGTGACGGCACCTCAACCTGCAGTTTTTGACCCCCAAACTCCTCGTCGAAACCATTCGCCCCCTTAATATTTTATTTTATACGCTCTTTCCAATTCTCTTCTTTCTGCTTTCTCAGCTAAATCTCTTCTCTTATCATATAACCTTTTACCCTTTGCCAATCCTAATTCGACCTTTGCCCATCCTCTTTCATTAAAATATATAGAAAGAGGTATTAATGTCAAGCCCTTTTCCTTAACTTTTCCTATCAAATGGATTATTTCATCCTTATGTAATAATAATTTTCTTGGTCTTTTGGGATTATGATTGTATATATTTCCCTTTTCATAAGGACTTATATGAAGATCAAATAACCATAATTCTCCCCTCTCTATATCTGCATAACTATCCACTATACTCACTTTACCCTCACGTAGAGACTTAACTTCTGTACCGGTAAGGGCAATTCCTGCTTCGTAGGTTTCTAATATAAAATAATCATGCTTTGCTTTTCTATTAACTACTATATATTTTTTACTCTTTTTCATAATCTAATTATATCACAGGATCAATCGGGATATCCATTGGGATACCTTTCCAACCATTTCCAGTGAGATTCAATGATTTCTTCTAAATTAGTGTATTTAGGATTCCATCCTAATTCTTTTTTAATCTTTTCTGAACTTGCTATTAAAACTGCAGGATCTCCAGATCTTCTTTCCCCTTCCTTAACAGGAATTTTCCCTCCCACAACTTTTTCTGATGATTTTATTACCTCTCTAACAGAGAATCCTTTAGAATTTCCCAAATTATAAATAGTAGATTCCCTTCCTGATAATAAAGCTTCCAATGCCAATATATGGGCAGAACTCAGATCTGATATGTGAATATAGTCTCGGATACATGTCCCATCAGGAGTGGGATAATCAGTACCATAAATTTCTACATGACTCCTTTGGCCAAGAGCAGTTTTTAAAATTATTGGAATAAGATGAGTTTCAGGATTATGATCCTCTCCTAATTCACCCTCAGGATCACATCCTGCAGCATTAAAATATCTTAAAGAAATATATCTAATATCAAAAATCTTATCATACCATTCCAGAATCTTCTCAAACATAAGCTTAGAAGAACCATACACATTTGTAGGATTTGTGGGATGATCTTCTGGGATAGGAATAATTTGAGGTTCTCCATATACTGCAGCGGTGGAGGAAAATATAAAAAATTTAACATTATATTTAACCATACATTCTAATAAATTCAATCCGCCTAATATATTATTTTTAAAATACTTACCTGGATTTACCATAGACTCCCCTACAAGACTTGATGCAGCAAAATGTAAAATTCCTTTAATTTTAAAATTCTCAAATATTTTCTCCAAGGATTCTTTATTCTTTAAATCTATCTTATAGAAATTTTGTGATTTTACTGCAGATCTATGACCTTTTTCCAAATTATCCACCACAACTACATCGTAACCCTTCCTAACTAAATCTTTAACCACGTGACTTCCAATATATCCAGCTCCACCTGTTACTAATAGTTTTTCCATTATGCTTTCTCCATATTTTTTAATTCTTCTCTAAATTTTTCCCAGAAATCTAAGAAAAATACTAAAAAGATTCCCAAAAATATGCTACTTACCCCTGCTATAAGGACATTTAAAGTGGTTAAAGGCTTACTCTTTTTCACAGGAGGAACAGCATAATCTACCACTTGAGTGGTTATATTCTCCTTTGCTTCGTTAACCTTAGCCTGTTCATATTGAGATGTTAATAAAGTATAGATTGTTTCCTGAATCTTTACCTCCCTCATTAATCTTCCCAATTCCAGACCTAAGGAAGGTAATTGAGATAATTTCTTTTCGTATTTTTTGATAACACCATCTAAGGCCTTTATTTTTGCTTCATTAAATACTAAGTCCAATTGAAGTGAAAAAAGCTTATCTAAGGAATAATTTCCAATAGCTTTAGATATTCTTTCAATTTCATCTCTCATTACCTTTTTTGTCATATCTACAGTAGCTTTTGCAGCTACAACCTTTGGGTGTTCAGGCCCATACTCTAAGGAAAGTAAAGCCAAATCAATCTCTTGAGAAATAAGTCTTTCTCTCCACTCATTTAAAGAGGATGTATAGGTTAAGGATGTTATAGCCAATATATCCTTTTTTTGAAGATTTGTCTGTTCCATTAACATATTCTGAAGATCATCAAGATTTCTCTTAACAAGCTTTACAGAAATTTCACAAGATTCTCTCTGAGCGTATAAATCAGCCAAATTATCAACCAGTACCTTTGCCTCACTCTCCACATCAATTAATAAATGTTTTTCTTGAAAGTCTTTTAACTTCTCCTCTGCAATCTTAAGGTCTCTTTCTACCCTCTTTAATTGCTCTTCAATAAACATTCTTTCCCTTTTTGCAGAACTTATATTTAATAAACCTATGGTTCTTTCTAAAGCCTCTATATAAGTATTTGCAATATCTGCTGAAAGTTTTGGATCCTTTGATTCCACATTTATAGTTATAGTATTTTCCTTTTCATTTAAGTTTATTCTAACTATTTTTCTTAAAGCCTCTATCTTTTCTTCCCTTAATTTTTCTTCAAAATAATTATCAAGTTTTAATTTATCAAAAACATATTCTGAAGCAGTTCTACTTTTTAAAATTGCCACATAATCTGCTCCAAGGGTAATTCCCCCAAAAAACCCAATATTT
Source organism: uncultured Dictyoglomota bacterium (assembly GCA_964612975.1). Lineage (GTDB taxonomy): Bacteria > Dictyoglomota > Dictyoglomia > Dictyoglomales > Dictyoglomaceae > NZ13-RE01. Next base: position 19,486 of record CAZTGC010000001.1, on the reverse strand, counting down.
ACTGGTAAAGTCGATAGCAAGCTACTTAAAGCTGATGTTCTCTTTTCGGAGGGAAGAAGTATTACAGATGATGCAGAATATATCTTTGGTGATAGAAGACTGTAAACAAGAGCAAAAACTATTGATATTATAAAAAGTACTATTATTAAGTTTTTTCTTTTCCAAATTATATGAAATAATTCTACTAAACTTATCTCTTCAGTTTTTATATCTTCTTTCATATTCTACTCTCCTACCAACCAAGAAGAGGACCTATTGTAGATCTTAATACTCCTATCCCCATCAATATTTGAACAATATCTTGCCACCCCTTAATAAATACCTCTGGAACAAAAATTATATCATTTTCCTTAATTTCTATATCTAAATTACTTCTTCCTTTATTTATAATATCAGAAAGATTTATAGGAATAACCCTTGATTCACCATTCTCCTCTCTTATTACAGCTACCTTACCAAGATCTGCTCTATCCTTTAATCCCCCCGCCAAACTTACATACTCTGTTAATCTCCTTCCCTCTTTATAATCAAAAGCACCTGGCATATTTACTTGTCCTAATACATAAACTAATCTTCTTTGTTCAGCAACATAAATGTTATCTCCATCTTCTAAGATAAAATTATCCTTTTCTTTTCCCTGTAGGACATCGGCAATATTAAAGGTATATATTACCTTTTTCCCATTAATAACCCTTTCTAATTGTCCATTTTCTCTTGCTGCTTTCGGGGTTATCCCCCCAGCTCTTAAAATAAGATCTCTTATCCTATCTCCAGGATTTATTTCATAAACCCCTGGAAATCTTACTTGTCCTAAGATTTTTACCGTCATAGTGATAGGAGGAACATATATTACATCCCCTGGATATATTTTTATCTCCTCTTCCGCTATCTCTCCTAAAATTAATATTCTATAAAGATCTACAATACTTTTATCCTTTGGATCTCCCCTTCTTCTTATTTCAATATTTCTAAAACTTCCATTAGGAAGAATACCTCCTGCACTATTTATGATCTCACTTATTCTTACCCCTTCAATAGCTTGACCCGAGATTAATGCTCCTTCTGGAGTTGTTCCTAATTTTTCTACTAGCAGAACAGGGCCAGGATTTTTTACAAATCCTAATACGTAAACTCTTTTAATATCTAAGAGAATATTAATAGTATCCCCATCTTGTAAATATAAATTTGCTTCTTCCCTTTCTCTTCCATAAAATAATTTGAATAAATCTAAATCAATTCTTTCTCCCGAAACTCTATCCAATGTCCCTCCAAAAATTGAGCCCCTCTCATTAAGACCACCAGCCATATTTAAAACATCTAATAATCTTTCCCCTTCCTTTATCTCATAAATTCCTGGATTTCTCACTTGCCCTAAAACTTTTACACTCCTCCTCATAAGGGGAATATATATCAAGTCCCCTTCCTCAAGAAAGGGATTTTGACTTAAATCTCCTTCCTTTAAGAATTTTAAATAATCTACCTCTATTACATTATTTCTCCTCTTTATTTGTATACCCCTTGTAGATGCTGATGACTTTAACCCTCCTGCTGTCTTAATTAAATCGTCTAATCTACTTAATGCAGGCATGATATAGGTTCCTGGATTCCCTACCTCTCCACTGATAAATACCTTTATCCTCCTGGGATATATTAAGTCTAAAGAAATTATACTTCTGGGATATATTCTTATTAGCTGTCTTGATATCTCTTTTCCTGCTTCATTCAAGGTTAAGTCAGATACTTTTATATTTCCAATCATAGGAAGGGAAACAAAGCCTGTTGGAGATATCTCTAATTCAAAGCTCTCTGGAGGCTCTTTTTCTTTTATAATATATACTTTTAATTTATCGCCTGGTCCTAATATATATTTTTCAGGATCTATGGTCTTTCCAAAATAAATTTCTTGAGGGAAAAGGAAACTTATTAACAAACTGAATATAGTTAAAAAGAGTAAAATCTTTCTCATCATTTTATCCCTATTCAGTTCTTATTGGTATATTTATTATGTCCCCATCTTCTAACTCTATATTAGAAGTTTCATCTCCTCCACTAAAAAGCTTTGTTAAATCCAATTCTATAATTTTCTTTGTCTCTGTAATATATCTTTCTATGGTAATTCCCTTTAAAGAAGCTCTTACCGTTAAACCCCCTGCCATTTCTATAACATCTTTTATCTTTTCTCCCTTTTTAATTTCGTAAATTCCTGGACTTTTCACTTCTCCCAGTATTTTCACACTCTTTTCCATTAATGGGACATATATGATATCACCAGGAATTAATCCTACAGCTTCCTCAGTGGTATCGCCTTTAACTAAGATTTTAAATAAATCTACTTCTTTTGTCACCTGTCCATCTCTTATAATCTGAATTTTTCTTCGGCTTCCTTCAGGTAAAACTCCCCCTGCTCTTCTAATCATTTCACTAATTTTTGCTCCCTCTTTTATTTCTCCCTCTTCTCCTGTTTTAGTCTCTTCAGTAACATATGTTAAAACCTGAGGAGTTTTTACATAGCCCAAAACATAAACCTTATCCACCTTAACAGGTATAGTTATGGTATCTCCATCTATCAAAGGTATATTCACCCTTTTATCCTTCTCATATAATAATTTAATAAGATCAATCTCAATAATCTCTTTCTTGCCACCCCTTTGCCTCTCTAAAACTGCACCAACAAGGGCTGCTCTCTCATTAAGACCACCAGCCATATTTAAAACATCTAATAATCTTTCCCCTTCCTTTATCTCATAAATTCCTGGATTTCTCACTTGCCCTAAAACTTTTACACTCCTCCTCATAAGGGGAATATATATCAAGTCCCCTTCCTCAAGAAAGGGATTTTGACTTAAATCTCCTTCCTTTAAGAATTTTAAATAATCTACCTCTATTACATTATTTCTCCTCTTTATTTGTATACCCCTTGTAGATGCTGATGACTTTAACCCTCCTGCTGTCTTAATTAAATCGTCTAATCTACTTAATGCAGGCATGATATAGGTTCCTGGATTCCCTACCTCTCCACTGATAAATACCTTTATCCTCCTGGGATATATTAAGTCTAAAGAAATTATACTTTTAGGATATAGCTTAATTAATTGCCTTGATATCTCTTTACTTGCATGGGTTATTGTTAAGTCTGATACCTTTATACTCCCTATCATAGGGAAGGATATGGAACCCGTTGGAGAAACTGTTAGATCATATATTTCTGGAGCTTCTTTTTCTTTAATTAAATATAATCTTAATCTATCCCCTGGACCCAATACATATTTATCTGGGTCAATCAAATTTCCATAATAAATCTCAATTTCTTGAGAAACATGGGTGATAGCCTCTTGAGAAAAAGCTACTGAGAATACTATCAATAATATTAAGTAAAAAAGACAAAATTTCTTCATAATACATCTACTCCTTTATAAAGATTCAATAAATTTCATCTTCTACTTATTTTAGCTAAGACCAATTGCATTATTCCCTTTAAAGTCTCCATTACCCCAACTCCTTCTATAGCAATAGCTTCGAAATATGAATATTTTCCATCAACATTAAGATGAATATTTAACTCTTCCACAGGGGATATATTGGGTAAATCTCTTTTATTGTACTGAAAAACAAAGGGTATCTCTTCAAATTTATAACCCACTATGGATAATTCTTTCTTTAATGATTCAAAAATTTTCACATTCTCTTCCAATCTTTCCCTTTGGGAGTCTGCAACATAGACTAAACCGTCAGCCCCTCTTAAGATCAATTTTCTACTTGCTTCATATAATGCTTGACCTGGTGTTGTGTAAAGCTGAAATCTTAATTTAAATCCATGGACAGTTCCCACATCTAAGGGTAAAAAGTCAAAAAATAGAGTTCTTTCGGTCTCAGTTGCTAAGGAAACCAATTCTCCCCTTCTTTCTGGAGAAACAGTTTTATATATTTGTTGAAGATTTACGGTTTTCCCAGAAAGTCCTGGACCACAATATACAATCTTACATGTTATCTCCCTTTCTGCATAATTTACTATTGCCATAAATCTTAATGCCTCCTATTTTCTCTACTTTTTAAAGAAATCCTCAACATCTCCAAAGGATATTTCAACTTGAGGTAATTCCTTTTGCTTCTCTCTAATTTTCTTAATTATCTGGGCAAGATTTTGACATGCCTTTTGAGCAAAAAGTCTTACCATGCCAAGAGTAGTAGAATCATCAAAGATTACTAAAAGAAGAACCTGTTTTTCAATATGAGAAATATGTAGGTGATTTCTTCTCCCCTGATGGAAAATCAAGGAAAATTCTTCCTCGCCTAATAATTTTGCCAATTCTTGAGTTGCAGAAAAGGCACCAGCAGCTAAAGCGGAAATAGTAACAAAATCAAATTGAGAGGCAGTACCCTTCCCACCAATAACTGTTCCACTCTTATCCACTAACAAAGCTGCCTTTGCTTTTGACTCACCTAAGAATTGGCTTAAATATTTTTCTATCTCCTCTTGATCTTCTAATGAGATTATAAGCGATAGAAGTTGTTCTCTTTCTTCCATTTCGTTGACCTCCTCAAAAATTAAAAAACTTATTTAAAGAAAATAACATTCTTTTAAAGATTATAGAACAGCAAATAAGAATAGTCAATTAACTTTCCTCCCTCAGACTTAGGGATCTAAAGGAAGTAGAACCCTTTAAGAAGAGTAATCTTACAGTTCCTGTGGGACCATTTCTTTGTTTTGCAACAATTACTTCTACTTCCTCAGGAATATTGGATTCCTCCTCAGGTGTTTGGGAAGTCCGATAATAATTCTCTCTATATAAGAAAACTACTACATCAGCATCTTGCTCCAATCCCCCTGAACCCCTAAGATCAGAAAGTTGTGGTCTTCTTTCGGCCCGAGTTTCCACTGCTCTGGAAAGCTGAGATATGGCAATAACAGGAATATTAAGCTCCCTTGCTAAGGATTTTAGTCCTCTGGATATTTCAGATATCTCTTGATGCTCAGTTTTATTTTTATCTAACAATCTTATAAGTTGTAAATAGTCCACAATAATTAAAGATAATTCTCTTTCTGCCTTTAAACGTCTTGCCCGAGCCCTCATTTCCATAACAGTTAAATTGGGGGTATCATCAATATAAATAGGAGCTTCTGCTAATTTGCCAAAAGCCTTTGCTAATTTTGGCCATTCATTTTCTCTAACTTGTCCTGTCCTTAGTCTGTGGATATCAATTCCTGCTTCGGAACCTAAGATGCGTAAAGCCAACTGGAAACTGGACATTTCTAAACTAAATATTACTACAGGGAGCTTTTCCTCTATTGCTATATATTGAGCAATATTTAAACAAAAAGAAGTTTTCCCCATTCCTGGACGAGCTGCAACAAGTATTAAATCAGAAGGTTGAAGACCTCCTGTCTTTCTATCTAAATCCCAAAAACCTGTAGGAATACCTGTATATGGCTTTCCAGTTTGATGAAGTCTTTCTATTTCTTTGAAACTTTTTGCCAAGAGTTCCCTTAAGGGAACAGGCCCCATTAATCTATGGGTTTCTGCAATTTCAAATATCAATTGTTCTGCTTTATCCACTAAATATTCTGGAGACTCATTTTCCCTATATCCAAAGGAGACAATCTCTGTTCCAACACTGATTAATTTTCTCAAAAGGGCCTTTTCCGCAACAATTTGAGAATAATATTCCACATTAGCAGCGGTAGGAACTACCTCTAATAAAGATGCCAAATAAACACTTCCACCAACTCTTTCTAAAAGATGCTTACTCCTTAATTCCTCAGTTACAGATACCAAATCTACCGGAAGTCCCTTCTCAAAAAGGTCAATAATTGTTTTAAAAATGATACTGTGGTGCTCATAATAAAAACTTTCTGGTCTTAATACCTCTACTACTTTGGCAATAGCATCTCTTGATAGAAGCATTGCTCCTAACACTGCCTGCTCTGCTTCTTCATTATGTGGGGGAACTCTTCCTAAGATTTCTTCCTTATTTTTCATTTCTTTATTCTGGAATAACCTCTACTTTAATCTTAGCTATAAGTTGAGGATGAAGCCTAATTTCAATTTCATATTTACCAATATTCTTTATAGGCTCCCCCAACAAAACCTTCTTTTTATCTAAGGAAATTTTACATTTCTTCTGGATCTCTTCTACTATATCCTTAGAGGTAATTGCTCCAAATAATTTTCCTCTTTCTCCCACTTTTTTCTTTATTATGAAAGTATCCTTTTCTAAGATTTCTTTATCTTTTCTAAATTTAATTATAGCTCTTTCTTCCTTTTTCTGCTGTAATAATTTTTGTTCTTGAATGCTTTTAAGCATTCCTTCGGTAACCTCTTGGGCCAGCCCTCGAGGGAATAAATAATTTCTTGCATACCCATCACTAACATCTATTACTTCCCCCTTTTTTCCAAGACCATTAACATCTTTGAGAAGTAATACCTTATGCTTCTTCATATCTTTTCCCTCAATAAAAATTTTTCTCTTATAGGATAAAATATATCGATGATTCCTATAATAAAGAGGAGAAATATTAAAATGGGATTAAATAGAAAGATAAAAACCATAAAAATTCTTATAATCTTTGAGTAAATATATTTTTTCAAAAATCCCCAAATAACAAAAAAGCCTTCTATTAATAGCAAGAATTGTAAAAGAAACACTCCATTGTTGAAGATATTAATACCAAAGGAAGAAAAGTAAGAAAGAATGATAGAAAAAACTAAAACAATGAATAAAATATTCCAAATTTTTTTTGGTACCCTTAAAGTATCAAGGGATGGTAGAGGCTTTATATTTAATTTAAATCTAATAAGAATTTTTTGAGCAATCCAATAATTTATCACCACTTGAAAAAATGCAGAAAGAATTAACAGAGATGGAATAATTATATTTATAAATTTAATAAATTGATCGTGGTTTTCCGTTAAATATTTGAAAGAATTTTTCAAACTTTCCCTCATTATATCGATACCTAATACTTTTTCAAAAGAGATATTGAATAAAAGCATTCCTCCTAAGACAGTTAGAATCTCTAAAATTAAACCTATGCTTCCCCCTAAAAGGAATAACTTACCCAAACTTATTTCCTTTTTTATTCCTATACCCAATACTATTCCTAAAATTCCTGAAGGGAAATAGAGAAAACAAGCATTTAAAGGGGGAAGAATAAAACTTGAAATTGTTAAAGATACTATAAGAGAAATAAAACTTATTTTAAACCCCCATTTATAACTTAAAAAAAGAAAAGGAAGGGAACATAAAAAAATAAATGGAAAAAAAAGATAAGAGAGCCAAAAAATAATTACTGAAATCCCAGCCCCTAAGCTTCCTTCAACTATAGCTTGAGTATTTTTATTACTCATTTAAACCTCCTTGGGGAGTTTTTCTCTCCCCAAAGATTTATTTTACTATATAAGGTAATAAGCCCATATATCTTGCTCTTTTTATAGCAAGACTCAATCGTCTTTGATGCTTAGCACAACTTCCACTGACCCTCCTTGGATATATCTTTCCTTTTTCTGTCATAAATCTTCTCAATCTTTCAATATTTTTGTAATCAATATCTTCTATATTTTCACTACAAAACACACAATGTTTTTTCTTAATTACTGGTCTTCTAAATTCTTGGGTTTTAACATTCTTAGAATTACTCATCCTTTCCCTCCTCACTTTCCTCAAGAATTTCCTCTAAAATTTGTTCGTCACTAATTTCTTCAGAAGATTCTGGAATTTCTTCAACAGTAACCTCTGGAGCTTCTTCTTTCCTTCCAAGAAAATGAACACTTGTAGCCACAACCTCAACTGCCCTTCTTTTTTGTCCATCTAAAGTTTGATAGGAGCGTGTTCTTAAGCTTCCCTCAACAGCTACAAGCCTTCCCTTTTTCAAATAATCCCCACAAATTTCAGCAAGCTTCCTCCAAGTTACAATATCTATAAAATCTGCAGTTTGTTCTCCCTTGCTGTTTTTAGGTCTATTTACTGCAATCCTAAAAGTAGTAACAGGAATTCCGCTGGGAGTATATCTCATTTCTGGATCTCTTGTCAAATGACCTATAAGAAGAACTTTATTTAACATTTTTTATGCTCCTTTATCTTTGAGAATTAATAAATATCTCAAAATATCTTCTCTCAATTTTAATCTTCTTTCTAATTCCCTTAACTGATTTGTAGAGAAAAGGAAATTATAAACTATATAATAGCCCTCTTTCCTTTTCTTTATAGGATAAGCTAAAATCTTCTTACCCCATAGATCTACATTCTTAACCTCTCCTCCTAAATTCTGCATATCATTTTGTATTTCTTGTGATAAACTTTGTATTTCCTCTTCCGTCAATTCTGGACGGATTAAACACATCAACTCATAACTTCTCATTTTTTACCTCCCTCTGGACAATTTTTGGCCCCAAGTCAAGCTTGGAGCAGGTGTAGTATGTCAAATCATTATAACACTTTCTTATAAATTTTTCCAAAAATTTATTGAAATTTTATGCTAACAATTATATAATTTTACTTCAAAAAAAGGAGTGAGTAAAATGGGATTAATATACATAAATGGGAAATTTTTTTCTACAGAAGAAGCCAAAATCTCTGTTTACGACAGGGGATTGCTTTATGGGGATGGAGTCTTTGAAGGAATCAGGTGCTATGACGGTAGAGTTTTTAAATTAGATGAACATCTTGAAAGATTATATGCATCTGCTCAAGCCATATGGTTAAAAATTCCCCTTTCCTTTGAAGAAATGAAAAAGGCAGTTATTGAAACAGTAAGAGTAAATAATCTAAGAGATAGTTATATAAGACTACTAGTAACTCGGGGTTCTCTTGGACTTGGGATTGACCCATGGGAAGTTGATAATCCCACAATTATTATAATTGCAGATAAGATAAGAGTATTTCCTCAAGAAGTTTATGAAAAGGGTTTAACAGCAGTAACTGTCGCTACAAGAAGATCTCCAACAGATGTCTTAGATCCAAGAGTAAAATCTTTGAATTACCTACATAATATCCTGGCAAGAATTGAAGCAAGAATTGCAGGAGCAGCAGAAGGGATAATGTTAAATCATCAGGGTTTTTTAACAGAAGCAACAGTAGATAATGTATTTATAATAAAAAAAGGTATAATCTATACTCCACCAGTAAATATTGGCGCTTTAGCTGGAATAACAAGAGCAGTAGTAATAGAGTTGGCAACAAAGTATTTAAATCTTATAGTGAAGGAGGAATTATTAACTCGATATGATCTTTATAACGCAGATGAGATATTTTTAACTGGAACTGCAGTAGAAATTGTCCCAGTCATAAAAATCGATGAGAGAATTATAGGAGATGGAAAACCTGGCAAAATAACAAGTGAATTAAGAAAAGTATTTTATGACTATGTAAGACAAGAAAATATTGGGAGTCCTGTCTATGTTAATGAATAACGAGCTACTTCCAATAACTATGAAAAAAATAAATGGAGATTGGGAGATAGGAGGAATTCCTATTTCCCATTTAGCAGAAAAACATGGAACTCCCCTATATATCTTGGATAAAAAAACATTAATAGATCAAGCAAGAAGATATCTTGATTCTTGGTCTAACTACTCTCATGTTCCCTTCAAAATTCTATTTGCAGTAAAAGCATTACCCATATTAGAGGTAATAAGGATTTTTGATAAGGAAGGATTGAACTTTTTAGTCTCCACGGGGGGAGAACTTTACCTTACAAGAAAGGCGGGAATAAATTCAAAAAAAATTTATTTTCATGGAAATGCTAAAACCATAAAAGAGTTAGAATATGCCATTGAAGAGGATATCTATGCAATAATTGTTGATAATTTTGATGAAGTTGAAAAAATAAAATTTTTGACTAACAAGAAAAATAAAGAAATCAATATATTAATAAGGATTATTCCTAACATTGAAGTGAATACTCACAAAGCCATAAGAACAGGTCAGATAGATACAAAGTTTGGTCTACCTATAGATGATGCTTTATCATTAATTTCTTCTCTTAAAAATGAGCCCTTTATAAAATTTAAAGGAATCCATTCTCATATTGGATCTCAAATTTATGATTTAAGTGCATATATAAATTTATCTGAGGTTTTGATAAAGATCGGTTTAGAAATTAAAAAAATAGGTGCTAACTTAGATGAAATAAGTATTGGGGGTGGATTGGGAATAGCATATACACCTCAAGATATACCACCTTCCATTGAAGATCTTGCTAAATTTGTATCAGAAAATTTCAAGAAGAATTTCCCTTATTCCTTTACACTTATATGTGAACCTGGCAGATCCTTAGTGGGAAGAGCAGGAATTACTTTATATAGAGTTGAAAGTAGAAAAAAAATATATAATGTAAGGAATTACGTTGCAGTAGATGGAGGAATGTCTGACAATATTCGACCCACCCTTTATGGAGCAAAGTATACTGCCTTATTTCTGAATGAATATAATGAGAGGAAATTATTCAGATTAGTAGGAAAACATTGTGAATCTGGCGATATCCTTATTCAAGAAGTGGAAGCTCCCTGGCCTAATCTTGGAGATTTAGTGGCAATTCTTTCCACAGGAGCGTATAACTTTTCCATGTTTAACTGGTATAATGCAGTTTTAAGACCTGCAGTGGTAATGTTAGAGGATGGGAAAGATTATATTATTGTAGAGAGGGAAAAATTTGAAGACTTGGTGAGGGGACAAAAATGAAAATCGGTTTTTTAGGTGGCGGACAAGTAGGTCAAGCTCTCTGGGAAGTAATTCAGAAAGAGAATGAAAATATTCTAAATTTATTAGGCGAGCCTTTAGAGGTTAAAAGGGTCTTAGTAAGGAATCTTTCAAAACCCAGAATAATTCCTAATTATTATTTAACAAATAAACCCGAAGAAATTTTAGATGATTATGATATAAAGTTAGTTATTGAAGTCATGGGAGGGGAAGAGCCAGCGTATTCTTTTATTAAAAGAGCTATAGAAAACGAAAAATATGTTGTTACAGCTAATAAGGAGATTATTGCAATGCATGGTGATGAACTACTTAAGCTCGCAAGGAAAAAAGGTGTAGACATAGGGTTTGAAGCAAGTGTAGGGGGTGGAATCCCTATAATTAAGGCAATAAAGGAAGGCTTAGTTTTAGATAAGATTAAGGAGATATGGTCAATTCTGAATGGGACCACAAATTATATACTGACTAATATGGAAGAAAACAAGGCTGAATTTTCTTTAATTCTTCAAGAAGCTCAAGAAAAAGGTTATGCAGAACCAGATCCTTACAAAGATATCTCAGGTTTAGATAGTGTATATAAAATTGCTATCTTAAGTTCCTTAGCTTTTCATACCACCATAAAACCTAAATATATCTTTAGAGAAGGGATAGAAAAAATCACTTTAAGAGATATGGAATATGCAAAATCTCTTGGATATTCTATAAAACTTTTAGCATTAGCAAAAGAAGAGAATGGGACTTTAGAAATAAGGGTACATCCTACAATGATTTCCCAGAATCATCTTTTAGCAGCTGTAAGGGGTGTGAATAATGCAGTTTTATTTAAAGAAGAAAGAAGAGGAAATATAATACTTTATGGTCCAGGAGCTGGTCCTAAGCCTACAGCTATGGCTCTATTATCAGATATTTTAGAATTGAGCCATAGTATAATCCATTCACACCTAAGATATTACAATTTTGCATATTTATATCCTTCTGATTTAAAACCATGGGGAGAGATCAAAACAAGATATTATTTAAGATTTTGGGTTCAAGATAGACCTGGAGTTTTAGCTCAAATTGCTAAAATTTTAGGAGAAAATAGTATAAGTATTGCTTCAGTTATACAAAAAGAAACAAATATAGAAAATGAAAAGGCAGAAATAGTTATTTTAACCCATATTACCTATGAAAAAAATATTCAAAAAGCAATCTCTGAGATACAAAAATTACCAATTTTAGTAGAATGGAATTCCTTAATAAGGATTGAGGTGTAAAATGAAAAGGGGTGTAATTTTAAAATATAAAGATTTTCTTCCTGTAAATGAAAAGACTCCAATAATAACTCTTTTTGAGGGAGATACACCCCTTATTTATGCTAATAACTTAAGCAAAGAATATAAAATTAACCTTTTTTTAAAATATGAAGGAATGAACCCAACAGGTTCCTTTAAAGACAGAGGAATGGTTGTTGCTGTAGCAAAAGCTTTAGAAAATAATGCTAAAGCAATAATTTGTGCCTCAACAGGAAATACAGCAGCATCTGCAGCAGCTTATGCAAGTGTATCTCGAATAAAATCTTATGTCCTTTTACCCAAGAATGCCATTGCTTTAGGGAAATTAGCTCAAGCAATAATGTATGGCGCTGAAATTATAAGTATAAAGGGAAATTTTGACTCTGCTTTGAAACTAGTAAGGGAGATATCAAAATTTTATCCTATCGAAATAGTAAACTCTATAAATCCCTTTAGATTAGAAGGGCAGAAAACTGCAGCCTTTGAGATATGTGATTTATTAGGAGATAGTCCTAAATTCTTAGCTATTCCCGTTGGAAATGCAGGAAATATAACTGCCTATTGGAAGGGATTCAAGGAATACTTTTCCTTAGATAAAATTAAAAAACTACCGAAGCTTCTTGGTTTTCAGGCGGAAGGATCTGCTCCTTTAGTTCTAGGCCATCCCATAGAGAATCCCCATACCATTGCTACAGCAATAAGAATTGGAAATCCTGCGAGTGGAGATAAAGCTCTAAGTGCCATAAAAGAATCCAAAGGGATTATAGATATGGTATCCGATGAGGAAATACTTTTAGCTCAAAGGGAATTAGCAAGTAAAGAAGGAGTATTTGTTGAACCCGCTTCTGCAGCATCATGGGCAGGCGTAAAAAAGATATTAAGGGAAAAAAAATTAATATTAAATGGAAATATAGTTTGTATCCTTACAGGTAGTGGACTTAAGGATCCTGATTCTGCTTTAAAAAGTGCTAAAATTTCAAAGGAAATAGAACCAAATATAGAGGAGCTAATTAAAATATTAGAATCATGAGGGTAAGAATAAAAATTCCAGCAACTTCAGCTAATTTAGGTCCAGGATTTGACACCTTATCTATAGCATGGAATCTTTTTTTAGAGATTTTTATTGATACAAGTTGTTTTGATAAAAAAATAATTTATAATGGGGAAGATTTAGAGAAATTGAACAAAAATGATAACCTCTTTTTAAAAGCTTTTTCGAAAACTTTAGAAATTTTAGAACGTAAGCCTGAAAATTATTTAATCCAGCTAAACTCTCAGATACCTATAGGTAAAGGTTTAGGAAGTAGCGCTGCAGTAATATGGGGTGGAATTTACTCAGCAGAAATTATATCGGGAAAAAGTCTTTTAAAAGAAGAAAAATTTATCCTTGCCCTTTCCCTTGAAGGACATTTTGATAATTTAGCAGGAGCTTATAATGGAGGACTAACCATATGTAAAATAGAAAACGGAGTTCCATATTTAACAAGTTTTCCATATCCTGGGGATCTTTGTGGTATTTTTTTCATTCCTTCTTATTCTTTACCTACGGAAGAATCACGCAATATTTTGCCTAAAATGTATTTAAGAGATGATGTTGTCAAAAATCTTCAAAATTTATCCTTCCTTCTTACTGGGTTTTTATACAAAGATGAGAAATTGATAAAATTGGGACTTAAAGATAATCTCCATCAACCCTATAGATTCCCCCTTATTCCTGAGTCAAAATTCTTTTTAGATAAAGAAACTGAAGATGGAGTCTTAGGGGTAGTTTTAAGTGGTGCAGGACCATCTCTCTTAATTTTTACATTTAAAGATAAGGTAGAAGTAATTAAAAACTCCTTAGAAGAAGAAATTAAAAGGCAAAAAATTGAGGGAAAGATTCTAATTCTTGATGTATTTAATAACGGAATTCTAATCGAAAAGATTTGTGCGGAGGGAGAAAAATATGAGTTATAAAATAGCTGTTGTTGGAGCCACTGGCTTAGTAGGCCAAGAAATGTTAAAAATTCTCTATGAAAGAAAAGTCCCTATAAAAGAATTATATGCTTTTGCATCCCTTCGATCTGAGGGGAGTTTTGTTAAATTCGGAGAAGAAAAAATAAAAGTTGAAGAAGCAAAACCTGAAAAAATAGCAAATGCTGATTTTGCTCTATTATCTATAGGGGAAGAAATAAGTTTGGAGATTTCGCCAGAGGTAGCAAAAAGAGGAACAATAGTAATAGATAATAGTAACGCCTTTAGAATGAATCCCGATGTACCTCTTGTAGTTCCTGAAGTAAATCTGGAGGATTTAAAGGAGCATAAGAATATTATTGCAAATCCAAATTGTTCTACGATACAGATGGTAGTTGCTCTGTATCCCCTTCATAAAAAATTTAACTTAGAAAAGATTGTTGTTTCTACATACCAATCGGTATCAGGCAAAGGCAAGGATGCGATAGTAGAATTATTGGACCAGACAAGAGAATTTTTAAATGGTAATAAAATAGAACCAAAAGTTTTCCCATATCCAATTGCCTTTAATATTATTCCCCAGATAGATAGCTTTGAAGAAAATAACTATACTCGTGAAGAGATGAAAATGGTTAGAGAAAGCAGAAAAATCATGCATCTTCCAAATCTGAAGATTTCTGCAACCTGTGTAAGAATTCCTCTCATTAGAGGACATTCTGAGTCTATAACTGCTACCTTTTCAAAGGACTTTTCCTTAGAGGAGATTTACAATATTTTAAATAAAGCCCCTGGAATAAAGGTTTTGGATTCTCCACAAGAGAAAATATATCCTTATCCTCTTTTTTGTGATGGAAAAGATGAGGTTTTTGTAGGAAGAATAAGAAAAGATCTTTTTGAAGAAAATACTTTAAATTTTTGGGTGGTAGCTGATAATATAAGAAAAGGGGCAGCCCTTAATGCTGTTCAAATATTAGAAGAGATTATTAAAGGAGGTTAAAAGTGGGGTTAATTGTCCAGAAATTTGGGGGAACCTCTGTCGGTAATATAGAGAGGATTAAAAATGTTGCAAAAAGAATTTATAAATACTATAAAGAAGGGCATAAAATTGTAGTTGTAGTATCTGCTATGGGAGATACCACTGACGAACTAATTTCTATGGCGGAAGAAATAACTAAAAATCCAAGCCCAAGAGAAATGGATGTTTTATTATCTTCAGGAGAGAGAATTTCATCTGCTCTTTTAACAATAGCATTACATGAGTTAGGAATTCCAGCTATATCCCTTTCTGGAAGACAGGCAGGAATATACACTAATTCTATTCATACAAAGGCGCAAATTACATGTATAAAATCGGAAAGAATATTAAAAGAAATAAGTTTAGGAAAAGTTGTAGTTGTAGCAGGATTTCAAGGTTATGATTTAGATAATAATAATATAACGACCCTTGGAAGGGGAGGTTCTGATGCAACAGCAGTAGCACTGGCCCATGCTATAAAAGCAGATATTTGTGAAATTTATACTGATGTTGAGGGGATATTTACTGCAGATCCACGGGTTGTACCATCTGCGAGAAAATTAGACTATATTTCTTACGAAGAAATGCTGGAACTTGCAGGCCAAGGAGCACAAGTAATGCAATTAAGAGCCATGGACTTAGCAGCTACTTATAAAGTACCAGTCATAGTAAGATCAAGTTTTAATGAAAATTCTGGAACTTCTATTGGGGAGGTTGAAAAAATGGAAGGGAGAAGAAAGATAACAGGAATTGCTCATAATAAGAATATAGCAAAAATAACTGTTCTTGGGGTACCAGATAAGCCGGGTATAGCCTATAAGATCTTTGCTCCTTTAGGGGATGCAGCTATTAATGTGGATGATATTGTCCAAAATGTAAGTAAAGATGGAATCACTGATTTATCCTTTACTGTTCCTGAAAAGGAATTATTTAATGCTTTAAAAATTGTAAAGGGAATAATCTCCCAAATAAATGCTAAAGATGTTCTTTATGATGACCAGATAGGAAAGGTATCAATAATAGGATGGGGCATGCAAGGAACCCCAGGAATTGCAGCAAAAATGTTTGGAATATTAGCAGAAAATGGAATAAACATTGAGATGATTACAACCTCAGAAATAAAAATTACCTGTATTATTAGAAGAGATTTAGTAGAGAAAGCTGTTCAGACTTTACATGATGGATTTAAATTAGGGGAAGAATAAACTCTTCCCCTTTTTTATTTAACCTCTACCACTGCACCTTCTGCTTCCAATTTTTTCTTTATATCTTCTGCTTCTTCTTTGCTAACTCCTTCCTTTACTGACTTTGGGGTAGAATCGACTAAATCCTTTGCCTCTTTTAAGCCTAATCCTGTAACTTCACGAACTACTTTTAATACTTTTATCTTATTAGCTCCAGCATCTTTCAATATAACATCAAAGGTTGTCTTTTCTTCTACAGGTGCACTAGTTGGCCCTACAGAAGCCGCAGCTGTAACGACTGGCATTGCTGCACTAACTCCAAATTCCTCTTCTAATGCCTTTACCAACTCTACCAACTCTAAAACCTTCATTTCCTTGATGGCTTGAATAATTTCTTCCTTATTCATCTCAAATCCTCCTTTATTGTTCTAAGGTTTTTTCTTTTTCTTTTTTAATAGTCTCTAAGGCCCATACCAATTGATTAATTGGCCATTTTAACCCAAATACTAACCTTGTCAAAGGAGTATTTATACCTCCTATGAGCTTAGCTAACAATACTTCTTTTGGTGGTAAATTAGCTAATTCTTTTATTTCCTTAGAATTATATAATTCACCATCAATAATACCACCCTTTAATTTTAAATCTTCATGATTCTTGGAAAAATCCATAAGTATTTTTAGAATCCCAAAGGGATCTCCATAACAATAGGTAAATGCGGTAGGGCCCTTAAGATATTCCTCTACATTTCCTTGAGGAAAATATCTTTGAAAGGCCCTCAAAGCTAAGGTATTTTTCACTATTCTATATTCTGCTCCTACCTCCCTTAGCTTTGCTCTTAATTGAGAAAGTTCTGCTACTGTTAAACCTTTAAAATCTGTAAAAATAACACTACTTGATTGGGACAATTTCTGATAGATTTCTTCTACTTTTAGTTCCTTCTCTTTTTTTGGCAATTTTTCACCTCCTTTTGACTAAAACAAAGGAAAGCCTTCTGGCTTTCCTTTGGAAATTTTTTTTCAAAACCAGTAAGGCCTACGTAGGAATTTAAAAAACCTACGGTCTTTGGCCTTCTATTCTAATTATAAAATTATCCCTACGCTACTTCCTCCCTACGCAAAATTTCTGCTAAATTTTTTGTCTCAATAGGAACACTTGGACCCATGGAAGGAGAAATATATATGCTCCTAAAGTATTGTCCCTTTACTACCGCAGGCTTTAGCCTTAGGATTGCATATAAAGCTGTGACAAGATTTTTAAACAATGCTTCTTCTGAAAAGGAAGCTTTCCCAATGGGCACATGAATTATTCCATATCTATCAGTTCTAAACTCTACCTTACCGCTTTTATATTCTTTTACAGTTTTGAATATATCTTGAGTAACAGTTCCTGCCTTTGGATTTGGCATTAATCCTCGAGGACCCAAAATTTTACCTAATCTTGATGGTATTTTTAATATACCCATAATATCAGGTGTAGCTATAGCCACATCAAAATCCAACCACCCACTTTCTATTTGCTTTACTAAGTCTTCTCCTCCTACATAATCTGTTCCTGCTTCCCTTGCTTCTTGGGCTTTTTCACCTTCTGCAAAGACTAAAACTTTTTTCTCTTTTCCAGTTCCATAAGGTAAAACAACTGTTCCCCTAACCTGCTGATCTGCATGTCTTGGATCAACACCTAACTTTACAGAAAGATTTATAGTCTCATCAAATTTAGCAGTAGCCAATTTCTTCACTAAAGCAACAGATTCATTTAAATCATATAATTTATTTGACTCAATTAAAGATAAAGTCTGCAAATACCTTTTACCATGTTTTGCCATTCTTCTAATCCTCCTTCAATCTTCAACAATTTCTATTCCCATACTTCTTGCTGTTCCTTCTATTATCTTCATAGCTGCAGAAATATCTTTAGCATTTAAATCTTTCATTTTAACCTCAGCTATTTCTTTAAGTTTACTTCTATTAATTCTACCAACTTTATTCTTATTAGGCTCTCCAGAACCCCTTTCCACTCCAGCAGCCTTTTTAAGAAGTTCAGAAGCTGGAGGAGTTTTCGTAATAAAAGTAAAACTTCTATCCTCATAAATAGTTATTTCGACAGGAATAATTCCATCTTGCCCTGCAGTAACAGCATTATAAGCTTTACAAAATTCCATAATGTTCACACCATATTGCCCTAAGGCAGGACCTACAGGTGGCGCAGGTGTAGCCTTTCCTGCTGTTAAATTTAACTTTATCTTACCAACAATCTTTTTTGGCACTTTATTTCCCTCCTCAACTTGTCTTTTCTACTTGTGTATGATCTATCTCAGTTGGGGTTTCCCTCCCAAAAATTGATAATAGAACCCTTACAGTTCCTTTTTCTGGATAAATTTCATCCACTTGTCCTTCATAACCCATAAAAGGTCCACTTTTTATATATACCCTATCACCCTTTTTAACCTTAAGTTCAGGTTTTATTTCTTTTTGTTCAATAAATTTTTTAATCCAATACTCTTCCTCGGGATTTAGAGGACTTGGTTTTCCTTGAGCCCCAACAAAACCTGTGACTCCAGATGTAGTCCTAATAAGTCTTTTAGCTTCTTCGTCCTCCACCATTCTAACAAAAAGATATCCTGGAAAGACTTTTTTAGTCTGAATACTTTTACGTCCCCCTTTAACTCTCATAACCTTTTCTTCGGGAACAACAATATCAAATATTTTATTTTCCAAATGTAGAAGTTTAATTTGTTTCTCAATGATAGCTTTAACTTTATGTTCATGTCCTGCTAAAGTATGTATTACATACCATTTTCCTTCAGTCATACCAATGCTCCTTCTATCCTGAAGAAATCCCCAATATTAATGAAGTTATTATGCTAAAAATAAAATCATAGAAGGCAATTAAGGTAATAAGAAAAAAAAGCATTATTCCCAAAGCAATAGAGAGTTTTATGACCTTTTCTCTGTCAGGCCATAAAACCCTTTTTAGCTCCATTTTTTCTCCAACCCAAAAATTTTTTAATCTTTCCCTTATAGTAAATTTACTTTTAATTGCCATTTTAAAACCTCTCTTATAGACAAATTTTGGCAGGCCCGGCAGGGCTCGAACCTGCAACCCCCGGATTTGGAGTCCGGTGCTCTTCCTATTAGAGCTACGGGCCTACCTTGTTTCTCGATGAACAGTATGCTTCTTACACTTTGGACAATATTTTCTTAATTCTATCCTATCAGGATCGTTCTTTTTATTTTTCTCTGTTATATAATTTCTATTTTTACATTCAACACATGCTAATATTACATTTACCCTCATTAATTTCCCCTTCTTTTACCTACTCAATGATCTTAGTAACGACACCGGCTCCAACAGTCTTGCCACCTTCCCT